>JAZRRN010000041.1:0-82518 GCA_045650745.1 Candidatus Caccovivens sp.
TGTTGTTGTTATTGTGTCAATCAATTCTTTTGCAGAATTGAAGTCTGTGCCTACAACTACTTCGCCAATTGAGATTGTTGCTTTGTTGTTGAGCACTGCAATTTCAATATCTTCTCCAAAGAGTTTTGTTGAAATGTTAAGATAGATATCTTTATTCAAAAGAAGTTCTACGTCTGCTACCACTGTTACAACTTCACCATCTACTGTTGCTGTGATTTCTACTGTGCCTTTGTGGCCTGTTGTAAGGTTGTAATATTCTGCTTCTGCAATTTCAACTTCTGCAAAGTCTACAATTGTGAGTGTAATGTTTGCATCATATGCGTTTACATTTACTGTTGCAAGGTTGTTGTCTGCAAATGTAAGTGTTGTGTTTGCCGAAACAACTTTGTTTCCATTGAATGTCACGCCTGCTGTCATATTGTTTACTGAGCCAGCAAGAGTGAGTGCAATCTTTTCAAGCACTGCGTTGATTGTAAGATCTCTTACATCTTCGCCAAACACTTTAGTCAAGATTTCTGCAAGGTCTGCACCTTCGCTTTCTGTAGTAAGTCCGTTTGCCTTAACAATTGGCATAACCACATCTACAAGTTCAATAACATTATCTACAGAAACTTGAAGTTTCAAATCTGCATATTCAATGTATGCAACATTGTTTGCGTATGCAAGATTGAGTGTGTTTTGTCCGATTGTAATTCCATTGATTGCAAACTTGTTGTTAATCAAATCAACATACGCTGTTCCGTTGAGAACAATGTTGTTGAATTCTGCATTCAAAACAAATGCATATTGTTTTGCTTCTGCAAATGCTTTTGTGTTTTCAATCTTAGCCAAAACATCTGACAAATCATCAGTTGCTGTTGGCATTAAGATTTCTTTTTCAGATGCCGCCAAAGTAACATTTGCCACGATGTCAGCATTTATATAACCAATTGTCAACACATTTTCGTTTTGTGAAAGCGCTATCTTGTGTGCCATATATTCGACAACTGCGATCACGCCTTCTGCTTCATACAATTTGATTGTGTTGAGCACTTCTTCAACCAATGCAACGATTTCAGTGATTTCAACAGGCACGCTTTGTGTGCCACCTGCAAGTTTGCCAGAAAGTTGAGTTTCAAAAATCTCATCAATCTTTGCAAGGTAAGATTCGCCTTCGTTGATGTTTGCTTCAACAACGATTTCGCCAACCTTAACAAACACTTTGCTTCCGTTTACATAAACAGCAATGTCTTCGCCAAACATATCAAGTGAAATTTGCGCCTTGATTTCTGCTGCAAAATCAGCAACATAGTCAGCAACAACTTCAACGCCTGAAACTGTTGCAGAGATTTGTCCAGCAACTTGCTTTGTTGTCAAAACTTGGTCTACAACATCTGCAACTGACAAAAGATTTGAAATGTTGTAATATTGTCCAACAATGTCAAAACCTTGATCTGCAACAACAAAAGTGATTGTTGCCAAATTGTTTTGATATTGTGCGTTGATTTGAGTCAATTGTTGTTCTGCCGCAACAAGTTGAATATTCAAACTGTTGTCCCAACTCATAACAAAACTGTTTTCTGTTTGTTGAGTCGAAGATGGAAGATAATCATTGACACCATCAACATTTTCAAACGAAACTCCCAAAATGTTGAGGATATCTTGCTTGATGTCAAAATTTTCTTCTTCAACACCAAACAACTTGTTTGCATATTCTTTTACAAAAGTTGCAACATCTTTTGAAGTTTGATGTTCGAAGATTTGATTGATTTTTGTTTCCCACTTTTCAAAATCTTCAACATCAAAAGAAAGTTTCAAACCCTCTGCATCAACATAAACAACTTTGCCTTGATAAGCAATTGAAACATCAATGCCTTCGACATTTGCAACAAGTTTTACTCTTGGTTGAACCGAATTGTCATAGAAAAGTGAAGCATTGTAGTTTTTGCCTCCAACTGTGATTGTTGCATCTGCTTCTACAAAATCGTTTGCAAACAAGTTTGTTGCATAACCAACATACTCTGTTGCCCCAGACATATCAACAATGTCATCTCCTGTTGGGATTTGGATTCTGTCAGCAATTGATGCTTGATTCATTTCCACGCTAGGAAGCTTAACTTTGATAACCCCTGCTTTGCCAAGGTGAATATCTCTAACAATAGCAGAAGTGATGTTGTATTGATCATCACATTCAATCTTTGCTTCGATAATGCTTCCAAAGTTGATTGTAAATTTGATTTGATCATCAGTTGGATCTTTTTCGTTGTTTACAACAACTTCTTCTTCAATTTTAAGTTGTCCCATAAGTGATGTCATATCAAGGTTTGCAAAATCAATGCCAAGATAGTCACCAATCGAATCAACAAAACTTGTGTCGATGCCAACCACTTTTGCCACAAGCCCCAAAATTTTTGTTGCGTCAAGAGTGCCTGTTGCAGCATCAACTTCTTCAGACAAGTCAAATCTGTAAGTTTCGTTTTCCAAAGTCAAATAGAGTTCTGGATCAACATAAACAATGCCAACATCAAAAGTATAGCCGTTGTAAGTCAAATCCAAATCGCAAGACAATCTGCTGTTT
Source organism: Candidatus Caccovivens sp. (assembly GCA_045650745.1). Taxonomy (GTDB): domain Bacteria; phylum Bacillota; class Clostridia; order Christensenellales; family UBA1242; genus Caccovivens. The sequence continues at coordinate 2,558 of JAZRRN010000041.1, forward strand.
GCAAGATTGAATGCTGCATCTCCACTGATTGCAAAATCAATTTCTTCGCCATCAAATGCAATTGTAAAATCTTCTGCAACCACATTTTGAAATGTCATCAAACTTTCAACAAAAGCACCAAACTTGCCTTCGTCTTCTGCACCTGCATCGCCAGAAGGAAGTTCGAGCACTGGAGGTTTCACATCTCCAAAAAGTTGAACATATCCAAAAAACATAAACAATGTTACAAAAATGTAAAGAGTAAATGTCTTAAACACTTTTGTCACAAAATTTCCTTGAGCAGGTTTTCTCATGCGCACACCTCCTCAATTGTTGGCATAGTTGCCAAATCAAAATTGTAGATATCTTCAAATGTGTCTACAACAGTCACCCAACCAATACCCGTTTGCATAACTTTGTATTTTTCGATATAGTTGATTGTTTTGAAGTTGAAATCTTCACCTACAACAACTGTCATTTCAAGAGAAACCCATTTTGGCATTCCTCTTCCACTTGAAAATTCAATTTCTTTTGAATAATAAAGCGCTGCCAATGTAAGCATATCGCCTGACATTTTGATTGTGAAAGTATAATCTCCATCTGCAGTTTTTGAAACAGCTGACACATCTGCTCCAACACAAGTTGTTGAAGAAATGATGTATGGGTTTGGAGTTGTTGCTGCTGTGGCAAAAGCTTCAGCATAAGCAGCTTCATCATAAGAAACCCAATCAGCATCTTTGAATGATGCAGTATATTGCCCCATCACTTGTTTGTTTGTGATTGTTCCGTTTTTGTTTACCTTTGCAACTTTTGTTGAATAGTCATAAACTGTTCTCGAACAAATTGTTGGTGCCATTCCACCACCAGGGCTATATTTGTTTGAAATAAGTTTGCCATCTCTTTTCAATTTGTCTGTTTGTTGACTTTGCTCAACCAAACCAGCTGCGAAAACAGTTCCAAGCATTTGTTTAGAGAAGGCCTCAGCCGTATTGAGTTTGTATTCGGCGATCAAATAAAGTTCGACAGCAGAAAAAGAAGAAACCAATGCACCACCATCAGCTTTCTTTACAAGCTCTTTAACCTTTTCATCATTTTCACGAAGATCAGATTCTGACGCTGCAACAATTGGTGCTGGTTGAATGCTGTCAACATAGATTCTGCCTACCAAATAGCCAGAAAACATTGCCACAAGCACAATTGCTATACAGATCAAATTTTTCGCCTTAAACTTCAATTCAAACTCCCCTAAGCAACTTCTAAAAAGGGCATAAAACCCCTCTTATTTTTACAAAATAAATTTTATCACAACGCAAAAAAATTGTCAACGAGAATAGTTAAAATTTTTTAATTATTTTATGCGACAAATTTCGCAGGTTAGAACAACAAAAAAAGAGCCGAAAAAACATCAGCTCTTTCTATGCAAAATTGCAACTGTTTCCATGTTTGCTGTGCACGGAAACATATTGAAAACTGTGACTTCAACAATCTCATAATCCTCGCCCAAAACGCCCAAATCTCTCGTCAAAGTCGCAAAATCACATGATATATATATTATTTCTCTTATACCATTTTTCATAATAGTGTCAAGCACATTTTTGTGACAGCCATCTCTTGCAGGGTCAAGCACAATCGTGTCGATGCGATCCCTAAGCATAACCTGTGGCAACACATCTTCAACCTTTCCACAAATGTTGGTGATTTTGTAGTTCTCATTCCACTCTTTGACTTTTTCCGCCATCTTGTGTGCAGCCAGTTGATATTCGATCCCGTAAACAAATTTTGCTTGATTTGAAATAAGATATGTCAAAAAGCCTTGTCCAGAATATGCATTGACAACACGCTTGTTTTGTGTAAGTTCGACAACATATTCATACAATCTGTCTGCGACAAAATTGTTGACTTGATTGAATCCAGCAACATTGACTTGCAACTTGTGATCTTGATAATTAAACTCCAATTTTCTATAAGCATTTATACCCATAACTTTTGTGTCGTTGCTTTCCAAATATTCGCCAAACGCAAAATAAACAGCATATTTTTGCAAAATATCAATATTTTTGAAGTTTTTCTGCGATTGTGGATCTTCTTTTGCAAACAAAAACACGATTGCAATGTCATCTTCAACCCTCTTCACATAAACACTTTTTGCAAATCTAAATTTGTTGCTGTGCAAAAATTCTCTTGCATCAACAAGTGCTTCATTCATCTCGTCATCTGCCAAAAGACATTGATCAATTTCGACAAACTCTCTGCTTTTTTGTCTGTAAAACCCAAGCCTGTCGTTTTGCACATCAAGTTTGATTTTGTTTCTATATCCAAATCTTTTGTCACTGTCAACAAAATCAATCTCACCAACATATCCTGCTTTTTTGATTTCGTTTTTCAAAATTTGCACTTTAAGTTGCTCTTCTGCATCTTCGTCGCAATGTTGAAAACAACAGCCACCACAAATTTCATAATATGGACACTCTGGCACAACGCGATATTCGCTTGATTTCAAAACTTGGCAAACTTCGCCAATCATAAAGTTTGATCCACGCCTAACTATTTCAATTTCCACTTGCTCGCCTGGCAAAGCATTTTGCACAAAAACAACTTGCCCATCAATTTTGCCAACGCCAGCACCTTCATAACTTATATCAAAAATATCAACAATTTCTCTGCTCATAACAACGATATTATATCACACAAACCACAAATCAAAAAATATTTGACAACAAAAAAAAGAGCAATTTTGCTCTTCTTTTATTTTCCACCTTTACCGTCTTTTTCTTTTCTTTCGTTCAATTCTTCAATTTTCATTGTTTCTCTGATGATATCATCATTTCTGCAAGTTTTTGCCGCTTCAACAATCAATGCAATGTTTTCGTATGCATCTTGAGGATATTGCAACAATTGTGCATATTGCTTTTGCTCTTCCCTCAAAAGATAGTCATATCTGCCATTTTTGAGCGAATGCACAACAAATCTGTCATATTCGCCCTTCATGCCATCTTGAAGCACACATGCCGCTTCCAAAAGTTTTGAGTCAATTGTTTTTGCGATCCTTTCTTCTGCACCTTCCGAAAGCATCATGTCTGCAAAAATGCCAAAATCTCTGCTTTCTCTCAATGTTTGCAAACCTTTTGCACAATTTCCAGCGCCAAAAGCTTTTTCGAGTTTGTAAACAACCATTCCAAGATTTTGCACTCCACTAGACACAAATCTTCTCATAATTGCTCTGCCACCTTTGCCACTGTAAGAATTATACAAATAACCCTTTCTCTCATACAATCTTCTTGCAAGCACATTGTTTTCAGCAACAGCCAAGGCAATGTCTTCTTTGCCATTCTTTTTTGCATAAATTCTCACTGCATCAAGAAGCACACTGCCTCTGCCTTTGTTTTGAGCATGTGGTTCGACAAAAAGTTCAGACAAATACACCCCGTGATCTTCAACAATGATGCATGCAAAGCCACAAATGTTGCCATATTCGTCAAAAACACAGATGGCCTTTTTGTCATCGTAAGGATCAATGATTGCGCCAATTTGATCACTGTGGATAAATGGACATTCTTCAATCACCCTTTCAAGATCATACTTATACATTTGTGGGACAGACTCTACTGTCGTATAAAGTTTTATTTTGTGTTCGATTTTGTTTTCCATAATTATATTTTATCACACCTACGCCCTTTTTTCAATAGACAATTTGACATTTGTCGACTTTTTTTGATGCCAGAACAAGCCCATTCTCTTGACAACTACCCCTTCTCGTTTTATAATATTGTCATCACTATGCAGGAGTGGTGGAATGGCAGACACGCAAGTTTCAGATGCTTGTGAGGGCAACCTCTTATGGGTTCAAATCCCATTTCCTGCACCAACACCCTTGTGGTGTTTTTTTGTTTGACACTTTTGTTTGCAAAAACTATAATAAAAACATAAAAACAGTCAAAAATTGGAGGTTTTATGCAAATAAGCACCCCACTCGTTTTGTCACTTGGCGCAGTTTTCTTTTTTGTTGTGCCCTTGGCAATCCTTTTCATCAAAAACAAAAAAGTTTTCAATTGGACACTTTCAATCCTGTTTGTGCTGTATGTTGCACTTCTTTTGTGTGGAGTATGGTTTCAAACACATTGCACATGGAAAACCGTTTCAATCAAACCCGATTTTGCGGGAAAATGGTGCGACAAACCTATAAATTGGAATTTTGATCACATCACTCTGTTTGATGCAATCATCAATATACTTATGTTTATCCCACTTGGCATATTTATCACATACAAAAGCAAAAACAAAACCTTTCTTTCAAAACTCATTCTCCTTTTGTGCATAGGATTCTTTGCCGGAATGTTTGTCGAACTTTCGCAATTCATTCTCCCTGTGCCAAGATCGGTGCAAATGTCAGACATCTTTTTAAACATGACAAGCACCTTTATTGGTGGAATGATTGGATTGTTTTATCTTTGGTTGTTCAAAAAGGTCAACAAAAAATCAAACCAACAAAAGTAGCAACAAAAAAAAACAGGTCAAATTGACCTGTTTTTATTTTTTGTTATTTTGTGTAATCAGCAGCTGTTGTTGCAAGCACTGCAGCAGCGTCTGCTTGAGTCACTACATTTCCTTCGTGAATTGTGTAACCATTGCCTTTTCTGTCAACTCTTGTGCCAGGAGCTTGGTAAGAAGCAAACACGCTTGTTGCGATCATATCTTCTGGAGAAACTGCGTTGCTTGTTTTTTCAACAATGTCACCAACTTGTTCAACAATAACGATTTCGTTGTTTGCGTTTACACAAACAAAAATCTTAACTGTTTCCATCTTTCCATCAACCATTTTTGCTGCAACATACATTGAGTGTGCATCAAGGCCTTTTTCTGTAAGGTTTTTAAATTCTCTTGCAATACCTTTTGCACAACCTTTTCCGTTGTTCGCTGAAGCCAAACGACTTTCTGCTTCTGTAAATGTAGAAACTTCGGCATCTTCAATAGCTGTTTTCAAATCGTCTTGTGTGGCAATTTCAACAGCATCATCAATGTCAATCTTGTAAAGTTTTGAATATTGTCCTTGTGAAATTGCTTCAAGTGCATACAAAACTTTGTCGCCAGATTCGATGTTTGCAAAAACCATTTCAACTTGACCATTTGTTCCGATTGCAGTTCTTACTGCATTAAGGATTTCTGGATCGTTTGCATCAATAACAATTGGTTCGCCAACGCCGTTGATGTATGTCATATTTGATGAAATGTGGTTGTTTGCAACATTTTTAAATCCCATTTCATAGTGAGAAATCCAATCTACTGCTTCTTCATCTGTGTAGCCAGCAGCTTTCAATTGAGTGAGAGCTGCATTTACATCTACAATTGATGTAGGCACGCTAGCTTTCACGTTTGGATATACAAAGTTGTAAACAACTGCATCATTTACACTTCCTCTTGATGCAACTGAAACACCGTTGTCAATCAAATATTGAGCAACGATTTCGCCAACTCTTGTAGCACCACCTTCAACAACTTTTTTGTAATATTCTTGTGTGTATTTTGCCAAATCGTCTGCTGTAAGTTTGTCATAATCAACTGCATAATAATCAAGCAATTTTGTTTGAAGCACAGCTTCAATGTCAGCAGCTGTGATAGTGTGGTTTGTTGCAGATGTTTGTTGAACCCCAAACAAACTTGTCTTTCCTTCAAGCATCTTGTCCACTTGTGCTTGACCAAAAGCATACGCCTCGGATTCTTTACCCTGATAGTTGTTTACTGTCATTACATAAGCAGCTTTTTCTGCTGCAACCTTTTCGTTGTGAGCTTTGATTGGGAAGAACACTGCCGAGAAAATTCCTCCGAGAAAAACCAATGCCAAAGTGAGAATTGTAGCACATTTCACAATTCCTGCTGTTTTGTGTGTTGCATCTTTCAACATAACTGCAGCTTCTGATCTTGCTTTAACTTTTCCAGTGCCATATTTTCCATCAACAAACGCTTTAAGGTTGTCTGCGCTGCTGTGATTTGGATCTATAAGTTCCAATGGCTTGCCAGAAACTTCATATGCTGAAGTGCCTTTCTTGGTTACTTCGTGATAAACATATGCTTTGATAACACCTGTTTTATCTACAACAGCATGGTTTACAACAATTCCACCAGCAGCGAGAATCTTAGCTGCATCAGACAAATCCATTCTTTCTACATCAACTTTTGGCAAATTGATGATATATACTGACTTTTCGCCCACTTTTGTTGGGTGTTTTCCTACAACGATGCAAGCAAGTCCATGGTCCTTGCTTCCTTTTGCAGGTGGAGTTTGGATTTCATAGATTGCTGGCTTTGTTGCATCTTTGTTTGCATCATAGATTGCTTTTGCTGCAGTAAAGTCAATTTTGTCAAAAGCGCCCTTAAGAGCATCTCTTTCTGCATCATCTTTTGTTGTGAGTCCAACAAATGCACCAGAAGAAGAATATGATTTTGCAATGCTAAGCTTTCCAGCTTCTACTTTTGCGCCACAAACAAACTTTGCTGTTGTTGTGCCTGTTCTGCCAGAAAGATAATATGCAACCTTTGTGCCAGCAGCATCAATAAATACTACCTTACCACCCTTAAAGTCAAAAGTTCCAAGGCCAGTTGAAGCATCATAACTACCTGCGTCAGCACACAAGTGTTGAAAGTCAACAACGCTAATTTCGTTTGAGTTCAAGTCAATTGTTCCGATTCTCATCTAAAACACCTCCATTTGATGTGAATATTATACCCTAAACCCCCTAAACTGTCAATACCCCCAAGTTAAAAAAATGCAAAAAATCGCGATATTTGTGCCGAAAAAAAAGAAATATCGACATCAAAATCGACATTTCTTGATCTAAAATAGTCAAACTTTAGTTTTCAATGGTTTCTTCGTCTAAATAAGTGGTCATATAATCGGCCAAATGGAACAAAAATGCGATTTTATGCTTCAAAAACACATTTTTCAAGATCATAGAATTGCTTTTTGCTCTTTCGTCAAAAGCTCCCATATGCCAATTGATAGCCATCGCCTCTTCTCTTGAAAGTTTCATAAACCCAGAAAGCATATAAACTGACTTTTCGCCGTGTCCGTATGGCAAACTGTCTTCGACTTTGTAATAAGGTTTTTGCACCCATTGTCCATCAACTTTGACATTTCTCATTTCTGTTGTGTAATAATTTGTTTTGCAAATATCATGCAAAAGTGCAATAATTGCCACACTTTCTGCAGAAATTGTAGATTGCCAGTTTTCTCCAAACTCACTTTGCACCAAACTCAAAAATCTTTTGTAGGCACAAATGCTGTGAAAACAAAGTCCACCCTCAAAGTTTGAATGAAATCTTGATGATGCTGGCGCTGTAAAAAAATCGGTTTTTTCAAGATAATTGAGCAATTCTTCACTGCCATCTCTTTCTATATTGTCATAAAAAATTTCCAAAAACTCTTGTTTTATTTCTTCTGCGTTCATAGTCGTTCCCCCTTTATATAATTATATTAACAATAAAGAATTCCAAAAATCAAATAATATAATGCGTTTTCAATCTGCATTTGTCCATTTTTGATATAAAAATCCACATCATTGAGCATTTCGTAAATGTTTTTAAGTTGCAATTTCGAAAAGTTTTTAGACAATTCTCTCGCCTTGACAACAGCAAACTCTTTGACACCCAAAATTTCGCTCAATTCTTTGTCTGGCATATCTGAAACTGCCACAAAAAACAATCTTCTAAAATGATTGAGCACAAGTGCAAAAGTTTTTGTGTCTTTTTCCATCAAATTCAACAAAGAAACGGCTTTTTCTGCATTTTTTCTAGAAAGAGCATCTGTGAGTTCGTAAACAGCAAACTCTGTTTCTTTGCTGACAAACTCTTCAATTGTTTTTGTTGTGATCACTTCATCAACACAAGCAGAAAGTTTTGTCACTTCGTTTTTGATCAACGAATAATAGTTGCAGCACGATTCGATCAATTGTTGCGTAGCATCTTCTCTGATCGTTTTGCCACGCTCTGCAAGTTCGCTTTCGATAAGAAGTTTCAAACTCTTGTCATCAAGTCGTTTTGCCGAAACTTTTTCACTGATGATAAAATCAAATTTGTTGAAAAAGTCAAAAATAACCAAACATGTGCTTTCAACCGGACTTTTAAGATATGCTTTAAGTTTTTCCTTAAACTTGGCATCAAACTTTGTCACATTCTTCAACAACACAACCTTTTTGTCACTGCCCATAGGCAAAGTTTCACAACTGTCAATCACAGCATCGCCATTAAACGAATCCTCATCAAAAACAAGAAAATTAAATTCTTCAAGTTCGAGTTTGCACGCTTGCTTTATCATTTGCAACGCTTTGTCATACAACAAAACATCTTCACCCTGAATCAAATAGCAAACATCAACCTTCTTTTGCAATTTTGCCTTTAATGTTTTCAATCCAAACACCTCCTACTCATTTTTCCATTTGAAATTTTGCAACAAACATTTCCTTGTTCTGCAAAACTAAAATCTACATTTTCTTCTTTATAAAAACCAAAAATATTGCATTTTTTGTCAAAATATTGTGAAATTTGCTGATTTTTGCCAATCATCACAATGTCATAATTTTCTTGTGCAACAGCTTGAGCAATCTCACTTTTTACACCCTTGCCTTTTGCAAACACAAACAATTTTGTTTGATCAAATTGAAGTTCGAGCCCAACAACTTCCTGCTCGATTTCTACATATCTAAAAACAAAATTTCCAATCCTTGAAGTTTTGTTTTTCTGCACCAAAACCTCTTCGTCAAATCCTTGCATTCTGTCACACCTGACAATGTTTTCAACACCAAAAGTTTTCCATTGCTGATCATAAAACAAATCATCTTTTTGCACAAGAAACATTGTCGAAACTTTTGAAACCCCAACCGAATCGGCAAACCGATCAACAAAAGTTTCACCTGCCATATCTATTATAACACTTTCTTTTGCTTTGTTGGTAATCAAAACAACAGAATTTCCATATTGATATGCACAAGCTATGGTGGATTTTGCAGAAAACCAATTGTCACCACACCCCATCAAAACAAAAGCCGGCACTAAAACAATGGCACAGCACAACATTTTTGTTTTTCTGCTTGTCATAAAAAATCTGCCGACAAAAAACAGCCCCAACATAAATAATGCCGAAGCAAAGATGCTTAGTGGTTTAAGATTAAATTTCAAACTTGTTTGTGCAAAGAAACTTGAAACGGTTTCAATAAAATCAAACGAAAAATTGCAAATTTTCAGCAAAAATCCCATAAATGGCAACACTGCCACAACAAATGCAGACACAAAAAGCAGAGGATAAACAACTGAAAAGAGTGGCACAACAATCAAATTTGCAAAAACAGAAAGCAAATTTAATGTTGAAAAAATCTTTGCAGAAAAAGGCAAAATGCCAACCGTAGCCGAAATGGAAACAGCCATCGAAACTGCAATTGCTTTTGGCAAAACTTTTCTAAACACTTTTGTCAACACCGGAGCAAGCACAAAAATTGCAATCACACAAAAAATGCTCATTTGAAAGCCAACATCAAGTGCTGTCAGAGGCGAACAGACCAAAATCAAACTGCCTGCAAAACCGACCGATGTCAAGTTGTCATAACACTTTCCTGTAAGCGTGCTTGCAAGAAGCACCAACCCCATTATTCCTGCTCTGACAACAGATGGAGAAAATCCACAAAACCACGCATACAACAACAAAAATGTCAAACATATCAAAAAGTTGACCCAACCTTTGGTTTTGAGTTTTTTCAAAACAAAGCCAAGCAACGCAATCAAAAAACTTACATGCAAACCAGACACAGTCAACAAGTGAATGATGCCGGCATTTTTGTAGGTGCTTATCACATCACTTGAAACATTGCTTTTGTCACCAAACAAAACAGCATAAGCCACTGCTCCGTTTTCTTCGCCCATGTTTTCAAACAATGCTTCTTTGATTTTCAATCTGATTTTTTCATCGGCAGTCAACTTCTTTCCAAGGATTGTCACATCATCAAACTTAACTTTTGCAACATAAAGCACCTTTTTGCGATGAAACGAATTGTTGAAGTTTTCAAGTTCAAAAAGTTGTGCTGACTCTACATAACTTTCAAAACAAATCAAATCACCTGCTTCAAGTTGATTTTCGTAAGTGTTTGAAATTGTAAGTTGCAGATTGTGTTCTTTTTTGCCATTGATGGTTACATCTTTCAAAACAACGACTTGGTTGTATTGATTTGTTTCAATATCATCGCAAACCCTTGCAGCGATTTGACAAACCTGCTCATATTGATTTGGTTTGAATGTCGCCTGTCCGACAAAATGCCAGCCAAGGCCAAACACAAAAACAGATAAAACAATTGCCAAAATTTTATAGTTTTTGAAAAATATGCAATATCCCACAAACGCAACAATCAAGACCAAATCCAAGATAATATACTTCAAATTCCCACAAAAAACATACCTTGCTGTGCACAATGCCAACATCAAAGCCAGAAATCCATAAAAGATTGGTCGAGCATTAAAAATTTTGAGTCGTTTTTTGTCCATAAATTCAACTAAAGAATATCACAAACCACCCCGTTTTGCAAGAAAAAAAGTAGCAACTGCTACTTTTCATGTCTCAAGTTTTTTGAAAATTCGTATTGGCTTTTTACCATTTCTTCCAAATCTCTTGTTGGCAAAACTTTCAAGCCATCTTTCATCTTTTGATTGTTTGCCACAAAAACAGAAACATCTCCGTCCCTTCTTGGGCCAAACTCAACAGTGAGTGGCGTGCCAACGACCCCTTCAATTGTCTTGACGAGATCCAAGACCGAATATCCTTCTCCACCTCTGCCAATGTTGAAAACTTCAAGTCCATTTTTATCCAATGCACAAGCAGCAACAAATGCCGCAGCAATATCTTCAACATGCACATAATCTCTTATTGCCGTGCCATCTTTTGTGGCGTGTGTATTTCCGTTGATTGTGATAGACTTTCCATCAAGCACGCAATCCACTAGATAAGGCACAACTGCTTTCATGCCAGACAAATTTTCGTCGCCAAGCATAAATGGGCCAGCGCCAACAGGGTTTGCCAATCTCAAAATGCCAGCAGTCGCCCCGTTTGTGTGATTTGTCCAGCTTTTGATCATTTTTTCGCCTTCAACTTTTGTTTCTGCATAATATGAAATTGGTTGAAATGGTGCAGTCTCATCAACGGGCACAGTTTTTGCATTTCCATAAACTGTGATTGAAGAAGAAAACACTAAATTTCCGACTCCATAATTTGAAATCAAACTCAACAATTTATCTGTTGCCAAAATGTTGTTTTTGTAATATAAATCTTTTTTTGTTTCGCTTTCGCTTACATATTTTTTTCCAGCAAGATGAATAACTGTTTTAATTTGAAATTTTTCAAAAAGTTTTTTCATTTCGTAGTCGTCAAGAAGATCTACTGCATTGACAACAACTTTGCCTTTATGCAACCTGCAAACTGTGTCGATGTGCGATCTTACACAATTTGAAAAGTTGTCCACAACAATCACATTTTCGCCGGCCCTTGCAAGCAAGTTTACGACATTTGTCCCAATATAACCAGCGCCACCGGTGACCAAAATCCATTCTTTCATCATTCACTCCAAATGCCATAAATTTCTTTTGCTTTGGAAACTGAAATTGGAGCGACTTGATTTGAAACATTCTTGTCCACTCTGATCACTTTTGCTTTTGTTGGAGTATCAAGCACGCCATAAGGCACACTTACAAAATCTCCTTCTTTCAAAAGTGGAATATTTGTCACATACCAACACACTTTGCCATCAGCCAAAACTTCAACTTTGGCAAAATCCATTTTTTTGTTGTCTGCAACAATTCCTCCAGCGCACGAATGTATCATTTCCTCTCCAAACTATTCTTTTCCGTTTCCTTTTTTGCCTTCAACTTCTTCATAAAGTTGTTGCAAAGTTTTGTGTGGCATGTTTTGTTTTTCTTCTTTGCCAAGCACAATGTTTTGAATGTTGTCACAAAGGTCATAGAAGTTTACAGAAGCCACATGCTCTGCCACTCTTTTCGAACCTCTTTCAGCATGCAACTGCAAATTTGTGCCATGGTCAAAATAATACAAACCATGAGTAAGAGCATTTCTCAACACTCTTGCATCAACACCCTGAATGTTTTCCATAAGTTCTGGGTGTCCTTGTGTAATGTCGATGTTTGTAAGTTCGTTGAAAATCAATGCCGAACCCACTGCATAATCAACCAATCGTGGGTCAGCAAAGAATGACAACATTCTTATTCTAGCTTCTCTTGGCAAATCTTCGTTTTGATAAATGTCATTTTCGTATTGTCCACACGAAATGCTTTGATCATTGTAAACCGTGCCAATCATACGCACCAACATATCAGACATATCAAGGTTGTTTTGCACATTGTTTCTGTGTGGTGCATTCAAAGCAAATGCATCGAGTGCACATCTAGGGATTCTGCCCACAGACGATTGCAAAAATTGTCCTTGATACAAATAGTTTTTGATTGTTTCAACTTGATGTGGATCAAGGTTGCCTGGCTCATTTTTGATCACAAAATATTTGTCCAACTGCGAAAAGTCAAGTCTGCCGAAGCACATTGCCATTTCGATATCCCTTTCGTGAATTTCATATTCGTTGACAACATCTGGCAAATTGTTGATGCCCAAATATCTTTCACACACCAATCCATAAATATCTTCTGTCGAAATTTTGAGATCCAAAGTTTTTTTGCTTCCATCTCTGCAAGCAAATTCTGCTTTGAAACCACAATAAACCACTCCGTTTTCCCAACCATAAGAAGTTTTTCTGTCAGGCGAAGACAAATCATCGTGTGCCAAGCAATCTCTAAGCACCTTGAAAAATTGATATTCTTCAATGTTTGCATCTTCTGCGCCCAAAATCCTCTTTTTCATGTCGAGATAATCTTGTGTGTAAGTATAATTTGATCTTGCGTTTTTTACATAATCTTTCGACAAAACCAAATTTTGTTTCATAAGCAACATCCAAGCATAACCAATTGCCATCTTTACTCTTTTGTCATCTTCGATGCCGATGCAAACAGTTTTGACACATTCGCCAAACGGCTTGCTTTTGTCAACACACCAAAGTGTCATCGCACTTCTGATCATGTTGAGTGCATAAACCATTTCTTCCATTTCAAATTGCATAGCAATATCCTCCTTTGAAAATGAAGTTTTTTATACAATAACCAATGGTTTTCTTTCTTCTACAACTTCTCTTGCTGTGTCAAAGTTGAATGCAGTGTGTTCTGTCGAAATGTTTGCAGATTTGCATTCTTTTTCAATAAGAGACACAATTTCTTCTCTGCCAAAAAATTCTTCATACACTTGCAACTTTCTGTCAGCAAACGAAATCTTTGATCCCTTCGCTTCCAAATAAAGTTGTCCACTTTGTCTAAATCTTGCACTTGTAATGATGACAAGCGCTTTGCCAGTTCTTGACATCATTTCAAAGTCACAATCCAATCTATCCAAAATCTTTTCATAAATCTCGATTTTGTCTAGATCTTCTTCAACTTCCAACTTTTCTTTCACACCTTCAAGCAATGCTCTATGCACAGCTGAGTGAAGCATCTTTTCATTTGGTGTTGGCATAAGTGAAGCACTTTGATATGCAAAATGCTTTGCAGCATAAGCTCTCACCTGTGTCTTGTTTTGGAAAGATCTTCCTGAAATTGCAGCAAGTTCTACAATCCAATCAATTTTGTCCAATTGAAGATTCAAGACAGTGTTGTTTGCCAAACGCATATCTACATTTTTTACCGAACCACCCATAATGATTGCGTTTTTGATTCTGCTTGTTGCAATCGCAACAGCATCTCTCATAACTGATTCATAATCAGGCATCTTTTTGAGGTGTGGATAACATTTCAAAAGATGTTTCTTGATCAAAAATTCACAAGTTTGTTCAAATGTCATAGGCGAACCAACAATTGTAAATGCTTCTCTCATCTTTCTTTCTGGAAATTGTCTTTTCAAAGTTCTAAACATTGTTGACGAAACATTTGAAACTGCCGTTCTTCTTACACTTGTATAACTTTCGCCTTCTTTTGAAGGAGATTCTCCAAAACCAATGTATCCATAAAGACTGCCCAAGTGCGAACCAATCTTTTCTGTCCCTTCCAACAAATATGGTTTTTCTCTTTTGATTTCTTCAATCACTTCAACATATTCTGCCATGCGTTCAAACGAACTGTAAAACAAAAATGGATCATTTCTTCTGTCGCTGAGAGAGAACTTGAAATAGAAAGGCAATTTTCTTTCTTTGCACTTCTTGTAAGCCTCTGTCGCAAATTGAGGAATGTTTTTTGCTTGCAAGTTGAGATAAAGTCTCACATGTTCTTCATCTCTTTTTTGTCCATTTGTTCTCCAGCCATAAACATGCATAAAACTTTCCATTTCCCCTTCTGCAGAGATGATTGTTTCATCTGATTGAAGTGAAACAGGTCTATAAGAATCGCCCAACAAATCTTTGTATTGATAAAGAAAGTCATAATAAGGGTGTGCCGAACCAAACAATTCGGTTGGTGCAAATCTAGGGTCTTTCAATGCCTCAACTGACAATTTCATTTCTTCTGGCACTGCGCCTCTTCTTGACAACAAAAAGTTTTTCCAATCAAAATAAACCATTTCGCAAAATTCTTCAAGACCAGCAACATCTTCAACTTGAGTGTCGTGTGTGTTTGTGTAATAGAAGTCTTGTTGTTGTGCCGAAGACAACACATCATAAAAATCTGGACTTTTTACACTTTTAAGAATTTGCATTGTTTCTTGTGGAATATTTTTCATAAAAACACCTCCAAACCACAAATTTTATAATAAATTATAAACTCTTAATATTAGTTTAACACAAACGCGCAAATTTTGCAATACCCCTAATTAAACATATTTGCAACAAAAAAACTGCAAAATTTCGCAGTTTTTGTCTTATTTTCCAATCCCAAGCAACGGCAAAATTTGTCTAAGGTCATCAACTTCAAACAAAGTTTCGTGCCACTTGTTTTTGTCATCTTCATCAGCATTTTCTGGGTTGATGCAAATTGTGTGACAACCAGCCAAGTGCGCCCACTTGTCATTTGCTCCATTTCCAACAAAATACAAATCGTCCACCTTGCACCCTGTGCTTTCTTTGTATTCCAAAATAAATTTCGCTTTGCCTTCAAAGTCATAACTTGTGCCTTTGATAAATGTCAACTTGTTTTCGTCGTCAAAAAACATATCGTTTGCCCTGATTGCAGAAAAATATCTAACATTTTCGCCAAGCACTTTTTCAATGACATCTGTGATGTTTCCACTGACAATAAAAAGTTGAAAACCATTTTGTTTGAGAGTCTCGAAAGTTTCTTTTGCACCTGACAACAACTCCACTTTTGAAGCAATTTGATTTAGCACATCAATCGTCATGCCTTTGTTTTTAAATGCCTCACAGGTGAGATCACACCATTGTTGATGCGTTATTCTATTTGCCAAAAAGTCATTAAAAAGTTGTCTATAATATGACCCTTCGCTTATGTCATAATCAAACATTTGCCAAATTGATTTCCACACATTTGCTCTTCTGTGTGTCAAAGTTCCGTCAAAATCAAAAAATACAGCTTTCATATCTTTCTCCATTTATTCAATCGAAATCCCATTGTCATCATCAACTTCTATATCTTCTTGCAACTCTGCAACTGACGCCTTTTCCATTGCCTTTCTTTTTGCCTGCATCTTCTCGTAGAACAACAACAAAATTGAAGTTGCAGAATAAAGCACAACAAACACAACAAATCCAACCTGCAATACGGTTGTGTTTTTTAGACTTCCAAACAAAATGACAAGACCAAACGCCACAATCTTGACTATTTGAAAGATTGTTTCAACAACACATTGATGCTCGGCAATGTCTTGATAATATCCTGCCTCTTTTAGATTTTTGTTGCGATAAATATCCAAAATTGTTGCATTGACAACATCTGCAATTGTGATGAGTGCATAATAGGCAACAAGCGTTGCTTTTGTTGGCAAAGACATAAACAGTGTCGCTCCCACAAGTGGCATTGTTGTACCCAAAACAAACATCCACGCACGCTTGCCCGGTCTTGTAAACCTTGTCACCAAAATCAAAATCACGACTGCAACGAGCGAACAAATTGATGTGATTGCCCCAAGCGAA
The DNA here is from genome assembly GCA_045650745.1 of Candidatus Caccovivens sp. Lineage (GTDB taxonomy): Bacteria > Bacillota > Clostridia > Christensenellales > UBA1242 > Caccovivens. Next base: position 18,694 of record JAZRRN010000041.1, read on the forward strand.
AAACTTGATCCAAAATGAATCATAATGTTGATGTTGAGCATCATTGACAAAATCGAAGTGAGCCCATAGAAGAAACAAATCACATACACAAAAGTCATACGCTTTTTGAAAAGTGGATCTTCTTTGAGTTTCTTTAAGTATTGGATTGGATGAAAACCACTGTCAGCTGGTCTTTTTGCTTTGATCAAAAATGTAAGCACAAACAAAAGCACACTCAATCCCAAAACAAAAAATGCAACCAATTTGAAGTCAGCGACTTTGATCATCGCACCAATCACAATAGGAAAAACAACATTGACAACTCTAGAAAGCACCGAAAGCACAATCGCCATTTTTGCCATTTGTTTTCTGCTTACCATTTCTTGCTTCAAGACATTGTAACTTGAATAATAAGCGCCAAAGCCAAGTCCGTTGAGAGCACCGGCAAGCACAACAAGTTCTGCCAGGTTTTCACCATAAAAAATTGTGATGATCACCAACGCTGTCGAAAAGATGTTTGCAATTCGATAACACCAAATTCTGTTTGACTTGTCCACCCAAAGTGAAAAGAGCGAATATGTCAACATCATCGCCGCATAAGTCATCAATTGATAAAGACCTACATTGACTGCATAAGTAAAAATGTCAGGTGTGTAGATATGTGCCACCAAAAATGTCGACAAAAACAATTTGACAATCGAGTGAATCGAATGGCAAGTGCTAAGACATATTGTCGAGCGAGTATCTTTTTTGCTTGTGCTTATGTCGTAAGTGTAAGTCATAAAATCTCCGTGTTTTTAGTATATCAAACAAATCGTTCAATCTGCAACCAATCTGCTTTGCAAAAACAAAAAAACACGAAAAAATCGTGTTTTTGTTGAAATTTTGCAGTTTTTATTTTGCAAGTTTTTTGCATTGTTTGTTGTATCTATCAACTCTGCCAGCCCACTTGTGCGAAACAATCTTTTCCATTTTTTCCTTCTGTTTTGCTTCGGCGTCTTTTCTTTCGTAAATCATAAGCAAAACTGATGTCATGCTGTAAATGGCAACAAACAAAACAAATCCAATGTCAAGCAAGAGTTTGCTTTTGCTTGCACCCATGCCTATCAAGAGCCCAAACGAAATGCATCTCACCACACCAAAGATGCTTTCAACAATGCATTGGTGTTCGGCAATGCCCTGATAAAGTCCTGCCTCTTTAAGATTTTTGTTTCGATAAATATCCAAAATTGTTGCATTTGTTGAATCTCCAACTGCTATGCACACATTGTATGCAATCAATGTATACATGTTTGGCAGAGCTATAAACAACACAACTCCCAAAATTGGCAACATTGCAGCCAAGACAAACAACCAAATTCGTTTGCCACATTTTGTAAATCTTCCAATCAACAAAAGCAAAATGATTGAAAGTCCAGAGCATACACTTGTCACAATACCAAGACTGAATGTCGAGCCAAGCCCTTTCATGCTCATAATATTCATAGTCAAAAGCATTGAAAGCACTGATGTAAAACCATAGAAGCAACAAATTATGTAAATAAATTTTATCTTTTTTGCAACTTTTGGTCTTGCTTTCAAATCACCGATATATTCTTTGATGCTAAACCCACTCTCTGCTGGTCTTTTTGCTTTGACAAAGAAAGTCACCCCAAACAAAATTGCAGACAAAACCAAAACATAAATAGCAACCTGCGAAATGCTAGAAACTGAAAGCAACGCACCAAGCACCAATGGGAAAACAACGCTTACAATCTTTCCAATGACAGAAATGATAACTGCATAGTTGTCCATTGAATTTCTGCTCACCATTTCTTGTTTCAAAACATTGTAGCTTGCATAGTATGCACCATGAGTCAAACCGTTGAGAGCACCAGCAAGCACAACAAGTTGAGCCAACTTGTCACCCCAAAAAACGGTGATCACAACAAGTGCTGTTGAAAACAAGTTTGCCACTCGATAACACCAAATTCTGTTTGACTTGTCCACCCAAAGCGAAAACAAGAAATAAGAAATTGTCATGACAGCATAAGTCAGAATTTGATACAATCCAACTTTGATCGCATAGTCATAAATGTTGTCTGTAAGCGAATGAATATGTGCAACCAAAAAGGTTGACAAAAACAAATTGATGATTGAATAGATCACATGACAAGCACTCAGGCTGATTGTTGAGCCGTTGTCTTTTTTGCTTGTCTTCATATCATAAGTAAATCCAGCCATTTTCCTTCTCCACTCCACAAAGTATAGCAAATAAAATTTGCAAAACCAAACAAAAACAAAAAGAAAAAGGCATTTTTGCGACCTTTTTCTCTTTTAATCTTTCAAAATTGTTTTTATGTCGCAAATTGCCTTGTCCTGATTGAATCTTCCGTTTCCAACTGGATAAAAAACAGCATACCCTTCTGCAAGTTTTTCATTCAAATTCAAATCAAATTTTTTGCATCTTGCCAACGAAACCGAAATCTTTTCTCCAAGCATAATTGATGCAACTTGGTTTCCAAACAACAAAACTTTTTGTGGGGCAACCAAGGCGAGTTCTTGCTTCAACAAATCACTGTATTGCAAAAAGATGTCGTCAGGAAGAGGTCTTGCATCATCTTGCGAGCACTTTGCAAGATTTGTTATCCAAACACCTCTGCTTGCAACAGCATCATAAACCTTTTCGCAAAACTCTTCGCTCCACTGACAAGGTTTTTTGCTCTGAATTGCTTGGTTGAGTTTCTCATCAAACAAATTGCATTTTGTCAAAAACTGCCAAATCTGTTTCGTGCCCAACCACTGTGCTTTCAACCCTTTCCAACTTTTGTCTGTGGCAATGTTTCGCTTGGTTGGATTCATAAAAACAAGTGCGACTTTTGCATTTTTTCTGCAACCTGCACCATACACCGAATTTAATTGCTTTGATCCATATTTGTCTTGCAACTGATCATACTTTTTGTTTATCTTTTCCATAATTTGATTATATCACATTTCCACTTTTACACAAATCAATTAAATTGTTTTTTCTTCTGCCTTTTTGTTTTTGATAATGATTTTTGTGTGTTATAATTCAATCAACGGAGGATAGTTTCGTGGATCACAATCTTTACAAAGAACTTTACATAAAAAGAAGACGACTCAAATTTCAAAATCGCACACCTGATGGCAAGTTGCCAAACATCTGCTCTGACACTGCGCTTGAAGACATGGCAAAATATGCACCAAAGAAAAAGGAAGAACTGCTCAACATTTCAGGATTGGGACAAGTTTTTGTGGATAAGTATGGCGATGATTTTATGCAAGTGCTTAATGTTTATCACAAATCAAAACAAAATTTCGAAAATTTGGACAGCGAAGTCAGACAAACCTTACAGTTTTTGGAACAACGCCTTGTAAACATCAGCAGAAAAAACAGATTGCTTTATCTTGGAAAGTTGTCAAACAGCCACTCTTTTGATTTGTTTGATGACCAAGCTTTCAACGAAAACTTGCTCAACTTGATTTATGGCAAAAAGAAAGACCTTGTTTTGTGCAGCTTGTCTGCAAAAAATGCAAAACTTGATGCCGACAAAATCAAATACAAAAAACTTTCAACTTTGCATAGAGAAGTTGTCAAGGATTTCAGAGAACACGGAGATTATGGCTTGTATGTCGGTTATCCTTTTGTGATTGGAAAATCAACAACCGAAGATTTCTTGGTAAGAGCACCTTTGTGTCTTTTCCCTGCTGTGATCCAACGCACCCCAAAAGAAATCAAACTGACAATCGACAAAAGCAAAGACATTCTTTTCAACAACAACCTTGTTTTGCTTCAAAACAAACTCAGCAGTCAAAATATTGATTTGCCAAACAATGTTGTTGACAAACTCTCAGACGATGTCTGCTTGCAAGCAATCGAATTTTTCAAACAAAACTCAATCGCAATTGACAATGCAAAATCATCTGCGCTTGCACAATTTGAAGAATACACCCTCGAAAGTTTTCCAAAGTTTGACAGTGGCGAATTTCAGCTTGTTCAAAATGCTGTGCTTGGCAAATTTTCAATGTATGACACATCAATCCAAAGAGATTATCGCAGACTGATTGAAAGCGAAAAAATCCCTACTCTTGTTGACGACTTGCTCAAACAACAACACGGCACTGATTTTTATTTAGATGCCGAAGACACACCAACTTTTGACCACTCTTTGACAGAATTTGCAGAAGAGCAAATCAATTACATCAATTCGCTCAACGCATCACAAGAAAATGCTGTTGTTCAACTCGAACAAAACGATTCTCTTGTCATTCAAGGCCCACCAGGGACAGGAAAATCACAAACAATCACAAGCATTATTGCCGACGCTTGTCTAAAAGAAAAGACTGTGCTGATGGTTTCGCAAAAGAAAGCAGCTCTTGATGTCATTTATTCAAGACTTGGCAATCTTTCAAAATATGCTCTTTTTGTTGACAACGCCAAAAACAAAGAATCGTTTTTCACCCAACTTCAAAACATGACTTTGCTTGAAGATGCAATTCGTTTTGACAATCGAAAACTTGACGGCACAAACCGTATGATTGATGCCGACATCAATCGTTTTAAACGACTTGACAGTTGCTTGTATCAAGAAAACGAAACCGGCACTTCAATGTGCAACATCTATCAACAAAACCTTGCTTGCAGACAGACAGTTGACGAATTTTTGTTTGCTCAAAACATCAACTCAAAATTGCTTAAACTTAAATATGACCAGCTTTCTGCACTCAAGAAAACTTTGCAAGAAAACACACTCACACAAACCTGTCTTGATTTTTGTCAACTTGCAGAAGAATATCCTTGGTTTGAACAAATCGACCAAAACTTGGACACAATGCAAATCATTGCAATAAAAAGCCAACTTGCAACTTTGCAAGAGCAACAAACAAAACTTGACAGCAAAGGTGCTTTTTCAAAATTGTTTGCAGGTGGAAAAGTAAAAAAACAATTGCAAAAAATCGCATCAACATTGATAAAAGATGAAAAAATTTGCAAACAAATAAGCAAAAATGCCGATATTTTGTCAAACGGCTTTCAAAAATTGGACAATTATTACAAATGCAAAAACATCTATCAAACTTTGTCAGAAAACGAAAAAATGCTTGTTGATGCAATTTTCAACATAAACAAAACTTTGAAAGTTGAACCACAAACACTCCTTCAACAAATTTTTGATTTCATTGTTTTTGCACAAATCAAAGATTTTGAAAGAAAAAATTCTGCAACCCTTCTCGAGGTTGACAAATTTGACAAAACGCTTGCATCAATCAACACAAACTTTGATGTAAAAATGGAAGAAGTCAAAGAAAAAACTGCTCGCAAACTTATGGCTTACTTTGCCGAATATGTTTCATCTTCAAAACGCTACAACGAGTTTAAGCGAAATGTTGACAGCAAACGCAAACCAAGCATAAACAAATTTGTCGCAAAATTCAGTTTCGAACTTTCAAAAGGCATAAGAATTTGGCTTATGACACCTGAAACAGTTTCTGAAATCTTTCCATTGTTTAGCGATATGTTTGATTTGTTGATTTTTGATGAAGCATCACAAATTTATGTAGAAAAAGCAATCCCAAGCATTGCAAGATGCAAAAAAGTTGTGGTTGCTGGCGACCACAAACAACTCAGACCATCAAACTTGGGCTTTGGAAGAATAACCGGCATCGAAGAAGACCTTGGCGAAGAGGAAGAAAACGCCGAAAATGCCGCTTTGGAAGAAGAAAGTTTGTTGGATTTGACAAGATTTAAGTATAAAGAAGTGCTTCTCAACTATCATTATCGTTCGAAATATGAAGAATTGATTTCATTTTCAAATTATGCTTTCTATAAAGGCCGTCTAAATGTGTCACCAAACACAACAAAACCAGCTTCGCCACCAATTGAAGTCATCAAAATTGAAGATGGTTTGTGGGACAAGCGAAAAAATCTTAAAGAAGCACAAGCAGTCGTTGCCCTTGTCAAAGAAAAACTTCTCTTGCAAACAAATGACACTTATGGCGTGATCACTTTCAACACAGCACAACGAGATTTGATCTTGGATTTGCTTGATGAAGAATGTCAAAAAGACAGCAAATTTGCTTCACTCTATTACAACGAGTGTGAAAGAAAAGAAAATGGCGAAGATCTTGGATTTTTTGTAAAAAACATTGAAAATGTCCAAGGCGATGAAAGAGATTGCATCATCTTTTCGCTTGCTTATGCAAAAAATGCAGAAGGCAAAGTGATTCACAACTTCGGTTGGCTCAATCAGGCGGGTGGCGAAAACAGACTTAATGTTGCAATTTCTCGTTCAAAGAAAAAAATCTATATTGTGACCTCTATCACTGCCGAGCAACTTTCTGTTGACAAGCTTGAAAACGAAGGACCAAAGATTTTTAAGAAATATTTGCAATATTGCAATGCAATATCATCTGGGGATTACGATTTGGCGCAAGCAGTTTTGAAATCATTTGTTGACAAAGAAGAAAAAATTGAGAAAAACATCTCAAAACAAAAACTTCATAAAGACATAATTGCAAAAATCAAATCACTTGGCTATGATTTCGACTTGAATGTCGGCATCGGTGCTTACAAAATCGACATCGCAATCAAAGACAAAAACAACAATTATGTGCTTGGCATTGATTTTGATGACATCATCTATCACAAATATACCAATACCCGAGAAAGAGACATTCACAGACAAAAATATCTTGAAGGCAGAGGTTGGAAAATGTATAGACTGTGGACAACCAACTGGTGGAAAGATCAAACAAAAGAACTTTCTCACATCAAATCTCTTTTGCCAACACAATAATCAAAAAAACGAAGAAAACAAAATTCTTCGTTTTTTATTAATTAAATTAAAAATACTAAAAAATAATTAAAATTAATTAAAAATGCATTTTTATTCGATTTTTTGTTATTTTTTTTAATTAAAAATATATTTTTATTATTAAACAACTATTTTTTCTAATAAATTTTGTTATTTGTCCGTATTTATGCTATAATAAAATGAAATTAAAAAAGGATAATAAATTATGAAAAAAGCAATATTTTTTGATTTAGATGGCACTCTTTTGCAAATGCCACAAAAACAATTCGAACACGAATATTTCAAAAAAATAACAATCAAATTTGCAAAACTTGGATATGATGCAGAAAAGTTTCAAAAAGCACTTTGGGCTGGCATCAATGCAATGTGGACAAATCCTGGAGAAAAAACAAATGAAGTTTTGTTTTGGGAAACCTTTGGAAAGTTTTTTGATGAAGATGTAGAAAAGTTGAAACCAATTTTTGAAGATTATTATTTCAACGAATACAACGAAATTGAAGAAATTGTGACAAAAGACAAAAACATCAAACCAATCTTGGATTGGTGCAAACAACATTTTGAATATGTCATTTTGGCAACAAACCCATTTTTTCCAACTTTTGGCACAAACAATCGCCTTGGCTGGATTGGCTTGAGCTTGCAAGATTTTGATTATGTCACAACATACGAAAACTCTCGTTTTTCAAAACCAGACCCAAGATATTTTGAAACATTGCTCAACAAATTCAACCTCAAACCTGAAGAATGTATTATGGTTGGCAACAATCAACTTGAAGATTTTATTGTTGCAAAGCAAGTTGGCATGGACGCACTTCTTGCAGGCGAATTTATTTTGCCTTATGAAAAAGCAACTCAACCACCACAAGTCGTAAAACTTGAAAATCTTATTGCCGAACTTGAAAAGTTGAAAAACAAATAAAACTCAACAAAAAAACTGCTATTTTACAGCAGTTTTTTCTTTTTTCAAACTTGTCATAATTTGTTTTCTGAAACCATCTACATCTGTTTTGATTTGACTTTGCGCCATTTCAAGGTCTACGCCTGACAAAACTTTGACAAATGTGTCAATTTCTTTTGGTGAGAAAAATCTAGATTTTCCTTCTCTTTCGCTTGCAAGATGTTTCAAATTTTCTGGCAACTCAAAGTTGTATTTCTTCAAAATATATGCCGTAACAAAATCATAATCATCATACATTGCTTGTTTTACTTCTTGTGGTGGCCATTTTTCCAGTTCTTCGCTGTAAACATAACGATAGAAAATGTCATCACAAATCAAATGCAAAAATTCTGCTCTGTTTTTGCTTGTAGAAAGATCATAATTTTCTGCAATCTTTACAATGTCCATTTTATATTCGAGCATTTCTTTCACCGATGTTGGTCTTTTGTTTTCGCCAAAGTGTGAGGCGATTTTGTCTTCTGCCAAATCTGGAGAAACAGATCCTTCCACAAATTGATCAACATCTTCCCCTGTGTGTTTTTGCAAATATTTGTATCCTACTGCCAAATGCATTGCCAAACAAGCCATCTCTTTGCCTCCGTATAAAAATATAATAATAAAAATTGGTTTAAAAACGCAACAAAATACAAAATTTTTTCAATTTTTATATTTGTTTGCTGTAACAAAGCACTGTAATAACTTCCCCTTCACCACCTGGGGTTGTTGGAGGAAATGTTTCTGTAGTGCATTTCAAAAAGTTTGTAAATCCCCAATGAAAGTAAATTTGCATATTTCTGATTTCGCAAGGTTCTACACCAATTGTAAGCGTTGAAATTTTATTTTCTTTTGCATAATCTTCAATTGCTTGATAAATTTTTGTTGCAATCCCCTTGCCCCTATGCTCTGGGTTTATTTCAAGTTTGACAATTTCTGCCTTGCCAACATCTGTCATCACCTTGTCTTTGCTTTTCAAAAGCAAAGTCCCTTGTCCAACATATTGTTGGTTTTCGTCAAACACAAAAAATGTCTTGCGTTCGCCAGAGATGTTTCCTTCAACAAAGTTTTCTTTCCAAATCTTGTAAGCAGGATTGTCTGGTTTCTTTTCAATTTTTGCGTCCCACCAAGCAGACAATTCTTCAATGGTTGCAATTCTTGTTTGCATAATATTGTCCTCTTATTTGTTTTTGTATGTAATGTTTTCGAGCACAGTTTCAAGCATGTTGTAAATCAATCTTGTGATCACATCGTTTTGCAAATCAAATTCGCCAACCTTCAACACTTGTGTTGGATATGGCAGTGGCGCTACACTTACTGATGCTTGATAAAAGTCATTAAATCTTGGTTCGTGAAAAAATGCATTAAGCATTCTTACAACCTTTCCACCAAAAACAATGTCCTGTGCATAAATTTTAAAATTGAAAGTGCCGTTTGAATAATCTTTGACAAAGAAATATCCATCTCCTACACTTGCATAGTTGTTTTGTTTCATAAAAGCAAGAGTGTTTGAAACAACCAAATCAACTCTCTGCTCAAAAGTTTCTCCCATCATCAAAGGGCCGTCACTGACAAGTTGTTGCACAAAACCTTTTTCGTGCATGGCATACAAAATTGTTTGCGCATTTTGTGCATCAATTGGATTAAAATCATTCAAAAGTGGCACATTCAAACATTCTGCATGGAGTTTATAGTTCATCATTCTTGCCATTTCAGCTGTTTTTTGTTGAAGATCGTCCATTTCTTATCCCCTTATTTGTTGAAATATTTGTTTTCTTCTGCTTGAAGATTGCTCATTGCACGATATCTGTGGCTGACTTTGTTTTTCTCTTCCACTTCGACTTCTGCAAATGATTTGCCAAGATCATCTGACAAAAACAATCTGTCAAAAGCAAATCCACCTTCACCTCTCGCCTCTGTCAAAATTTGACCATAAGTTTTGCCTTCTGCCCAAATTCGGTCGCCATTTGCAAATTGCTCAACTGCAACGGTGATGAAATAGGCGCTTCGGTTTGTTTCTCCCTTCAATTTTTCAAGAAGTTTTTGTCTGTTTGCTTCATCGTTTCCGTGTTCGCCAGCATATCTTGCAGAATAAATGCCAGGCTCTCCACCCAAAGCATCAACACAAAGTCCACTGTCTTCTGCAATGATGCTGTCATATTGCAAATCTTTGTCTTTCAAAAAGTTTGAAATAGAGTCAACCTTGATTGTCGCATTTTCCAAAAATGTTGTGCCGGTTTCTTCAACATCATCAAAAAAACCAACATCAGCCAAACTTAAAATTTCATCATTTGGATACATTTTTTTGATTTCTTTAACTTTGTTTTTGTTTCCTGTCGCCAAAATAATCTTTCTCATAAGTTTTACCCTCCAAAAACTATCCGTTTGATTCTTCAAATGATGTTATACTTATGACAATTATTGCATCAACCTTTAATTCTGGTGGCAAATTTTCTGTCTCTTCATATTGCTTTATCTCTTCAAAAAGTTCGCCCGTTTGCAATATCTGGCCAACGCCCTCTATTTTATATTGCAAATCGTCATTTTCTGGAATTAACACATTGATAAAGCATTTTGAGTTTTGTTTTAAGTTTTCAAAAGTTTTTTTCATTTGAATGTTTGACAAAATAATTTTATCGTTTGACACTCTGCTAGGCACAACCCAAATGCTTCTTGGTTGGTTTGTTGTGTCAGATGTTGCAAAAATCACTTTTTCTGCATTTTTGATATTGTCAATTTGTGCTTGATTCAACATAAAATCCCCCAATGTATACTAAAACTTTCTATCCATTTCAACAGCACATTCAAACGCAAGTGCTGCAACTTTTTGCTTTGCATCTTGATTGCTGTTTGAATTCATAATATTTCGTGGATCATATTGCTCGTTTGCCAAGTTGTCTGCTGCGTAGAAGAGTTGTCCATATTTCACCCCTCTAAACTTGCACAAAATGTCATAAGCCGAACATTCCATATCAACTGTGATTGCACCTCTTGCAATACGGTCTTGCACCTTTTGTGGGGTTTCTCTAAAAATTGCATCTGTTGTCCAAGTCTTGCCTTTTTTGTAGTTGATGCCATGTTGTTTGAGCACCTCTTCCAAAACTGAAACAACTTCTTCGTCAAGCACAGTTTCGTCACTTGCTGGAGCATAGTGATAACTTGTGCCTTCGTCACGGATTGCTGCTGTTGGAATGATGATTGAATATTCTTCAATGTCATCTTGCAAACAACCACAACTGCCAACTGCGATAATGTTTTTGACGCCAAGAGAAATCAACTCTTCTGCATTTGAAATACATGCCGGAGCACCAACTGCAGATTGAAAAACAGCAATCTCTGTGCCGTTGATGTTTACTTTATAAACCGGAAAAACAGCTGTTGAGTTTTTGATTTCTTCTGTTATCAATTCAGCATGATAATTTTCGACAACTGCTTTCATAACAGATTTCGAGAAAAATGTAACACAAGTTTTTGGCATGTTTGCCAATGGTTTGTGAAACAAATCCGGATTTATCATTGCTCTTTTTGTGTTGTCAAATTGTTGCAAAAGCATAAGTTTTTCTCCTTTGTTGAAATTTGGTGGGGATAACAGGGGTCGAACCTGCACGGTTGCCCACTGGAACCTAAATCCAGCGCGTCTGCCAATTCCGCCATATCCCCATAAATATATTATATCACATTTGAGCAGTCGATTAAAGTGTTTTTTTGACAAAACAAAAACCCCACAGCAAATTGTGAGGTCTTTTGTCAAAAATTTTAGTTGTTGATTGGCATTTTGTAAAATGCTTTGTATGCTCTGTATGTTTCGTAAACATCAACTTTGCTCACGATTTCCCAAGGAGCATGCATATTGAGCACTGGCACACCGGCATCAATAACATTCATGCCATGTTTTGCCATAATGTAAGCAATTGTGCCACCACCACCTTGGTCCACTTTGCCCATTTCAGTAAATTGACATGCAACATCTTCTTTGTCGAAGCAATCTCGAAGTTGTGCAATAAACTCTGGGTTTGCATCGTTTGCACCAGATTTGCCGCGAGCACCTGTAAACTTGTTGAAGTTGATACCTTTTGCAAAGTGCGCATCTGTTTCTACATTGAATGGAGCAACATAGTTTGGATCAACTGCAGCAGTAACATCACTTGAAAGCATGTTTGATTTGTTTAGTGCTCTGCGAAGTGAAAGCTCGTTGTATTGTCCTGCCAAATTCATAATTTCGGCGAGTGCATTTTCAAAATATTTGCTGTGCATACCTGTTGCACCTACGCTGCCAATTTCTTCCTTGTCAACAAGAAGTTTCATAACTGAAAACTCTGGTTTTTCTGTTTCAAAAATTGCTTGCAAACCTGTGTAAGCACAAACTCTGTCATCATGACCATAACCAATGATCATGCTTTCATCAATGCCACAATCTCTTGCAGGTCCTGCTGGCACAATCTCAATTTCTGCAGAATACAAATCTTCTTCTTTGATGCCTTTCTTTTCAAAAATCTTGAGAATATAATTTTTAAATTGATTTTTCTTTTCTTCTTGGTCTGCAATGTTGCCTGCCAAAACATTGAGGTCTTCGCCTTTGATATCTTTGCGATCATCTCTTTCAAGATGTGGCAACAAATCAGTGATTGCCAAAACTGCATCATTTCCTTCACCAAAAACAATGTCTTCTTTTGTGCCATCTTTTCTCACAACAACACCATGCATTGCAAGTGGTTGCGCTGTCCATTGGTATTTTTTGATGCCACCATAATAATGTGTGTCAAGCATGCAGAATCCTTGACTTTCATACAAAGGTTTTGCCTTCAAATCAAGTCTTGGCGAGTCAATGTGAGAGCCCACAATGTTGATGCCTTTTTCAATTGGCTGTTTGCCCACAACAAACAAAAGCATTGCCTTGTCCATGTTGACAGCATAAACCTTGTCGCCTGCTTTGAGCTTTTTGTTTTTTTCAATAAGAGTTTTCAAACTCTTAAACCCTCTTTTCTCTGCTTCTGCAACAGCATATTTGATGCATTCTCTTTCTGTTTTGCATTCGCTTAAAAACTTTTTGTAACCATCACAAAATTCTTCTACAACAGTTCCTTTTTCGTCAGAATATTTTTCCCAAAGATTTGTTTTCATCTTATCTCCTCCATAATTTTATTATACACAAAACAACATTTCAAAACCAAACATTTGCATCATTCTTCAAGTGGTTTTTTCTCTGCTTTTGTCGAGTTTGTCCAATTTATAAATCCCACAAAACAACTAAGCAGGCAACTTGCACTCATGATCAGCATCAACAAGTCAAATGTGATTGCCCACATAACAACAGACAGTATGTTGACCACCAGCCACAAAAACCATTGTTCTCGATATCTAAATGCCATCAAAAGTGTTGCAACAAAAGAAACGACTGTGCTTGCAGCATCAACAAAAACATTGACTCCACCAATCGCTTTAAGCAAAAAGGCATACCCAACAAAAAAAACAGCACAAGCAACAGAGACAATCAAAATTTGTTTCCAATTCAGCTTTTTTGCAGGCACTCTGTTTGTTTTGTCAAGATGCTTGCGCCACATGCAAAACGAAACAACAATCATAGGCAAGTCGACTGCCAAATAGAAAATCACTTCGCCATACAACTTCGCCTGAAACGCCACATAAACATAGGTTGCCGAACTGGCCAGCCCAACAATAAAATTCCACACGCTTCGATCAGACAACAACACAACATACATTATGCCTGCCACACAAGAAAGAAGCGTAAGCCAATTTAGTTTGAGCACAATTGTCAAAATCAAACATACAACAATCACCAAAGAAAAAAAGCCATAGTTGCAAATTGTGTATAATTGCTTTTTGTTTATTTTCATCAAATCCTCTTTGCATCTACTATATCACACCTTGGTTGTAAAAAACAAAAAAATACGGACAAAAATGTCCGTATTTTTCAAATTAATGTCCTATTGTTTTTGGAGCTTTTGTTTTTGTTGTTGCTGTTGTTGGCTCTTCCACAATTGGAGCGACAACAACTGCATCTTTTGGTCTGATATGTTCTGGCATTGCGTCATAGTCCATGTGAACATATTGTGCAATCACGCTGTGAGAAACCACTTCGCTTGAAGTAGAAAACCCTTTTTCAACCCTTGTAGTTGTGTGGGTAACAGTTTCACTTGTTGCTTCATGAGCAATCGCAGCTCCGATTGGTCCACCAATCATAAATCCACCCAAAGTAGCCAAAGCTCTTTGATCTTCTGAATATTTGTAAGTTGTCTTTTTTTCTTTTACAACTTTTTCTTCTCTATGATAAACAGTTCTGTCTGTTTGAGCAAAAAGATATGGGCTTTCTGTGTTGATAAAAATGTCTCTTTCTCCCCACTCTGCTTCTGGATATCTAAATTCGCCGTATGTAAATTGACTTCCTTTGATTCTGCTGTCATAGAAACCACCACAGTCTGAGCTGGTCCTTTCCAAAACTGGATCGACAACAACATGTCCGTTTGAGTTTACAATTCCGTATCTGCCATTGTCACCTTGGAAAACAAATCTAAACAACGACCCTTCTTTTGGTGGTTGTGGCTTTGAATAATATGGGCCATATTTTGCACCATCTTCATATCTAACAACTGGTTTATCACAATTTAAAAATCTTTCAAGGCAGATCCCTTTGTAAGCAACAGGCACTGCGATCTTTTTGTCAATTGTGCTGTAAAGTCCATGCTTGCCATCTTTTCCCAAACCAATGAAATATTCAGATTCGTCTCTGTCATATCTGCTGTCTCTTGCTTGAAAACTGTCATATTCAAATGGCACCAATACTTTGCCCTTCGAATCGATCAATCCACACTTTCCATCTGGATTTTTCGCTTGCAAAACTCCATTTTTGATGCCAACAATTGTGTGTGGCACTTCAACAGCAGATGCAAGTGTATTTTCGTCACTCAAAGTCAAAACAGTTGCATTTCCTTCGCCTTTGTTGAGTGCAATGATTCCGTCTCTCATCACAACTGAAGAAACTTTTTCTGTTGTTTGATAAAGCACTTCACCTGTGTTTGGGTTTACGACATAGGATCTGTCTTTGCCTTGAATAACATAAACATTGATGTCATATTTGTTGTATGGCTTGTGGAGTTTGTAATCCTTTCCCACTCCCTCATAAGATCCGACTTGCTTGTCATCTTTAAGCATATGCAAAGTGTCGTTTTCAAGCACAAGTTTTGATCTTTCGTCTACTTCTTTGATATCCAAATTTGCTGTGTCAAACATTGCTGGTGTGGCAAAGTGGTCATTTTTCAAAACACCATATTTGCCTGTGGTCAAATCTTTGTATGTGTTTTCATCAACATATTCAAGTTGCAAGTCCATCACATTCAAGTTTTCATCAAGCGAAACAAAGTGTCCCTTTGTGTCGATTGCATAGATTGTTTTGTTTCCATCATAATCAAAACCAATGCGTGCATCGGTCACTTTTTTAAGTGGACCTGCAACCTGTGCAGAAGAGTTGAAAATGTAAACTTCGCCAGTGTCTTTTTGCTCAAAAGCATAAACACCGCTTCCAAATTCGTAAATTCTTTCTGCCACAAATCTTTCGTCTTTGATTTTGATTTTCAAACCATCTCTTGATGGCGAAACCCTGATGCCTTTGTGACTAAATGGCTTTGAATACATTGTCACATCTCTTTCATCTCTGCGATAATCGTGACTCGATTGACTTTTCTTTGTCAAAGAATATCTGCCAAACAATCCACCATTGTCTTGCACTCTATAATATTCTCTTCTGCTCCTTCCTGCAAACATAAAATTCCTCCTCTATATAAAAATATTATATCACAACTCGTCCAAACAGTCAACAGCACCTTTTCACTAGTCAGTCAAATAAAATGTGCAAGTTGACATCTTTTTTCGCTTTAATGAAAGCACTTTTCCGTTGTCCATGCGATAAGCAAAATCTTTTGCACAAGGACACTTGCTGCAATTTGCACCCATATGCGATTTAAACGGACAGTGTCTGAGCGTCATGTATGGAGCTGTCATTTTGTGACCAACAATCCCCTCTGCTGCCAAAATTGGCATACCATAAAACTCTGCTGCATAATTGTTGAAAACATTAAGCCCCCAACCAATCACTTTTTCGCAATCAAAGTCAAGTGCATAATAGTTGTTTGCAACAATGCCTACATTTGTCTGTTTCACAAGATTTTTCAAAAATTCAACATCGCAATCAAGGGCAAAGTTTGGCAGTTCAAGCCATAGTTTCTTTCCATTTGTTTTGCACTTGTCCACAAACTCTTGCACATCTTCCATTTCATAAACTTCTGGCGAATAAACAATGTTTTTTGCACGACAACTCTCTTGAAGAGTTTCCACAATTTCAAAGTCATCAAACCCTTTTGATTTGAATGTTGTTTTGATTTCAATTTTTGAAAGGTGCTCTCTGTCGTTTTCAACCAATGCTTGTTGCAACCTCTCAAACACACGCCTTCTAAACTCGTTGAGTTGTTGTTTTGCAACAAAAACATTTTCAAGTTTGCAAATTTCAACTTCTGCCTCAAACAACTCGCTTTTGTTGAAGTTTGTTTGGATTTCTTCTTTCGTCAATGGTTGTCTTTGCGCTGGCTGACACTCTGCCCCTTTAACCACAACCGTTTTGCCTTTCACAACAAGTTCTGCACAAAGAGGTTTGCCAATTTCGGCAAAAATCTTGACACACTGTTTTCGTTTCTTTGCTTGCAAAAGCACTTCTTCTTCAACCTTTGCATCAACAATCAAATTGACAACATCGCCCACTGCCACTTTTTGAGTGGTCGTAAACATATATCTATCTTTTGCAAGTTGCTTCAAATCAAATGCAGACAATGTGGTTTTTTCTTTTCCGTCTGCAAAAATTTTGAAAGTTGATTTTGGCGAAAGGGTTCTGTTTGAAGTGACAAACACTTCGTTAAACTTTTTGCCATAATTTACCTTTTCAACCTTGCCAACATTGATGCCAATGTGATTTTGATAATAAGAAATTATCTTGCCGTTGCCATCAAAATACCCTGCCGTAAAATCACGATTGAAAGCAAGCTTCAACTCTTGCTTGTCCACTTTTTGATTGTGCAAAGCATTGTAATATTGTCTTGTTGCCATTGCAACATACGCTGACCTTCTTGCTCTGCCCTCAATCTTCAAAACATCAACGCCAACCTTTTTCAAATCTTTCAATCTGTCAATCATGTTGAAATCTTTTGCACTGAGCAAAAATCCTTTTTTCAACACCTTGCCAGCCTTTTCAAAAGTGTAAGGCAACCTGCAAAGTTGTTTGCACTTGCCTCTGTTTCCACTCGCATCACACATATAAGCACTCAAATAGCAATTGCCAGAAAAACACACGCACAAAGCCCCTTGTGCAAAATATTCAATTTCGACCGAAGTGTTTTGTCTTATGTTTTCAATTTCTTCCAGAGGCGTTTCTCTTGCCAAAACAACTCTCTTAAATCCCATCTTTTCTGCAAATTTGACACCTTCAAGGTTATGCAGTCCCATTTGTGTGCTTGCGTGCACTTCGATTTGTGGATAATGCTTGAAAATCAAACTCGCAAGACCAATGTCTTGCACAATAAAGCTGTCAACCCCCATGTTGTAAGCATCAACAACAACATCAAGCGCCTTTTGCATTTCTTCATCAGAAAACAAAATGTTGATAGCCAAATTTACTTTGACATTAAAAGTGTGTGCAAACTCCACAACCTCTTGCAAATCAGCAAGACCAAACCCATCAATGTTGTTTCTGGCATTGAAATCGTTGATGCCAAGATAAACCTCATCTGCACCGTTGAACACAGCCATTTTCAAACTTTCAAAATTGCCAACCGGCGATAATATCTTCATATTGCGATTATAGCACAACCGTTTTGATTTTTCAAAAAATTTATTAATTTATTTTTAATCCAACATTTGTTTGTTTTTAATTTTTTCATGGTGTATAATAAATCTGCTAAACAAAGTTTCACAAGGAGAAAATATGAACAAAGCCGAATCAAAATTTAGAAACACTTCAATCAAGATGCATCAGGCTCTTTTTAAACTTTTGCAAACACAATCATTTGAAGACATTTCAATTTCTGATCTTTGCAACGAGGCAAAGGTAAACAGATCAACATTTTACAGTCACTACACAACAATGAGAGACCTTTTGCAAGAAACTCACACTGCAATGTTTCAACAATTGTTTGCTGATTTTCAAGCAAAAAACCTTCTCTCAACAACTTTGACCGAACTTCAACAACCAAACTTTGTGCACGAAAAATTTTTGATCCCTTATCTCGAATTTGTCAAAGAAAACAAAGATCACATCAAAGTTTATATGCAACATACAAACCTCTTTCAACAAGCAAGCTACAGCAATTTTTGGTTTAAACAAATTTCAACTGCAGCATTCAATGCAAAGGGCATTCGCGATCAAAAGACAATCGAATATATGTACAAATTTTATCTTGTAGGTTGCAACACAATTCTTATGCAATGGCTTCAAGATGACTGCCAAGACTCAATCGAATTTGTGTCAGACATCATCACAAAATGCATACGCTCAAACAAAAGATAACAAAAAAAACACCAACATCTCTGTTGGTGTTTTTTCTATTTTTCAAGTTTGTTTATCTTTTCAAGCACATCTGCCCAATTTTGAACTTCGGTTACATTTTCATGTTCTACTTTTTTCATTCCAATACCTCTGAAATGCAAACACTTGATGTTGTTTTTTGCAAGCATTTCGACATTGTCTGGGTTGTCATCAACAATCAAATCAACCTTTTCGTCTAAACACGCTTGCAATTTGTTTGTTTGGTCATAGATGATTTTGTCAAAAGAAATGCCTTCTTCCTTAAATCTTTTTTCTGTGATTGGGATTTCACAGTCTTGATAATATCCTCTCAATGTCACGCAAACAAGTTTGTGTCCTCGTTGTTTGAGTTGATCAAGCACATATTTTGCCCCAACTTTGAGTGGTGCATTTTCAACAATTTCGGCAGTATATTTGTCATAAAATGCGTTGATTGTGTCTTTGTCCCAGCCAAATCTTTTGTCCATGTGCATTTCTTCTGGTTGCTGCAAACCATTGCCTACCACAGCGAGGTCCCAAAAATGTGCATAAGTGCGATAATACTCCTCGGTGTCATACACGCATCCATCAAGATCAATAGCAATAACCATAAACTCTCCTTAGTTGTTGATAAATGAATACAAAGTCAATGGAAGCACATTATATTTTGCCATGTCAGTTTTTGGCACGAGAGCAAAATATGTTGTTTCGTTGTCTTCGTTTCTATCAAAGTGAATTTGAGCAAGCTCTTCATCACTCAACACATATTCATACAAGAAATAGATTTCGTGCGAAGGTTTGCCACCCATTGTATAAAAGTTTTCAAACACATTCACCAAAGTCATTTTTTCTTCTGCAAAAGTGATGCCCATTTCTTCTTGCAATTCTCTCACAAGAGCACTTGTCGACTTTTCGTTGATTTGAATTCTTCCACCAGGCACAACCGAATTCAATCCAATTTTTGAGATTTCAATCACGACATTGTCGCCATATCTCATGATTGCCCCCACTCTGACATTGAGTCTAACTCCGTCAATGTCGATTTTCAAATCGCTTGCCATAAAATTTCCTCCTTTTTCTTTTTCCGTGACATTATAGCACACTGTCAGTCAATATTCAATCGTTCTTTAAGTTGTTTTATCACAATTTTTGAGTTTTTGTAATGTGGCGAATCTTCCCCACGCCTTGAAGCAATGTCTTTCAACCTGTCTTCAAACGAAACATAATTGCCCATTTTGTCAATATGCATGTCAGCATAATTGAGCAAATCCAACGCTTTGGATTGAAACTCTTGCGAGGGTTTGCCGTGATGCAAAACTTCTTGCCAATATTTGTAGTTTTGTTTTTTCAAAATTTCAGCGCCAACTTGGTGATGCGTGTCACTTCCACCAAACTCAAAACCAATGTCGTGCACAAGCCCCAAAACAAACATTTCTTGCTTGTCCAATCCTACAAGTTCGGCCTTTTCTGTCATCAGTCGTGCAACGGCCATAATATGTGCCAATTTGTTTTCATCAATCATAACTTCTCCTTGCTGTCAAAACAAAAAACTGACAACCTTTCTGGTCATCAGTTTTCTCTTTATGCCTTCCAAAGACTGTGCAAATTGCAATAAGCATACACAGCTTCAACTTGATCGCCTTCACAAAGTGCAAAGCATACTTCTGGTTTTTGATTTGGTTTCAATGCTTTTCTTTGATTTCCACCTGTTGTTTGCAACGAAACCCATTCGATATAATGTTCTGCTGTCATAGGGTGTTCGACCGAACCAACCTTAACAAAAACTTTGTTTCCTTCAACAGTGTAAACAGGCAAATGTTTTTCAACAGATGCATCAGTTGTGCCAGGCACGATTTCTTTCATAACTTCGCCACAACACATCACAGGCACACCCGATTCTTTTACAAGCGCAACCATTTTGCCACAATGCTCGCAGATATAAAATTTTTGTTGCATAATTTCCTCCTCTGTATGGTTTGATGATATCATATTTTTCAAAAAACTACAACTTTTTTATTAAATAAGGTGCAAAACAAAAACATTTGTGCTAAACTTTTTTATATGGAGGCACTTATGACAGCAATGCATGATATTTCTTACGGAATCTATGTCCTTACAGCAAAAGGTGAAAAATGCAACGGTTGCATCATCAACACTTTGATGCAAGTTACATCTTCGCCAAACCAAATTTCAATCACAATAAACAAAGACAACCTTACCACTCAAATTATCGAGCAAACAAAAGAATTTAATGTTTCAATTCTCGACACAACAACCACTTTTGATTTGATCAAAACATTCGGTTTTGCAAGTGGAAACGATGTGGATAAGTTTGCAAACTTTTCCGACTTTCAACTTGCCGAAAATGGCATACCTTACATAACCAAACATACAAATGCCTATATTTCAGCAAAAGTGACAAAACAAATTGATCTTGGCACTCATATCACCTTTTTTGCAGAAGTAACTGCCGACAAAAAACTCTCAAACACACCTTCTGCGACTTATGCTTTCTATCACTCAAATATAAAGCCAAAAAGTCAACCACAAACCAAAGGAGTTTTTGTATGCAAAATATGTGGATATGTGTATGAAGGTTATCCATTGCCAGAAGATTTTGTTTGCCCAATCTGCAAACATGGAGCACAAGATTTTGAGTGGCAACCAGCAAAAGAAACTGCCACACAAACAAAACAAACATATTACTGCCCAACTTGTGGTTACGAAATGCAAGCAAACTCAAAACCAGAGGCCTGCCCAATGTGTGGTATGGATATGATTGAAAACTAAAAAATAGCATTTTCAACAAATGCTATTTTTTTTGTTTTATTTTGAAAAGAAAGCAACCCCTATTGCGCCTGGGCCAACATGAGTCCCGATTGTTGAACCTATGCAATTTTTTGCAACATTTTCGATTCCACATTCCCACAATTGAGAATTGTTTTTTATATAGTTGTCAATTTTTGTTTGATCGTTGCCCGAATACAAAGCATAAAATGGCATATCAAAATCAATACCACCAAGTTTTTCTATTTCGAGATTTATAAAGTTGATTGCCTTTCTCAAACCAATCACTTTTCCAACAACTTCAACCTTTCCATCAACAAGAGCTGCCATAGGTTTAACCCCCAACAATTCGCCTGCAAAAGCAACCACTGGGGACACTCTTCCACCTTTTTTGAGATACTTCAATGTATCAACCATTGCCACAATTTGGACTTTTTGTTTTTTCTCTTCAAGAATTTCGTATATTTCTTTTGCCGATTTGCCGTCTTTGGCCAATTTCAATGCATATTCAATCAAGATTTTCAATCCGGCAGTCGCACTCAAACTGTCAACAACAAAAACTTTGTCTCCAAAACTTTCTGATGCTGTTTTTGCCGCATTGAAAGTGCCTGACAATCGTGAAGAAAGCACAATGGCAACAACTTCATCTCCACTTGAAACACATTTTTCAAAAACTTCTTCAAAAGCATAAGCATTTATCATGCTTGTTTTTGGCAAATCTGTGGATTTTTCCAATTTTTCATAAAAAAGTTCTCGTGTTATATCAACACCATCTTTATATTCTTCTTCGCCAAATGTAATAGGTATAGGCAACATTGTCACACCCAACTTTTCCGCTTCTTTTATATCGATATCACTTGATGACTCTACCACCAATCTAACTGCCATTTTTATTGTCCTCCTTCGTATTTTTCACACAACTTATCCAAATTGTCACTAATCATCAACAAAGATTTATACATGACCTCTCTGTCATTGTCTGCAACCCCTTCGCTTGCACATTCCAAAATTTTGTCAATTTTGTTTGCAATGCTTTTGGCGACTGTCGCACCTTTGTCAGTAAGTTTGAAATAACTGTTGTATCTTTTTTTCTGGTTGCTGTCACAAGCAATAAGTTTGTTTGCTTCCAAATAAGCAGTTGCCTTTGACAAAACTGCCTTATCTTCCAAACATATGTCGACCAACTCTTTCAATGTCAAAGTTTCTTCCTTATACAAATAATACAAACAAGACACATGAGGACTGGCCAACCCATATTCTTCAGTCTCTTCACTTTTTATTTTGCGAATAGCCCTATACAACTTCGTTACAAGGACAGTAAAAGTCCTGAATCTTTCTTCCATAAACACCTCTTGTTGAAAAATCAACAAGTTTAGTATAATTAAAACTTGTTGAAAAGTCAACAAATTTATGCAAAAAAAAATAAGGATTGACAAAATCAATCCCTATCTTACAAAACAAAAAAACTGACAACATTTGTCATCAGTCTTTTGGTGGCTTGCCGGAGGTTCGAACTCCGGACCCCTTGATTAAAAGTCAAGTGCTCTACCGGCTGAGCTAGCAAACCATATTGGCAGGGGTGGCAGGATTTGAACCTACGCATGCAAGAGTCAAAGTCTTGTGCCTTACCGCTTGGCGACACCCCTATATAAAATGATCGTTTTCAACTGGCTGGGGTGGTAGGATTTGAACCTACGAATGTTGGAATCAGAATCCAAGGCCTTACCGCTTGCCGACACCCCATCACCCACAACTAGTGGAAAATTAAGTGGGGTGATCGAAGGGAGTCGAACCCTTGACCTCCAGAGCCACAATCTGGCGTTCTGCCAACTGAACTACGACCACCACATGGTGCTCCCAGAAGGATTCGAACCTTCGACCTCTGCCTTAGAAGGGCATTGCTCTATCCAGCTGAGCTATGGAAGCATAATTGGAGCAGGTGAAGGGAATCGGACCCTCGCAACCAGCTTGGAAGGCTAGTGTTCTACCACTGAACTACACCTGCAAATGCTCTAACATTCTAACATAGGATTTGCTAAATGTCAAGAAAAAATAAAAATTTTTCAAAAAAGAATAAATTTTGTCGACTCAAATCCCCCATTTTTCTTCAAATGGGCAGAAAAAAGAAAAATCAGCATCATCACAACGCTGATTTTGTCTGTTTGTAAAGTTGCAAGTTGTAATATTCTGCCACAAGCATAATAAACTCGGCAGTCGAAGGTTTGTGTGTGGGCGAAACAACTTCCATACCAAAAAGTTTGTTGAGAGAGTCAAACCCTTTTGTGTTGTATGCAAATGTGATTGCGTTTTGAATGTTTGCTTCAACTCTGATTGGATTTTTGACAGAAAAATCATTTGCAACCTTTGCATACAAACTCTTCAAATTGTATGCCAACTTGCCATCTTCAATCACATATTCAATTGCTTTTGTCAAATATGAAAATCCAACCAAATCACACTTGATTCCAATCCTAATAAGTGTGATTGTCACCATTCTTTCAACTTCATTTTTTGTTGTCATAAAAACCCCTTCGCTTTCTTATATTAACACAAAACAACGCTTGTTGCAAAAGTTTTTTACAATATTTTACAATATTTTACAAAATTCGACAAACAAAAAAGATAGGGCAGTCACCCTGCCCCATCAAAATCAAAACAAAATGTCATTATATGTTGGAAATGGTTCGAGATAATTTGGCAAAATTGCTTCTATATCATCATAAATTTTTCGCACTTCTTCCAACTCAACTGCAAGATTATCCTTTGCAAACAACGCCTTTTTCAACAAATCTTCTTCGCTGTCCAAAACATTGAGATTTGATTTCAACTTTTCGCCTTTTGCATAAAGTTTGTCAAGAGCGCCCAAGATTTTTTCTTTCATATCTGATCTTGCTCCATTTTTGCTGTCTGCATCCAACTTGATTGAGTTTGAAAGGTCGCCAACAAACTTATACAAACTTGGATAAATGTCTTTGTGCAACAATTCGAGCATTGTCAAAGATTCAATTTTTACAGTTTCTGCATATGCTTTTGCAAAAGTCGACTTACGCAAACACACTTCTCCTCTGTCCAGAACATTTGTCTCTTCAAACAAATCCAAAACATCTTTGTCATCAAGCACAGACAAACAATCAAAGCAACTTTTATATTCCACAAGACCTCTTTTTGCCGCCTCTTCTGCCCACTCTTTGTCATAACCGTTGCCATTGAAAACAATTCGTCTGTGGTTTGAAATGTTTTCTTTGACAACCTTGTCTGCTTCTTCCAAAACATTGTCTGCTTTGTCTAATTTGTCAGCAATTTCTTTGAGCACTTTTGCAACAATTGTGCAAATGCAAGTGCTTGGCCATGCGATAGATTGCGAAGATCCAACCATTCTAAACTCAAACTTGTTTCCTGTGTAAGCAAATGGACTTGTTCTGTTGCGATCACAATAATCCTTTTTCATTTTTGGCAAACTAGCAACTCTGGTTTCGAGATATTTGGTCTTGTTTTTGACTTTCATGTCTGCCGAATCCAAAATTTTTTCGATGTTTTCGCCAACAAACATCGACACCAAAGTTGGTGGGGCTTCGTTTCCACCCAAACGCAAATCGTTGCCACGATGCGCCGTGCTTGCTCTGACCACTTTGTAATATCTGTCAATGCCGGCAATCATGCTTGTAAAAAACAACAAAAACAATCTGCGATCTTTGATGTTTGAGTCGATCAAGTTTATGCCGGTGTCTGTCGAAAGCGACCAGTTGATGTGTTTGCCACTTCCGTTCATGTTTGCAAATGGTTTTTCATGAAAAAGTGCTTCAAAGCCGTGTCTTTTTGCCACATTTTTAATGACTTCCATAATCACTTGGTTTTGATCACTCGCAATGTTTGCCGGACAGAAAATTGGCACAAGTTCGTGTTGTGCTGGGGCTACTTCGTTGTGTTGAATTTTTGCCATAACCCCCATCTTCCACAACTCTTTGTCAACATCATGCATAAAACTGTTGATGCCATCATCAATCACGCCAAAATAGTGCGAATTTATCTCTTGTGACTTGATTGGTTTTGCACCCACCAAAGTCCTGCCCAACACTTTCAAATCACTTCGCTTGTCAAAATCTTTTTTCTTGATCAAAAAATATTCTTGTTCGGCACCAACATTGCACACAACCTTTTTGACATCAGAATAACCAAGTGCTTTAAGCACTCTCAAACTTTCTCTGTTTAGCGATTCGATAGCACGCAAAAGTGGTGTTTTTTCGTCAAGTGCAGTGCCGTTGTAAGAACAAAATGCTGTCGGAATATAAAGGGTTCTGTTTCCTGCCTTGTCCTCTTTGATAAACGCTGGCGAAGTGTAATCCCAAACAGTATAACCCCTTGCCTCGAAAGTCACTCTTTCGCCACCATTCGGAAAACTTGATGCGTCTGCTTCACCTTTGATAAGTGACTTTTCGCTAAAATA
Source organism: Candidatus Caccovivens sp. (assembly GCA_045650745.1). Classification (GTDB taxonomy): domain Bacteria; phylum Bacillota; class Clostridia; order Christensenellales; family UBA1242; genus Caccovivens. The sequence continues at coordinate 44,211 of JAZRRN010000041.1, forward strand.
TTCAACCAACTTTCCGTTTTTGTCCACTTCGATAAAGGACACTTGTTTTTCGGCAGTTTTTCCGGTCAGTGGCGAAAACCAATGCGAATAGTGTGTTGCACCATTTTCGCAAGCCCAAGATTTCATCGCTTTTGCAATTTTGCGAGCTACCAGAGCATCAAGTTCCCCTTCTGTCTCTTTTGTTTTTAGATATTTGGCAAAGGTTTTTCTGTCCATATATCTTTTGAGCACATCATCGCTGCACAAAAATTTTCCAAACATCTTTTCGGTTTCTGTTTTTTTCATTTTTCTCTCCTTAATATAAAAAAAGGAAGCAACCCTTTGTTTAGTTGCTCCCTTTAGTAATAAATTTTTTATAAGCACAACAAAAACAAATTGTAGTCTATACAATTTCTCCAAAGTTTTGTTGTTGTTGAGCTCTAAAAATAATCATTTTGACTTCTTTTTCCCCTTTACATTTTCAATATACAACTTTTATTTTCTTTTGTCAACAACTTTTTTGTTGATTTTTGCTTGCTTTATTTTTTGAAATGTTTATAATTGTTTTTGGTTTTTTCAAAATTTTACAAAAATAAATAAGGGAATATTTATTTATGAAACCAATTGTCGTAGGCATTGTCTCAAAGCATCTTCAAATCGAAGACAGAAAACCATTTTTGTATACTTGCGAAAGTTTGAAAAACGCATTCATCTTTTGCCAATCAATCCCAATCACCCTTCTGCCACCAAGTGGCAAGGCTGTTTTTATCGGCACAAAAAGGCACGACAAACAATACAGTGATTTTGACTATCAGCAAATGGTCGAGCAATTGCACGGAGATCCTGTCAAGACCAACGAGCAATATTGGCAAAATGCATTGTCACTTTGTGATGGCATTGTTTTTCAACTCGGCACTGACACAGATGACTATGAGCCTTTTCTTGCAAAATATTGTTTCGAACATTCAATCCCTATCCTTGGCATAAGCAGTGGAATGACAAATGTTGTCAAAGGTCTTGGTGGAGCAAATGGATTTTGCGAAAAATATCATTACTCTTCCGAAAAGTATGCCCACCCTATCACCATTGACAAAGATTCGTTTACATACAAAGTTTTGAATGTTGACAAAATAAAAGTCAACTCCCGCCATTATGGCAAAACATACATCGTGCCAAGCACTCTCAAGCCAGTTGCTTTTTCGCCTGATGGGACCATTGAAATCATCGAAAGCATTGACATGACAAACAATTTTGTCCTTCTGACAAGATTCAATCCCGAATCTTTGTATAAAGAAGATGAAAATCACAGAAAACTGATTCAAGCATTTTTAGATGCTTGTCAAAAAAGAAGAGATCAAAAAAGTTGATCTCTTTATTTTATTTTTGCCGAATAATATTTGAAGTTTCTTTCAAACTTTTTCAAATAGTTTTCGGTCTCTGAAAAAGGAATGCTTGAAAGCGATTTTCCATCACTGCTGTATTTTTTGTTTTTAAGCCAATTTGAAACATTTGTTGGCCCTGCATTGTAGGCACACAACGCAAGGGACAAATTTTCAAACCTGTCCAAAAGTTGCCCAAAATAGCAAACACCAAATTCAATGTTGTCTTGTGCGTCAAACAAATCAAAGTCTTGCTTTCCAACATCATTTGAAATCCCCTGTGCTGTTGACGGCATAACCTGCATCAACCCAACTGCACCTTTTGAAGAAATTGCATTTTTGTTGAAATGACTTTCAATGTTTATCACTGAAAAAATAATTGCCGGATCGACATCATATTTTTGACTGCAAAAAGCAATTTCTTCTTCATATTTGATTGGAAAAAATGTTCCGTAAAAACAATTTACGCCAAACGCTGTCAAAAAGACTGCACAAAAACTAAAAAAAATTGCAAAAAAAACCTTCATATTGCTATTTTATGAAAAAACAAAAATACTATTCTTTCACTTTTTTATGACATCAAAAATTCCGTTTCTCTGCACAAACACATAAAAACCTGCAAAATTTCGCATTAAATTGCTTTTTGCAACCAAACTTTGTGCAAGCGAAAAATATTCTTGCGCAAATTTGACAGACAACCCACAACTTGCCGACAATTTTTGTGGTGTGTTTATAACTGCAACAGGGACATTGTTTTCTCTAAGCATTTTTGCAAAACTCAAAGTCGCAAAGCGAGATCGAAAGATAGCCAATACAAAACTCATCTCATCTCCTTATGCACAAATCTCCCCATATTTCATTATATTATAAATATAACAAAAAAATGAAAGAAGAGGGATCAATGATTTATTTAGACAATTCTGCATCAACTCTTATAAAGCCAAAATCCGTCCAAAAATCGGTTTTAATGGCTTTAAACATATATTCTGCCAACCCAGGCAGAAGTGGTCACAAACAGGCAATAAAAACAGCAATGCAAGTTGAGGAAGTGCGCCAACATTTGTCTGTCCACTTAAACACCTTGCCAGAAAAAATTGCGTTTTCTCTAAACTGCACCGATTCGCTCAACACTGCGATTTTTGGCACACACAAACAAGGTGGACATGTGGTCTGCACCTGCAACGAACACAACTCTGTGCTCAGACCTTTACGCCACTTGCAAAAAATTGATTCGGGTTTTTCTTTCAGTGTTGCCGAACCAGAAGACGGCCATTCGATTTGTTGGAATGACATAAAGAAACACATAAACGAAAAAACATATTTGATTGTTTGCAATCATGTGTCAAATGTCAATGGCGATGTTGCAAACATTGAAGAAATTGGGCAAAATTTGCAAAAAAGAAAGATTTTGTTTTTGGTTGATGCCGCACAAGGTGGTGGACACTTTTTCTATGATATGCAAAAACAAAATATAAACCTGCTCACCCTCGCCCCACACAAAGGATTTTATTCTCCACAAGGTGTTGGCTGTTTGGCAATCAACGGAGATTTTGAAATATCCCCTTTTCGTTTTGGTGGCACAGGCACAAACTCTCACCTGCTTGAAATGCCTGATTCTTTGCCAGAAAAACTTGAAGCCGGCACTCTCAACACCCCTGCAATTTTGGGTTTTGGAGAAGGACTGACTTTTGTTGAAGAAAATTGGAAATATATTCAAGAAAAAATTGAAGATTTGACAACTTATTTGCATTACGAATTTTCAAAACTGCCACTAGAAATCTACACACAAAACGAAAACTCTTGTGGTGTGTTTGCTTTCAACATTCCTGACATTGCTTCTGCAGATGTTTCAAACTTTCTTGACCAACATTTTGGCATTTGCACAAGAAGTGGATTGCACTGCGCTCCACTCAAACACAAACACCTTGGCACACACTCATTTGGTGTAGTCAGAGTGTCAATGTCTTACTTCAACACCTATCAAGAAATCGAACGACTTGTTTTTGCAATCAAACATATGCTAAAAACACAAAAAAAGACGCATTTTTAGCGTCTTTTTGTTATTTTTGATATATAAATCGTTTGCAGTGTTCGCAGACAATTACGCCCGATTCTTTAAGTTTTGAAATTGCAACTTTTGGTTGTTCCATTCTGCATCTTCCACAGAAAGTTCCGTTTTCCAATGGCACAACAACAGGGAAAATGTTGTCATTTCTTCTCTTTTTATATTCTGCCATAAGTGAAGGGTCAACATCTTTTTCCAAAACAAGCAATTCTTTTTTCAATTTTTCTTTTTCAGGTTCAAGTGCTTTTGTTTCTTCATCAATTTTTTGCTTGCAGATTGCATATTGACTTCTTGCTTCATCATATGCCTTTTTAGTCTTGTTGAATTCTGACAAAATTTGATTTATTGTTTCTGCGCTTTTTTGAAGCATTTTTTCCAAAATTGCAAGATTTTGCATAATTTTTTGCTTCAATTCATTAACTTTTTCAAGTTCTTCCATTGACATATTTTCAAGGTTTGAAGCAACAATTCCATCTGCCTTCTTTTTGGTGAGATTGTATTTTTCTTTAATTTCTCCAATTTCAACAATCAATTTTTCTGCATGACTTTCAAGTTCTGTTGATTTTGCTTGCGCTTTTTTTGCAACAGCTGTCAACTCATTTGCTTTTCTTCTATATGCACTGTTTGAAAGTTTTTGTTCTACCTTAAACAACTCTTCATCATGCTTTTGATATTTCAACAAATTTTCAATATTCATTCCATTCTCCATTTAATGCACTCTCTTTAGTGCCAATAATTATTCTACAAAATCTACCAATTTTTTGCTTCTGGTTGGATTTTTAAGTTTTTTCAAAGCTTTTGCTTCAATTTGTCTGATTCTTTCTCTTGTCACATGGAACTCTCTTCCAACTTCTTCCAAAGTTTTTTGTTTGCCGTCCAAAAGTCCATATCTTTGTCTGATAACTTCTTGTTCTCTTGGAGTCAATGTGTCGATAACTGCCAAAAGTTGTTCTCTAAGAAGTGTTTGAGTTGCACTTTCGATTGGAGATCTTGCAGATTCGTCAACAATGACATCTGCCATCTTTCCATCATCTTCTTCGCCCATTGGTGTTTCAAGCGAAATTGGATCTTGTGCAGTTTTTTGAATTTCCATAACCTTTGCAACAGACAAATCCATTTCTTTTGCAATTTCTTCGATAGTTGGTTCCCTTTGCAATTTTTGCATCAAACTTCTTGAAACTTTTACATATTTGTTGATTGTTTCAACCATATGCACTGGGATACGGATAGTTCTTGATTGGTCAGCCATCGCACGAGTGATTGCTTGTCTGATCCACCATGTTGCATAAGTTGAAAATTTGAAACCTTTTGTATAATCAAATTTGTCAACAGCTCTAAGAAGACCCATGTTTCCTTCTTGAATAAGATCAAGGAAAGACATTGATGTTTTGCCAACATATTTTTTTGCAACGCTGACAACCAATCTCAAGTTTGCTTCGCACAAAACTGATTTTGCATGTTGATCACCTTGCATAACTTTTTTTGCAAGTTCTCTTTCTTCTTCAATAGACAAAAGTGGAACTTTTCCAATGTCTTTGAGATACATTTTTACAGGGTCATCAACGCTTGCAGACATAACCAAATCTGAAAAATTGTCTTTATACAAATCTTCATCGTTTGATTTGATGATTTTGATGCCTTTCTTTTTGAGATGTTCTATAAACTTTTCCACATTTGCAGCGTTGTCGCCAACTTTCAAAAGCCAGAAATAGATATCATCTTCGTTGATTGATCCTTTTTTGATCGCAAGAGTTTGCAATTTTTCATGCACTTCTTTTATTTTTACTACATTTTCTTTATCTTCTGACATTAAATTCCTCCAAACTTTTATTTTTGAGTTGCAAAGCAAGTTTTCCAAGCTTTCGTGCAATCTCGCTTCTTCTGTCCAAATCTTCGCATTTGCGATATTCTTCATTCAATTCTGTTTGTTCTTTTTTGAGAAGTTGTTCTGCAACTTTCCACAAACATTCTCTAAAATATTTTTCTTCGTCACCTTGGTAAGTTGAAAAATTGAAGTTTACAACATCCATCAAAAATCCATCTTCGTTTGCCCCTTCAAAATCAAAAATTGCAGAAAGTGGCAAGTTTTGCTCGATGATTTGCAAATATTTTTCATACCCCACCAACAGCTTGTTGTAGTCAATCCGTTGATCTGCAACATCTTTTTTGTGCATAAGGGTTGCCAAAATATATTTTACAGCCCTCTCATCACCTTTTTCAATTTTTACTTCTTTGGCTTGTTCTTTTTGCAAAACAGGTTGTTTTTCTTCCTGTTTCATATTTATATCTCTTCTCAAGATGTCCAAAGGTATCTTGGTGATATCTCTAACCTTTTCCAAATAAGGTTCAAACAATGTTTCACTGCCAAGTTTTTTGATTTCTGCCAAAACAACTTTGACAAATTTACCTTTTTCCTCAGGCCTGCTCATATCAAACTTGCTTTGATAATGTTCGATCAAAAACTCCATATAAGGTTTTGCACTTTCAATCATTTCTTGCAATTTTTCCTTGCCAAACAAATTTAAAATCTCATCAGGATCTTTTCCATCTGGCAAAGCAACCACCCTCAAATTGACATTTTCATATCTCAAAATCTCAATTGCTGCAAGTGTTGCCTTTGTGCCTGCACCATCACCATCAAAACACAAAACAATGTTGTTGCTATATTTTTTAAGTTCTGCAACATGCTCTTGCGTAAATGCTGTGCCCATGCAAGCCACTGTTGATTTGAAACCACCTTTGTGCATTGCAATAACATCCATCTGACCTTCAACCAAAATTATGTTTTGCAAAAGCTGTTGTTGCTTTTGAGCTTTAAGCAAGTTGATGCCAAACACAACCCTTCTCTTTTTGAAAACTGCAGTTTCTGCTGTGTTTTTGTATTTGGCAAAATCTGTTTTTTCAAGCGCTCTCGCACTGAAACCAATACATTCTCCAAAAGAGTTGAAAATCGGAAACACCAATCGGTTTGCCAAAGGGTCAAACAAACGGTCGTTTTTCTTTGCACAAACTCCGGCATCAATCATTTCTTGTTCCTTAAACCCTTTGCCTTTCAAATAAGTCACAAGGTCTGTCCAACCTTTTGAATAACCTATTTTGAAATCTTCAAGTTCTCGCCTTGTAAACTTTCTTTTCTTTATATATTCTTGCGCTGGTTTTGCTTCATTGCTATACAAGTTTTCAACATAGTGTTTGTATGTATAATCCAAAACACTCAAAACTCTTTCTTTCTGCCTTTGACTTTCTTTGATTGCGGCAGAATTTTGAAATTCTGGGATTTGCATGCCTGCTCTCTCTGCCAACATTTTGACAGCGTCCATAAAATCCAAGTTTTCCATCTTCTGCACAAACTTGATGACATCGCCAGATTCTTTGCAACCAAAACAATGATAGATTCCATCTTCGTTTCTTATCGAAAAAGATGGTGTCTTTTCATTATGAAAAGGACAGCATGCCCAAGTTCTGCTGCCTTTTTGTTCAAGTCTCAAATAGTTTGAAGCGATTGACACAAGGTCGTTTTTTCGTTTAAGCTCGCTCAACCATTCGACTGAAAATCCATTATTTTGCATTCAATCTCCTAAAAAATCGTCAATTGCTTATAATATACTCCTCTCACCCCTGATATTCCTTTATTTTTTTGAAAATAATTATAAAAAAATCACTAAACATATAAAAAGTTGCCATTTTTCTACACTTTTCAACAAAAAAACAGGGATTAACCCTGTTTTTGATTAGTTTTTTGTCAATGCTTGTGTTGCAACAACAGCTTTTTCTGGAATGACAATAGGTTCTCTTTCTTGAACAATGTCGTATCCAATTGCTCTGACTGCTTCTTCGTAATGTGGAATGTCAAATTTTTCCAACCACTCTTCAACAGTTGCACAATATCTTGCAAAAGCTTCTGGGCTTGCAAAATCTCTTTGTCTTCCGTCAGCAGAAACAATCTTTGTGCGATAGATATCAAGAGCTCTTTCAATTTCAACCGGAGTTGTGCTTGCAACATGCAAAGTGTCAAAACACATTGAAAGAAGTGTTTTTGTTTCTCTTATGCTTGCTCTTTCTTCTTCTGTTTTTGCATAACCAATTGTTTCAAGAGCCTTCAAAACATTTTTTGTTTGTTGTGCAGTCATTCCTGCAGAAACAACATAAAAGTTTGCAGGTCTTCTATAACCGTTTTCATCTTTCCAAGCAAGAAGTTGTTGCATTGCACCAACTCTGTCCATAAGCAAATCAAGTGTCGCTTTGTCTTTTTCAGAATGTTGTCCCTTCTTGTATCTTGCGATTGCATTTTGCACTTGTTGATAATATGGCAATCTTTCTTCTTCAACAATATAAGTTGTTTCAAGTTGCCATTCGATGTGTTCGATTGCTTTTCTTGCCATTTCAATTGCAACTTGACCTTTTGTCGAATGTTTTGTCGCTTCGCTCATTCTGCTTTCCATTGTTTTTGAAACAGTTTTGATCAATTGCAAAAATTCAACAGCAACTGCTTTATCCATTTTTTCAGAAACAAAAAGGTCATATCTTCTCAAAAACTCAAAAGTAAAGTTTTCGTATTTTTTAAGCAAAATTTCTTGATATTTGTCAGCAGCAACTTGTCCAGCAGTTCCTGTGCCAACCTTGCTTGCCAATCTTTTAGTCCTTGGGCTAAGTGTATATCCTTCGCTTTTTGCAACAGTTGCAAGTGCGTTTTTCAAAGATTCGTTTTTCTTGCCTGCAAAAACATCAAGCACCAAAACTTCATCTCCCAAAATACCTTGCAAACCTTTTATGTAAGTTTTTGCCAAAATTTTGTTTGCTTCTTCGTTTGTTTTGCAAGAAGCTGTTTCGTCAACATATTCTGCAAAAAATTTTGTCAACAATCCATAAGTGTCTGTAAGTTTGATTGCAGAACGAGAAACAAAAGGTTTCATTTCTTCTCTGCGACCTACTTTTAAATATGACTTCATCACCATAAGTACCAAAACTTTCAAATCTGAAATGTTTTGTTTGTCAATGTCAGCAACAAGTTGATCGCAAACATATTCTGCACCTTTGCTCAAATCGTAATATCTGTCAGATCCAAATTCAACGCTATCAAACAAAAATTGGATTTCTGATTCTATTTCGTGACTCTTCATATCATACCCCCTAGATTGACAACATCAATCTTATGTATTATAACACACAAACAAACCCGGTGTCAATAACAATAAAAAGGGCGATTTTTTGCAAAAAAACAAGAGGCTGTTGCCCCTTGTCATTTTTAATAAACATCTTTTTCGTCTGCCTTCTTTTTGTCTTCAACTTCAACAACCAAAGCTTCGGTTGTGAGAAGTGTTGCAGCAACTGATGCTGCATTTTGAAGAGCTGATCTTGCAACTTTTGTTGGATCCAAAATGCCTTTTTCAAGCAAATCTCCATATTCGTTGTTGAGAGCATCAAACCCATAAGCAGGTTGATCAAGGTTTTCATAAATCTTGTTTACAACAACTCCACCATCAATGCCAGCATTTGCTGCAATTTGTCTGACTGGCTCTTCAACTGCTCTCAAAACAATGCTTGCACCGGTCTTTTCATCGCCTGACAATGTTTCGACAAGCTGTTTGGTTGCAGGAGTTGTTTTCAAAAGCGCAACCCCACCACCAGGGACAACACCTTCTTCAGATGCTGCTTTTGTCGCTGCAAGTGCATCTTCTATGCGAAGTTTCTTTTCTTTCATTTCAACTTCTGTTGCAGCGCCAACTTTGATGACAGCGACACCCCCTGCAAGTTTTGCAAGTCTTTCTGTCAATTTTTCTTTCTCATATTCGCCTGTTGTGTCTTTGATTTGTTGTCTGATTTGAGCTACTCTTGCTTCAATCTGTGCAGCATCACCCATACCTTCAACAATTGTTGTTGTATCTTTGTCAACTCTGACCATTTTTGCTCTGCCCAAATCGTCCAATGTGAGTGAAGCATAATCCACTCCAAGTTCTGCCGAAACCAAAGTTCCACCAGTCAAGATTGCAATGTCTTCAAGCATCGCTTTTCTCTTGTCACCAAAACTTGGCGCACGAACTGCAACAACAGACAATGATCCTCTCAACTTGTTGAGAATAAGTGTTGTCAATGCTTCGCCTTCAACATCATCAGCAACGATAAGGAGTTTGCCTCCTACTTTTACAATTTGTTCCAAAACTGGCAAAATTTCGTTGAGGTTTGCAATTTTGTTGTCAGTAATAAGAATATACGCGTTTTCAAGTTCGGCAATCATCTTGTCAGTGTTTGTGCTCATGTATGGAGAAAGATATCCACGATCAAACTGCATACCTTCAACCACAGCAAGCTCTGTTTGCATTGTTTGAGATTCTTCAACAGTAATGACTCCATCACTTCCAACTTTTTCCATTGCTTCTGCAATAAGTTTTCCAACTTGCTCATCGCCTGCAGAAATTGAAGCAACATGTTGAATGTCTTTTGTGCTTGAAACAGGTTTTGAAAGTTTTTTCAATTCTTCACACGCCACTTCAACTGCCTTGAAAATACCCTTCTTCAAAATGACGGGGTTTGCACCAGCAGTAAAGTTTTTAAGCCCTTCGCGAATGATTGCTTGTGCCAACACACAAGCAGTTGTTGTGCCATCTCCAGCCACATCATTTGTCTTCACCGAAACTTCACGGATAAGTTCTGCCCCCAAATTTTCAAATGGGTCTTGAAGTTCGATTTCTTTTGCAATTGTCACACCATCGTTTGTGATAAGTGGCAAAGCATATTTTTTGCCAAGCACAACATTTCTCCCCTTTGGACCGAGTGTGATTTTGACTGTGTTTGCAAGTTTGTTTACACCTTCTTCCAAACTCTTTCTCGCTTGTTCGCCTTGAAGCATCATTTTTGCCATAAGTCCTCCTACTCTTCAACAACAGCCAAAATGTCTGACTGCTTTACAACAATATATTTTTGTCCGTCAAAAGAAACTTCTGTGCCTGTGTATTTGGCATACAAAACTTCTTGACCTACTTTCACTTGCATTTTGATTTCTTTTCCATCAACAAATCCACCTTCGCCAACAGCGACAACTGTTGCAAGTTGAGATTTTTCTGCCGAAACACTTGGCAAGATGATTCCACTTTTTGTTTCTTTGTCTGCTTCTTTTGGAAGAAGCACCACTCTATCAAATATAGGTTTAATTTTCATTTCGACTCCTTTTTGCACAATTAGTATAAAATTTTATAAGAAAAAAGTAAAGTTTTTATGACAGCAAAAAAAATATCAACACGATTTTTGTGTCGATATTTTTGTTTTTATTATCTGCCCAAACTCTTCTCGTTTAGTTTTTTGTTGCAATCAGCAATGCCTCTTTGTGCCCTTTCTCTCATGTTTCCCTCAAGATCATAACGGCTTGCATCATCAAGACAAGTTTGATATTGCGTTCTTGCTGCAACATATTTGCCTTCAAAAAGCATTTTCCCTGCTTGCATATATCTCTTTTCCCATGTTGTCCTAAGTCCATGTGGCATAATTCTTTCTTCCATAATCCTGCCTCCCTTCTCTCTTTTAGATTATCACATACACAAACACTTGTCAACTTTGTTTTTGCTTCTCAAAAAATTTGACTAAGTTTGTCAAAATTTATATAATTTTTTTAGGAGAAAAATTATGGACCTTTCTGAAATCATTGCAATCATAAGCGTTGTGATGTCGTTTGCATCAACACTCATTGCAGCACTTGCAATCAAACACGCCACACACATTCAAAATCAAACTCTTGCACACGACAACTATGGTGCAATGAAAACATGGTTTGAAAAAACGGCTTATATAATGAAAACCTTATATCTCAGACACCCAACAAATGCAGACAAAGAAGGCATTTCAAAATCTTTGGTTGACCTTTCTGCAAGCATTGACATGGGCAGATTGTTTTTCAAAAACCAACTTGATGGTGATTACAAAATCAACAAACCAGAAGTTTTTAGAGGTCGCAGAGTTTTGGTGCTTGATGTTGTCGTTTTGTATTTTGACATCTTCCTCAACGGTTTGCAAGAAGAAAATCAAGACATTCTTTGGGGATTGCAACGAGCATTTATCAGCGAAATGATCCAAATTTTGGAAAAGAACAAAAATGCCGACCACATCATCGAATATGATTATATAGATGAAGATGACATCATTGACATCAAAAACATCAACAACGAACAATTTAGAAAAGTTTTGCTCAGCGAAGACATCATAAAAGCTGTCAAAGAACGCAAACTTTCGTTGCAAGACACAAAACAACCAAAAACAAAGAAAAAAATAAAACGAGCAGCAAGCGTTGCCTCTTCAACAAAAGTCGAATAAAAAACAAACAAAAAAATCCAGCCAAATTGGTTGGATTTTCTTTTTATTCTTGAATGTTTGGTGGTGTCACAATTGGTCCCAAAATTGAGTTTGTTGTAAGGTTTGTGATTGTGTTTGAAACATAAGCAGTCAAAATTCTTACAGGTTGGCTGTTTTTGATAAAATCCTTTGGGTCTGGAAGTCTGACAAATTCAATCGAATCAACAGGGATTTCAATGCTCATAGTCACAGCAACCCTTATCAAGTTTGCAGGGCTGACTTCAAGAGATCTTTGCAAAGTCACTTTCACAATTTCTTCTGACACCTTTCTGATGTCCAACGCATCAACTGGCTTGATGTTGATTGTTGCGTTTGCTTGTGGAAATTGCATTATTTCAAAAACAACTTTTTCAAGAATAGGTTTTACCAAATGTGGTTTAATGATATTTTCTTGCATAACTTTTCTCCTATTTACACAAAAATTGTAACACAAAATTTGCAAAAAGACAATAATTCACAAAAGATTGTTTCCGTTATTTGTCTATTTTTTCAAAAAAAGAAGAAGCTGTTACGCCTCTTCTTCTTTATCTTTTTCTTTAGGTTCTTTTGGATCAGTCAAATTGTCCACATATTTGATCTTCAAGTTTACTTTTTCGATACGGTGAGCATCCATTTTGATAACTGTAAACATCATGTTGATTTTGTGTTGTTCCAATCTTCCTTCGCCATCAATGATTTCGTCAATTGTGTCAAATGTGTAAACAGCACCTGTTTCTGGGACATTTTCTGACAAATCAAACACAAAAGCACTGAGTGATCTGTATGGGTTTTCAGGAATATTTTCGATTTCCAATTTTTCAAACAATTCTTCGACTGTGATTTCGGCATCGATTTCATATTCGTCCATGCCAACAGGTTCGATAGAAGGTTCTACTTCATCTTGATCTGTTTCGTCATAAATTTCACCAAACACGGTTTCGGTGCAGTCTTCCATTGTCACAATACCAGACACCCCACCAGCCTCGTCAATCACGATTGCCAAATGCTTTTTCGCATTTTGCATTTCTTTGATCAATGTGTCAACATTTGCATTTTCTGCTGTAAACAAAGGTTCGGTCATAAGATTTTTAAGCACAATCTTTTTGCCTGACAACTTGGCACTGAAAAAATCTTTCAATGTCAAAATGCCCACAACATTGTCTGTGTTGTCCTTGTAAACAGGGATACGGCTGTATTGATGTTCGATAAAAGTTTGCTCAATTTCTTCAACAGTCGCATCATCTTTCAAAAACACAACATCAACTCTGTGTGTCATAATGTCGTGCGCTGTCGCAGATTTGATTTTGAAAGTTCCTTGCAAAAGGTCTGCTTCTTCTTGTTTAAGCACGCCTTCTTCTTCCATGGTTTCGATAATACTTTCAAGTTCGTCTTCTGTCATTGTTACAGATGTTTCGCCATCTTTCTTCTTTGTAAACAATTTTTGAAGCCCATAAAATGGCATAACAATAATATACAACACTTTCATCACAACATAAATGACTGGTGCAATCTTTGTTGCCACCTTTTCAGGATTTTTCTTTGCAAGTGCTTTTGGCAAAATTTCACCTGTGATCAAAATAATGATTGTCATGACAACAGTGTTTAAAACAGTTTGCAATGTTGCATTATCAACAAATTGTGTAAACAAAAATGCACAAAGTGTTGTTGACAAAATATTGACAATGTTGTTTCCAACAAGGATTGTCGTAAGCACTCTGTCTGAGTGTTCTGACAAATACAACGCTTTTCTTGCTCCTTTTACCTTGTTTTCTGCCATGGTCCTTATTCTAATAAGATTCATAGAAGAAAGAGCTGTCTCGCTCGCTGAAAAAAATGCCGACAACATCAACAAGACAGCTATTGCTGCGATGAGTGCTGCGTGCACAGTTGTAAATGAAGCTGTTAAAAGCATACTGGGGTGATTCAATTTTTTGTCTCCTTTATTTTTTGAAATTACAGCATATTATATCACATATATTCAATTTTGTCTAGTCATTGGGGCAAAATGGAGACATCACAGCCCTTTTGTTGCCTTTTGATCAACATTGTGATAAAATTTATATATGAAAAACAATGACAATATAGACAAGTTTCAAACTTGCACAACCTGTCCAAGAAACTGCAAAATTTCACGACAAGAACAAACGGGTTTTTGCAACGAATTTGAAACAATCCGCATTTCAAAAATCATCAAAAACTTTCAGTGGGAAGAGCCTTGCATCACTGGCGACAAAGGTGCACTTGCCATCTTCTTTTCTGGTTGCAACTTGCGATGTGATTATTGTCAAAACTACGAAATCTCTCGTGGACAAGTTGGTCAGATATACACGATTGACGAGTTTTGCCAATTGATAGAAAAAAATCAATCTTCGCATTCAAGCATCGACCTTGTCACCCCAACCCACTTTTCAGTGCAACTTGCAAAATGTTTTGAAAAAATCAAACCAACCATACCTGTTGTTTGGAACACCAACAGTTACGAAACCGAAGAAAACATTTTGCTGGTAAGCAAATTTGTCGATGTGTTTTTGGCAGATTTCAAATATGCAAGCGATGCTCTTGGCAGACAGTTTTCAAAATGCGAAAACTATTTTTCAAAAGCTCTGCCTGCAATCAAATTGATGTGCGATCAAAAGCCAGACATTATTGATGGCGAATTTATGAGTCAAGGTGTGGTTTTGCGCCACCTTGTTTTGCCAGGACACACAAAAAACTCTTTTGAAGTGCTCGATCAAATTGCTGCGATGTTTCCAAATCGCAAAATCAGCCTTATGAGTCAATTTACACCAAACGGAAAAAGTTCTCTAAATCGCAAACTTACACCTATCGAATATAAGGCCGTCGTAGCACATATGCAAAAACTAAACCTTACAAATGGATATCTGCAACAATTTGACAGCGCAAGCGAGTTGTTTATCCCGAAATTTGGCGAAAACGATTGACATATTTTGAAAAAAAAATTATCATATTAGCATATAAGGAGATAAGTTATGGGAAAAGTATCACCTAAAAAATGTATAGGCTTTGGCATTATTTTTTCTTTGGCAGCAGTTGTTTTTGCCGTTTTGTATCATTTCAATCTTATCAAATCATTGGATTCGTTTTTGGCATTAACATATGTGGCATATTTTGTAGGCCTTGCTTTGATGTATAATGGTGGCTATCACAGAGAATATCGCCGCACACCATCTGCATTTATCAGTTTTATTCTTGGATTTTTGTTCATTGTTTTGGCAATTGTTTTGCTTGTTTATGGACTTGTGCAAGGATACATCGTATTGTTCTAAAAAAACAAAAACACAACTCTTTTTCAAGTTGTGTTTTTTTATTTTGATTTTCAAGGAAATATCCGCACAGCAAACAAAAAAGACTGCAAAAGCAGTCTTTTTTTAGTTCAAGTTTTTGATTTCATCAAGAAGGTTTTCAAGTTTTGCGTTGATTTCTGCAATTCTTCCTTCAGATTCTTCTTGACCCATCACTGTTGCAGCTTCATTTTGAAGCGCTTCGATTTCTTTGAGAAGTTGTTCTCTTCTTGCTTGCTTTGGATCATTGCTTTCCATTGCATTTGCTGCAAGTTTGATTTCGTTGTCAATTTCTTCTTTTGCTTGACTCAATCTTGCTTCTTCTTCAGAGAGTTTTCTGTTGATCTCAGAAACTGATTCAACCGTTTTTTTTGGTCTACCTCTGCCTCTCTTTTCACCATCATCAGCAGCTGCTGGCTTAACAATTTTCTTTGGTCTGCCAACACTTCTCTTTTCTTTTGCAGGTTCGTCTGTCACTGCTTTTTTAGGTCTGCCAACACTTCTTTTTGGTGCTTGGCTTTCTTCAGTAACAACTTTTCTTGGACGACCAGCTTTTTTCTTTGGTTGTGCGTCTACTGCTTCAGCAGGTTCTTCATCATCATCAGATTCTTCTTCTGTTTCATCAAAATCAAAATCTACAAGTTCTGGTTTTTCTTCTGCTTTTGGTTGTGCGTCAATGTCAAAATCTTCAAACGCATCATCAACAACTTTCTTTTCTTCTTCGGCTGGAGTTTCTTCTGCAGGAGCAGCAACTTCTTCAGCGCTGTTGTTTACAACTTCAATGCTGTCATCTGTGTCAACTTCTTCAATAACCTTTTCTGCAACATTGTAGATATCATCTTTTTGTGCAACATCTGTCATAAAGTCGAAGTCATCAAATTCATCAAAGTTTACAACTTTCTTTTCTTCTTCGGCTGGAGTTTCTTCTGCAGGAGCGGCAACTTCTTGTGCGGCTTGAGCATTGTCAGCTGCTGAAGAAATCAATTGTCCGTCTTGAGAATAAACATTTCCGTTTTCGTCATGGAAATTGCCTTGTGGGTCATACCATGTTCCGTTTGGATACAAATAGTTTCCAGCTTCGTCATATCTTCCTTCTGCAGGAATGTCTGTCACACCTTCAGTTGGATTTGTTGCTGCTGGTTTAACTGGATCTGATGGCAAATCAAAGTCACCTTGTCCAGCATTTTTCAACTTGATTTCAAGTGAAGTAATATATTCTTTGTCTTTTGCATTTTGATCTTTCAAAGAAAGGATCTTGTCGGCAAACACTTTTGCAACCACTTTTTCAGCACTCTTGCAGAACTTGTTGAAGAATGTTTGATATTCGTTGAGCATTGCGCTTTCAACATTTTTGCGATATCCTTCAAGCTCATCATTGAGTTTCTTGATTTCTTCTTCGCCTTCATTCTTTTCAAGCAAGTATTTTGCTCTTTGTTGTTCAAATTCTTGTTCAAGTTGTTCTTGCTTAGCAATTTCTTGTGTTTGTTGTTTTCTATAATAATTGCTTTCAATTCTGTTTGTTGTTTCTTCTTGCATCTGACGAAGTCTAAGAATGTTTTCTTTTGATGCTTGGATCTTTGTTTGAGATTCTTTTTGAACATTGTCAAAGTTCTTTCTTCTAGATTCAAGTTCTGATTCCAATTGAGAAACTTTAACAAGCAATCTTTCTTTCTTCTTCAAGAAAAGTTCGCTTTCTCTCATTGCTCTTTCAAGCACGATCGAACCATCAACGCCAGTTTCAGAGAAGTCATATGAAACATGATCAACAATTTCTTCTTTAGAACGATTGAATTCTTCTTTCTCTTTTCTTGCCTTGTAATCCAAGAATTCACGCAAAACAGGTTGTCCCTTTTCGATTTCTTGTGGAGTAAAGAGAATTTGATAGTCAATATATGATGGAAGATCTACACAGGCATTATCCATAAATCTACCAAAAAGCGAAACGCTTTGATAGAGCGAATTGAGCACTGCATTTTTTCTTGCTCTCATATAAGCCACAAAACCAAAACCAATCACACAGATAATCAATGCTGCAAGCATAGAAGTAACCAAAGCTGTGCCGGTAAGCACATTTGCTTCAATAGCTTCTGCAATCATAATAAACATTGATGAGATGAAAGCCCAGATAGTTGTAAACAATCCCAAGTTTTTGATGTTTGATTGTGCAGAACTTGTCTTCAATGGCTTTTCAATCAAATTGTCTGTTGAAAGATATTCTGATGGATCATGTTCTCTAAAGAGTATGTATTGTTGCCAATAATAGCAGAGTCTTTTTGGTCCTTTCTTTTTGAAAAGATCATTCAACTCTCTAACATTTTCTTCAGTGACAACTTTCTTTTCAAACAACCAATAGTTGACCTTGTCTAAAGCTCTGTTCAAAGCTGACTCATAAGAAAGTGCAGATTTGATCAAGAAGAAGAGCACCAAAAGCACTTCAACGCCCAAAGCGATGATTGTCAAAAGGTCCAAACCAAGTTTGTTTGTAGCATTTGTCAAAAATTTTACTACATTGCCTACGATATCACAAATTGTCGAAATCATAAAACCCCCTTGTATATGCAATAGTATATCACAACTAAAAAAATAATTACTAATATTTTTCAATAATTTTTTAAATATTTTTTTATAATTTTTTTCTATATGAAAAAAGAGAAGGATTTTTGTTTAAAAAACATTTTTCCTTCCCTATTTTCAAGCAGTTTCGCCTTTGACTTAAATGTCAACTTTTATAAGTTTTGAATGCTTTAATGACAACAAATAAACATCATTTATTTGCTTAGAAAATGCATTTTTTAACGAATTTTTGTATAATTTTAATTGATTTTTATATTTATCCACAAGATAGTCATCACTTGTAGAATTTGAATATTTATAGTCAATCAAAACTATTTCATCACCTTTGACAACAAACAAGTCGATGATGCCCTGAACAAAAATTTCGTCTTTTTCAACTTCGCCTTCAATCAAATTGCAGATGCTGTCTTTTGTGATAAAATCTTTTTCTTTAAACACAACACCATCTCCAACAACCTGTTTAAGAAGCAAAATGTTGTGCAAAAGCACCTTTTCATCAATCAAATTTACACCTTCTTGCAAAACATCATTCCATTTTTGCAATTCTTGCTGCAAAGTTTGCTCGTCACTCACTTTTGCAAAATCAATCAACTTCAAAGCCAAGTGATAAGCATTTCCAATTTCAACCATATTATTTGAAAAAACAAAATTGTCATTTGAATATTTAAAAAGTTTTTCTTCGTCGTGTTTGTTTGACAATCCTGTTACACTTTCTTTAAGCTTAAAGTTTTTAATTCTGCTATATTTATATTCGAAATTGAGATATTTTTCGATTTTTTGCACAATTTCTTGATCAAACTCGGCCATTTCAAACGATTGCTTTTCTGCAAATGATTTTTCTTGGTCAAGCCCAACAAAAGAAATTTTTGTGTTTTCATCTTCATATCTGCCATTTGCCATCAATTCAAACTTTTCTTTTTTCAATGCATAGAAAATCAAGTCGAAATAACAGTCACATTCATCAAGCGTTTTATCTTCAAAAATCTTATCGTTGAATTCGCCAAAAAGATACAAGCGATTTTTTGGTCTTGTAAGTGCCACATAAAAAATCATAAGTTCTTCGATAAACTCTTTTTTCTTTTTTGACTCTTTGATTGCTTTCATTCGCACCGAATCAACCGAAGTGTTTTCTTCTTGATCAAAAAGCTTTGCAGCAAAACCAAATCTCTCGTTGATGCTCATCGTTGACTTTGTGTCATTTTTTCTTATCTTTTTGTCGCACTCTGCCATAAACACAATTGGATATTCCAACCCTTTGCTGTTGTGGATTGTTGTAAGCAAAACAGCATCGCCAATTGAAGATGGTTGCGATTGAACAGTGATTTTCACACTTTCGAAATAATTGATAAGCCCTGGCAAATCATACCCCAAATCACAGGCATCAATTTCTGACAAAAATGTGTCTATATAATTGTTGAGATTGTGTTGGTTTGGCTTTGTGTTTATGTAAGCACGATAATTAACCTTGTCAAAAAGTTTCAACAATGCACTTCTTGCACCAAAAATTTGAATATTTTTTGAAAATTCTGAGATTGTTTGCTTAAATTTGCTATACAATCCACTTTCGTTTTCAACAACCAACTGACAAAGCGATTTTTCTGTTGTTGATTTTTCTTTGACAACTTCAAAAAAGTCAACATTTCCAAATGGCGAATTTATCACGCTCAACAGCGCAATATCGTCATCAACATTCAATGCAATTTTGAGAAGATTGAGCAAAACTTGAATTTCTGGCTCTTCCAACAAAACATTTTTTGAGTTTGAAACCACAGGGACTCCACTTTCAATCAAAAACTTTTCAAGTTGGTTGAACAATCCATTTCTTTCTCTAAACAAAATCGCAATATCTTTGTATTGACACTTTCTGAGTTGTTTGTTTTCGTAAATAGAAGTCTGCATAACTTCAACAATTTTGTTTCTAATGTCAACAAGCTGTGCAATTTTCTTTTCTTTTACAACAAGTTCGTCATCTTTGACGCTGTAAATTTGAGGCAACTCTTTTTCTGGGATTTTTTCTTCTTCAATCAAATCAATGTTGATTGCTTTTTGCCCATCTTCGCCAAAAGGAACAAACTCTTTAAGCATTGCATCTTTTTTATAGTCAATGCCACAATATTCTTTTGTCATGCAAACTTCAAAAATCTTGTTTACAAACGACAAAATATGTTGACTGCTTCTAAAATTTGTTTTAAGGTTTTTGACAGTAGAATTTTCGTCTTTTGAAAAATCTTCTGTATCTTTCAAAAAGATTTCAAAACTTGCAAGTCTAAAACCATAAATCCCTTGTTTTGCATCGCCAACTGCAACAAAATTGCAATTTTTTGCAACATTTTTGACAATTCGCTCTTGCATTTTGTTTGTATCTTGATATTCGTCAACAAAAACATACTTGAGATTTGCAAACAAATCTTCTTGCTTTGACAAAATGCTCATATATTTTTCAAAGTCAGAAAATGTAAGACAATTTTTAAGTTTTTTGAGTTCTTCTTGCTCTTTTTCGTAGATATCAAAAAGTTTGAGCAACAATTTTTCAAATTCTCCAGCTCTTTGCTTGTCAACATTGACTTTGTCTTTCAAATCAAGTTTTTCAACTTCGTCTATCATTTTTTTGACAGAATCTTTGATTTTTCCTGCAGCAGTTGCAATTTCTTTTCCATACAATTTGTCGCTTGGTTTGTTTGGATATTTCAAACATTCTTTAAGATCAACAATTTCAAACAAATCTTTTGCATTCAAAATCGGCAAAATGGTTGCACGGACTTTATCATAATAATCTTCGACATGCAAACACTCCAAACTGTGCAATTTTGCTTTTATTTTTTCTTTCAAGTTTTCACACAAAAATTGCAACGCTTGATCAAAATAAGTTTCCATATTTTTGACATTGTTTGTCAAAAACTCTTCTTTGTCAGAAACAGAATTTGCCAATTCTTCAATGCCAAACATCATGGTTTTGATTTTTTCTTTGTCATTTTTGAAAATTTCAACCAAAAGTTGATAGTCGGCAGAATGACATTCTTTCATTTTTTCAAAAGCACGCACAAATGCTGTTGATTTCAATTTGTTTGCAGCGTTTTCATCCAAAACTTCAAAACTTTCGTTTATATCAAGCAAATTTGCGTATTTTTTTATACATTTTTCGCAATAAGCA
Organism: Candidatus Caccovivens sp.; assembly: GCA_045650745.1. GTDB lineage: Bacteria > Bacillota > Clostridia > Christensenellales > UBA1242 > Caccovivens. The sequence goes on from JAZRRN010000041.1 coordinate 64,980, forward strand.
TGGATTGTGCAAATGTTGGCAGTTGACAAATTGTCAATTTGCTCAACAACAAACAAATCTTTTTGAGATTCTTCTTTCAATTTTTTGAGCAACCTTTCTTTCATTTCGGTCGCAGCAGCTTTTGTATATGTGAGCACCAACAATTGTTGCACTGGGATTCGCTGTTTGACAACAAGTTGAGCGACATATTCAATCATAATAAAAGTCTTGCCACTGCCTGCAGAGGCACTGACCAACATGTTTTTTTTGTCATTTTCCAAAACAGCCAATTGTTCTGGAATCGGATCTCTTTTTGCCATTATTCTCCCAAATTTATTTTTTCGACTTTTTGCAAAATTCTATAACCATTCAAAGGTCTATGCTTGCAGATTGATCCATACGGACACCCTTCGCACTTGCCTTCATAAGGTTTGTCTTTCATATACCCCTGACCAATTTCTTCAATTGCCCCTTGCGAAACTTTTGTCGCATAATCAAAAAGCATATCAAAATCTTCAACAGGGCTTCCATACTTAAACGCAAATGTTTGTTTTCCATCTTCTTTCTTTCTGGCCATGCCGATAATATCACTTTTTGATCCTTCATCAAACAAACGGCGATCGGAATTTTCGACAACATCGTTATCTTTTTTTGTAAGCCCTCTAAACAAATTTTCATTCTGTGCACTTTGCGTTTTATAATTTGTGTTGCATTTAAAATAATACAACCCTGCACACAATTTGCCCAACTTGCGTTGAGCTTCTTTTCCATACAAAAACAGTTGCAATTTGTTTCCATAATACAAATCTTTCAAAACACTGCCAACATTGCCTGTTTTGTAATCTAAAATTCTAAAATAATTGCCACACACATCAATTCTGTCAACTCTGCCCACAAGTTTGACATCTTTCGCAATCGGTCCACTTACAAATTCTTCCAATTTGTCTGGTCTAAAATTGCTGTTTGCTTGCTCATAAACCACAGATTTCAAAATTATCACACTTTCGTTTCGCAAATAAGAAACAAAACTCTTTTTTGAAATTATCTTTTCATCATAATGGTTTTTTGCAATAAGCATAAAGTTTTCGTCTAAAAATCTTTCAATCCCCTTTGCATCAACTTTTGAAACATCAAAGTTGTTGTCTGTAACAAATTTTTCAATCAAAGCGTGTTGAAAATTTCCAAACAAAAGTTTTGATGGTTGAATGTTGTTTTTTTGTTTAACTCCCAAAATATAGTTTACAAAATGATTGAATGGACAATCAAAATATTTTTCAAGTCTAGAAGCAGAAACCGTGCCTTTTGCAAAAGCAACTTTGCTTGCGATTTCTTTTGGCAACATTTCAAATTCGACAGATTTTGTCACACTGCTTTCTGCCAAATGTGCAAGTTCGCCAGCAAAATTTTTTGGCAAGTTGTCATTTGCCTTCAATTTGGTGTAAGCATTTGAAAGGTTTGTTTTGTTGCCCAAATATCTCAAAAGATTGCTCAACATCTCTTCTTTTGTCAAGATTGGTGTTTCAATCTTTTCAAACGCAATTGTGTGAGAAATGTTATTTCCAAACATAATCTTCAAATCTTCAACAAAACTTGCTTGTTGCGAAATTTGTCCATCTTCTGCAACTGGTTGACAGATGATGAGTTTGTTTTTTGCGTGTTGCAAACATTCAAACAATTTCAATCTGCTTCGGCGATTTAAAACCTTGATTTCTGGCTCCAATCTAAAATTCAACTTCAATTTTTCGATGTCTGCATCATCAATAATCCCAACATCACCTTGTGTGCGAGGAAGAGCGTTTGCAGTCGCCCCCAAAACAATCAATGTTGACACATCTTCAAAATAACTGCCTGTCGCATCGCCTACATAAACTGCATCTACATAAGATGGAATCGTTTCCACTTTTACGCTTTCAAGCGACAACGCAAACAAGTTTTCAAAATCCAACAAATCAATTTTGTCTTGATCTCCAAGCTGGGCAAGTTTGTCAAGCACTGCAACGATCAAATCTTTTGCTTGAGAGTTTTCGCTTTCTTGTTTAAACAATTCTTCTTGATGCAAAGTTTCAAGCATCTTGCAATAATTTTCTTCAACATTTTGAATAATTTCTTTCAAAATTGCTGCAAAATCAGCACATTTTTTGCATTTTTTCAGATTTTTAATCGCAGAGATAATGTTGTGCAGTTGATCAAATCTTTGCACAAATTCGTTTTCGTCTTCGACATCATAATACCAGATGTCTGACAAAATTTGTTGCTTGCTTAAACATTCCGTCAATGGGTGCGAAACCAAATATTGCAACGACTCTTTGTCAAAACCAAGTTTTGCAATTTGCAAAAGTTTTGTCAAAAATCTGCCCAAAATTGTGTGCGACAAATTTACTGCATCATCGCAATAATATGTGATGTCATATTGCGAAAAAACCTCTTTGATTTTGTCGTAATAAATCGGATCAGAAACAGCAATTGCAAAATCTTTAAATCTGCCACCTTGCCACACTTGATGTTTTATGTGTTTTGCAGCAAATTCGACTTCATCTTGTCTGTTTTGTGCAATCACATTGGCAAAATAGTTTTTATCTTCGCCCTTTTCCACATCAAACGAAAAAAGGTTTTTGACAAGTTTCAATCTGTTGCCTGTCAAAGCTGTTGGTTTGTTTTCAATTTCCACCAAAACTGAATTTTCTAGAGAAAACTTTTTCACTTTTTCAAAAATGTCATCTTCATAAATAAATGCATTGCCAACCGAAATTGGTTTTGCCATGCCTATGTATGTCGAATTGACAGCTGCTGCCAATTTGCAAATAAACAAACTGATCTCTGTTGAAAAACTGTCAAAGTTGACAAAAAACAAATTTATATTTGACAAATCAAGCTGATTTTCTGCATTTTTTGCAAAAAAATCAAGCATTTTTGACAAGTCGAGGCGTTCGCCAAGCAAATCCTCATATTTTTGATAAACAAGCCTTAAATCAGCCATTTTTCTATCCAGAAGTTGATCCCCAACTTTTTTGATAGCACCAGGCAAAACTTTGCAAGCTTTGAATTGTTTTATTATTTTCAAGATTTTAATACAAAAATCAACACTGCATTTTTTGAAATATTCAAATTTATCTTCGCATTCTTTCACTGCTTTGAAAATAACAAAAACTTCTTCAAGCCCACTGATTCTTTGAAATGGAATGTTGTTTTTTCTCAAAATGCTGCTGGCAAGTTTTGAAATGCCAACCACCTTTGCATTGAACACCGATTTTGTGCCAAGCACATCAAAAAGCAAATTTTCTGCTTGCATAGAAAAAGTATCGGGCACAACAACAAGGTTGTCCTTTGTCAAATCCTTTGCATCAACATATTGCAAGGTGTTTATTGCAGCTTCATAAGCTGTTGCACCTTCCACCAATTTGATTTTCATATTCAAATTTTACCACAACAACACCTACAAATCAAACTCTTTTTTGTTTTTGAAGTTGTTTTGTTGCGAGTTTTGGACAAAATGATCTTTAAGCTGTTGCTGCCTGCTTCTTCTCTTGCTTAACTGCTCGCTCAAAAAATAATTTTCTTCTTTCAACTTTTCAACTTCGCTTTTCAAAATCAAAATTTGTTGTTCTTTTTCCGAAATCGCTTTTGCTGCTTTTTTGATTGCCAAATTTGCACCAAGTTTTTCTTCTTTAATCTTCGCCTCGACTTCTTCTGTGGCAGATTTTTTAACCAATTTCACAAGTCCCAAAAACAAACTGTTGATTTCTTCCTCTCCCAAAAGAGTCTGCTTTCTAAACACCACAACATTGTCTGCTTTGACAGATCTTCTTTTCAAAGATTGATATTTGTTTTGAATCCTTGTCATAACAACCAAATCTCCACCACTCAACTTTTCGCACGCAGCCCTGACAGACATACCTTTTGCAGTAAGTTGCCCAATTTGTCCAAGCAACTTCTTTTCTGCTTCTGCATCAAACCTCACAAATTGAAATTTTTGATGCTTGGTCAAATCAATATTCAACCTTTTGCACCTGTCCACATCTTTTTGCAGATTGTCCACTTCTTGATAATAATAATTTCGCACGCTGTTTGCTTTTCTTGAAAAATTCTTTGCGTGATCTTCAAATGCAAATCTAAGCGAAGTCGAATTTTTTCTGCATTTTTCCACCATTCCAAACAACGAAACAACTTCTTTGTCACTCCAAATTTTCATAATCACCTCTCCAAAGATTTTTGACAAAATAAAAATTTTTAATCGTAAAAAAAACACTTCACATTTGAAGTGCTTTAATACATTGAAAAACATTGATAATGTGTGCAATTTTTACGACAAAATGCCAATCATTTTAAGTTTTTTGTCAAATCTAGCATCAAAATTGCGCACCAAAACTCTAAGCAGTCCATTTTCGCTTTCTTGCGCAAGTTTGACTGTGCCCAATTTTTCTAAATCTGTGTTTTTGATCACTTTGAGCGCACTGAGTGTTGTGGAGGCAAGTTCTTCACACCCCCAACCTTTGCAACCCGAGCAAACAAGTGATCCATCTTTGTAGTCAATCCAAAGTTTGTCAAAAACTTTGCTGTCACAACAACTGCACTTATCCACATTGAGTGGAGACCCAACAATGGCAAAAAGTTCGATCAAAAATTTGTCGAGTATGTAAAGTGGCTGCACTTTGCCAAAACACAAAGCTTTCAAACACTTGAGCAACATCACAAACACTTGTGTTTGTTCGGCCTGCGAAGAAAAATCGATCGCATTGACAATTTCAAGCATCGCAGTGCCTTCAAAATACTTGTCCACATCATCACCAAGCTCGTGAAAAGTTTCAATTGCATCAAATCCTGTGACAATTTTGCCCATTTTGCCATCTTCAAGCATAAATTCGCCAAAACAAAACGGATTTTGTGCGATTTTCATCTTTGCAGTTGGGCTTTTGACCCCTTTCAAAGTCGCCCAAACCTTGCCTTGTTCGATAGAAAAAAGAAGAATATTTTTATCCTTCTCCTTTCTGTCATTTGACCTTATAACAATTGCTTGAAGTTTTTGCGTCATAAAAAAACCTTTACTTTTCTTTTGTAGAAAGCAACGCTCTTTGCTTGTTGCGTGTTTGCACCAAATCCTGAATAATATAAGGATTGCCGTTGGACATCTTAAAAAATTCCCAAGTCATCTCTTCGTCAATGTTTGAAAAACCTTTTTTCATGGCCTACCTCCTTGCTATTATTTTGTGCGATTGGCACTCTTTATATTCTTATTTTAATTCAACAAGCAAAAAATCTCCAAACAATTTTCAGAAAAATATGTAGTGTGCCAAATTTTTGTTTGGCACATTTTTTTACAATCTTGTGATTGTAAGATTTGCCGAACCAAAGGTTACGAGCTCTGCAGAAGTGTTAACCAAAGTCAAAGTGCTTGTTTGTGGAATATCCAAAATTGCTGTCTGTCCGAGATTTACAAGAGTCCCTTCAGCTTGAGTCTCAGTCGCAACTGTGTTTGCAATCTGCACTCCGTTTAAGTTGAGAGCTGTCGAAACAGTGCCTCCTTCCGGAGTTGTCGCTCCAACATTGTAATTGACCAAATATCTGCCTGCAAGCAAATTTACTCCACCTGGCACAGTCGTGCTTGGCGAAATTGTTGTCCCGTTTGATCTGATCAAAGCAAGGGGCACAACATCTCCTGTTTCAACAGTCCCTCCAGTGCTTGCAAAAAATCCAAATTGAGTTGTTTGCGAAGTCACTGTTGGATTTACAACAAAATTGGGAGAGCTCGAAAAACAGCAACAAGTGACTGGCATTGGAAAGTTTCTTCTGCAGCAATTGTTTCTTGAATACATATTTTTCTCCTAGATGACTTGATCAAAGCCATCTATTTTCATCTTATGCCCAAAACAAAAAAGTGTGCAAGGGCCAACAAAAAAAGAGGCAAACACCTCTTTTTTTATTAACCAAAAATTCCACCAACAGTTCTTGGGAAGATTTCGACATCTCTGATGTTTGAAACACCTGTCAAATACATAACAAGTCTTTCAAAACCAATGCCATATCCTGAGTGAACATTTGTGCCATATCTTCTTGTGTCGATATACCAAGAATAATCTTCTTCTTTGAGATTGAGTTCGGCAAGTCTTGCTCTGAGTTTGTCAAGGCGTTCTTCTCTTTGACTTCCACCAACAAGTTCGCCAATGCCAGGCACAAGCAAGTCAACAGCAGCAACTGTTTTGCCGTCATCATTTTGTCTCATATAAAACGCTTTGATGTCTTTTGGATAGTTTTTCAAGAAAACTGGTTTTTTGAAAACTTCTTCTGTCAAATATCTTTCGTGTTCGGATTGCAAATCTACACCCCACTTAACAGGGAAAGCAAAGTTTTTGTCTGCTTTAAGGAGCAAATCAATTGCTTCTGTATAGTCAAGTCTGATAAAGTCGCTTTCAACAACATTTGTCAATCTTTCCAAAAGTCCTGTGTCAACAAACTTGTTCAAAAATTCAAGTTCGGTTGGGCATTCTTGCATAACATATTTGATGACATACTTAATCACATCTTCTTCGTTGTTCATAAGTTCTTCCAAATCACAGAAACAGATTTCAGGTTCCATCATCCAAAACTCTGCAGCATGGCGAGATGTGTTTGAATTTTCTGCTCTGAAAGTTGGTCCAAATGTGTAAGTTTTTCCAAACGCATGAGTGAGTGTTTCTTCGTGGATTTGTCCAGAAACTGTGAGTGCAACCTTTTTGCCAAAGAAATCTTGGCTGTAATCAACCTTGCCGTCTTTGATTGGCAAGTTGTCAAGATCAAGTGTTGTCACTTGAAACATTTCGCCAGCACCTTCGCAGTCGTTTGCTGTGATGATTGGTGTGTGAATGTAAACAAAGTTTCTTTCATTGAAAAACTTGTGGATTGCAAATGCTGCAACCGAACGAATTCTAAACACAGCATTAAACAAATTGCCTCTTGCTCTGATTGTTGGGATTGTACGCAAAAATTCGATTGTGTGTCTTTTCTTTTGAAGTGGATAGTCCAATTCGCAAGAGCCCAAAATTTCAACAGAAGTTGCGTTTACTTCAAATGGTTGTTGTGCATTTGGTGTAACAATCAATTTTCCTCTTACGCAAAATGATGTGCCAACATTTTCTTTTACGATTGAATCAAAGTTTGCAAGCTTTTCTCTTTCACAAACAATTTGAACACTTTTGAAAGCACCATCATTAAGTTCGATAAATCCAATGTTTTTTGAGTCACGGACAGTCCTTGCCCAGCCACAAAGTGTGATTTCTTGACCTTCATAACTTTGATATGCTTTATACAAATCTCTAATTTCGATTCTTTTCATTTCTTCTCCTTCAAACTAAGGTGTGATTCTGTCTGGTCCTCTAAACACAAACATTGATTCTTTGATGTTTGCAAGTTCGAGCAAGTTCATTGTGATTCTGTCAAGGCCAAGTCCAAAACCACCGTGTGGTTGACAGCCGTATTTGAAGAATTGCAAATAGAACTCAACATCTTTGTCCAATCCTTTTTCTTCTGCTTGTGCTTTCAAAACATCATATCTATGTTCTCTTTGAGCACCTGTTGTGATTTCAACACCCTTCCAAATAAGGTCGTATCCTTGTGGGATTCCGTCTTTTCTCAAATGGTAGAATGCTCTCTTTCTTGGGCCATAATCTGTCACAAAAACAAATTCGTGTCCATATACTTCTTGTGCAAATTGTGCACAAAGTTTTTCTGCTTCTGTTGTCAAGTCGTCTTGTTCTTCAGCAGGAACTTTAAGTCCATATCTCTTTTCAAGTTCGGCATACAAATCTGCAAGCTTAACCCTTGGGAATGGCAAACTTGGCACAACAACTTCAACACCAAAAACTTCTTTAATTTGTTCGCCATATTTTTCTTTTACTGCTTTGAGTGCATAAGTGAGAAGTTCTTCTTCAAGCACCATAACATCTTCAAAACTTTCAATACCTGTAAATTCAAGGTCGAAACCTGTAAATTCTGTTGCATGCTTTCTTGAGTGTGACTTTTCTGCACGGAAAACTGGGCCACATTCAAAAACTCTGCCCAAGCCACCACACATAGCCATTTGTTTGTAGAATTGTGGGCTTTGTGCAAGGTAAGCAAGTCCATCAAAGTATTTTACTTCAAACACTTCTGAGCCTGATTCTGATGCTGTTGCAATAAGTTTTGGTGAGTGAATTTCGATAAAGTCTTTTTCAACCAAAAATTCTCTCATTGCATTTGCAAATGCAGTTTGCACCTTAAACAAAAGCAAGTTTTTTTCTTGTCTAAGGTCGAGCCATCTATAGTCAAGTCTTTGGTCAATGTTGCTTTCTGGTCCGATTGGCGAAACTTCAGCTGTGCTTGTGACAGTCACTACTTCGGCAAGCACTTCTTGACCTCCCATTTTTACATACTCGCTTTTTACGAGTTCGCCTTCAACAAGCACTGTAGCACCTGCAATCAAGTGTGAGAAAACTTCTCCCACCTCTGGATGTGCAACTTTGTCAACAGTAACTTGGATTTTGCCTGAAAAGTCTTTCAAAATGATAAATTGAATGTTCTTTTTGTCACGAACAACTTCAACCATACCTTGAAATCTTACTTTTCCGACTTCGAGTTTTGAAATTTGTGTAGTCATAATCTTTCTCTCCTTTTATCTATATTGACATACTTGCAAAATTTGCATAAAAAAATCCTAATGCAAATTTGCATTAGGACGAATATTTCTTATCCGCGGTGCCACCTAATTTGTCGCTGTGCGACCTCTCTTTTGAAACTGATTTGCTCAGTCAGGCACAAAACTGCTAAAGTTGTCATTCGCTTTGGAGAATTTGGCAAATCTCAGCCACTTTGCCTCTCTGTAAAACTCTTTGTCCTAGGCTACTATCTTCGTCATCGTTTTGATGTAAGCATAATAACATTATCTGCACAAAATGTCAACCCATCACAAAAACTTTCCACAAAAAAAAGCATTGCTTTTGCAATGCCTTTTGTTTTATGCTGTCGCTGGTGCCGCTTCCCAAACTCGATTTTGCTTAAACCACTCAGTTTCTTTCAAAATAGTGTTGTTGTTTGAGCAAACAACATTGTATCCCTCTGTCGCAGAAAGGTAAACAATGTTTCCATTCATCGAAGCAAACTTGTTGTTTTTGTAATCAATGCACATTGTTGTTACATAAACTTCTGTGCAATCAGTGTAAGCAACAATGTTTGAAATAAATTGTTGTGTTGGAAATTGATTTTCTTCTTTGTCAGTATATTCTGGACTTCCTGCACAACAGCAAACACAAATTGTTTTTGGATTTATAACTTCCAAAAGTGCTTGTGAAGAAGATGTTTTTGACCCATGGTGACCTGCTTTGTAAAGGTCCACTTCTGGCAAGTTGTTGAGAGAAACCAAATGTTCTTCCCCTTCTGCCTCCAAGTCGCCTGTAAACAAAAAGTTTTTGTCTCCATGTTTGATCATTGCACAAACAGAATTGTTGTTTTCATCTTTTGTGTCTACATTTTCGTAGAAATAACTGTTCAAGATTTCAAGCGTAACATTTGTGCCAACTTCAAACTCTCTTTGTGCTGTGCCTGTTGCATTTGTTGTGCCATTGACGCATTCAAGAGCAGTAAAATGTTTTGCACCATTTTCAATTTCGTCATTTCTTTCACGAAGATAGTTGTTGTATGTCTTTGTGCCAACTTTGTCAGCCGTAACGCCTGCAAAATCAATAATTGTTTCGCATTCGTAAAGGTCAAAAATGCTTTCAACTTTTGTGCTTGTTGCAAAACCAGCATAATGATCTGTGTGTGCATGAGTCACAATAACATATTCCAAAGTGCCATCTGTCACATATTGATCAAGATAGTTTGAAACCGTTGCAATGCTGTTTGTTTTTGATCCACAGTCAATCAAAATGTCACAAGTGTCAGTTTTGATGTATGTGCAATCGCCTGTGTATTTGTTGCCAAGCTCCAAGAAATGAACCGAAACTTCAGCATCATCTGCCGACAAATCAATTTTGCTGTTCGAAGAATCACCATAAGAATAATAAACTTCGCCAACATGCACTTCGTCAGTCTCTGGCAATGTGAAATAAGTAAATCCTGCAAATCCACCAACAAGACCAACAAAAAGAGCTACAAGGCCAAAAATTTTTGATGCAACTTTTTTACTCATTTGCATCACCCCCTTCACTTGGCTCTACAAATGTAATAAGTCTTACCTTTTCAACAGTAAAAATCTTGCCGTATTTCAAATCATTTGATTTGTATTTGATGTAATATGTGCCTTCTTCTTCGGCATAATATCTGCCTTGGTCGTCAACAAGCAAGTTTGTTTCAATCTCGACTGATGCAGACACATCTTTTCCAAACGAAACAATCTTTACCCCTTCGTCAACATATCTTTCATCTTCGCTGTCGAGTGCAAAAACAAGTTCTTCTTGTCCAACAATTTCAAAACAATCGTTTCTGCAAATCATCCAGCAAGAAAACACGCCCCCACCAAGCCCCAAAATCAGAAACGCAAACACCAAAATCCATGCTTTCGCTCCTGCACTCTTGACTGCTTTGACAGCTTTCTTTTGCTTGCTTTTTGAAACCTTGACATCATCAAGATCAACAGTTATGTTTGACTTTGCTTTTGTCGATGTCTTTGTCGCAGTTTTTTTAGTCGCCATAAAACTTCTCCTTTTGTTTTTGAGATTATATCACATCTTATTGCTTTTTGAAAAAGAAAAACACAATCATATGATTGTGTTTTCAAAAATTATTTTCCAGCTCCCATCACTTTTTCATGGTTTTTTTTTGCTTGTTCAAAAACTTTTGCTTCCAAAAGTCCTGCTTCTTCGCAGTCAGATGCATGCAAACCATTTTTTGTGATTTCTTCATCTTTTCTTGCTTCTGTGCCAACAGGGTTAACAAAAATTGCTTCAAATTCTTCTGCTGTAAGAAGTTGTTTAAGTTCGTATCTCAATGTGCCAGGTTGTGGATTTTTTGTAGATCCTTTAAGTGCATCAACAACTGCAATTGCATTTTCTCCAGAAACTATAAATCCGTATGCTTGACCACTTGTGATATAATCTTCCAATCCTTGATAATATCCTCTGCCAACATGGGCAACATAGTGTTGTGCTGCCAATTCTTTTGTATAAAGAGCATAACCTTTGTTTACAATTTTCAAACCAGCGTTTTCAAGTGCTTCTGTAACAAACCTAACAAGTTTTGTGTGATTTGCAAAACCAGGTTTAATCATTACATAACTAATTTGTTCCATAAATTTCTCCTTTAATTTAAATCAATACAATTCTATCACAAAATGGGGCATATAGTCAACATAAACCACCAAAACTGTTGTTTTAAGAGGTTTATTTCTTAACAAAAATTTGCACATGTTGTGGCAAAACTTCCACTTTGAAAGAGCCCTTAAATCCACTTTCGCCATCAAGGTTGATTGTTGTGCGATCTGGCACTTCAACTTCAAACTTGTTAAGTTTCAAGATTGTGCATCTCTTTGTTTGCATTTGCTTTTTGCCAATGCCAAACACAAAAATCTTTGCAATGCGCAAAAGCGAACGGAATGAAACACCTTTCTTTTCGGTATCGTTTACAAAAATCAAGTTTACATAACCATCATCGCATTGAGCCATTTTGTTGATCCTAAATCCAGCAACATATTTGCTGTTTGCAACAATGCCAAGTGCATAAGTGCCTTTGATAACTTTGTCATCATATTTGATTGTTGTGCGAAAAGGTTTTGCACCAAACAATTCTTTGAAACCATATTTGAAATATGCAAGACGACCAAATTTTTTCTTGGCAGATTGTGGTGCCAAATAACTTGTGCCGGTAAACACACCAAATGCACACACATAGATTGCATAACGATCGTTCACTTTAAAAACATCGTGATTGACATAGTGTCCATCTAAAATGATTTTCATTGCCTTCTTCAAGTTTTTTGGTATACCCAAAGAGTGCGCCAAATCGTTTGTTGTGCCTGTTGGGATATAGCCAATTTGTGGCCTGTTTGGCATGTCTGCAATCGCATTGATAACTTCGTTTACAGTGCCATCACCACCTGAAATAACAAGCACATCATAATATCCACATGCTTCTTTTGCATAAAGGCCAGCATCGCCTGCTTTTGTTGTTGCAAGGCATGCCACTTCTTCAAACTTTTTCATAAGGCAAGACAAAATATATTCTCTGTTGTTTGAGTTGTTTTGTTTGCCACTTGTTGGGTTGTATACATATAAACATTTCATAAAAATATTATATCACATCTGCTCAAAAATGTAAAGATTATATTTTTCTTCCACCCCATTGAAATTTGTGTCCAAATATTTTATAATGGTTTTGTAGGAGATTTTATGGAACATCAATTTGAATCCTTGATCAAAAACATCAAGCAATACACAACTTCTGCAATTTTTGCAGTTGTGCACAATCCAAATCTAGGCAGAGATTTGTTGTATGTCTACACAAGGGGTGCAAGCAGAAAAATTTTGGTTTTCGACAAGACCGAAGACATAAAACCAATTGCAAAAATCCTTTACAACATAGGTCCACACGCAATCAACTTGTCATCAATCGAAGTTGAAGAAGAATATCAACGAAACGGCATCGGCTCATCTTTGATGCAACTGATGCTTGCCCATGGCGACAGCCTTGGCGCAACCAACCTTTACGGCATGGCAAAACCAATCAACAACATCAAAGGCATCACAATCGTTGGCAAAGATTGCATGCAAGAGGAGTTTTGCGCAATCAAACAATTCTATTGTGCAAATGGTTGCACATTTGATGCAGAAACCGACCCATACTCAGACGAATATGACTTTTCTCAATCTTGGCAAGGTGGCGAAAAGATAAAATCTGTTGATGACAGCCTTCTAGAATTTGCCTGCCTGATCCTTGCAAAAGAACCAACTCTCACACACAAGCCAAAAACATTCTAACAAAAAAAACAAGCATTTTATTGCTTGTTTTTTTCTATTGTCGCATACATGTTTTCGGCATAGTCGAAAATCTTTTTTCGCTCTTCTTCTGTGCAATCTTTCAACTTGCTTTGCTTTGGTTTGCCCCACACATCAAAGATTGAAGGTCCAATCCAATGGTTGTATTCGCATGGCATATAACACCCCTTAAAAATGCTCAAAATTGCCTGTTTTGGCTTTGGAAAAGCTATTTTAAGGACAAACTTCACGAGCCAGTTTATTGCCTTTGGATAGTGGTTTGAAATGTTTGTAAGGGTCACCCCTGGGTGCACAATTGAAAGTGCAACCTTGTCATTGTCCTTAAACAATTCGTGCAAAGCAAACATCAAAAACCTCTTTGAATTTCCGTAAGTTTTGCTGATTTGTTTGTATGTGGAAAAGTCGATATCTTTTTCATCAATCTTTGAGTTTTTGTGAGCAACACTGCCAATCGCAACAACCTTTGATCCCGGCTTTTTCTCCAATTCTGACATCAATTTCTTTGTCATATAATATGGATACAAGAAGTTTATTTGAAAAACCATGTTATATCCACTGTCCAACTTTTTGAGAGGGACATTATACACCCCAGCATTGTGGATCAAAATGTCAATGCCACCCAAAGTTTTGAGTTGTTCTATACACTTATCCACATTTTCAATCGAAGCAAGATTGAGTGAAACAACACTTGCCTCAAAGTTTGGATACTCTTTTTGGATTTCTTCAATAAGTTTCTTTGCACCTTCTTCTTCAAGCACAGGCATCACGACCTTTGCTTCAAATCTTGCAAAAAGGCGACAAAGTTGTGATCCAAGTCCACCATTTGCCCCAGTGATAACCACCGTTTTGCCTTTCAAACTTTTTCCATTTTTGTTTATCCATTTTTCAACATTCATATTTTTCTCCAATATATTGCAAGTATATCACAAAACAAAAAAATAGAAAAATATATAACAAAAAAATTGCAAACTCTTGTTTATTTCCAAAACTCTCAACTCTGGCCATTTTGTTTGACAAAAATGTCATCGTTTTGATAAACTTTATTCATAAAACAATGGAGAAACAAATGAAAGATCGCTTTGAAATTTTTACAACTCAAATCGCAAAAATCAGCAGAAATATAAGAAAAATCAAAACAGAAGAAATGTTGAAATACAATCTCAAAAGTCCTCATGTTTCTTGTCTTTATTATTTGTATAAAAGCGAAGGAACTCTCACTTCAAAACAATTGTGCGAAGTGTGTGATGAGGACAAAGCGGCAATTTCAAGATCAATCGAATTTTTGAAAGAAAGGGGTTACATTGACTACAATCCTCAAAACGAAAAAAAATACAAATCCCCTATCACCCTAACCCAAAAAGGAGAGGAAGTTGCAAGTGAAGTTGCTGAAAAAATAGACAGCGTCCTCAAACTTGCAAGTGAAGGTCTCTCTGAAAAAAACAGACAAATTTTTTATCAATCACTTATTCTTATCAGCGACAATCTTCAAAAAATCAGTGACAGCAACAAAAACTAACAAAAGAAACCACTTTGCTTGGTTTCTTTTTTTATTTCATAAATAAAAATTTGCAATCATATAATATTTTGTTGACACATCAACAAAATGTGCGTATAATAACATTGTTGACAAAACAACAAAATCGGCTTTGCAAATCCTTTAATCTTTGCCTTGTTTGTTGAAAAGTCAATAGACTTAAAAGGAGGTAAAGATGAATTTTGTAAAAAAATGGATAAACTGCATCACAAGTTTTGTTGCTGGTGTGCTTGGTTTGGCATTGTCAGCTTGCAACGGAATGAGCGTCCTTGCACAAGTTGTTGCCCCAAATGATGCCCTCGCACCATACGGAATGTCACAAGAAAAAAATGTCAAGGCTTTCGAATTGATCACAGATTCAAGTTTGTATGCCGAAGCAAAAGCAAGTGGCACAGGCACAGAATTTGTAATTATGAAAGTTTTTGCAATCATTTTGATGGTTGTTTCAATTTTGCTTATTATCAACTCTGTTGTATTGTTGCTTAAAAATCTTAATGTCATCAAATGCAACAGCAGAATTTTTGACATTGTTTCGATTTCGTTGATTTCAGCATTTTTGTTGACAATTGTTGCAGTTTTGATTTCTGCAAATGTTTATGGCACAAAGACAGAAGATGTTACTCTTGCAGGTTTAAAAGGCACATACAGCGTTCTTATTCCTGAATATGCAACACTCTTCACATATTCTGTTGTTGCTACACTTGGCATTTATCACTGGTTGATGCTTGCAATCGGAATCATTGCAACTGGTTTGTGTGTTACATTTACAGCACTCAAACGCAAAAGTGCATAATATAAATTTACACTAAATCTTTTGACAAACAGTTTTTTGATGCTGTTTGTCTTTTTTTTTGCAAAAACAAAGTGTTGACTTTTTAATTTGTTTGTTCTACAATGGCAATATCTTAAACAAAAGGAGAACAAATCTATGTTTATCAATTATGTTTTGTGGCATCATAGCTAACTAGCATTCGCAAAAACAAATGTGTTTTGTGAATGCTTTTTTGCGCGTCACAAAACATATTGAAGGGATAAACATCGTGCATATATATCTTTTTATGGCCCGTTGGTATGTTTTGTAACAAAAACAATCAACGGGTC
Source organism: Candidatus Caccovivens sp. (assembly GCA_045650745.1). Taxonomy (GTDB): domain Bacteria; phylum Bacillota; class Clostridia; order Christensenellales; family UBA1242; genus Caccovivens. The sequence goes on from JAZRRN010000041.1 coordinate 80,529, forward strand.
TTTTATTGTCATAAAAGGAGAATTATATATGAACGAAATCGAAATTTTGAAAGATTTGGTTTCAATCAAATCTTTCAACACCAAAGAAAACAAACAAATCATAAGTTACCTTAAAGGTAAATTTGAAAACATTGCAACCGAAATTTCAACACTAACAAACAACACTGACGACAGACAAAGTTTGCTAATCGGTCTCAACACACCACTTGCCAATGCAAAAGAAGCAATCGTGCTTTCAGGACACATTGACACAGTGATTGCAGATGAAAAATCTTATGCCACCAACCCATACATTCCAACAATCAAAGATGGCAAATTGTATGGGCTGGGTGCGATTGACATGAAAAGTTTTTTTGCTTGCATAATCAACAACCTTGAAACCCTCAAACAATCAAACAAACCAATAATCATTGCCATCACGGGTGATGAAGAAACAAAGCTTGAGGGCATCAAACTGATTGCAAACAAAATGAGACAACAAAACATAGTTCCAAAATGCTCAATCATTGGCGAGCCGACGGACATGTCCATCTGCACGAGTTCGAAAAGTTGCTGCGAATATCAAATCGAAATCTCTGGCAAAAGTTGCCACAGCAGCACACCTCAAAATGGAACAAATGCAAACTATATTGCAGCTCGCATTATGTTGTTTATTGAAAAACTCAACACAAAAATAAAAAACACCACCCTCTCTTGCAACATAGTCAATGGTGGCGAAAAGGTAAACATCATATCAAACAAATGCAAACTTGTTTTTGATGTCAGAAGTCCGTTTGCATATTTAGGCAAAAAAGCAATAAACCGAATTGAAAAGTTTGCACAAAAATTGCAAAAGATCTACAACGAGTCTCAAATTGCCATAACCAAAGTTTTGGATATTCCGGCATTAGAAAAGAACAAAAGCAAAACAATTGACAAGACAATTTGTCAATTTGCATTGAAAGAAAAAGAGTTTAGGGGTGGCTGTGAGGCCGGCTATCTTCAACAGATTGGTGGTGATGCTTTTGTGTTTGGCGTTGGGGATCTCAACCTTGCACACAAACCAAACGAATTTGTTGAAATAGACCAACTCAAAACTTACAACTCAAAGCTTATAAATGTTATAGATTACATCAGCAATTTATAACAAAAAAAAACAGGTCAACCGACCTGTTTTTTGCTGTGGGGTTTACGGAATAAAAAAAACAAGTCAACCGACTTGTCTTTCTCTTCTGGTTGGATTGAGTGGACTCGAACCACCGACCCCCACCTTATCAGGGTGGTGCTCTAACCTGCTGAGCTACATCTCTATATGGTGGAGATAATCGGAATCGAACCGATGACCTCCTGCTTGCAAGGCAGGCGCTCTAGCCAGCTGAGCTATACCCCCATATAGTGCCTTTATTTCAAAACGCTCCTATATAATAACAAACACTTATCCGTTTGTCAATAAATTTTATCAAAATTTTACAAAAAATATTATTTGTCAAAATCAAAAGACTTTACAACAAAAATTTAAACAAAAGAAAAAAGTTATTTTTAACACCTTGCCTAATGAAACAATCAAAGTTAATAGACCAGAAGAATCAAGTAATCCTACCGGACTTGGAGAGCCTGGGGAATAAACCCTCTTCCCCCACTTAAATTTAAGTGGGGATTTATTTTTGGTTTATAAAAGCTAAATTTTTTTAAAAAAAATAAAATTTAAACTTTTTTGAAATAATTTTGTAAATTTATTGACAAATGCAAGTCTGTTTGGTATTATATAGGAGCATTTTGAAAACGCAAACATATATGGGGGTATAGCTCAGCTGGCTAGAGCGCCTGCCTTGCAAGCAGGAGGTCATCGGTTCGATTCCGATTATCTCCACCATATAGGACTGTAGCTCAGTTGGTTAGAGCACCACCCTGATAAGGTGGGGGTCGGAGGCCCGAGTCCTCTCAGTCCTACCAAAAAGAAATCGAACCGAAAGGTTCGATTTTTTTATTGTAGAAAACCGAACTCCACCTT
>JAZRRN010000042.1:0-29271 GCA_045650745.1 Candidatus Caccovivens sp.
GGTTATGAGCCCGGCGAGCTTCCGAGCTGCTCTACCTCGCGTCATTACATTGTGTATTATAGTTTATTTGTATGCACAAAGTCAAGAGTTTATCTTAAAAAAGTTGAAAAATATTGAAAAATGATTGAAATGTGTGCAAAAAACTGCAATAAATAGGCATTTTTTGCCAAAAACGACATTTTTTGACAACTTGTCTGCAAAAATAAAACAAGTCCAAATCTGGGCTTGTTTTATTGTTTTACAAAATTATGACTGCCATCAAACAAATCATGCCTGCAAAGTAGAACAAGTGATCAAAACTTGTTTTAACAAAGCTTCTGATCAAGAAGTTTGTGCAAAGCAAAAGTGCTCCGACACAATACAAAATGTTTGACAATGCAAATGAATATAAGATTACGGTAAGTGCTTGACCAATCAAAAATCCAACTGCCAAAAAGGCGATAAATTTGCTGAACACATCAAATGGGTTTGTGACTTTTTTTCTTGCCAAATCAAGGAAGGTGATTGCAAGGGCAACTCCAAGTCCAATCAAGAAACCATAAAATGTTTCGATGCCAAGATAAAGTCCACAAATGCCGATTGGGATTGATGCAAGCAAATATGCCAAAGCAGTCAATTCAAAACCATTGCTGTTTAAGAAGTGATATTTTGCTGATTTCTTCTTTTTTTCTTTTGCAGGTTTTTCTTCTTCGTCTGCTTGTTTTTGTGGTCTTGGTGGAAGTTTGCTTTCTTTTTCGATTTGTTCTTCTTTCACCACTTCAACAATTTCTTGTTTTGATTTGAGATAACTTTGCAAATCAAAGATTGAAAGAAACATTGGCACAACACTTGCAATCATCAAGATTGTGTAACCAGAAAAATCGTTTACATAATTTCCTGCCACAAGTCCAAGACAAGCAAGGGTTACAAAAGAAAAAGTTTGCAACAAGAAATATGGGACTTTGTATTTTTTTGTAAAACAAACTCCAACTGCTGCTATGACTGTTGCTACCAACATTGCTATAAGTGCAAACTTCAACATACATAGTTATTATAAACAAAAAACAAATAATTGTCCAACAATTTGAAAACATTTTATCTACTTTATTTTTAAGAGCAAAAATGGTTTTGAAAACAGCAAATAAACTGGAAAGAAAAATAAGCGAAAAAATATCATCAAAAATACAGAAAAAAACAAAAAAGAGCAATTTTTTGCTCTTTTTTTTGATTTTAGTTTGTTTTTGGCATTTTGAAACTGTCTTTCAAAGTGATTGTTCTGTTGAAAACAAGTTTTTCTTCAGTTGTGTCTTTGTCGAGTGCAAAATAACCATTTCTTACAAATTGATATCTGTCTTCAAAGTTGAAATCAATGTCTTCAACATAGCAGTTTTCAAGAGTTTGCAAGCTTTCTGGGTTGAGGCGAACGCCATCAGTGTTTGCTTCGTTGCCTTCAACTGCCTCGCTGTCTTCTTCCATAACGAGGTTTGAATACAATCTACATTCTGCTTTCTTGCAGTGTTTTGGGTTAACCCAATGGATTGTGCCTTTAACCTTTCTGTTTGCACCTTCTGTTCCTGAAAGTGTGTTTGGATCATATTCTGCATAAATTGTTGTTACATTGCCATTTTCGTCTTCTTCATAGCCAGTGCATTTGATGATATAGCCAGATGACAATCTTACTTCGTTTCCAACATAAAGTCTGTGGAATTTTGGGATAGGTTCTTTCATAAAGTCGCTTCTTTCAACAAGAAGTTCTTTTGCAAAATAGTGTGTATGTGTTTGTGTGTTTCCTTCAATTTGTGGATAATCCTTTACTGAAACAGGTTCTTCATCTTTTTCGTAGTTTGTGATGACAAGTTTCACAGGATCAAGCACTGCCATAAGTCTGCGAGATTTTTGATTGAGTGTTTCTCTGATGAAATAATCAAGATATGCTTGTTCGAAAACTGCAGTGTTTACTTTTGAAATGCCTGCTGCTGTGACAAAGTTTTTCAAACTTTCTGGCAAAACACCTCTTCTTCTAAGTCCTGCCAAAGTGAAAAGTCTTGGGTCATCAAAACCTGTAACTTTGCCTTCGTTTACCAACTTTTTGATGTTTCTTTTGCCAAGGATTGTGCCTTTGAGATAAAGGTTGTTGTATTCGATTTGTCTTGATTTGTTTTTCAAACCACTGTTTTCAACAACCCAGTTGTAAAGTGGGCGATGGTCTTCAAATTCTGGACCACAGATAGAGAATGTAACTCCTTCCAAACAGTCATCAAGTGGGTGAGAAAAGTCGTATGATGGATAAATTTTCCATGTGTCGCCAATTCTGTGGTGATGAATGTATTGGATACGATAGAGCACAGGGTCTCTCATGTTCATATTTGGGCTTGCCATGTCGATTTTTGCACGCAAACATCTTGAGCCAGCTTCAAATTTGCCCTCTTTCATTTCTTCAAAAAGCTTGAGGTTTTCTTCAATGCTTCTGTCTCTGTATGGGCTGTTTGTTCCAGGTTCTGTCAAAGTGCCTCTTGACTTTGAAAGTTCTTCAGGTGTAAGGTCGCAAACATACGCTTTGCCTTCTTTGATGAGCTTTACTGCGATTTCATAGTTTTGTTGAAAATATTCTGTAGCATAGTGGATTTCGTTCCATTTGTAACCAAGCCACAAAACATCATTTTGGATTGCGTCAACAAACTCTTGACTTTCTTTTGTTGGGTTTGTGTCGTCATAACGCAAATTACAAACGCCGCCATATCTTTGTGCAGTGCCATAGTTGAGCACAATGTTTCTTACATGGCCAATGTGCAAATAACCACTTGGTTCTGGTGGGTGACGGGTTTGAACATAACCACGAACCCCAGATTCTAAATCTTTGTTAATCTCTTCTTCGATAAAATTGATAGGTTCTACTTTAGTCAACATAATTTTCTCCTGTATGCCTTTATTTTAGACCAATTTATGCACAAAAGTCAATTGTTTGAAAAAGACAACAACAAAAAAGCAAACACATTTTGGGGTGTTTGCTTTGTTTTTTTTGTTATGCAGAAAGTTTGGCTTTCAACTTTGATTTGATTCTTGACAAACAATTGTCTATGCTTTTTGAAGAAATTTGCAATCTTGATGCGATTTCTTTGTAAGAATATCCTTGCAAATAATCCCTCAAAACCTTTCTTTCAAGTTGACTTAAATTTTCTTTGATGATTGCTTTCAAATGCTGATAATTTTCTTTTTCTATGGCATCTTCTGCAGGTGTTGTAGAAAAGATAAGTTCTATTGGCAAATATTCTGCTGTTTCATGTGTGTTGTGTCCAGAAAAACTTTGCAAAGAAACTGCAGAAGAAAGTGGTTTGTTTTTGTTTGTGTTGGCTTTTTTTATTGCTGTTTGAATTTGATGCTTTATGCACATTATTGCAAAGGTTTTAAATGAAGCATACTTGTCAGGAGTATAGTTTTTGATTGCTTTGTAAAGTCCAATCATGCCTTCTTGAATTGTGTCTTCATAATCGCCACCGACAATAAAATAGCCACGACTGATTTTTGTTGCAAGATTTTTGTATCTGTCTATCAACTCGTTTTCAGCCGTTTCATCACCATTTTGCACTTTGATTAAAAGTTGTTCATCTGAAATGATTTCTGCCATTTTTGTCCTATTTTTTTGCAAAATATCGATATATTTTGCTTGTTTTATTGTTTTTTTGATTCTCTTTGTCTCAAAACTTCATAAACTACAATTGCGTTTGCAACACTTGCGTTGAGTGAGTTTACACTTCCTTTAAGAGGGAGAGTAATAATTCCGTCACAGTAAGAGCGAAGGGATTGTTTTACTCCATTGCCTTCTGAGCCAATCACAATGCCGATTGGTCCTGTGAGGTTTTGAGAATAAATATCTTCGCCACCAGTTTCTGAAACATAAATCCAAAGTCCGTTATCTTTGAGTGTGTCGATTGCTTCTTTAAGATTTGTGACTCTTGCAATTTTCATGTTTGAAATTGCGCCAGCACTTGTGCGCACAACTGTTTCGTTTACTTGGCATGCACGGATTTTTGGAATGATAATTCCGTCAACTCCGGCACATTCGCAAGTACGGATAATTGCACCCAAATTGTGTGGATCTTCAATGCCATCAAGAAGCACGACAAAAGCATCGTGACCTTTTTGTTGTGCAGTTGCCAAGATGTCTTCAACTTCACAATAAGCAAAGTCAACAGTTTCGGCAATATATCCTTGGTGGTGAGAGGTTACGCTCATGCCATCAAGCAATTTTTTAGGCAAAAATTCGATACGGATTTTGCTTTTCTTTGCCAATGCAATGATGTCATCTTTTCTTGTCATAAAGTTTTTGTCAACATAAATTTTGTTGATTGTTGTGTCATTTTTCAATGCTTCGATGACTTGATTTCTTCCTTCAATATTCATAACTTTTCCTTTTAATTTTCAGAAACTGAAATTGTCAAAATTTGAAACATTCTTTCTTTTTGACCACTCAAATAAAGATATCCAATCAAAGCTTCAAATGCTGTTGCTTTTTTGTAAGTTTCTTCATCAAAGTTTTTTGCAGAATGTTTTGAATGTGTGTTTCTTGCTCTTCTCACAATATTTTGCTCTTCTTCTGTCAAAGTGTCAGAGATTGCCTCCAAAGTTTCTTTTTGCTTTTGTGCATTGCAAAACTTTTTGGCAAGATTGTGATAATTGTTGATTGTGTTGACAGTCCCTGCAAGCACTTTTTCTCTTACGAAAGCTGTGTGAATTGCATCTCCCATAAAAGCAAGTGCAAGAGGGGACAATTGTTTAAAATTTTCCATAATGATCCTTGTTTTTAGTTGTTGAATCTGAAAAGCACAACATCGCCATCTTGAACGACATATTCTTTGCCTTCCATGCGAACTTTGCCTTTTTCTTTTGCTTTGACAAATGATCCAGCTTCGATAAGGTCATCATAACTTACGATTTCGGCTTTGATAAATCCTTTTTCAAAGTCAGTGTGGATTTTTCCGGCTGCTTGAGGAGCTTTTGTGCCTTTTGTGATTGTCCAAGCACGAACTTCCTTTTCGCCAGCAGTCAAATAACTCATAAGCCCAAGCAAGTCATAGCCAGCAACAACAAGTTTTTCAAGACCACTTTCGGTGATGCCAAGCTCTTCTTTAAACATATCTCTTTCTTCTGGGTCAAGAGCAACAATTTCTTCTTCGATTTTTGCTGAAAGGACAACAACTTTTGCTCCTTCGATTGCGCCGATTTCTTTTACCGTTTTGACATAGTCGCATTCTGGTTTGCCAATTTCGTCTTCTGCAATATTAGCGACATAAATCACAGGTTTTGCAGTAAGAAGTGAGAAATTTTTCAAAAGTTTTTGCTCTTCTTCTGTATATTCCAAAGTTCTTGCTTGTCCACCAACTTCCAACACTTCTTTGATTTTTGCAAGCATATTTACGCTTGTGATCAAAGATTTGTCGCCAGTTTTAACAAGTTTTGCATTTTTGTCCAAGATTTTTGTGACTTGTTCCAAATCAGCAAGGGCAAGCTCGGTGTTGATAACTTCGATGTCTCTTTGTGGGTCGATGCTGCCACTTACATGAATGATTTTGTCGTTGTCAAAACAACGCACAACATGCACGATTGCATCTACTTCACGAATGTGACTGAGAAATTTGTTTCCAAGGCCTTCGCCATGACTTGCACCGGCAACAAGGCCTGCAATGTCAACAAATTCGATGCTTGCAGGTGTGATTTTTTGAGTGTTGTACATTTTTCCGAGCACTTGCAATCTTTCGTCTGGCACATCAACAATGCCTACATTAGGTTCGATTGTGCAAAATGGATAGTTTGCGCTTTCTGCGCCAGCTTCTGTGATTGCATTAAATAATGAGCTTTTGCCAACATTTGGCAAGCCTACTACACCAATTTTCATTATAATTCTCCATAATAATTTAGAGAGATAAGCAGTGTTATCTCTCTAAAAAGTCGTTTTAATATTATCTGCCTCTTCCACCGCTTCTGTCTGCTGGTCTTCCACCAGGTCGAGAACCGAATACGTTTTCTTGAGCATTGTTTCTTGTTCGATTTTCTGCATCTCGTTCTGCTTGTTCTTCAGGTGTAAGTTCGTCAGGAATGTCTTGATAAGTATATATTTCAAGTCCTTGATCAATTACATCTGAGTTGATTGTTTCATAACGAGTAACGGCATCTTCGATTTCTTGATCAAGTTGAGCTTCAACTGTTTCAAGCTTGTCAGTATAGTCGTCAAGGTCGTGATCGTATCTTTCCCAAGAAGCAATTTCTGCATCATTTGTGGAAATTGCAGTGGTATTGTCAGAGACGAGGCCTCTTAACGCTGAAATGAGCGAACCAAGAGGTGACAACGAGTCTCCAAATTTGCCTTTAAGTCTTTCCAAACGGTTTCTTTCGTCTGTAGTGAGCATTGACTCAGGTTTTGACATCAAAGTTTTGAAGTCGTTGTATTGATTTACTTCTTCTTGATCTTTCTTGCTGAGTGTTCCACCACTAGTGCTCAATGCTTCAAGGCGATTGAATTGTTCTTGTCTGTCAAACGCTTGTTTATATCTAGGATTTTTTCTCAATGGGTCGTTTTTGTCAGGAATGCTTGTTGGATTGAGAGCATAACCTTCAATTGTTGGCAAATGACCATTGATTTCTGTGTTTTCATTTCTGCGTCTTGTAGTATCGGCGCTGTAATGTCTCAAGTTGTTTTGAACAGTTTGCTTTTCGCTGGCAACCCATTTCTTTCTTTCCATGCATTTTTGATATCTTGGATTTTCGTTTCTTTCGATTTGAATTCTGCATTGTCTTGTGTTTGCTTGGGTTGCTGCAATTGCACGGTCAATGTTTGCAATTTTTCCGTTGAGTTCTGCAAGTTTTCTTGCTTTTTCTGCTGCAGGCATTTTTGTGTCTGCGTTGATAGCTGCAATTTGTCTGTTGATTGCTTGTTTTCTTGTGTTCAAGTCATTGATTTTTTGACGGTTTTTAACAATTTGTCTTTCAAGACCTTTGCTCTTGTGTTTTACTTTTCTTCTGTCTCTATAATCTCTGATTTCGCATTTGATGTTTTTCAATGGTTCGATTTCGTTGAAAATCAAAAGTCCACCGATAATGTTTGCAGCAATTGCGAATAATGGAACGAGACAAGACAAGATTACGCACAATGCAAACAATCCAATCCAAAGTCTTTTGTTTTTAAGACCTTTCCAGAAAACTTTTTCCTTAATGTTTTCTTTTCTCTTTGGAAGTTCTTTTTCAGGTGGTTTGTATTCTGGATCTTTGATATCTTCGTCATGTGTTTCGATGTCGCGATATGTTGGATCTGTCAATGTTGGCACAGGTGGCAAAGGTTCTGGACCTTTTTCATCTCCAACTCTTGAAAATCCGAGGATTTGTTCGTCCTTGATTGTTCCAGAAACATCGGCTCTTGGATCATAAATAGTATATGTTTTTCCACCAATAGTTCTGGTTCTTGTGGTTGCAGACGCTCTTCTTGCAGATTCTTCCAATGCAGTTGTAGCCGCAGATCCGTGAGAGTGCAACCATGCAATAGTTCCTTGATCAGCACCGTGATCGACTGACACAGTGATTGTCTTCACATTGTTGTTTTTTGTGCGAAGACCCATTCTGATTTTTGGATCGTCAGGTGTTGTGCCAGAAATATCTCCAGGGGCCTTGCCAGTAGTGATTTCTTGCAAACCCATTTCTGTAATGAGAGCAAATTCAGGTTCGGTAGCACTTTTGCCTTGTTCGTTTGTTGTATGTGTGTAAACATACATTCTGCCATCTACAGACATTGCATCAAGGTATTGATAAGTTCCGTCTGGTTGTTTTACTGGCAACGAAGCAAGCAATGGACCTGTAGGTGATGCAGGTGGCTTAGGTGGAAGTTGTATTTCTACAATATCACTTGGACCAGCTTTGCCATCAGCCATCATTTGTCTTCTGTGGTTTCTGTTTTCCAAAACAAGAAGGTTTGCCATTCTTTTGTCAACAACAAATTTTGTGCCTTCTTTTTCATACATTGGCAATCCCATGATGAGACCATTTGCAGGTTCTGCACCAGAAGTTGTCTTTGCTGTTTGTGTGTTTTGGATTGATCTTTCAATAAAAGATGAAGAAATTGAGATGTCAAGAGGTGTCGAACCACTTCTCATTTGACCAACATGGGCATCTTTGTCTTTTACTTGAAAGCCTCTAGATGAAAACATGAATGCCAAGTCAGGGCTAGCACCTTTGATTTGAAGTTCTTCCAAATCCATGTTTGGAGAAAGTTTAACTTTGTCAACTTCAAATACATAATATCCATCTCTTTCGGTCATTGACGAGCCAAAATCCACTCCTGGATTTTCTCTCTTAAATTGATCGAGATAATCTTTTGAAACATGCCAGTAGATAGGTGATGTTTCGCTATCTTGTGTAAACACAGAGATAGGTGGTTTGCCTTCTTGTGTTACTGCCAAGAGGACTTTGTCGTCATCAAAAACAGAGATTTTTTGTTTTGTTCCTTTTGGCATATCAGGATACTTCAATTCAACAGGCATTGCTTTGCCTTGGAATGTTTTACCCTTCCAAGTGAATGTAGTGTCCAATGCATCTACACCCTTGTTGTTAACTTTTTTAAGAGTGTCGCCAAAAACTGCTTCGCCTGTTCTAGGAACGATTTCGTCTTTTGTTGGAGCAGGGTTTACAGGTCTTGGGCAATGTGCATCATCAACAGTTGTTGTTGTCATTGTTGATGTGTGATTGATTTGTCCAATAGCTGCATCAATGTGTGTGTTGTCTACTGTTGCAGTTGTAGGTGGGGTTGTGCCCGGAACGATACCTGTAACAGATCTTTCAACAGGAAGTTCTACTTTGTGTCTTTCGCCACCATAAATAGCAGTGATTTCGAGTTTGCCATCTGCATTATATGTTGCGCCTTCAACAAGACAAGTTGTCTTTTTTGTTGGGTCTGTAGGATCAAGACCTGGCAAATTCATATAATGTTGACCATCTTTTTCCATAAGGAGAAGATAGTTGTCTTTGTTGAGGTTTCCACCTTCAACTGTCGCATAAGGAATGTGGTGATATTTGATTCCACCTTGTTCCAAAGTCAAGATTTGTCCCTTTGGATAAAGTGAGCCAGATTTTTCAACTGCACCTTTTTGAGGGAAGTTTCTAACTCTTGGGCAACCGTTTTCTTCTTTGATGCGTTGATCTTCACCAAAAGTGATTTCTTCGTTTCTAATCACTTTTTGAAGAGTGTCAACCAAAAGGCCATTTCTTGTTGGATCTGCAACAGCTTCTGTTGGAAGTGCTTTTTCATAAACCTTGCCATCTCTCATGTAAGAGATTGTCACAGTGTCGCCACTCATTTGGGCGTCAACAAGTTCGTAAGTTGTAGGCTTGCCATCTTCGCCATTCATATTTATGTAGGCTCTTCCATCTTTTTGCATTACACGCAAGAAAGTGAGTTCTTTTGTTGTTTCGATAGGAATAAAGATATAGTTGATATCTTTTTCGCCTTCAGCTTCAGCTTTCTTTTGCCAAATCAATGGTTTGTTTGGAAATTTTTGAATTTGCTTGTAAATTTCAGCATCTTCTTTTGTGAGTGGTCTGTTTTTAGGCAAGGCGTCTGGTGTAACTTCCACGATAGGTGGGTGGTCTGATTCTACTGATGTCAAATCAATGTTGTCTACACCACCAACAAAGCATTGGTCTCCAAACTTTTGCAATGTTTGCATATTTTTGATAAAGTCTGGGTTGTGTTCTTCAAGACATGGGATAAGAAATGGTTGAAGCACGCCATCAATTTCGATATTGAGTTGCAACATATGACTGTCGTCAACTTGTGCAGCACCACCACTGCTTGTCACAATGTTACACTTGCATTTTTCGTTGTATTCTACATTGTGAACATACATTCCGTCATCTGTAATGGAAATTTTCAAAAAGTCAGGATCGGTGCCGTTCATTTTTGAAACATATGGCACAGAGAATTCATAACCGATAACGGTTACTCCGTCTTCTGCGAAAATTTTTGTATAATTAATATTTGCCATCGCAAACCTCCATTAGTTACTAGATTATACCATATTAAATAAGTTGCTGTCAATAAAAGATATGAATTTTGGAAAGCAATATTTTGACAATATCTGTATATATTTAGTGGCAAAAACTTGTTTTTTTTTCTATTTTTTGTTATTATGGTTAAGATTTAATAAGAAAATGAGCCAAAATCTAGGTTTTGGTATGTTTTTAAGGGAGATTTTAATGGGACTTTTTGGAAATGAAAACAAAGCACAAGTAAAAAAATTGAAAAAGATTGCAGACAAAGTTTTTGAGTTGGAAGGCAAATATCGTGAATATACAGATGATCAACTCAGAGCTTGCACAGAAGATTTCAAGCAAAGATATCAAAACGGTGAAAGTTTGACTGACATGTTGCCAGAAGCATATGCAGTTGTGAGAGAAGCGTCAGACAGAGTTTTGAAGATGAGACACTTTTATGTTCAAGTCTTGGGTGGCATTGCTTTGCACCAAGGCCGTATTGCTGAAATGGCGACTGGTGAAGGTAAAACTTTGATGGCTACGCTTCCAGCATATCTCAATGCTCTTTCAGGCAAAGGTGTGCATGTTGTTACTGTCAACGAATATTTGGCACGCAGAGATGCCGAATGGATGGGCAAAGTTTACAGATTTTTGGGATTGACAGTTGGTGTTATTGTAAGTGGAATGGACGAAAAGACAAAAAGAGCAGCTTACAATGCCGACATCAGTTATTGCACAAACAACGAACTTGGCTTTGACTATTTGAGAGACAACATGGCACAAGCAAAGGAAAGCAGAGTTCAAAGACCTCTCAACTTTGCCATTGTGGACGAAGTTGACTCAATTTTGATTGATGAAGCAAGAACTCCACTTATCATTTCTGGCCGTGGAATGAAATCTAGTGACAACTACATCACTGCACAAAAGTTTGTAAAGACTTTGAAGCCAGAAGATTATCAAAAAGATGAAAAAACAAAAGCACTCAACTTGTCAGAAAGTGGTGTTGAAAAAGCAGAAAGATATTATAAGGTTGCAAACTTGACAGATGTTGACAATATCGAACTCAACCACTACATCAACAATGCGCTCAAAGCAAACTTTGTTATGTTTAGAGACGAAAACTATATTGTCAAAGATGGACAAGTTGTCATCGTTGACGAATTTACTGGTCGTTTGATGGAAGGCAGAAGATACAACGATGGTCTTCACCAAGCGATTGAAGCAAAAGAAGGTGTTGAAATCAAAGATGAAAACAAAACTTTGGCGACAATCACTTTCCAAAACTTCTTTAGAATTTACAACAAACTTTCTGGTATGACCGGAACTGCAAAAACAGAAGAAGGCGAATTTAGAGCAATTTACAAACTCGATGTTGTTACAATCCCAACAAACAAGCCAAACATTAGAGTTGACGAACCAGATATCGTGTTTACAACTGAAGCAGGCAAAGTTAGAGCTATTGTTGACGAAATCAAAAGACACAACGATATTGGACAACCTGTTTTGGTGGGCACTGTGACAATTGAAAAGAGTGAAATGTTGTCAAAAGCGCTCAAACAACACAAAATCAAACACACAGTTTTGAATGCTAAAAATCACGAACAAGAAAGCCAAATCGTTGCACAAGCCGGAAGAAAAGGTGCTGTAACAATTGCAACAAACATGGCAGGTCGTGGAACTGACATTTTGCTTGGTGGAAATGCCGAATATATGGCAAAGAAGAAGATGCAAGATGAAAATTTCACAGAAGAACAAATTTCTTATGCAACAGCATTCAACACAGTTGAAGATCCTGAAATGAACAAAGCAAGAGATCGTTATAAAGAACTCTATGCCGAATTTAAAAAGATTACTGATGCAGAAAAAGAAGAAGTGAAAGAACTTGGTGGTCTTCACATTGTCGGCACAGAAAGACACGAATCTCGCCGTATCGACAATCAGCTTAGAGGCCGTGCATCAAGACAAGGCGATCCAGGTTCGAGCGTGTTCTTCTTGTCACTTGAAGATGATTTGATTCGTCGTTTCGGTGGTGACAGACTTAAAAACATTGCACTCTTCTTTAGATTGCAAGAGGACACACCAATCCAACTTAAGATTTTGTCAAGACAAATTGAACACGCACAAAAGAAGATCGAATTGCAAAACTTTGCAATCAGAAAAACCGTTTTGCAGTTTGACGATGTTATGAACGCACAAAGAGAAGTTATCTATGGCGAAAGAAACAAAGTTGTTGATGATGAAAGTGTGCATGAATATGTTATGAAGATGTTTCCAGCAGTCATTTCAAAATACTGCGAAAAATGCGTTGATGATGAAAAACCATATTTTGACTGGGATTATGCAAAAATAAATCAAGAACTTGAAAAATGCTTGCTTGAAAAAGGTCAAAATGTCATTACAGAAGAATTCTGCGAAGGTTTTGACAGAGAAGATTTGGAAGAAGAAGTGCTCAAACTTGTCGAAAAGAGATACAACGAAAGAATGATGGAAGCGGGCAAGATCGGCATTGACTTCGAAAAACTTGAAAAATATGTTGTTTTGAAGGTTGTTGACACAAACTGGATGAATCATATTGATGATATGCAAACAATGAAAAACGAAATTTTTGCTAGAGGATTTGGAAACCAAGATCCAATCATTGCCTACAAAAAAGAAGGATATGATTTGTTTGATGACATGATTGAAAGAATCAGAGAAATCGTGTGTGTTACACTTCTCAACACAACAATTCAAACAAGAATTGTCAGACCTATGCCAGCAAACACACCAGCAAATGTTGTAAATCAAAAACCTGAAACAAACAAACCACAAACAAACGAACCTCAAAAGACTGTAAGAAACACAGGATCTAAGGTTGGAAGAAATGATGACTGTCCTTGTGGAAGTGGAAAGAAATACAAAAACTGTTGTGGAAAAGATGAATAAAAAAAAGAGTGATTTTTCACTCTTTTTTCTTTATGTCAAAGGGGCTAAATCAATGTCAAAGTGCTTGCCAGAAGCAAGTGTTTCTATCTTGACATTTGGCAGTTGTTGTTTGAAATAATCAATCACAAAATCTTTTACACAATGTCCCAAATAAAGCACTTGAAGGTCGTTGTCTTTGAAATATTGGATTGTTTTGTCAATGACAGATTTTTGTTTGTCAAGATTTCTCAAATGAAACCCACCAAATGCTCCCCAAAGTTTTGTTTGGCCGGTGACTTTTTTTGCGTGTTCGATTGTGTTGCAGATGCCTCTGTGGCCACAACCAGTCATCACAAACAATCCCTTTTTTGTTGTGATTGCAATGCCGCTGTCATCAATTGTGTCATCAATTTGAGTAAATTTGTCATCAAGAGTTGTTGAAAAATTTCCTTCTTTTTCAAAGTCAACAATCATAGGGATTTCGCCAAGGAAATAGCAGTTTTCAAACACTTTGTAGGCGCTTGTTGATGGCACAAAGTTGTGTTTTTTGTTCATCTTTTTTTCTGACATTGGGCAACCAGCATAATCCTGTTGTCTTATCGACCAGCGAGATCTAAAAATTTGTGGATGAGCAATGATTGTTTTGCCTTTGGAAAGATAACCAATTCCACCAGAGTGATCGCTGTGACCATGTGTCAAAACGACCGTTTTGATTGGCTTTAAGTTGATTTTTGCTAACTTGGCATTTTTGACAAACAATTTTGAATAACCTGTGTCCAAAACAAACAAATTGCCAAAGGCGTTGACAAGCACACTGAGACCTGCCTGTCCGGCAAATTTTCCGTTTGCTCTGTTTTCTGCAAGGATTGTTAAATTTATCATTGCAATATCCTCTCTTTATATTTCAGATTATACCACACAAAATTTTCAACACAAAACGATTGTTGGCAGTTGTTGAAAGGGGCTGGATAGCCCTATATATAATATATATACAAAACACTTGACAAAAGTTTGAAGATGTGTTATTTTAGAGTAGCAGTAAAAATACTGTCCTTGTCCCAACGGTTTTAAGTGTGGGACCATTAGTCCAAAAGGAGGTAAAAGAGATGAATAAGTATGAACTTATGTTTATCGTAGCTAGTGATGTTAGTGAAGAAAAGAGAGAAGAACTTATCGCAAAATTCAAAGCATATGTTGAATCTCACAACGGAAACATCGAAGGCATCGAAAAAGTTGGTATGAAGAAATTTGCATATCCTATCAACTTTAAGAACGAAGGATTTTATGTTATCTTCAACATGAACATGGATCCAGCAGAAGTTGACGCTATGAACAAACTTATGACAATCACTGAAGGTATTGTTCGTCAAATCTTCGTAAGAAAGTAATTGAATTGAAAGATTAGTAGGAGAAAATTATGAATAAAGTTGTATTGATTGGAAATTTGACCAGAGATCCAGAACTTCAAACCACAAACAGTGGAGTTTCAGTTTGTAGATTTTCATTGGCAGTAACAAGGAGATTTGCAAACAACGAAGGCGAAAGAGATGCAGACTTCATCAACATTGTTGTTTGGAGAAACCAAGCAGAAAATTGCCACAAATATTTGAAGAAAGGATCAAAGTGTGCAGTAGTTGGAAGAATTCAAACTTCAAGTTACGATGCGCCAGATGGTTCAAAGAGATACACAACTGATGTTGTTGCAGATGAAGTAGAATTTATCAGCACAACAAGAAGCAATGGCGAAGGCGACTTCTCATACGAAGCAAGCGAAAGCAGACCATCTTCAAAGAAAGAAACTGCCGAACTTGAAGAAATCGATGATGACAGCCTCCCATTCTAATTGAGAATATTATAAGGAGAAAAAAATGAGCGAAGTTGCAAAAACCGAAGAAAAGGTTGTAAAAAAATATCGTAAACCTGCAAAGAAGAAAGTTTGTGCTTTCTGCGTTGCTGGTGAAAAAGCAATTGACTACAAAGATGTAGCAAAAATTAGAAAATATATCACAGAAAAAGGTAAAATTTTGCCAAGACGCCAAACAGGTGTTTGCTCTTACCACCAAAGAGAACTTTCAAATGCAATCAAGAGAGCAAGAAATATGGCACTTCTTCCTTATGTTGGTGATTAGTTAAAAGGAGACAGAAAAATGCAAAAAGAAATCCATCCAGATTATCATGAAGTTACTGTTGTTTGCGCTTGTGGAAACACATTCAAGTCAGGATCTTGCGTTAAAGGTGACACATTGAAGATTGACATTTGCAACAAATGTCACCCATTCTACACAGGAAAGAAGAAAGTTGTAGATACTAGCGGAACTGTTGAAAACTTCAAGAAAAAATATAACTTGTAAGATAACAAAAAATAACGGCTTTGAGGCTGTTATTTTTTTTGTCTAGATTAAAAATCAAAACTTTGTCAACAATCTTGATATGGACAAAATCGAATTTGCTTTGCCACAAGGAGTGGTTGTTGAAAGTGATCAAAAACAAGCGATGGTTGTGGTTGATGACAAGGGGCAGAAAAAACTTAAAAGTTGCAAAACTTCAAAGGTTGTGCTGTGGCATTTTCCTTTTGTGAGAGGGTTGCAATTTTTATTTTTAGGGGCAATCAAGTATGCAAAAATGTTTTTTATTGCAGACAATGCCTGTGGGCAGGCAAACAAGAAGAAAACACAATCCAAATGGTGGGTTGGCATCGCTTTTGCTGTCAGTGTTTTGATGATGGTTGGTTTGATGGGGTATCTGCCGGCTCAAGTTGGGTTTTGGATTGTTGGAGCAAAAGGAAAGGCAAGCTTGAGAAATCTGATTGTTTTGGGGATAAAACTTGCTTTCTTTTTTGCACTCTTGGCTGTTTTGAGGGTTGTGCCTTGCGTGAATGAGTGTTTTCGATTTAATCGAGCGATTGAAAAATCTAAATATATGCAGATGAAAAAGAAGACAAAAAGGTTTGTTTGCAAAGGGGACTATGCACCCAACTTTTTGAATTTTGTTGTTTTTGTTTTTCTTTTGGATTTGGTTGTGGTAACATTATGGGGAGCAGAATACGGATTTTGGTTTAATTTTATGTTGCACATTGCAATTTTTTTGATTTGCGTGTCTGTTTGTTATGAAATTTTGTTTTATGCAAACAAAGTGCCAGCCTTTTATTTTGTCAATTATCTGACAATGTGGGCTGTTGTTGAAAGACCAACCAAAACACACACAGAAACAGTTGTGGTTGCGATGACCGAAATGGAACTGTTGCAAAAAGGAAGAGAATTTATGGAAGACGAAAACAAAAAGTCGTTTGCAGTTGTTTTTAGCGAAGTTAAAGGCAAACTTGCCGATGCTGGGATAACTGACAAGAGTGATGCCGAATGGTTGATTGCGACCGTGCTTGGCAAAAACAGAGCAGAAGCAAAACTTGTTTCGCAAATAAGCGAAAAACAATATCAAGACATAATCAAGGCGGCAGAACGCAGAGCAAATGGCGAAAGTTTGGACAATATTTTTGGTTTTGCTGAGTTTTATGGACTTAGATTTGATGTAAACAAAAAAGTTTTGACACCAAGAATGGAAACCGAACTTCTTGTTGAGCAGGTTTTGATTGCTGAAAAAGAATACAAAAATTGCACCATTTTGGATCTTGGTACAGGTTCTGGGGCGATTGCTGTGACAATTGCAAAAAACTGCGACGCAAAAGTTATGGCGATTGATGTAAGCAAGGCGGCGCTTGCTACGGCAGAAGCAAATGCCAAGAAACACGATGCAAAAATTGATTTTGTTTGTTCAAATTTGTTTGAGGACTTGAAAAGAAGGCTCAAGTTTGATATAATTGTGTCGAATCCGCCATATATTCCATCTGCAGAGATTGAAAAATTGGACAAAAATGTCAAAGAATGTGATCCGATTTTGGCTCTTGACGGTGGGGAAGATGGACTTGATTTTTACAGAACAATTATCTCGCAAGCGCCAAACAGATTAAACAAAAATGGACAAATCTTTTTTGAGGTTGGCATTGGTCAAGCAAAAGCAGTGCGAAAACTTTTGAAAGATAATGGTTTTGAGGAAACAAGGATTATAAAAGATTACAATAAGATAGAAAGGATAGTTTGTGGAAAATACAAGTAAAGAATTGTTGCAAAAAACAGAAAAATCAAAGGTGAGATTTGACGAATTGACTGACCTTATTTCTCGCCCTGAAATTATTGCAGACAACAGAGAATGGAAAAAATTGGTTAAAGAAAGAAACTCTTTGGAAGAGTTGGCAGCAGCACATGTTGATTTGGAAACATTGGTTTCTCACTTGGAAGGTTGCCAAAATGATTTGCAAAGCGAATCAGACAGCGAAATGAAAGCGCTTTTTGAAGCTGAAATCGAAGAACTTGAAACAAAAATTGAAGAAAAGATGGAAGAAATCAAAATTTTGCTTTTGCCAAAAGACGAAAATGACGAAAGCAATGCGATTTTGGAAATCAGAGCGGCTGCTGGCGGCGACGAATCTGCTTTGTTTAGTTTGGAACTTTGCAGAATGTATAGCCATTATGCAGAAAAAAACAGATGGAAAGTTGAATATATTGATATGTCAGAAACTGAAATCGGTGGCATCAAAGAAGCAACCATTATGATCAAGGGCAAAGGTGCGTTTTCAAAGTTGAAATATGAAAGTGGCGTGCACAGAGTGCAAAGAGTGCCAGAAACAGAAAGTCAAGGCAGAATACATACTTCAACAGCAACAGTTGCTTGTTTGCCAGAAGTTGAAGATGTTGACTTTGAAATTTTGGACAAAGATTTGCGTATTGATGTGTTCCACTCGGGTGGTGCAGGTGGACAAAATGTCAACAAGGTTGAAACTGCAATCCGTTTGACATATATGCCACTCAACATTGTGGTGACTTGTCAAGATGAAAGATCGCAACTCAAAAACAAAGAAAAAGCGATGAATATTCTTAAAGCAAAGATTTATGACTATTATGAAGAGCAACGAGACAAAGAATATCGTGAGGACAGAAAAAATCAGGTTGGCCGTGGAAACAGAAACGAGCGCATTCGCACTTACAACTATCCTCAAGGCAGAGTGACTGATCACCGTACAAACCTTTCTTCTTATGATTTGGAAGGAGTGCTCAACGGAAATCTTGAAGAATTTATCAATGCAATGATTTTGAAAGAAAGAACAGAACTTCTTGCAAAAGCATAACAAAAACAAAAGGCGACAGAAATTGTCGTCTTTTTTTTGTTTGGGTGATTTTGTTGATAATGAAAATTGAAATAAAAAAGACACCACACAAGGTGATGTCTTTTTGGTTGTATATCATTAAGAAGGAATGCCAAGGAGATGTCTAACTGCTTCTTCTTCGACTTTAGTGTAGTCAACATCGAATACACCGAACGCGTCGAGAATCATTGGCAAGAACAAGTTGAAGAACAAAATCAAAACGATAACAACAACGATAGAAACGATGATGTTGATCAAACGCTTTTTGTTTTCATCTCTTTGTTCAGCTGAATCTGCTCTAGCCATTTTGATACCTACGTAAAGAGCATAGATACCACCAGCTGCACCAACGAGAGCAAGCAATACCCACATTACTGTAGACAATGTGCCCATAAGAGATTCTACCCATTCCCATTGATATGGAGCGTCTGCTGTAGCAGCTTCTTCTTTGAGTTTCTTAAACAAGTTTCCCCAACCGAAGGCCATCATTGAGTTCAAAAAGTTCATCCGTTTTCCCTCCTATTAAATTTTATTGTCATCCAAAGTAAAAATAATATTCTACTTTTTTAGATTACATTAGAATAATATCATATAAAGAAAAAAACTCCAAACGATTTTGACAAAAAAATACAAAAAAATTTTTGAGTATTTTTTGCCTTTATTTATGGAGTTTTCTATTATATTTAAAAATAAATTAAAATTGTTTTTTAGAAACATTTATTTGTAGCAAAAAATCGGCATTTTAATTGTTTTTTGACAATATTTAATTTATTTTTTTATTTGAATTATTTTTTAATTAAAAAACATTAAAAAAAGTTTGATTGACATCTTTGGCAACTGCAGCAACTTGAATTGTTTGAAGATGCGTTTGACAAGCCCAGCAGAAGCAACAACAAGATGTTTGTGTTGGTCGCCAAGTTGGTGTCATTGTTTGAAGTCAGCGCTGAGAGAAGAAACACCCACAAAAAATCTTGAGACATAGCAAACCCTCCTTTTTTGACAAAATTGTTGTTTTTGTGTCAAAAAGAGAAAAATTTCTTCTTTGACATTTTTCTTTTGTTTGTCAAAATGTTTTCGTATGCACAGATAATAATTTGTATGAAAAATGACTTGAAAGTGTGAAAGGAGAATTTATGGCGCAAAACAAATTGCTTAGGGTGAGTGAAAGATCAAAGCACAACATGCAACAACTTATCCCAGATGAGGACAGCACAAACAGGCTTGCTGTTTATTTTCAAAATTTTGCTGATCAAACACGCATCAAAATTTTGTCTGCCTTGTCAATCAGCGAATTGTGTGTCAACGACTTGTCAAACATTGTCCAAACAAATCAAACAACAGTTTCGCATCAACTCAAACTTCTCAAAGATCAAAACATTGTTTCTTGCAAAAGGTTTGGCAAGGTTTTGGTTTACAGCTTGAAATCGCAAATAGTAAATGATATGATGATGTATGCTGTCAAAAACCTAAATCCATAAGCACAGTTGTTTGACAAGAAAGGCATTTGTTTGTATAATAGCAACTATGAAGAAAATTTTGTTACACTCTTGTTGTGGGCCTTGTTCGACAGTGTGCATCGAAAGATTGAAAGATGTTTTTGATGTGACTGTTTTTTATTGCAACCCAAACATAGAGCCATTTGACGAATATGAAAAGCGAAAGGCAGAACAACAAAAGGTTTGCGACCATTTTGGGATTGAGTTTGTTGACTTTGATTATGACAACAAAGGTTGGCATAAGTTTGTTGAAGGGCTTGAAAACGAAAAAGAGGGTGGAGCAAGATGCACCAAGTGCTTTTTCTATAGATTGGAAAAGACTGCACAATATGCAAAAGAAAACGGATTTGATTTGTTTGGCACAACATTGTCAGTCAGTCCTCACAAAAACACAAATGTTATCAATATGGTAGGCGACGAAATTTCAAAAGCGTTTGATTTGGAATTTTTGCCAGAAAGTTTCAAAAAGAAAGATGGCTATTTGCGAAGCATAAATTTGTCTAAAGATTTGGATTTGTATAGACAAAATTATTGTGGTTGCAACTTTGCAAGGAGAATAGATGAACACATTCAACAATGATTTTATCCAATATGACAAAAAGAAAGGAAAGAAAGAGACCAAAAACCTTGCTGTCTATTTGACGACAACAATCACTCTCTATATTTTTCTTTTGTTTTTTGCTATCTTTTTCACTTGGTATACAGTGTTTATCTCAACACACAAATATTACAAAGTCGTTGGACCATCAATGAAGGGCACACTCAATGCCACAATTGCAGACACAGACATCGACAAGTCAATTGATGCTGTTTATGTAAACACTATGTCAAAAGTAAAAATTTTTGATATGATTGTTGCCGAAAGGGGCGAAGATGATGTCATCAAAAGAGTGATGGCGCAAGAAGGCGACCTTATCACAATTGCAAAAGATATAACAGGACAAACAAACAACTATTATTTTTATAGAATTGCAGCAAAGCAAAATCCAGCAGAAGTTTCTGACTTTGATGCTATGATTGACGAAAGCACTGGCGAAAATGGATATAAGATAAGAGGTTATGCTGATTGGAACAACAATCGCACCCCTTATGCAAGAGAAATTGAAGTTGGTGGATCAGTTTTGACAAACAGTTATGAAGCAATTTTTTACAACACTTTCTTAAAACAATTTGAAGGCAAAGACCTTTCAGAATATGATTATGTTTCAGAAAACGGCTTGATTTATGTGAAGGTGCCAGAGGGGAAATATTTCTGCATGGGTGACAACCGTGGACACAGTGATGACAGCAGAAAAAATGGATTTTATGATGTTGAATATATTGTAGGGCGAGTTGAATTTGTTGTCTATGATCACAACTTTGGAAATCGTTTGTGGGAAGTTGTAAAATATTATTTCGGCCAAGTAGAAGAATTTTTCGCAAGATAGGCAAATTTATTTGCTAAATGTCCCATATTATGCTACAATTAGGGTAGCATTAGATATGCGAAAATATATCGAAAGGAGATAGAAAGAATATGAATAAAGGTGAATTTATTAAAGCAGTTGCTGAAAAAGCTAATTGCACACAAAAGGACGCAGGAATTGTTTTCGATGCAGTTATCGATACAATCGTTACAGTTCTTAAAGATGGCGAAAAGATCCAAATTCCTGGTTTCGGTTCTTACGAACTTGTTTCTAAACCAGCAACAACAAAGATCAACCCAGCTACTAAAAAACCAGTTGCAGTTGCTGCTTGCAAACAACCTAAATTCAAATTTGGCAAAAGCTTCAAAGCTGTTTTCAATGCCTAATGTTAAAAAAGTCAGCATTATTGCTGATTTTTTTATGCCAAACTATCTTGCATATAGAAAAAAGACCACTTTTCGTGGTCTTTTTTTATTCGCAACAGCAATCTTCGCCAAGTTCTTTTTCAAGATCAATGATGACAAATCCTTGTGGCAAATTGCAAAGTGGACAGGTTTTGAAACATTCTTTTGCGATTTCAACATGTCCACAAGAAGAACATTTCCATTCGGTCGGTTTGGTGCGTTTGTAAAGCTTGTTGCATTTGTGCAGTTTTGCAAGATATTTGAGCACTCGTGAGTGGTTTCTTTCAACCTCAGCGACCATTTCAAAAACTTTTGCGACATCAGCAAAACCTTCGTCTTTGGCAATGCGAGCAAACGAAGGATAGATGTTTTCGCCTTCAGATGCTTCGTTTTTGCTTTCTTCCAAAAGACTGGTTTCGAGTTGACTTTTTTCGTAAGGATATCCTGCTTCGATTGAAATGTTTTGAAATTCGTCAGTTTCGCTGTGCTGCAAAATCAAATCATAATATACTTTTGCGTGCGACATTTCGTTTTTTGCAAGAGTTTTCAGGGTGTCGGACAAAAATTGTTGTTGGTTTTGTATTGCCAATTTTGCCATAAATTGATAGCGTGCCCCATCTTGACATTCTGCTGCAAAAGCCCTTGCAAGGTTTGTTTTTGTTGTGCTTTCATTAAAATCCATATCATTCTCCTTTTCACAAGTGTATTATTGCCGAAATTTATCTGCTTAAACATTTGCATTTTTTTTATTTTTTGTTTAGAATATACTTATATAAAAGGAGTCGAAATGTTTCTTGGTGACAAAGGGAGACCTTCCCAATATCATCATATAAGAATGAATTATGATGTGCTGATTGACAACGAAAAGATGACTTTGTCAAAGTTGGCAGCAAATCTTGGTTTTTACAGCATCTTGTATGATGGCAAAATAAATGAAGTTGAAACTGTATATGACACAGACAAAAGGTTGTTGACAGGTGCAGGCTTGCTTATCAGAAAAAAGCACAGCACAAAGAGAACCTATTTTTCGCTCGTCCGTATCAGCAGCATGGCAAATGTGAGAATGAGAGAAAAGAAATCTTTCTTGGGAGAATGCGAACCTAAAGATCAACCAAGAGACTTTCCTGTGCAAATTGCAGAAGCAATCAACAAGATTTTCAACAACTTGTTTACAATCAATGTTGTTGATGTCGTAAAGCACTGCGAGCCTTATATCGTGACTGAAATCACTGGAAATAGATACAAAATTGTCAGTGGAACAGGTTATGAAGCAGAAATGTGTTTTGAAACACTCAAAATCAGAGATGCTCAAACAGGAAGAAAGTTGAAATTGAGAAACTTCTCGTTGTCTTTGGAACTCAATCCAAACTACGAAAAAGAAAGAGAACATATTTTGTGGGTTATCGAAAGATATTGCAAAGAGTTTGTTCCTCTCAACAGAAACAGATTTGAAGTTGCAGAAGTTGCTGTCAGACCTCGCATTCCGGAAGAAACTAAAAAACCAGCAAATGGTCAAGGACAAGCCGAAGCAGGAAACGGTGGCAAGAAAGGCAAAAAACAAAAAAAATCTAAAAAAGATTTCAAGAAAGAAGGCGAATAACCTTCTTTTTTTTTGTTTTGAGTTTTTATTGGGAGACCTTGTTCATATAGTATTATGTGAAAAAGAAAAACCTTACCTTTGCAACAAAACTTGCTTACGGCATTGGCAATTTGGGATATGGCTCGATGGGACAAACCGTGTCAAGTTTTGTTATGTTTTTTGCGACAAGCGTTTTGGGGTTGCCGGGTTTTTTGGTGGGGATAACAATTGCAATAACTTCGCTTTGGGACGGGATTTCTGATCCAATCATTGGCTCGCTGTCAGACAAAACCAAAAGCAAATTGTTTGGCAGAAGATTGGGGCATATGTTGTTTGCAAGTTTTGCACTTGCAATAAACAATGTCGCTTTGTGGTGTTGCCCACCATCGGCAAGTGCAGGGGCTAGTTTGGCTTGGATTTTGATTTTTTTGCTGCTGCAAGAAACTTTCAACACATTTTTTGCCACACCTTATTCGGCATTGTGCATTGATATTGCACCAGATTACAACGACCAAACAAAGATGCAGAGTTTCAAAACGGTGTTTTACATTTGTGGCCTTATTTTGCCAAGCGTGCTGATGTCTGTGTTTATGCCAGCAGGTGGTGGAGTGCAGTCGCAATTTAATCGCAGTGGATATATTGGCATTGCTGTTGTCAACTCGGTTTTGGTTTTGTTGTGTGGTCTTGCAACCGTGATTGGCACTCGAAAAAGGGTGAGATCGATGCCAAACTATGACCAAGGCATCGAAGCAGAACAAACAGAAAAATGTGAAAAACCAGATGGACAACCCCTTAAATTGACAAAAAGAAAAAAGAGGCACAGTTTCTCTAAGATTATGGCTGGATATGTTGAAACTTTCAAAAAACGAGATTTTCGTATTGTGATGATTGGCTATTCGGTTTCGCTTATTGCAATGGTGTTTATCTCTTCGGTCGGTATGCACTTGTTTACATTTTGTTATCACTTTTCAAGTTTGCAAATTTCGGTGTTGATGATAGGGTTGTTTGGTGGTGCAATTGCATCGCAACCACTTTGGCTTTCGGTGGTAAAGAAATACGACAAAAAACAGACCTTGATTTTTGCTCTTTCAATCATCTTGTTTGGGATTGCAATGACAAGCATAACTTTTTTGTTTAGAGTTTATACAACAAGTGATTTTATCTTTTGGTTTGTGTTTCCGTGTATGTTTGTTTGTGGGATTGGCTCAGGGGCACTTTATTCAATTCCACACTCTATGTATGCAGATGTTGTGACAATGGAGCAACATCGCACGGGCGAAAACAATGCTGGCAGATATACGGGATATTACACTTTCACTTACAACTTTTCAAACTCGATTGCATTGCTTTTTATTGGTTTGCTTTTGGATATGGTCAAATTTGACTCTTCTCAACCAGTGCAAGCGCTTTCTGTGCAAAGTGGGCTTGGCAAAATTGTCTTTTTTGGCAGTGCAATTGCCCTTACAATTGCAATTGTTGTTTTTTCTAAATACAAAATCAAAAGGTCAGATGTTTTGAAAGTTCAAATCAAAGCAAACGAAAGTAAGCAAAATGAAAAACGAACCTTGGTTTAAGGTTCGTTTTCTTGTTATTTACATTTTTCTGGTTGCTTTGTTGTTGAAGGTTCGTCTTTCCAGAGATTTTTGTTGATAAATGGTGTAAGTGCCATAACAAAAGCATGTGTTGTCAAATCAATTCTTGAAAGGACATCATGTGTCAACAAACTGATACCGCCTGCCGAACTTCTGAGGTCTGACTCTTGGAAAAGTTTGTCCATAACAGGGGCGAGAGATTCGTTGATGATTGTGTCAACATATTTGTTTGGCACAGGAAAACTTTCGCTTGCACCAACTCCAACTTCGCCAGCAGCGTTTTGCACAACTGCAATGTTTGTGATTGCCCAAAAGCCAAGGTCTTTGTTGATGCCTGATTCAACTGAAACAAAATAGTCGGCGTCAATGCCATTTTCTTTTGCATATTGCACCAAGTTGTCAACTCTGTTTTTTGCACCTTGATATGTTTCTGTGCCAACAGGTTGTTCGCTTACATCTGATGAAACTTTTATTCCAACAACTTCAACATTGTCAAAATAGTTTTCAAATGCCTTTTTTGCTCCTTCAATTTTTCCTGGGTTTTTAGTTCCGATCAATACTTTCATTTTCTTTCTCCTTTTTTCTTGTTTTTGCTGTTAAAAAAAACTTCTTACGAACAAACAAAAAACAGCATAGTGGTTGTTTTTGTCCATTCATAAGAAGTCCTAAAAGTTTAGAAAATCTCTGTGCTTTGATAATCCGGAATGGTGTAGGGATTGCACATTTTTATTATAGCATAGCAAAAGCATAAGTCAATACTTTTTTTGAAATTTCAAAAAAATTTGTTTTTAGTTTTGCGATTTTTGTTGTTCGTAGGCAGTTTTTACTGCAATTGCAAGTTGGTCTGCACAAGAAGTTTGCTTCCAACCACAAGTGTTGCCTTTGAGTTTTTGCTCGATATAATCAACGGTTTTGCCTTCCAAAAGTGTTGAAATTGCTTTCAAATTGCCGTTGCAACCACCGATAAATTTGATGTTTGTGATGATGTCGCCATCAATATCAAAAGAAATTTCTGCTGCACAAGTGCCTTTTGTTTTGTATTTGTATGTCATAGTTGTTCTCCTTGAGTTGTTGGCAAGTTGTTGCCGTATGTTAAATAAAGTTCGTATAATGCAGAGTAGTATAAATCTTCAAAATATTCTATTTTTGTGTCAATGACAGGGCTATAAGTTATGTTGACAAATCGTGTTGTTTCGTTGTGTTTTCGCAAAGCCGAACTTAAATATCTCATAAGCAAAGCATTCCAATAGCAATATATTTTGTTGTCTTTTTTTGCAGAGAGTTTGTAAACATAGTCGCAAGGTGGGCGAAATTCTATATTGCTTGGATTGTTGTTGATGTTTTTGTCGTGTGAAAAAGTCAAAAATTTGCTTATATACAAATGAAGGTGACTTTGACATATTGAAAGCGGTGTCATTGTTTCGTTGTTGATGTAATAATCTTGATAACGGAAAATGCTTCGATCAAGGTTTGGGGTGTTTTCTTTTGAAAAATGGAAGAAGCATTGTTGCACATATTTTGCATCATCAAAAAACAGGTTTTTGCCCAATTGGTGTTTTTCAATGTCTGCAATCAATCGGTCGGTGCAAGCCGAAAGCCAATCTTGATCTGGAAGTTTTGTGATTTTTATGTTTTGTTTTTCCAAGATTTTTGCTTGCAATTCTTCCGAACACATATTAAAGTTGTTGTAAATGTTTCTTTTGTGACCGTGAGTGTTGTTCAACTTGTTTGCAAAAACGCACAATGGCAAATATTCGATTTCTTGACTGTTTTGAATAATAAAGTTTTCTGCATTGTGATCCAACTCTTCCAATTTTTGTTCAGTTCTTTCTTGAAAAAATCTTTTTGATTGTCTTTGCTCCAATTTAAACAAAAATATTGAAATGGAAATGGTGATAACCAATGATATTGCAGAAAAAACAAGTTGTATAATATCAGAAACCGTCATACTTTTCTCCTTGCTTCTATTTTAATAATTGTTGCCACAGATTGTCAATTGAAAACAAAAAAAAGAGAAGCAAAACTGCTTCTCTTTATGCTGGTGAACCAGATGAGTTGATATCCGAACTCTTTTTTATTAATTTTTGTCTTATTGTTTCTAGGTCGGTTTTTTGATTGTTTAATATGTTGAAATGTATATATATATAATTATCAAATATAAGTATAGCTGAAATAAAACAATCTATGAGTTTTTGTTTATATTGTGTATCTTTTATGTCTCCAGTTACAAATTGTTCTAAGTATAAAATAATATCTTTTTTTGTATGGATTATTGAGTCTGTTAGTTTTAGTTTTTTTGTTTGTGCTATATATGTTTGTTTTAGTTCTGATAAATCGTTTGCTTTGTTGTTTAATCTTTTTGTTATTTCTGGGTTGCTTGCTTGTATAATTTGTTCGGTTAAAGTGTCTAGTTGTTTATCTATAGTATTTATTTTGTTTTGTAGTTGTTTTATTTCGGATTGATGTTTGTTGTTTAAACATTCTTTTTCAATTTGTTCGGCAATTTGTTCTATTGTTTTGTCGTTTAATATTTCTTGCTTTATTTTTACTAAGACTTTATTTTCTAATAAGTCTTTTTTAATATTTTGTTTATTACAAGAGTGCTTTTTTATTTTATTTGTGCACCCGTAGTAGTAGTGGGTTGCTCCTGTTTTGCTTGTTCCAGATGTTCCTACCATTGTTTCTCCGCATAATCCACAAAACAATTTTCCAGCAAGAATAAAATTTTCTTTTGATTTTTTTTTGTATCTTTGTTTATGTTTAAGTTTTTCTTGCGCCTTATAGAATGTTTCTTTGTCAATTATTGCTGGATAAAAGGTTTCACTTTCAACATATTTGTCTTTATATTTACCTATGTATTTTTGGTTTGATAACGATCTTAGGATGCTGTTTGAAGTGAAGTCTTTCCCTTTATTATTTTTATATCCTAGTTTTTTTAATATATTTATAATTTCTTGTTTTGGTGTTCCATTTAAGTATTCTTCGAACATTATTTTTACAGCCGGGGCATTTTCTTCGTTTATGTGTATTTTTTGATTTATAACTTTGTATCCTGTTATTAATGTTCCACCACTATATAATTCTTTTATGCTATTTTCTCTTATTCCTCTTTTCACTTTTTGTGATAAGTCTTTCGAATAAAGTTCTGCAAACATTTCGAGCAATCTTTCCATTATCATTCCTTCGGGTGTATTGCTTATTGTTTCTGTAGCAGATATTACTTTTACATTGTTTTGTTGCAATTTGTGTTTATAAATAGCATTATCGTAGTTGCTTCTGCTGAATCTGTCTAATTTATATACAAGTATGTATTCAAATTGTTTTTTTTTGGAGTCTTCAATCATTTGTTGAAAAGCAGGTCGATTATCAGTTGTTCCTGAAAATGCTCTATCTATATATTCGTTGATGATTGAGTGGCCTTGTTGTTCTGCAAATTCACGGCAAACTCTGAGTTGACCTTCAATACTTTGCTCTGTTTGTGCTTGTGATGAATATCTTGCATAAATAACTATGTTTGCCATGTTTGTCTCCTTTTAATTAAAATTTGCCTCTAAGTTCTACAACCTTGCCTATTATTCTTATTGGTAATTCTTTTATATTTTGATTTGTATAAAACATTTGTTGGTATTCCTTATTAAATGGGATAAGAGTTATTCCGTTATAGTCTTTTTTTATTTGTTTTAATGTTGCATCAAATCCGTTTACCATTACTACACAAATATCTCCACTTTCTGCATCATTTTGTTTTCTGACTATTACTATATCTCCGTTTTGTATTCTTGGAGACATACTATCACCCTTTACTTTAAGGCCAAAATATTCCCCAGATTGTGCCATTTTTTGAGGTATTTCTTCGTAGTCTAGTATTTCCTCAATTGCTTCTATTGGTATTCCTGCAGGTATTGTTCCTAGCACAGGGATTTTAAAACCTTTTTCGTGTTGTTTGTTTTCTTTTCCTAATAAATAATCAACTGTTACATTGAATAGTTTAGAAAACTTTATTAAGTATTCTGGCGATATTCTTTCTATGTCGTTATTTTCCATTCTGTTGTAGCTTGAATGAACTGTATTTATGTATTCTGCTACTTTTTCTTGAGTTAAGCCTTTTTCTTTTCTAAGTGTGTATAATATATTTTTCATTTTTTGTCTCCTTACTATTACATTTTAACAGTGTTTTCTTTTATTTACAATATAAATTATGTAAAATATTGTGCAAATATGCGACATTTTGTTTTGCAAAATATAACATATGTGATAT
This sequence comes from Candidatus Caccovivens sp., assembly GCA_045650745.1. Taxonomy (GTDB): domain Bacteria; phylum Bacillota; class Clostridia; order Christensenellales; family UBA1242; genus Caccovivens. The sequence continues at coordinate 28,830 of JAZRRN010000042.1, forward strand.
ATTTATAGTGTAGATAAGAATATTGGGGAGGTAAAATGTCATTAAAAGAATTATTTAGGCAAAAAAAAATAACACAGGAAGGAATTTGTTTAGAGTTGAAAGATAGATTCTGTGTTTATAAATATCAGCAACAAATTAGCGATTGGATCAAAGGTGTTAGGTTGATTGATTTGCAATCGGCTTATTATATTTCAAAGATATTAAATGTTGATATGTCATTAGTTGCAGAAGCTTCTATGAGAAGTGTTGGGTTAATTAAATGAATGTTAAGGTGGGAGTTTTTGTATCTTTAATTGATGATTGTTTTGTTCCTGTGTTTTCATCGGTTGAGGACAACGATTATGTATATATAAATAATGAGTTTAGAAGGGCTGTTTATGATGTGTTGAAAGATTTTGTATGTAAAAAAATAAATTATGTGCAGGTATAGTGTTTATGAAAA
>JAZRRN010000043.1:0-83717 GCA_045650745.1 Candidatus Caccovivens sp.
TTTCATTTTGTAAAAACTTCATTCCAAAACTTTATTCGTTGGAATGGAGTTTCTTCACTTGCATTCAGTTAGACTTGCCTAAATTCGCTTCTTCGCCAAAATTATGATAGCTGAATTACTAATTCTGATAATACTCTTTAAGACAAATTAAATGCTATAGTCAATCACATGATATACACTTTTCTGTTTAATATTAAAAAACATTTTAATTATATTTTTTATATCAAATAAAATCCCCGTAATTATCGCACATATAGCGATTATTAAAATAAAAATAGGTTGATTTAATGTTGAATAAAGCATTTTATTTAAAAATCCTTTTAATAATGCCGATTTTTTGCGATTTTTTATTATATTTTAATGAATTTATTTCGCCAGAAAAAACAACTAAATTATTTTCTAAATCCAATTTTGTGATTTCGATGTTGTTTCCGTTTAATACAAGTGTGTTGAGTGCAAGCTCGACAACGGCTTGAGTGTTTGTAGATGACAAAATTTTTGTTGCGCCGGTTATAGTTGTTTGATTTTGGTTTTCGATGAGGATTGATTGCATAAAAACTCCTTTTTGTTTGCACTATTGCACAATTTGTGTTTATAATATGATATGAACAAAAAAGAGATAGTAGTAGAAAAAGATAAAAAACTTGTTTCTCTGTTGCAAGATTATGGGTTTTCGTTTGCAGATGTAAACAAAATGTTGAGAAACAAAGATGTGAGAGTAAACGGTAAGGCGACAAAAGAAAATCTTTCGGTTTTTGAGGGAGATGTGGTTGTTTTTTATTTCTCTGACGATATGCTCGCAAAAAAAGCAGACATAATTTATGAAGATGATGATGTCTATGTGGTTTACAAAGCTGCTGGCATCGAATCTGAAGGGGAAAAGGGTTTGGAGGCAGTGCTTGATGGGGCAATTGCTGTCCACAGGCTTGATCGAAACACAGAAGGTGTGATGGTTTTTGCCAAAAATCAACAATCTGCACTCAAATTGGAAACTGCATTTAAAAAGCATTTGGTTGAAAAGAGATATGTCGCAGAAGTCGTAGGCAGATTTGATGTCAAAGAGAAAAAATTTGATGCGTTTTTGTTGAAAGATGCGCAAACTTCTTATGTAAAGATTTTTGAAAGCAAAACCAAAGGTGCTGTGCAGATTTCTACAATTGTCAAGACATTGAAAGCAGGAAATGAAAGCAGTTTGCTTGAAATTGGTTTGGTTACGGGAAAAACTCATCAAATAAGGGCGCACCTTGCTTTTCTCGGACACCCTATCATTGGTGATGGCAAATATGGCAAAAATGAAGACAACAAAAAGTTTCAACAATCCAGACAAAAATTGGGGTGTTTCCGTTTGAAGTTTGATTTTGTTGGCATTGAGGGGCTCAACTTCAAGACATTTGAGAAAAAACCAAAGTGGTTTGTTTAGAGTGGCAGATTGAAGTTTGTCAACATATAAACAAATATGAGTGCTTTCAGCTTGTGCAAAAACTCTTATTATCAAGGGTTGCTTCAAAACTTGTATTCTGGCAAAGATGGCTGTTTTGTTTGTTTTATGCAAGTGTTTTATCAAAACAATTTTTGCAAATCTTTTGGCAGAAGTGTGGATTGTTTTGATCGCATTGCAAAAAAAGAGTTGAAAAATTGCGAAATTTTGTCAGATTTGCTGACAAAACTTGGCGCAGATGCACAATATCAATCAAGTGAAAGAAGGTTTCTTTCTGGAAAAGATGTCGATTATGTCAAAGATTTGAAAACCATGATTTTGACAGATGTGGAATTGTTTGAGATATCCACAATTCAACTTAAAAATACCCTTTCAAAGATAGAAGACTCTTATATTAGGTCAAAATTGAAGAAAATTTTGACAAACAAGAAGGAAAGTTTGAGTTTTTTAAAAGAGGAAATACTTAAAATTTGAAAGTGTAAATAAAATAGAAAATAATTGTGGAAAAATATATTAAAAAATAGTAAAAAATGCAAATTTTATCGATATTTTGCATTTTTTTTGTTGTATTTTTTGAAAATTTGTTTGGTTAGATTTTATCGAACAAAAGTCGGTTTTTTAATTTGAATTTAAGTGCCTAAATATTTTATTTATAATAAAATTATTTTTCTTTGTTTTTTATTTGATAAATTTTGTCAATAAGTGTTAAAATAATTTTAGTAAAATTATATCTACAAACGAGTTGATAGATAGTAGGAGAAGCATATGAAAAAATTTAGATTTTTGGTCGTGTCGATTTTTGCACTTTTGGTGAGTGCGATTTTTTCTGCATGTACATTCAAAACTCAAAAGGCGACTTTTGTTCAGCACGAAGAGTTGGTGTCAATTGAAGAAGCGATTGACTTGAACAACTATGTAGAGGTTGAAAACATTCTCAAGTCGGACATTGTCTACAAAATGGCAAATCCAAGGGTTGCGAAAATTGAAGGGTCTGTCTTGACAGGTTTGACTGCCGGATCAAGTTTTGTTTATGCGACAAAGGGCAACAACACTTTGGCTTCGATGAACATTGTGGTTAAGGACAAGTTTGCTGCACCTACAAACATTTCAATCAATTCGACAGGTTTGATTTCTTGGGACGCAGTTTCTGCTGTCTACGGAAGTTCTGCCGAACCTACAATCGCTCGTGAATATACAATTTCAGGGACTTTGAAAACTTACAGTCCAGAAACAGGAGCGTTGATTTCTACAGATTCAATCAACACAACTGTAAGAAATGGACAAACTTCTTATCAACTCACAACACACGGTGTTTATGATTTGGTTATCAATGCCGTTGGATCAGGATATTTTGATTCAAGTGACAGCACAACTGCAAAGACTTTCACTTTTGGATATATGCCACTTGAAAGTTTTTCAACAACTTGGGATTCTGAAGCTGGCGAACTTTCTTGGACAGGGGTTGCTGGTGCAAAATACAAAGTTAAAGTTGGCAATGCCCAAATCGGAGATTTTATCACAACAACAAACTGCGATTTGACAACATATTTTGATGCAGCAGATGCTGGCAGATATAATGTTTCGGTTGTGGTTTATGACGAAGATGGTCAACTTCTTCCTGCAGAAAGCAACGCAATCGTTGTTGAAAAGCTTGAAGAAGCGTCAGTGGTTTACGATCATGCAGCTGGTGGACAAATTGTTATCGAAGCGCATGACAAAGCTGCTGCATACGAAGTTGTTTTGACAAACACTACAACTCATCAAGAAACAAAAACAACTTACACAAACTCAGGCGAAGCAATTGTTTTGGATCACTCTTCGCTTGTTGCAGGTTTGTATGACTTGTCTGTTGTTGCAACAAACACAACAAGCCCAACAGCAAACTTCTATAAGAGTGATGTAAACGAATTTGGAAGACTTTACAAACTTGGCTCAGTTTCGGTTTCTGGAAAAGGTGGAAATCAAGAAAATGGAGACAAGTTTGCAATCACTGTTACAAGAGAAGAAGGTGCAATCAAAACAGATTTGATTGTGACAGGCATTGAAGGTGTGAGTGAAATTTCTGGTTTTGAAGTAGATGAATTGGGAACTGAAGTTTCTGACCTTACACTTGATGAAGTGAAAGTTTGCAACTTGAAATTTGCTCAAGTTGCGACAGATTCTGCAAACATGGTAAACGGCAGAGAAGTTTATGTTTTGAAGTCAAACGAAAGTGCAACTCTTACAGTGTCAAAAGTTGGCGAAATTGCAGGAGAGGTAGAACATTCGGTTTCTTCAAACAGATCAGTGTTTACATTTGCAAAAGCAACAAACGCAACTGCATACGAAGTTTTGAGATTTGATGGCGAAAACTTTGTTTCTGTTTCTCAAGATTATGCAATCAATGTTTCAGGCGAAACAGAAGTTGTTGTGACATTCTCAGATTTGATCGACAACTTGTATGAAGCAGTTGATGGAAAATATACATTCAAAGCAGTGGCAAAAACTGCAGACGACAGACTTGCAATCAATTCTAGTTTGCAAAAAGAAATTGTTGTTTTGGCAGTGCCAACAAGTGCATCAAGTGGAAACACAGCAAGCACAACTTACGAATGGACACCTGTTGACCTTGAAGATGAAGCAGACAGAGAGTCAATTTCTTATGAAATCGAAATCTATTCAATTTCAAAAGCTCTTTATGAAGCAAATAGAACAGAAATCAACATTGACACAACAAGTTTGACAAAGCAAACTCGAACAGCAACTCAACCTCGCTGTCAAGTTAATGGTGAAGGATACTACTATGTGAGAGTGTTTGCAAAGACATCAAACAAAAATGACTTTGTTGAATCAAAAGAATATTTGGAAGAAGTTTTCTATGTGTTTGAAACTCTTCAACCAGGCGAAGTTTCATTCGCATACGATGATCAATACAAAAACTATACAGGATTCTCTGGCGCAAGTGGTTTCTATCTTGAAATCGCAGAAGCTGACAATGTGGATATGTATACAATTTCAATCAATGGCGAAGAAGTCGGTTTCCACAAAATGGTTGTTGGCGAACAAAACATTTATCTTTTGTCAGAAGAATTTGCCGATTCTGCAGCACCATACGAAATCGCAGTTGTTGCAAAATCAAATGACGACACAATCTACAAAGACAGTGCAGCATCAACTATGTCAATCGTAAGACTTGCAAGCATAACATACGAAGATATGGTGTTTGATGATCAAGCACTCACATTGGAAGTTTTGCCACAAGAAGGCACATCAAAACTTTCAATCACAGCAAGTGGCAGTGCAAACACTGCAATTTCAAGAGATCCAGCAATTGCTGCAAGATTTGTTATGTCAGCCTTGTCAAACAGCGAATTTACATTTGTTGTTGAAGGTTCGGCAAAAACTGGTGCAATCTATACACCAACAAACAACACTGTTTATCTCGATGCTCAAACAGCAACATTTTCGATTTCTCGTGTTGAAAAACCAACTCAATTTAGATATCAATCGGGCAAGTTGTTGGTTGATCACACAGAAATTGTTGAAACAAGTTTCTATGTTTTGGACATCACAGGCAAAACTCAACTCGGAAGCGAATCTCAAATCAGAGTAAAACTTGCTGAAAATTCAATCGCAGTCATGAGTGGACAAGAAGTTGTGCTTGGCACAAAAGACGAATTTGTGACTGTTGATGATGCAAACGGAACAGTTTCAATTGATCTTGAAAAGATTGTCGAACTTATCAAAGCGTCTGACTTTGCAGGGGTTTACAACCAAGCAGTCGAAGTTAAGTTTGCTGTGTTTGCTTATCAAAACAATGTTGATGGAAATGTGGTGCATGTTTCTTCACATTACGCAACAAAACAAGGCTCAACAGAAAGCGAATTGACTGTTGAAAAAATGGGCAAACCAACACTTACATTTGAAGACACTGCAACAGACTATGTTTTGAAATGGACAGAAGTTGTTGTTGGTACAGCACACACAGCAGACACAACATATCAAGTGTTCTGCAATGGAGTGGAATATGGTCAACCAATTTCAGGTGTTTTGACAGCAACTTATTCTCATGCAGATTTTGAAGAAGGTGTGATGTATGAATTTTATGTTCAAGCACTCAACCCTGCTTATTTGGAATCAAATCAATCAAATGTTGTAAGAATTTACAAACTTAAAGCAATCAACAAACTCAACTTGCTTGACGATGGCACTTTGGGTTATGAAATAGCTTCAACAGATGTCGACTTTGTAGAGCATGTTGCAGTTTCTGTTGGTGGCGCAGGTGCAACTGAAAACACAACAGGTGCAATTGAAGTGACAGCAGAAGGCGAATATGTTTTGCAAGTTATCGGTATGACTGTTGAGACAGATGATCAAAAAACATATTACATTTCAAGCGAAAAAACAAAATGGACAGTTTTGAAAATGGAAAACGAAAAACCTGCTGACGAAACTGTTACATTTGAAAACAATGTGCTTACTTGGAATGCATTTGCTTATGACAAAACATTGACAACTCTCGAATATGTTGTGATCTTTAAAGATGAAGATGGAAACTCTGCAATCTATAAGACAACAGAAACATCTCACAACATTGATGAAAATGAAGAACTCAGAAATACAATCGCTTCACTTGTTGCTGGCACAATTGAAATTGAAGTTTCGGCACACTTGAAGCCATATTCAGTGGCAGTTGAAGGCACAATGTATTACGCAGCAGCAGAAACATTGCTCAACGGCGCAACAGAATACAACTATTACATCTATCAAAGCGAAGCTTCAACAAAGAAATTGACAACTCCAGAAGTTGTTGATGTTGAATTTGCAGATGGAAAACTTCCAGAAATCGAAGTTGTGTTTGAAGGAAACTACGGCACTTCTGGTGAATTTGATATCAGTTTAAACAACGAATTCCTCAAAACAGTGACTCTTACAGAAACATCTGGACAATACATTGCAGTCATCACAAGTGACGAATACAACAATGTTTGCATGCCTGGCGAAACAATGAAAGTTTCAATCAGTGCAAGAAGCAGCAATGGTATTCCATCTTCAGTTGGTGAAGTTTCAATCACAAGAGCAGGCGAACTTGTTTCTGCAAGATTGCTTGACAATGAAGGTGTCTACTCTCAAAGTATTGAAGTAGTGCTCAACGAAGAATATTTGCCATATTCAGTTGGTGGGGTGGTTGCCGAAATCACATACACACCAAATGGTGGCACAGAAACAACAAAAGAAGTTGCAATCCCAGTTGATGGATCTTCAACAACAATTGTTTATGATCTTTCAACATTTATCACAACAAACTTGGCTGCTGGTGGATCAATGAGCATTGCTCTTTACGCAACAAGCTATTCAGGCGAAGGTGTATATTATTTGGCTTGCCCAACAACAATCCCTGCAGCAGAAACATATCAAGTTTTGAAAGCAATTCAAGATGCAGAAATTTCTCGTTATAGTGGTGGATTTATTATCAACAATCCAAACAACGACGACACAGTTTATGAAGTTTCTTATCAAGAACAAGTTGCAGTGCTTACAAGAGACAACAGTTTTTCTTACGAATTTCCAAGAAACTTTGGCAACGAATCTTACACACTCTCAATTGTTGCAAAAGAAAATGGATATGTTGTTTCATCTCAAACACAACACAGTTTCACATTAAACAGACTTGGATCAATTTCAGAAGTCAAGTTCAGCAGAGACACAACAGATTTGTCAAAAACAAAGATGTCTTGGATTTCAGTTTCTGGTGCAACAGGTTATGAAATCCGTTTGTTTGCAAAAGATGACACAGAAAAAGAAGTTGTTTTGTTTGTAGGTCAAGTGACAGGCACAGAAGTGACAATGGAACAATTGTTTGGACTTGATTATGAAAGATTGTTCGAACTTGGACAAATCAGTGCAGTAAACTTGCAAGAAGATTATGAAGCCGTTGCAGAAATTGTTGCTGTGGGCGATGCTTCAAAAAACAATGCAATCCCTTATGAATTTGACATAACAATCAAAGGCAACAATATTACAGAAGAAAATCTTGTTTTAGATGAAAGAGCATTCTTGACAATGGATACCGAAGTTGGACAATCTTATTTGTATAGATTTGTCAAGAGAGGAGACAATAGTGTCCTTCAAACATGGAAGATGGTTACTGCAACTGCAGAAAAGACAGTGCTTGACACATCAACCCTTGCAGAAGGCGTTATCTTCAACACAGAAGTGATCAGAATTGGCTCAGCAATCTCAACAGATGCTTCTTCAAATGATCTTCACGGATTTGTTTTGGATTCTATGCTCTTCAATTCAGGGCTTGGCGAAAAGACATTCCAAGTAAACGAAACAATCAAAGCAATTGGTTATGTGCCAGAACAAGCAGATTCTATCGCACTCACTTTGGGTGTAGGCACATGGTCAAAGATTTTTGCAGGCACAAGCAAAGATGCTTTGAAAGATGGACAATATGTAGAATTTGTCCCAGAATATTTCCAAGATGCAGATCAATCAAATCAAATTGTTGCAGTTTACAACTTTGCAGACTTTATTGATTTGTTTGAAGCAGCAGGAATTGAAGTAAAAAATCAAACAGGCATCACAGAAATCTTCTTCTGGTCATTTAGAGAAACTGAAGAAGAAACTCTTAGTTATGTAGTTTCAAAATGCATTTCTTACAAAATTAAATATGTTGACGACACAAGCTTTATCGAAATCAAGAAGTTTGGTGCAGTTGATCCTGCAACAGGACTTACAGAAGATTATGCAAACACATATGCTATGTTCAATGACATTGATTCTGGTTTGACTTTGATTACAGCCGGAATGTTTGTAAAGGTTACAGAAGTTGAAACCGGAAACTATTGGACAAACTTTGTTGCTGTTACCGACATGAGAGATTGCGAATATGTTCCAGCAGCAAGCAGACTTCTTGCAGTAAACATCACAAAAGTTTTTGAAAGCGAAGCGCTCAACACATTGTATGGCACATTCAAAGTAGAGTTTGCAAGAGCTCAACTTGAAAGCGCATCAGGCACAACATACATTCAATTTACAGATTGGGTTGGCGAACATAATGGACAAGAATTTATCTTTGAAAGAATGAATCCAATCGCAATGCTTCAACTTAAAGCAGGATCTTTGAGTTGGCGAACAAGCAGTATGTTGACCGACAAATATTATGTATACTTCTATGAAGTTGTTGATGAAGGAAAAATGAGCGACAAGTTTGCTTATTATTCAACAAATTACACATACTTCAATGCTTCTGACTTTGCAGGCACAAACACAGAATACTTCCTTGCAGTGCAAAGCATAAGCACAGATCCATTTATCTTGTCTTCGGCAAAAGAGTTTATCAAGAGAGATGATGCACCGGTTGCAATCACCAAAAACCATGTTTCAACTCCATTGGTGCTCAAAAATGGACAATTGTCTATGTCGTGGACAACAGACAGCGATTTGTATCAACTTGTTACATCAGAAATGAACTACAGTGAAATCGCTAGCGAACTTTCAACAAAAATCTTTACAGCTCCATTTACATTCAGTTTGGAAGACTTGCTTGCAAACAATATTGTTATGAGATTTAGATTTACACCAAAAGGTGGAGTTGAAGGTGCAAGACAAATCTTTGATGTAAACGCAAAATATTTGGTTGCAAGTTTGTATGACTTTGCAAAAGAAAATGATTTTGCAAACATCGAAGAAAGAATGAAAGAAATTCAAGAAGCAGGACTTTTGGGAAGTCAACTCACTTTGCTTGGAGAATTTGCACATTATTTGGCAAACGGAAGTTATGGTATTGCAAATGCCAACTCTCCACTTGATGAATATATGGAAAGACTTCAAACAGGTGAATACAAACTCGAATACTGCTTGATCGGAACAGCAAACACATTGAGTTCTTGCTGGTACGAATTTGCAAACAAAGATGGAAACAACTCAATTTACATCGACCCAACTCTTCAATCATCTGTTGTTAAAGAACAAGATGAAGTGGACAAATCTAAAAACTCTTACAAAGTGATTTTTGCAAAAACTGACATCACAACATGGAATGGATCAGCATTTGTAAAAACTCCTGCAACAACATATTATATGAGAATGTTGAATAGAGACGCTGGCGTAAGATATTCGTTCAGCATCACAAAGGGTGTGACAAACTACAACCTTAAGTTGCTTGGCGACAAGTCTGGCAAGACAGTTTCGGTTTACGAATGTGATGCAAATGGTGTTGTGACAGAAGGTGGCGCATATTTGTCATTCTATATCAACTACAACAGTGCAAACTCAATTTTGGGAACTTACACAAGCATCGAAAAATTGAGATATGAAACAGAAGTTTATGCACAAGGTTCTGACTATGCAGCATCAAGCAAATCACAAGTGTTTATGATTACAATGCTTGACTTTGGTTCTAGCTTGAGCTTGAATGATGGTATCTTCAGCTGGATTCCACAAGACAGAAGAACAACAACAATTGTGTTTAAGAGATCTGGAATGGATGCAGAAACTGAAGTGCAAGTAAACACAATTACCGAATTTGCATCATTCAGTTTGGATTATGGTGCTGGACTTTACGAATATATCAAGTTTGTTATGTCAGGCGAAATCAATGGCAACAATGTTTATGTCGACAGTGACATTTACACAATCGAAAATGTTTACAAACTTACTGCTCCAAGATTGAGCAACAGTTTGGGATATATTGCAGTTGATGGAAGCGAAAATATTTCAATGCTTGACAACTGTTATTCAGAAGCAAATCCTTATACTTATATGTTGTATAATGATGTTTCAACAGAAGAAATGTTTATCTCATTTGCAGATGACAGTCATGGCGCTGATCTTGTATATTATCAACCAGGCATTCAAGGTGCAACAGAAGAAGATTTGACTTACAAAGAAACAGAACAAAGAGCAAATTGGTTTGAAGTTGCTGCACTTGGCACAACAGCACAATTGGCAATGGTTGCAGATCCAACAAACTATTATATGAAGAAGATTTGTATGATCGAACCTACCGAAGATGGTGGCGAGGCAGAAGGTGGAGCAGCACCAGAAATTGACCCATCAAAGATTATCAACAAATCTGTTGCTATGAAGAGTAGCGTTGAAAGAATTGACGCACAAACACTTGATGAAATTACCGAACTTAGAATCGACAGAGGAAGTTTGGCTTGGGAAGGCGTTCAAGGTAGAACTGTTGACGGCGTAACTTCAACTCTTGCAGAAGGTGCAAAATTTGTTTACAGAATCACTGTAGAACAATATGAATACACTGGCACTGCAGATGGCGAAGGTATGGAAGCTCCATCAAATGTTGGCACTCCTTTGGTTTACTACACAGCAAACACAACATTTGACTTTGCTGTTATCACCGAAGATCAATTGGTAACAACAGAAAACCCATCATTCCTCAAAGCGACAGTTCAAGCTCTTGCAATGATTGAAACAAAAACTCAACCAGCAGAAGGCGTTGATTATCTCGAACTTGTCGAAGGTGGCTATGCTTACGGAAATGTTAAGTATCAAGGCAAAAATGTTTATGTTTTGATTGGCAATGGCGTTGGTATCCAAGATATCGACAGAATTAGCCCAATCGACGAAAATTCTCTTAGAGTTGAAAATGGAAGATTGAGATGGGAATACACAACTTCTGCCGAAATCACAGAAGAATTCCTTGATACTCGTTATTCATTTGAAGTTGCAAGAGAAGATGGACACATTGTAGAAGGTGTATGGAGTGTGATTGAAGTTCAAACTGCACTTGAAACAAACACTTATACAATCGAGTTCCAAGAAGAAAAAGGTCAAATCTTGGCCGGCGAACAAACTTTGAGAGTTTATGCTACTCAAGGTTATGGAAATGCAGATGTTACAATCAAGTCATTTGCAAAAGAAATTGTGGTCAACAAGTTGGAAACAATTGTTGAAGGTGATTATGTGATCACAACAAACGATGATGTTGACAGAGAAACTCTTGACCTTACACAATATTATTCAGATGGAAACACAAATGTTGTCAATGTTTATGTAAACGGAGAATTGAAGTATAATCTTACAAGTCAAAAATATAAGATCTTCATTCTTAAGACACAAGAACAAGTTGATGCTTGGACAGGTGGTCAAACAACAGATGAAACTTATATCACAGATTATATCTTCGTTGCTGAAGAACAAGTGATCATTACATTTGAAGTTATCAAAGAAGAAGCAAACACAGTATACAGTGACATGAGCGACAACTTCGTGCTTCAAAGAGCATCTTGGGGTGCAAACGAAATTGTTTGGGACAGCACAAAACAACAATTCAGTTGGACACAATCATTCTACTTCGAAAACAACATAAATGCGAAGAAGGTTGTTATGGGCGAAGGTGGCGAATATGAAGAAATGCCAGAAGAAGAAATTCTTGCAGGACAACTTGTTGAAATGGTTGAAACTCTTGACGCAACATACACAATCGTTAGATTTGCAGAATCGTTGTATAAAGTTGAAACAGCACTTCTTAAAACTCCAGAATACAGCATCGAAATCACTTACGGAACATTTGTCAAGTTGACAAGAATTTACACAACAACAAGTCATGTATTTGTTCCAGAAATCATTGACTCGTTGACAATCAATGTAAGATTCAAACTCGGAAGAGGAAATGTTCAATCGGCCGAACTTGGATATATCGAATCTGTAAACTTCAACTTGTTTGCAAGTGGACAAGGCACAGAAAGCAATCCATATTTGATTTCAAACGAACAACAATTTGCAAACATTCAATACAGAATGAGCAAACCTGACTATTTGGGATCTTATGTAGAAGACGGATTGACTGTAAACCCAGAAGTTATTGCAAAGAAATTCTACTTCCGTATCACACAAGACATCACAATCAGCGAAGATTTGGTTGGATGCTTGCTTAACGGCGAATTTAATGGCGAAATCGACGGACAACATCATATCATCACTTATACAGCAAGTGGTGTTACAGAAATGTCATATCAAAAAGTTGTTGATGTGGGTCATGTGAAATCTGCCGTTTCTGGTGGCACTTCAACAACTTTCAAAAATGGCGTTGCGCTTTTTGAAAAGATTGGCTCGCAAGGTGTGATCAAAAACCTTAAACTTGATGTAACTTACAGAAATGTACAAATCAACAGAAATGCTATGATGGCAGGACTTGCAGTGTTCAACAACGGCGTTGTGCAAGATGTTGATTTGGTTGGCTACAGAAGTGGATTCTTCGCTTATGCTGGTGGCTCAAAATTGATTATGGCTTATGCTGGCATCGTTGCAATCAACGAAACAATCACTGCAATCATCGAAGATTGTTCGGTTTTGACCAACATGATCTTTGATGATAATGGAAATCAACAACTCATCTTTGCAGCTGGAATTTGTTTCCAAAACGAAGCAACAATTGATGGTTGTGTTGCTGGTGAAGACAACAAAACAAATCAACTTAGAGTTACTTGCCAAGTGAAAACTGACACAGTTCAAGTTGCAGGCATTGCAATCACTGTCACAACATCTGGACTTGTTTCAAACTGCGCAAACTATATGCAAATTTCAGTGAATGCAGCACTTGATGAAAACTTCAACATTGCATACATTGGAGGCATTGCATGTTACGCAGACGGAACAATGGACAATGCAACAAATGTGAGTGATCCTGCATTGCTTACATCTGACAAAGTTCCAACAGTTTACAAACACGAATTTGCTATCCCTGCATAAGGTTTGGTTGGAATAACAAAAACAATAAAAGAGTATAATTATGGTATGAAAAAATCCATTTATACTCTTTTTTTGTTGATATGTTTTGTTGTGGCAAATTTTGGTTTTGCAAGCAACCAAGTTTTTGCAAAAATGCAAGTTGAAAGTTGTGCACAAAGTGAGAGTTATACACAGCAAAATGCAATCAGGGTGCAAAGGAGTGTTGACGAAAAAATCACGCTTTCATATATTTTGCCGGCAAATTCGGCCAAAATGAGAGAAATCGGCATTTCAGAAGGCAAGATATCCACATTTAGATTCTTTTTGTCAATCTATGTCAGTGCTTGGGCTAATGGTTTTAAGGATAAATTGTGTGAAGGCGTGAGCTTGCAAAACTGTGTTTATTGGCAACAATTTGATGGTGTTGGGTTTAGTTTGATTTTTGATGACCTTGCATCTCAACAAAAGTTTTTTGGCACTGAAGGGCAACAGAGCACTCAACAAAAACCAAAAGAAAAAGGGTTGTTTTTTAAGAAAATTTGTGTGTCTACAACCTTTCCAATTGCAAGCGAAGAAAGTGCAAAATCGCTGCAAAAAATATGTTGTTTGGCGATTGAGGATTGGGCAAAAGAAGAAAATGTAGAAAACGAAAAAGTGCAAAATTTGTCCAATTTTTTGCAAAATTGCAACTTTATTTATGATTTTTCAACAACAAAAAATGGGTTGCTTTCTGATGATATGTATTTTGAAGACGAAGTTTGCCATCACTTTTTTGCAAAAACATTGACGCAAATAAAACAAGATCCGACAATCAGTTTTTGGACAAAAACAGCAAACAAACCGGTGTGGTGTTTGAGTGTTTTGATTGTTGTTTTGTTGGGTATGGCAGTTGCATTTTTTGTGATAAATTTCAAACAAAAAAACAGAAAAAATTGAAAGTTTTTGTTATGAAAAAATATTTTTTTCTTTGTTTCTATTGTGTTTTGTCCTGTTTAGTGTTATAATAAACCAGTTATTTAGATAGAAAGGAAAAAAGAATTATGGAAAACAAAAATTTGAGAAATATCGCAATTATTGCCCACGTTGACCACGGCAAAACATCTTTGGTTAACGAACTTCTTAAACAAGGCAATGTGTTTAGAGACAACCAAGTTGTTGAAGACAGAGTTATGGACTCAAACGCACTTGAAAGAGAAAGGGGCATCACTATTTTGTCAAAAAACACAGCTTGTTTTTACGAAGGCACAAAGATCAATGTTATCGACACACCTGGACACGCTGACTTCGGTGGAGAAGTTGAAAGAGTTTTGAAGATGGTTGACGGCGTTTTGCTTGTTGTTGATGCTTACGAAGGTCCAATGCCACAAACAAGATTTGTTTTGGAAAAGGCACTTTCACTTGGACTTAAAGTCGTTGTTGTCGTAAATAAGATTGACAGACCTGACGCAAGAATCAAAGAAGTTGTTGATGAAGTTTTGGAATTGTTCCTTGAGCTTGATGCTGATGAAGAACAACTCAACTCGCCATTTGTTTTTGCTTCTGCAAGACAAGGTATTGCATCAATTTCTGCTGATCAATTTGGCACAGACATGAAACCTCTTTTTGAAACAATCATTTCTCACATTCCAGCACCATCTGGAGAAATTGAAGGTGCAACAAAGATGCTTGTTTCTTCTGCAGAACACAACGAATATGTTGGAAAACTTGCAGTTGGAAAGATTGAAAGAGGCGTTATCAAAGTTGGACAATCTGTCACAGTTTGCAACTATCATGACGAAAGCAAAAAGACAAGAGCAAAAATTGTAAGTTTGTTTGTTTATGAAGGTTTGAAGAGAGTGCAAGTTGAATCTGCATCTGTTGGCGAAATTGTTTGCGTTGCCGGCATCGAAAATGTGACAATCGGTGACACAATTTGTGATGTTGAAGCAGTTGAACCTGTTGAATTTGTCAAGATTGCAGAACCAAGTGTTGAAATGACATTTATGGTAAACGACAGTCCATTTGCAGGAAAAGAAGGCAAGTATGTTACATCAAGACATTTGAGAGACAGATTGTATAAAGAAGCAGTCAAAGATCTTTCTTTGAGAGTTGAAGATGGCGACACTGCTGAAAAGTTTAAAGTTAGTGGAAGAGGCGAAATGCACCTTTCAATTTTGATTGAAAACATGAGAAGAGATGGATACGAATTTCAAGTTTCTCAACCAAAAGTTTTGATCAAAGAAATTGATGGTGTTAAGTGCGAACCTATCGACAGACTTTATTTGGATGTTCCAGAAGATTGTGTTGGCGCTGTTATGAACAAAATGGGCGTTCGCAAAGGCGAACTTCAAAACATGGCTCCACACGGATCTCGTATGAGAATGGAATTTTTGATTCCATCTCGTGGCCTTTTTGGTTTTAAGTCAGAATTTTTGACAGACACTCGTGGTGAAGGTATTGTAAATTCAATTTTCCACGATTACGAACCATACAAAGGCGAAATCAATCGTCGTGAATTTGGCGCTTTGATTGCACACGAAGAAGGCAAGGCAATTGTTTATGGGCTTTTCAATGCGCAAGAAAGAGGCGAATTGTTTATTGGTGCAGGCGTGCCAGTTTATGCAGGCATGGTTGTAGGCACAAACCCAAAAGGTGGCGACATTGTTGTCAATGTTTGCAAAACAAAACACCTTTCAAACTGTCGTGCTTCAGGATCTGATGATGCTTTGAGACTTACTCCACCAAGAGTTATGTCGCTTGAAGACTGCATCGAATTCTTGGGCGATGACGAATATATGGAAGTTACACCAGAGTCAATCCGTATCAGAAAAATCATTCTTGATCACAATATGCGTTTGCGTGCACACGGAAAGATGCTTAGAGGTGAAATTTAATCAAATTAAAGTGGGCTTTATGCCTGCTTTTTTTTGAAACCAAATTGACAATATATATATTTATTGTTATAATTAAATCATATAGGGGAAAAAAGTGAAAAGTACGGAGAAACAAGAGCTTAAAAAGAAGCTTAAAAGATTGGGTTTGTTTATGCTTATTGTTGTTGTGCCAATCACAGTGATTTGTGTGCTGTTGATTGTTGCAAAAGTTCCACAATGGCTAAACATTATGGTTTTGGTTATTCTCATGTTTATCTTGTTTGCAGCTTACATCAAGATTTGCGAAAAATTTGACGAACGCAAGAAAGAGAGAATGAGCAAAAAGAAAGACCCATTTGCAGATTAAGGAGGAAGCAATGGCAGATTACAAGATTTTGCCAAACAGTTTGGAAGCCGAACAAGCTTTGCTTGGTTGTGTGCTTTTGGACAACGAGGCGCAACTTGAAATTTTTGGCAAATTGAAAGATGTTGATTTTTATGCCGAATCGCATAAAAAAATCTACAAAAGCATGCTTGACATTTATGCCAAAAGCATACCAGTTGATTTTGTAACTTTGACAAATCAACTTGAAATTGAAAAGAAGCTTGAAGAAATTGGTGGGATTGACTATATCACTTATTTGACAAACATTGTTCCGTCTGCAGCAAACTTCAAGCATTATATGGACATTGTCAAAAACAACTCAATCAGAAGACATTTGATTTTTGAAGCACAAAACATCATTTCAAAATCATTTGAGTCAGAAGATGGTGGACAAGCAATGGCTTTTGCAGAAAAACAAATCTTTGATCTTTCGCAAAAAGACATTTCGAGCGAACTCGAACATGTCGGAAGACCAGGTGGAACGCTTACAAATGTTTTGAAGCAAATTTCCGAACTTGCAGAAAACAAAGGCAAGATGAGAGGACTTCCAACAGGATACAAAGACTTTGATGCAATCACTGCAGGTCTTCAAAAAGGAGCTTTGATTTTGCTTGCTGCTCGTCCTGGTGTTGGTAAAACATCATTTGCTATGAACATGGCAATCAACTCAGCAGTAAACGAAGGCAAAAAAATTGCAATCTTCTCTTTGGAAATGTCGAGGGAAGAACTTATGCAAAGAGCATTGGCTTCACTTGCAAAAGTAAATCTTGGTCATGTGCTTAGAGGCACAATGGACAGCGAAGAGTGGAAGCGAATTTGGACTGCAGAAAAGAAACTTGCACAAAGTTCTGTTTATGTTGATGACTCATCAATGATCACTCCATTTGAAATTATTTCAAAATGTCGAAAACTCAAAATGACAGAAGGGCTTGATTTGATTGTTGTCGACTATTTGCAGTTGATGACAATGGGCAAGAGCAACAGAGAGTCAAGAACTCAAGAAGTTTCTGACTTGACAAGAACTTTGAAAATCGCAGCAAAAGAACTTAATGTGCCGATTGTTGTGCTTTCACAGTTGTCTCGTGCTGTTGAAACGCGTGAAGATCACAGACCTGTGCTTTCAGACTTGAGAGAATCAGGTTCTATCGAACAAGATGCCGACATTGTATTGTTTTTGTATAACCCAGAAAAATACAATGATGTCAAAATTGAAGACGAACCAGGCACGGTTTATCTGTTGATTTCAAAACACAGAGCTGGTTCGACTGGCGAAGTTAAGTTGAAGTGGGTGGGAGAATATACAACATTCCTCAACCATGACGAACGAATAAAAGTAGAAGAACAAGGAGAAGAGTAATTATGAAAAGAAAAGGACTTATTATCGTAGCGATTCTTGCAATAGTTGCTGTGGTGTTGACAGTTGTGTTTGTTACATTGTTTAGAAAGAAAGACACTGACGAACTTGCTGCAAACATCAACGAAGTGGTTGCACTCAAGAGTGGTTACCTCAACGCAGAAAATGAAAGCAACATTGTGATTGATGACTATTTGAGTGTTGTTGCAACAAAAGTTGAAACAGCAGGCGAAGTCAACGAAATCAAAAACTATGCAAAAGCATATCAAGCATATGAAATCATTGGCACATTCTACAACAGACAAATGCCTTTTGCAGTTTTTAATTCAACATACAAAAACAACAGAAAGGCAGTTGCCAGAAGTTTGTCAAATGCTCAAAGCAAAGCTGACAACATTGCACAATATCTCAACAACATCAAAGGTGCAGTAGGAAACAGTGATTATTGGCAAGCAAACACTTGGGCTGATTGCAAAGAAGACTTTAGAGATATGTTTGCAAGCACAGCAAAAGCATTCAACACACTTGGCATGATTTATCAAGAATGTGTAGAATCATATTTCGCAAACAACGAAATGACAGATGCAATCATCTATGCAATCGAATTTGAATCTACAACAATGTTGGAGTCTGCAACACAACAACAAGTTTACGGAGCAAACTTGCTTTTCATTGCAAACGCATATATGACAGTGTCAACTGAAACAAGAATTTACAACTATGAATATGCTTCAACAAGTTTCAAAGACAAAATTAAAGATATCCTTGAAAACGGAAGCAGCAGTGCCAACTATACATCGTTGGTTATGGGCTCAATTTAAGGAGGTTCAGATATGAAAATAAGAAAAATTGCATTAAGTTTGGTTTTGGTTTTGTTTAGCTTCTGTAGTGCATTTGCTTTGGCAGGATGCGGCGGTGCAAGCTTGAAAACACTTAAAGAATCATTTGACAAAATGGATGCTGTTTATGCACAATATTCAACAGTTTTCAAAACAGGAAGCTGTGATGGATTTTCGACAAAATATTTGATAGACTATGGCACAGAAATCAACAACCTTGTTGGAAACAACGAAGTTGGTTTCAAGTCGCTCAGATCAAAATATAATATTCTTTTGGCAATTTCAAATGACTATATTGACAAAAACAAAGCATTTATCATTTCTTTCAAAGAAGAAGATTTGACAAAGGCAGCAAAAAAATCAATCAAAAAACTCAATGAAAGTGTTGTTGAATACACAGATTATATTGACGAATTTGTAAAAGCTAGAAATTCTTTCAATGACTATTGGAGAGTTCATGGTGCAACAGCAAACCAAGAATCAAAAGAAGCTTATTTGAGAGAATTTAAGAGAGAATTTGGCGCTTTGGTAGAAAAGAACATTGAAGTTTCTACAAACTTGGCAAAAACTATCGAAGAAACAGAAATCTTTGATTTGCTCAAAGCTGCACAACCAACAAAAGACGACACAACAATCGTTAAAGAATATTTGAGAGCAAAAATGCTTCCAATTTACAGCAATTTCTTGATCACAGAAACAGAAACTGCTTTGAATTGGGACAACACACTTTACAACGGCGTGCAAACAAAAAAAGATATTGACGCTGTTTTGGAAACATTGTCAAACAACTTCGAAGAATACAAAACACAATTCCTCGGAGATGCAACAGTTCAACTTACACTTGACGAAATGAAAGCATTTTTGAATCTTATCGACAACTTTGTTATCGAATCTGGCTCATATTTGAGAGCGTTGAAAGATTTGAAGATTAGCGAACTTGCAACAACTTACAAATATGACATGGAAAAATATATAAAAGAAAATAAATTTGCAGAAATTTATCTTCAAAAAATTGAACAATTTATCAATACAACTTTGCCAAACTTTGTTGAAAAAGTTGTAGATTACATTTATTAAGATTTAGGAGTAAATAATGGACTACAAAAAATTGGCCGATTTGTTGTTTGCTGACAACCAATTGACAGTTGAAGAAATAGAAGCAAGATATGCAAAAAGAGATTTGCCACAAGGTGCACATGTTACTCGTTTTGCACCAAGCCCAACAGGATATATGCACCTTGGTGGATTCTTTCAAGCATTGATTGATTTCAATCTTGCAAAAAGAAGTGGTGGTGTTTTCTATCTTCGTATTGAAGACACTGACCAAAAGAGAGAAGTTTCTGGCGCAAGTGCAATCATCATGAATATTTTGACATCTTATGGACTTTTGCCAGATGAATACCAACTCAAAGGTGGGGTAACAATTGGCGAATATGGTCCGTATTATCAAAGCGAAAGAAAAGAAATTTACAAAGCTTATGCAAAAAAACTTGTTGCAGAAGGAAAGGCTTTTCCTTGTTTCTGCAAGAAGACAGAAGGTTTGAGTGATGTAAAAGAAAAAAGAGAAAAGAAATTTGCTGTGGGTATCACAGAAGATCATGACCCTTGCAGAAATTTGACAATCGAACAAATTGAACAATATTTGAAAGCTGGCAAAAAGTTTGCAATTCGTCTCAAATCAAAAGGGAACGGAACAAACAAAATCAAAATTGTTGATGGTGCAAAAGGTGAAGTTGAACTTTTGGAAAACGCATCAGATGCAATTTTGCTTAAAGATGACTTTATGCCAACATACAACTTTGCGCATGGTGTTGATGACACATTGATGGGCACAACAGTTGTTGTGCGTGGAGAAGAATGGCTTCCATCTTATCCTTTGCATGTCGAAATTTTTGAAGCATTGGGATTTAAGCAACCACAATACATTCACTCACCACTCATTTACAAACTCAATGAGAAAGGCAACAAAAACAAAATTTCAAAGAGAAAACACCCAGAAGCAGATATGCGTTTCTTTGATAAAGAAGGTTATGAAAAACAAGCAGTTGTTGAATATTTGCTCAACTTGATCAATTCAAACTTCGAAAATTGGAGAAAAGCAAAGCCTTCTGCTGACATTATGGAATTTCCTTTTGATGGGTTTAACATCACAGCAAACACTCCAGTGTTTGACATCGTAAAACTCAACGACATTTCAAAAGAAATCATTTCAAAATATTCTGCAGACAAGTGTTATCAAGAACTTCTTGCTTGGGCGAGAGAATATTCGTTGGAAAATTTGGATTATCTCGTGAAAGATAGAGAATATGTAACAAATGTTCTCAATATCGACAGAGAAAAACCAAAACCAAGAAAAGATATCTACAAGTGGAGCATGTTTTTTGACTTGTTTGATTATATGTTTAGCGATCCTGCAAAGTTTGAACTTGAAGATATCAACAAAAAAGATTTTGAAATCGTTTTGAGAGAATATAAAAAATACATTGATTTGTCTTCAAAAGATGCTTGGTTTGCAAACATCAAGAAGATGGCAGATGTTTTGGGATATGCGACAGACAATGCAGATTTCAAGAAAAATCCAGAAAAGTATAAAGGAAATGTGGCAAAAGTTTGCGAATATATTCGCATCGCTGTCACAGGAAGAAAAAACTCTCCAGACTTGTATGAAATTATGAGTTTGTTGGGAGAAAAAGAAGTTCTTCAAAGAATGGCAGAATTTGCCTAAAAAATGACATATAATAGCAAAAGGCAACAAGATAAGAAAATGACAAAAAATCGCCAATTTTTGCGATTTTTTGAGCAAATTGATTGCTTTTTGCTATTTTTGATATGATATATCGGAGAAATTGTATGGGAAAGATTATTTTGACAGGTGATAGACCAACAGGCAATTTGCATATTGGACACTATGTTGGCTCTATTGCAAACAGACTTAAATTGCAAGCAGAAGGCAATTTTGACAAGTTTTATATTATGATTGCAGACACTCAAGCGTTGACAGACAATGCAGACAAAGTGGACAAAGTGAGAAACAACATCATTCAAGTTGCTTTGGATTATTTGTCAGCAGGCATTGATCCTGAAAAAGTTAACATTTTTATTCAATCGCAAGTGCCAGAATTGGCAGAAATGACAATGTATTTTATGAATCTTGTCACAGTTGCAAGACTCAACAGAAATCCAACCGTGAAAGAAGAATTGAAGCAAAGAGATTTTGCAAACACAATGCCAGTTGGATTTATGTGTTATCCAATCAGTCAAGCATCAGATATTTTGGCTTTCAATGCAAATTGTGTGCCAGTGGGCGAAGATCAGTTGCCAATGCTCGAACAAGCAAGAGAAATCGTAAGAAGTTTCCACAATGCTTATGGCGAAGATGTGCTTGTTATGCCAGAACCTTTGCTTCCTGACAACAAATCTTGTGCAAGATTGGTTGGCACAGATGGAAAACTTAAAATGAGTAAATCTGCAGGAAATTGCATCTATTTGAAAGACGAACCAGAAGTGATTAAGCAAAAAATCATGGGTGCTTACACAGATCCTGACCACATCAAGGTTTCAGATCCAGGAAAAGTGGAAGGAAATGTTGTGTTTGCTTATCTTGATGCTTTTGCAACAGATGAGTCTTTTGCAAAGTATTTGCCAGAATACAAAAATCTTGACGAATTGAAAGATCACTATCGCAGAGGTGGCTTGGGTGATGTCAAAATCAAACTTTTCTTAAACAATGTTTTGCAAGAATTGCTTGCTCCAATCCGTGAAAGAAGAAAGGTTTTGGAACAAAATATTGACCAAATCTATGAAATGTTGTTTGAAAATGGTCGCCAAGCGAGCAAAGTTGCAGCAGAAACTTTGTCAAGAATGAAAGCTGCAATGGGGATAGATTATTCGCAATTTCTTAAAAAATAAGAGAAAAAATAATAATTAAAAAAATATAAAAAAATATCAAAAAATCGGCAAAAATGCAGTTTTTTGGTATTTTTTTATTTAATTTTTGTCTATTTTTTATCAATAAAAATAATAAAAATAAAAAAGTCGTTTTTGTTAGATTTTATATGACTAAAAGCCGTGATATTATATATATTAAAAATATATAATATCTTTTATATTTTCGTTTGTTTATTTCACGATTTTATTGTAAAATATTATCAGGTAGAAATTTAAGTAATATCAAGGAGAAATCCAATGAAGAAGCGTAATTTATTTATTTCAGTTTTGATTTTAGTTTTTGGGCTTTTTACTGCCCTTAGTTTTTTTGATGTAGGCAAAGGACAAAACAACATTGTTTATGCTGATTCTACAAATGCAAGTGAATGGGACGGAACTACACCAACTTCTGCATCGCAGGTTACATTGGCAGATTTTTATGACAATGGATCAAACGAAGCAAGGATTCGTTCGGCTGCAGGTCTTGCATATTTTGCACATACAATCAACACTTACTCTGGATCTAAAACTTATCAAAACTACACTGTCTACCTTGAAACTGATATTGACTTAAAAAATCACGCTTGGACACCAATTGGGACTAACAGTTTTTTTGAAGGAACTTTTGATGGACAAAAGCACACTGTCTACAACATTAAGATTGCTGCTGATGGAGCATACGCAGGTTTCTTTGGAATGGTTGTAGGAAACATTTACAATTTGAACCTTGAAAACATTACATATGCTTCGGTTGCGCAATATGTTGGTGGTTTGGTTGCTCACTTCTCATACATATCAAATCCAAACACAATTTCAGACTGCTCTGTTGACAAAATTACTTACACAGGAAACACTTCTGTTACACACTTTGGTGGACTTGTTGGTTTTGCAGGCACAGCTGACTCAACAATCAGCAAGAGCAGAGTGTTGAGACTCAATGTTTCTTCTTCAACCACAAACATTGGTGGGCTTGTTGGGACATCTGTTGCAAACATTCGCGAGTGCTATACCGAAGGGTCTTTCTCTGTCAGTGGCACAGGGGTTTATGTTGGTGGTCTTGTTGGAAGTATGGGCAAGGGGATCTCTGGATCTTACAACCCAGAAATTTATGATTCGTTTTCAACTGTAGGCATCAAACTCTCTGCAAAAGAAATCACAGCAGGTGGTCTTGTTGGCATTGTTGACAACATATTAAAAAACACATTTAAATATGTGCTTCGCACTTCTTATTTTGCAGGAAGCATTTCAGGCACTTCTTCATCAGTCGGCATGAATGCAACCGTTGGTGGTCTTGTGGGTGTCATCAATGCGACAAACGCTCAGCTTACAGATTGTTTTTCTTTGGCAACATTGCCAACAGACAAAACTTTGTATACGACAACAAAAACTCCAAAAGTTACAAAATGTTATGACAACATCGCAACTTCTGGATCTAGATATGTGAAAGAACTTAAAGACTTTGCATATATCGAAGGTTTTTATGGAAGTGACAGATATTGGACTGGCGAAAGAATGGACAGTGGGGTTGCTGGATTTAAGACATACAAAACTCTTTGGGATTTTGACACTATTTGGGGCATTGAATTTGGCATGAACAACGGATTGCCATATTTGCGTAGCACAAACATTTTCTCAAACAACCATGATTCATATTATTCAGGCAAAACTGAAATGGGGCTTGATGTTTTGCAAGGCGCAGGCACTGTTGACAATCCATACAAAATTTTCACAGCAGCAGATTTGGGATATGTTTCATTCTATTACAACGAGCTCAACTATGAAGCTCAAAAAGCAAAGCCTGGTGCAAAAGTTTATTATGCTTTGCAAAATGACATTGACTTGACAGGAAAGACATGGATGCCAATCGGCACTTACACTGCAACAAAGGCTTTTCAAGATGTTTTTGACGGAAATGGATTTACAATTTCTGGGCTTACTTGTTCGCAACACGAAAGCTTTTCGCACTATGGTTTGTTTGGAAGGACTTCAAATGGTGCAGTCATCAAAAACTTGACAATGAAAAATGTCATCTATTTGACATCTCCAAGCAGCAGCACTGTTGGAAAGGGAACTTTTATTGGTTCTGTTGATGGCGAAACATATCTTATAAACTGTCGAGATGAAAATTGTGCATCTACATCAGACAAAGACAATCCATCAATCGGCACTGCTGTTACAAACAAAAAATTGTTTATTGTTGCTGGCGAAAACAGTCACAACATCAATCTTTCAAACTTGAAAGTAAATCAATATGAAAGACTTTATCAAGTAGAAATTGATTCTGCTGGTGGTATTTTCTATTCTTCGACAGTTGCATCAAAGCAAGCGACAAACAAAGTCAACAAGGGCATTTACAAATTGGTGTTGACTTCTGATGGAAAAATTTATCAAGATTCAAAAAAGAATCCAATCAAGATTGACGAAACATACAACACAATGTTGCCAACAACTTCTGACAATGAAGAATATGCAAAATCATATTTGGATTTGCTTATCAAAAAAGGTTTCAAACTTGCTGGCTATCAAGTCGCAAATGTAAAAGATGGACAAGTGTTGAATCTTTCAGACACAAAAGTTGACAATTTGACAGATGCTTTGGCAAAACTTGAAACAGGTGCAACAACAATCAGGCTTGTTGCTCTTTGGAATGATATGGGCTTTTACAACACTTCAACTGCTGTAAAGGTTAAAATCGTCTACAATGACTATGAAAGAGACAACTTCTATGCAGAGTATGCTGCAAGCACAACATGGAATGTAAGCAAAAATGCACAAGGAAAGCCAGTTGTTTACATTGACTACAATCTCGAATATGACTCAGTGCTTGAAGAAGATTATCCAGAGTTGTTTGACACACCTTATGTCATCAAGAGTGGTCAAAGGGTGTATATGAGAAACAACGACTTTGAAGTTGATCAAATCTGGACAACTTACAGTGCAAGCAAATTTACAAACGCAGTAAGCAGAGGTCAATTTGCCAACAGCAGGATTGACAATTCTCAATGGCACGCAAGTTGGAAGGCAGCAACCTCAAAGATCACCGGAAACGCACTTCCTACTACTTACAACTTTACAATCAAGTTTAAGCAAATCGCGCATGAGGAAACATACAACGACTATAGAGATTATGCAGGCGATTTTGAACTTGCCGATGCGATTGAATCAATCACATATCGCAGAAGTGCCCAAGACTTCAAGGTTGAAACTGTTGTAGAATTTTCTGAAATGACAAACGGAACTTTTACATTCTCTTATGACACAACAAACAGTGTTGACAAGTCGCAATACATTATGCTTAAAGTCAACCTTAAAGAGGGATATAGTTTCCCAGGTGCAGTTTCGTTTGGGGATTTGCAAAGTGGAAAGAAAAATACCAACTTTGGTATTTTGACTGTTGGCAATGCTGACAAAGGTGCAACCGGTTATTTCTCTGCACAAAAGAAAACTTTGGCGACAGAAGGAGTTTTGTTCTACAACCTTGTTGGAAACTATACATTAAACTTGACTGTGCAAAGAGATCTTGTTCAACACGTTGTGGAAGCGGGACTTTATCATGCATTTGCTCCAAACTTGCAAGATGTGCAAAATGTTTATGCTTATGCTGTTGTTGACAACGAAGAAGTCCAGTATGAATTGAAAATCAACGGCAAAGGTCTTCAAGGGTTGCATGTTGGTTTAGATGTTAAAAACAAAGCAATCATCTCTTCTGATCCTGAATTTGGATCAATCAAACTTGTTACAAACAGCAGTGGTGGTTGGAGTTATATGGACAACGGCAAAGAAGTCAAGCTGGTGTTCAATCAAAATTCACCATCTGGATTCTCAATGTATTTGAGATATGTTACGGCCACTGGCGACAGGTTTTTTGAATATCGCTATCAAGTGATGGCAAATGGATATAAAAACGAAGAAAAACTTTATATCTATGAACTTTCCGAACTTCCAAGATACGGAGACTATGAAACAGACGAAACAAGAATTGACTTTGTTTTAAACTTCAATCTCAACCTCAACTATCTTACTTGGCCAGAAGAAACTGTTGAGCATTACACAGACACTGATTTTGTCTTCTTGGCAAGCACCGAAGACACTGCGATTGTGTTTAATGACTATGTTACACAAGCTGGTTGGGACGACTATTTCCCAGATGAAATCAAAGTAGGTGGCGAAGGTGGTGCAACTCACACTGCATTGATCGAAGCAGAAGGTGCAGGTGGCATAAAACAACCAAGAAAATTTGTTGTCGAATTTGTAAGAATTGGACATGGTTATTCAACAAACTACTACGAAATCAAGGCAGTAGAAAAATATACAGAAGCTTCGTTTAGAATCAAGATTGTGGATTCAAACGGAAATATGATCATGCCTGGCGAATCTCCAACATCAGAATTTATGCATGTGGACATTCCAAAATATTTGATCACAGAAGATGGAACGGTTACATTCAAAATCGCAACCACTCCATACTACACAATCAGAAATGCATTTGATGCATCTGGAACACCTCAACTTATTTTTGCAACATCTGCGACAGACACATCAGAGTTGTATAACATTCACATCAATCCAAGAAAAGTTTCTCTTGACAAGGGTATTGGCGAATCTGACGAATCTTATCAACAAAGATGTCGTGACTATATGGATGCATTGGCACGAGAAAACGAAAGATATTTTACAAGAGAAGGCAGAGGACCAAGCATTTCAATCACAAATGACACATTTGAAATTGCGTTGCCTTACAACAGAGCGACAAATGCTATTGGTCTTCAACCAGGAAACTACGAAATCACAATCACTTGTGAAATTGTTTATTACAAGCTTGAATATGGCACAAGATTTTTGGCTTATCAAGACAGAGATGTTTTAGAAAGCGAACTCACTTTGGACAACACTGGCGATGGAGTTTATCTTGCCGAAGAAGAAAACTCTCAAATCAACACATATGCTCTCAGAGAAGAAGCAGATTATGACTCGGCAGTGCAAAACATTCAATATGATGACAGAATGTTTATTGCCACACAACTTGGTCCAAACCAAGCATACTACTTCAAAGGTTGGTATATTGAGGCATACAACTATCAAGGTTACATAAAGATTGGACCTGATTTGTTTACCTCAGAAAGTTTTGACTTCTTCTATTCTGACTATTATGTTGATCCGGCGATCGTGCCAGAAGAATACAACACTCGCTATCAAACAAGAATTTATGCAGTTTACATCAAAAAGCAGGTCACACTCACTGTTTACGACAACGGCATAATGCTTGATGAAAATGGTATTGAGGGTGTTGATGTCGAAAAATATCTGTTTGAATTTGAAATAACAGATCTTCAATTTAAGATAGGTGAAACGACACCACTTACAGAGCAAATCTATTCTTACTCTTCAAATGCAACAGAACCACTGTTGCTCAACGGATTATCATTCTCAAAAAATTCGGGCTTTGGTTATTATTTTGATGGATACCAATTGGTAGACGAAGCAGGCCGGGCATTGCAAACGGTTGAAAGTGTGTTGATTTTTGATCTTCATGACTACATAAAAGACATGCTCGAAAATCCTGCAAATGGGGAGCAATATATAAACGAAAGAACATTGTATTTGAAACCTTTGCTCAGACAAAAGACTGCTCGCATTCTTCTTTATTCTGGTACGGGCACAGCTACAAGCTATGGGGATTTCAAAGACAACGGTATTGTTTATGACTACAGTGGAAATGAAAGCACAGATGATGTTTATGAAATCGTTCAAATGTTCTACACTCAAACAATAACTTTGGACGCAACAGAAGGATACGAATTTTTGCTTAACGGCGAAGAAACTAATCTTTCTGCAAATGCAGTTTTCGCTTCAAGAAAGGGTTATCAACTCGAACCTATGAAACCTTGGTCTGTTGTCGAAGGAAACAAAGGTTCGCTCGATGGATCTTATTTTGAGCTCAACAGCAACTATTTCACAGAAGAAACAGCAGATGTAAACTATCTCGAAATTCACATTTACAGAGCTTGGAAAGCAAACGAATATACTCTTGTCTTTGGAAGAGGAACAGGAACTTTCACTCCAAACACAGATGCCGAAAGCGTTACTGTCAAAGTGGTTTATGATCAAGAATATGGTTCTGATTGCAGACTCTTGTCTGGTGTGCCAACTTTGAGTAAGATCAAATACACAGGTTACGCACTTATCGGTTGGAATTATACTCACAATGATGGCGTGACCGTTACTACTGAGTTTGATGCAGCTGGATTGTTTATAGGAAGCGCACTTTTTGATGAAAATGGCAGATATATCCTTGAAGATCCAGAAACAGGACTTCCTGCAGACATGGTTTATTTGATGCCAGAGTGGGGTTCAGGGATTTACACAATCCACATTTACACAAATGGTGCAGACACAGTAAACGGCATTGCTGTTTCTGGTGACAAAAAAGAAAATTATTTGGAATACAAGATCAACTACAACAAAACTTTTGCACAAATGTTTGTTGGTTCAAACGAGTTGGATTATGTTGACTTGTCAAGCATCGTGCTTACAAGAAAAGGTTTCCACTTCTTGAATTTCAGCATCAAAGATGGAAATTACATTGCAGAAATTACAAAAGATCAGATTTTTGATGAATTTATCAGAGGGGTAAGTCTGACCAGAACCCCAGCGCTGACAATTTATGCACAATGGTCTTTTGATTCCGAATCATTGCAACTTGAATTGAACAACTCTTACTTGCCATCGTTGACATACAACGGACAAAATCAAACTGTTTATTTGGCAGATTATTTCTACGAAGGAAATTATACAGCTGTAGGTTTCAACATTGACACAGGCGCAAATGTTTTGGACATTGCTTTGAAAGATGCAAACCTTACTTCTTTGACAATAAGATTTGAATCGTTGAATGCGACAAAAGATCAAGGTCAAATGTCGTTTAGCGTCAAAGATTGTTTGACAGCAGGTGCTTACACAGCAACATTGTATTTGTCGGTAGATGACGAAGCAAAATATCTAGGTCTTGGCACAATTTGGAGTGCTGTGCTCAACTTCAACATTATTGTTGATGCAGCACAAGTCGAAATTGATGACTCTGTGACAAGCGAAGAAGTTTATGTTTCAAACATTAAACGAATCCTTTCGCCATACATCACAGCAGCACAAAAGAGCAACCTTGACACAAGAGTTTCGCTTGCAACAACTGCGGCGTTTGTGAGAGGGTTGGAAAGTGGCTTAGATGCGCTTTCTGACATTCAAGTATACGAATACACAATGGTTAAGTATTACTTCATTTCAATCACAAATGATTCGTCAATTTTGGTTTACAAAAATTGGACATATCAAGATTATTTGGATATGCGCACAAGCAACGCAGAGTTGGCTGATGCAATCATAAACCAAATGAAATACTTTGACTTCTATCAATATGCAAACAACTCAGGCAAGCAAGAAATTGCAAGTTACAGATCGTTGACATTGACATCTCCAACGGTTGCAAATGTTTCTTCTGATTTGGAGGTTGTTTCGCTTGAAATCAACTCTTACCAAATTCTCGCACAAACATTCTATACTGCAAGAGTTTATTTGAGATCTATCGGACTTGGAAGTGGCGTCACAAACTACAATTTGAGTTATGACGAATCTGCAAACAAATATTATATTGAAGGATTGGAAATCTTCATTCTTCCACAAGTTTTGATTGTGGAAAACAGACAGGCAGAAAAATCTTCATATTACAATGCTTATTCTACCCCAGAAATTGAATGGCAAGGAAGCAGAGAGTATGTTGATTTTGAAGGTCAACTTCACTATTTGATTGAAGGAAACATCTATGTTGCAGCAACATTGACAACTTCAACAGTTGGAAGCAAAGATGGTGACACTCAATTCAGTTTTGTTGATCCAACAAACTATTTGTATTTTGTTGAAACTTCAATTGTGAGAAAGGTTGGCGAAGAGTTGACAGAATCTTTGACAGACTTCAAACTTGTCATGGCAGAAAGTGACATTTACACAATTTTGAATGTAAACGGAATTGTTGATGTCATTATTGATGCAAGATATTTGACAAGAAACGAAGGTTTGCTTTCATTTGAACAAGTTGATGGATCTTTGGCAACAAGCCTTTTGAAGATTGTTGCAGTGACTTACACACAAAGTGGAAAAGAAACAACAATCAGCGACGAAAATGGTCTTGCAGAAAGAGCATACAGCGATGGTGGTGCTTACTTTGAAATTTACACCAACAACGAAAACATGGTCTATGCGAGAATCAACCCTGCCGTAACATCAATCAGCGTGATTGCGACAGAAACAAACCTTACCGAATATATTTCGCTTTACAAGTGGTCTCAATATGCCGAATTTACTGTAGATGGAACAATGGTGACTGATGGCGCTTACACCATCAATCGCTCTGATATTGAAATCTCAGAAGACAGTTTGACAGAGGTTACTTACTATGCGATTTACACTGACTTGGTAAAAGCAGTTTACAACTATGGATTCCCAGAAGGATTTGGGTTGGACACAACTGCCGAAAGCGTGTTGAGATTGGGTGTTTCAACAGCTGCAGATGTGATGCAACCATCAGTTGCAGGTTTCCAACTTATGGAACTTCAAGCAGAAAGACTTGATGGTTCTAGAGTAAATTATGCAAACATCTTTACTGGAGCAATCGGCGCAGGTGGTGGCAAAACATTTGTTGGTTTGTCATCAAGTGCAAAATTTGTTACCGTAAACTTCTACGCTTTGTGGAAAGCAGAAGAAATGCAGACATATCAAATCTTGACAACAAAGAAATATCCTGTAGAACAATTCCTCGGATTAAATCAAGAAGAAGTTGTTGGATTTGACAACAAAAACCCATTGATTTTTACCTACACTTACAAATGGTTGTTTGAAGGAGAACTTGTCAAAGAAGGGGAAGTGTTGCAGCTTGCTGGCAACGGAACCTTCAACCAAACAGGAAATTATAGTTTGGTTGTCACTTGCTCAATCATTGAAGAGTTTAAGCAAGCGTTGTATGATCCAGGCACTGGTGGCACAACAACCGAGACAATCAACTTCTATTTGGAATTTGTTAGAAACAAAATCATCTCAATTCAATTCCCAGACGAATCTACATCAGTTTATGATGGAAGGGACCAAGCAAACCAATGGGGGATTGAAATAACATTTACACAATACAACAATTCAACAGACGACTATCAAATCGCTTATTCAACTGCGACATTGTATAACTCAACAGTTGGATCGTTGTATACACAAATGTATTTCAATGGGGGTTCTGACCCTGTTGAAGAAATGAAAAATGCTGGCTACTATATTGTTGAAGTATGTTACAGTCCGGCAGCTTACATTTTGGAAGACGGACTTACTCAAACTTCATTTGTCTACACAATCACTCCATTTGTGGCAGACATCGAAACTCTCAATGTTGGATTTACAAAGAAGTTTAACACTGCAGATCCAGTTTTGGAAGTTGACACAATTTTCACAGCCGAAATGGTTACTTTGCAATTCTCAAGAGTTTTGGGCGAAGATGTTGGCATTTACAACATTTATTTCGAAGACATTGCTCAAGAATACAAAGGAAACTATATTTTCAAAATGGGCAGCACAACTCTTTTTGAAAACGGAGTCAAAACTGTAGATTGTCAAACAACTGCAGTTGGACAATTTGAAATTCAAAAAACCGGCGCTTTGAAGTTTGCATACGAAACTTCAGCCGTAAACCCTGCTCACATTGTGAGAGGTTACAGCAACAAAGGTTACACATTTACAATCAACTCTGATTTTGTGATGCAAATTTTGAGTGATGGCAATGTTTTGCATACATTCAACTTGAAACTCTATGATGTTTCAACAAACCTTGAAATCACATCACTTGAAATTAAAAACCTTATCCGTGCACAAATGGGTGATGTTTCACCAAAATTCTATTCAACAGAATTGTTGGACATTGTTTATGAAAGTGCGGTTTATACTTATCGCTTTGAAATCGGCGAGCAAATGAGTCGCTATTTTGCGAGTGTCGAATTTGACCAAAACTATGCATTTGAAGTTGGACAAATTCAGATTGATGTTTCGGCGATCGACTTCAACAAAGTGTATGATGCAAAAACAACAGCAACATTTGACCAACTCGGCAATGCAGTTGATCTTGACGAATATGTTGGTATGTATATCTTGGCAACTTATGCCACATCACACGCTGGCGACAACATCAAGGTTGACCTTTCACTCAACAACAATGACCCTACGACAAACCTTGGCAACTACGCTCTTGCTGCAACAAGCACAACAGCAACAATCTTGAAGCGTAGCGCAACTCTTACAGTTTCTATGACAAGTGCAAACTATGTTTATGGAGACATTTCTTTGAGAAACATTGTTGACAAAGTTGCAAGCATCGAAGTTTTTGACACTGACGGAAACGATGTGCGTTCGTGGTTGATTGATGGATATTACACAATCAGATACGGACTTGTTGACACTGTTCAAGTCAACGGAAGTGGTTATGTTTACAAAGGCAACTACACTTTGCAAATCACTTCGACATTTGATGATTTCAACATGACTGTGGTTGCCCCAAGCTTTACAATTGATGCTTTGGACATTGAGTTGACACTTGG
Source organism: Candidatus Caccovivens sp. (assembly GCA_045650745.1). GTDB lineage: Bacteria > Bacillota > Clostridia > Christensenellales > UBA1242 > Caccovivens. The sequence continues at coordinate 33,100 of JAZRRN010000043.1, forward strand.
CGAGGGATATATCTCTGTCACAGCTGTTGAAAAAATCAAAGCTGCTTATGAAGATGTATATTCGGTTGGTTCGACTGGTGACTTCCTTGACATCTCTTACAGAGTTGTCGGACAAACAGTTGGTGCAAACGCACAAGTTGGTTTGTGGGATTTGGCACTCAACCAATCATCATTCTTGGAAGGAAGCGTTGTGCTTTTACTTCCTGCAGGAAACGAAGCGTTTGAAGTTATCTTGGCAACAAACATTTTGTATTTGAGACTTGATCCAGCACAAACAAGTTTGTTGACAAAACAATACATTTCAAGCAATTATGCTCTTTCTGCCGATGGCGCAAACAAACAATTGTTGATCACAAGCGTTGTGACACAAACAATCGACATGAAGTTCTTTACGCTTGAAGATGAAAACGAAGTTGCAATCAACAGTGCCGATGTTTCATTTGACAGCATCGAAATCACAGCAACAGGTGGAGTGTTCTCATTCCAAAACGCTGGATCATATCGTTTGGTTTTGAAGGCAGAAGCAAGTGGCTATGAAACAGTTGTTTTTGATCAAGAATATTACTTCATTATCGAAAAGCAAATGATCAATGTAGACAACTTGACTCTTGAAAAAGAATATTCTGGAGATTCAGTTGGCATCATTGAAAACTTTGCAGAAAAATTGGGAAGCGACAATGTTTCAATTTTGACAAGATACAAAACTGCCGAAGTTGGCGACAACATTGAAGTTTCAATCTTCTTGCAAGGTGCCCAAGCACCAAACTATCAATTGTCTGCCGAAAAAGCGTTTGGAAAAATCACAAAAGCAAATGCAGTGCTTTCACTTACACAAACCTCTTTGGTTTATGGTATGATCAACTCTAGCAATTTGTTTGGACACCAATTGCTGGTAAATGGAAATGTGGTGCCAACATCACAATACACAATTGCATTTACAGTAGTTGACGGAAGATACAGCGATTTTGGATATTTGAATGTTGGATCATACAACATTGAAGCAACAATTGTTTCAAATTCTTATCAAATCACTTATGTCCCAACTTTGGTGCAAATCACACCTTATGAGTTGGATATCGAATTCTTGACAAATGGTTTGGCGACATACAGTTATGGTGCGCCAGAAACTTTGACTGATGAATTTGCATTTGAATATCAAACACAGTTGTTTGAAGATATCACACTTATCTTGACAAGAGAAAGTGGATTTGCTGTTGGAAACTATCGTGTGATTGATGGCAGACTTGATGGTGCTGAAACAAACTACACTCTTTTGAGTTTGGTGGACAACAGCAGCGAGGGTATGTTTAGAATTTTGAAAGCGATCGAAACGGTTTATTTGTTGCTTTCAAATGACGAAACTGTGACACTTGGTGGCACAACTGCAACAATCGAATATGACGGCTATGCTTATGACAGTGTTGTTGTTGAAGAAAGAAGTGCTGGTTTCTATAAACTTGTTATCTACAATTCTAGAAACAAGGGTGTCAAGAGAGAGTTTGAGTTGAATGCATATTCACTTTCAAACGGAACTTACACAAAAATTGCTGGACAAATCGAAAACTTGACAGCACAAGTGCAATTCTTGAATGCGTCAAATGTTAAAAACATTGGCACTTACGAAATTTTTGCTGGCGACATCACAGCAAACAACTACAATGTCATGCTTGGACAAAACGGCGCTCAATATGCTTACTTCTTTAGAATTTTGGCCAAGAAACTTTATTTCAAACAAACTGTTGTTTCAAAAGTGTTTGACAACAAGAGTGCATTGTTTGTTTACGAAAATGCTGCTGACATGTTGGACGGTGTTGTTGAAGGTGAAAACATCGTGCTTACAATCCGTTTGCTTGATGCAGGTGGAATGATTGTCAAATATGCAGGATTTGACTATACAGTCGATGCAACAATTGCTGGTGACACAATAGGCAACTATGACTTTACAAGAAAAACAACATTAGATGGCACACCAATCACCGGACGCATTGAAAGAGCCGAAATCTTTATCGTGCTCAACACTCAAAAATTTAAGTATGGTGATGACATTGATTTGAAATATTCTTATCGCACTGATGTGGATTTGACAGGGTATGACATGACAAGAATGTCAATTTCTGTAAGCCCATCAGCAGATGCAGCAAACTATTCTTCAACAGGTTGTTTGAATGCAGGCGAATATGCTGCAGTGGTAACATATTCGTTTGAAGATTTCTTCTGCGACAAGTTTATTGTGGACAATGCCGAACAGCCATCAACAACAGGATCTTCATTTGTGGTTGAAAAGGTAGAACTCACTTTGGTAACAATGTCAAACTTGAGTTTCCAAGAAATCTTTACAAAAACTTATGACGAAACTGTAGATGTGCAACTTGTCAGAGACGGCACAGAAGTGCTTGGCATCACAGGCATTGTCACAAAGGGTGGCGTTTATGATGATGTAGCGATTGTTTCTGCAACTTATGCAAGAGAAACAATTGGCGAAGGAATTGTGGTGACAATCAACATTGATGGTGCTGACAGTCAAAACTACACAATTGCCACATGGAATCATGGTGTTATCAACCCTGTGATTGTGTTTATCGAATTTGATGACAACACAGAAGAAGAAACAAGATCTGATGTCATCATCAATGGTTTGGTTGAAATTTCAGAATTGGCATATCCATTTGTTTCTGCTTCAAATGTTACATCAAACTCTGCAAACACACAAACAAGCACAAACAAAAACTTCCCAACAATGCTTACTGGCAAAACGGGACATTCATTCTCTCACTGGGTGATGATTTTCAGCAACATTGCCACTGAAACAGAAGAGTATACATTCTTGCAAAGTTTGATTTCAAACTATGCAATGACTGCAACTTACAACAGTGGTCAACTTTCAGTTATCGTTGCAAACGATGCAAAAACTGCAAACTTCTTGAATGCATTGCTTAGAGATGAAGAAGACACATTAAACAAATATTATTACAAAAATCACGAAGACATCACAATCACATTTACAGCTGTATGGGGCGTAAACAAATTCAATATCAACATCACAATTGCTGATGAAAACGGAAGAAATGCCCAATATGGCTCTGTTGAAATTGATGATAGAGATGCTTCGACAGAAAACAGATTTGTTACAACAACATATCGTCAACAAGTCGAATATGGAAAAGGTGTAACATTTATTGCAACAGCAAACGCACACAGCAAATTCTTTGGTTTCTATAGAGATTCGGCAAATGCTTATGAAGCAGATGGTTCAACAATCCTTATCAATGGAAACATTATTGGATTTGAAAGTGTGACAAGAGAATACAACCTGATTGTAAGATTTAGATCTCAAAAAATCACACTCGAACTTGATTTGACCGAACATCCAGAAGCGGCCATTGTTGCAGGCAACTTCAACTTGGTTGAAACAGGAAGATATCAACTTACACTCAGTTATTTTGAAATTGAAGAAAGAAAGATGGATTTCTTGCCATCAATCGACAGAGTTGGTTACGAAACCATCGCACTCAAAGTTGGTGCAACTCAAATTGCAAAAGAAATGTATTCTCAAACTTTGATTTCATCATTTGTGGAATCAGAATTTGATGACGAAATAATTTCGTTTATCCCAGTTTACACATCAATTGGTTTGGTTGTCATTTTGGATTATGGCTATGATGGCATCACAAAAACGATTGCAGTTTCTTATGATGCACCATATCAAGATGCAGAAGGTTGGGACGAAGCTCCTTCAAGATACGGATATCAATTTGTTGGCTGGTTTGATCACAACTCAAACAAGATTGTTGGCACAAGCATTGTGTCTTACACACAAGAGCACACACTCACAGCACAATGGGATATCAACAAATCCACAATTTTGTTTACAGTTTTGAATGGCAGAATTGAAAATTCAACTCTTGAATTTACAAAAGGTGGCAACTTGTATATTGCAAACGATGTTGAATATTTGAAAGAAATTTCATTTAAACTCGTTGCAAATCAAGGATATGTGTTTGAAGCAGTTTGGGCTCCAGAATTTACAACCACAACAAACGCAGATGGATCACTTCAAGTTGTGTTTGTCATGACAGCAAATGACTATGTCTACACATTGCCAATTGTTGCCAGAATAAACCGTGTTGTGACAAAGGGCGCATTTGTTGAAGGTGTTACAGCATTTGACATCACAATTGACGAAGTGTCAATCACTGTGGTTGATGGTGCATTTGACATCGAAACAGGCAAAACAGTCAAACTTGTTGTGACTGCAAGCCGTGGATATCAAATGACAGACAATGTCGAGTTTGACAGCTCATTAGGTTTGTTGGTTGACAAGACATTGAGCAACGGCACACTCATTATGCAACTTGCTGGCATCTTCCAAGACTTGGAAATCACTTTTGAAGCAGAAGAGCAAATCAACCGTATTACGATTGAATTTGAAGACATCACAAAAGTGGAAAGAGTTATGGTTGGCGATCTTACTTATGCAGACCCAACACAAGTTGATGTTGTTGAAATTGAAACAGCTCAAATTTTAAAATTGGGCATTGTTTACAAACATGGTTACACTTATGGTTTCAACGAAACAAACGAGTTTGAAACAAGAGCAAGAGAAGTTTCTTCAAATCAATGTGAAATCATTGTTTCTGAAATTTATTCAAGTGGAAACATCAAAATTTATCATGCTCGTGCCAAGTTTACAGTTACAATCGAAGTTTTGTCATACAACCAAGACAAAGAACTTGTAAACGAACCTGGCAACATTGCGTTGGCAGATGGCGAAAATCCACTTCAAGTTGAATATTTGTCAACAATCTCATTGACATACGAATCAGCAACCTTGTATAGCTTTGCTGGTTGGAGTGAAGATGGCGAAAGTGTGTTTGGTTCGGCAAACGGACAAAGATACACAGTGACAGACAATGTCAGACTTTATGCAATCTTCTCAACAATGAAGTTCTATGTGACTTTTGAAACATACAACTACTATCAAATCTACACAGAATACAACGACCCAACAAAAACAGAAGATGTTTTTGAAGAAGTTGAAAGCAAATATTATGATGAAGAAACTTCAGAAGAAATCACTTCTGCCGAAATCTATTATGGTGCAAGCAAAAACATTTTGCTTGAAGTGAAAGAGGGATACAAATATGCAGGTTATGGTTTCTGGAAAGATGGCGAATTTGTCTTCTTGACAAAAACTTCTGTCACAGACCAACTTGCAACTGTTTCTTTGATGAGCTCATTGTTTGATGAAGATGTGCAAGAGTTTACTTTGTATTTGTTGATTGAAGCGTATGGCTCTTCGTTTAACTTTATCACAGAAATCAACATTGACGGCATCAGAGAAAACAACATCAACACAGCATACATCAACCTTTCAAATGAAAAGGGTGAAGATGTAAACAGATTTGGTTATGTTGATGGAACAAGAATTCACTACAGCGAAGAAGATTTTGTTGATGAAGAACTTTTGGACAACAAGAAATTTTCTGTTATCGCATACACAGGCAACGAAGTTTACATCAAACTTGTGATCGAAAAAGAAGGTTATGTGTTTGACAAAATTGTTTCAAGCAGAGATGACATCGCATTTGATGTTTACGAACGCACAGACGACTACATTATGTTTGTGTTCAACGAATTTATCGGTGGCGAAGATTTTGATTTTGAAATTTTGATCAAACCTGTTCTCAACACAATCAATTTGGCATTCTTAAACAACGATGTCAGAGTTGATGGTGGTGCATTTGACATTAGCCTTGATGAAAACAATGCATACAAAGTTTGGACTTCAGGAAATCAAATGACTTACACACAAGTTTCTGCTTACACAGACAGCAGATTTGTTGTGTATGCTTACATCAGAGCTGGCTATTATTGGAAAAATGATGGCACAGGCATTGTTGATGAAAGTGGTTTGATTGTTGAAGGATCACTCGAATATGAAGATTTGGTTATCGAGCAATCTGGCTATACAGGCCGAATCAAATTTGAAGTTGCTGACTACATCAAAGAAAACACAATCAGCATTTTGGTGTTTACATCATTGTATTCCGTAAGATTGGTTGAAGATGGACAAACACTTGCAATCATCAAAGATGTTACATTTGGATCAACACTCAATCTTTCTGAAGAAAACACAACAAACATCACCATTGTTGATGATCGTCTTGGATTTATGGGTGGACAACTCAGGTTTGATGCAATGAAGAGAGAAAACCACAGTTTTGAAGGTTTCTTCACATACGAAAATGGTGCTGGCGTAAGATATATCAACGCAAATGGCGAAGCAATCAACAGCTGGGCAGAAAGTGGATATATTTTGGACACAATCACTTCTCTTTACAAACTTAGCACACACGCAAAGGTTGTAAACGAAGAGACCGGAGAAATTGAAATCACACTTTATTTGTATTGGGCATATTTGAAGACAAGAATCGAATTTAACTTTGTTCCTGAAATCGACACAAAATACACTGCAAAAGATATGATTTCGGGTGTTGATTTCTCAAATTCTTGGTTCTACGAAACATCGCCACATTACATCGAAGTTTCATTCAATACTCCAATCGTTATCTCTGCGCCAGAGTTTGAAGGATACAAATTCTATGCATTTGTTCTTTCACAACGCAATCACGCAGGGGTATGGTTGCAAGATGTTATGATTTACACACCACAAACTCCATGGTCAACAAACGATGTTGACAGAATTGTAGAGTGTCAAATCAAGATCATTTACTATGCACATGTCAATGTTTTGGTTTCTGGTGGCGAAGCAAACTTCAAAATCACACAAGACAATGCAGATGCACAATCAAAAGCATTGTTGCTTGAAAACTATGTTGACACCGAAAAGACATTTACAATCGAAGCTCTTCCAATTGGAGGATACACATTTGAATCTTGGTCTGTTTTGCATGAAGACGAAGACATTGAAGATGAAACAATCACATTGCAAATTGACAAAGAGGCAACACTTGTTATCAACCTTTCAGGAAGACCTGCGACTCTTTGGTTCAACGAATATTCAACTCAATTTGGTCAAATTGTTCAAGTTGCGGCATATTCACTCAACTTGTCAAAAGCGACTTATGAAATGGGTTATTATTCAAACGGAACATTTGAAAAGACAATCACACAAGTTTTGGTAAATGTTGGTGACACTGTAGAATTTAAGGTCAAAGTTGATAGTGGTTTTGCCGTTTATTGGAATAGGGCTGAAATCACATTTGGAAGATATGACAAAGGTTTCTATTATTTTGAAATGAAGGTCGGCACATCAATGGCAGATCAAATTATGGAAATCATTCCAACCTTTGACAACACAATTGTTTCACTTTATGTTTCAAGCTCGTTTGACCCAATCGACATTGTCGACAAGACTTTGGATCAAAACAATATTGCTGCTGCCGGAAGCATCAAGCACAATGGCAGAGCAACAAGAGTTGTTGTGATTGAAACAGGCAAAGAAATTTTGCTTGAAACAGCAACAACAAAGAGATACGAAATTGTTTCGATAACAATTGAAAATTATGGCAGATCTTTTGGGGATATGTATGAGTTCTATGATGATGACACAAACACAATCCTCTTGACTCCAGAATATTTGCAAGAAAACAACATTGTTGGCATTATCAATTTGGCAATTGTTTACAGCCGTATGCATTGGGAAGATGATTCAATCTTTATCACCGGCTTTGCTGGACAAGGAAGCGAAAAGAATCCTTACAAGATTGGTTCGACAACCGAACTTACCCTTCTTATGAAGTTGGTAAACAGTGGATCAAGAAATGCAAATGGCGAACTCTATTCGAGAATGCATTACGAATTGGCACGCAACATTGATTTGTCAGAAAAATTCTGGACACCAATCGGCACAGTTATGCACCCATTTGAAGGAGTGTTCAACTTCAATGGACACACAGTCAGGGGTGTGCAAAATGCTTATGTTTACAAGAGAGTAAGCTATGATGGTTTGTTTGGCGAAGTTTCTACGGTATCTAGATTGCTTTCAAACAAAACTGCTTCTTGGTATTTCTATTTGATTGGATTGCTTGGGGCAGCACTTGTTGTGACAGTGATTGTCATTCTCGTTCTTACAAGAAAGAGAAGAAAACGCAGAAGAAAACTTTCAAACCAATAATTGTTTCAAATAATTTGAAAAAATCTTAATATAATAAAGCAAGGAGAATGTTATGCAATTCCTTGCTTTATTTTTTTTGGGGATAATTCAAGGCTTGACCGAATTTTTGCCGGTTTCGTCTTCTGGACATTTGGTTTTGTTTTCAAAATTGTTTGGGATTGAAGAAAGTTTGTTTGTAAGCATTTTGTTGCATGGGGCAACACTTTGCTCAATTGTTGTTTGTTTTTCAAAAGACATTTGGCAAATGATAAGGCACCCTTTTTCAAAACAGACAATTTTGCTTGCACTTGCCACTTTGCCAACTTGCATTTTGGCATTGATTTTTCTTCCGGTTGTCAAGCAATCTTTTTCTGGTGGGTTGTTGCCAATGTGCTTTGCTTTGTCTGCTGCAATTTTGTTTTTGGGAGAGGTGTTGTCCAAAAACAAACAAAACCAACTCAACAACAAAACAGCAATATCAATGGGGATAGCGCAAGGTTTTGCAATCTTTCCGGGATTGTCTAGGTCTGGCACAACCATCAGTGCAGGGTTGCTTGCTGGTGGTGACAAAAAATCGGTTGCAAGGTTTTCGTTTTTGATGTCAATCCCAATCATTTGCATTTCGCTGTTTGCAGAGATTTTTGAAATTGCATCAACCAAACAACAAATCGCTCTGCCGGTGTGGGGTCTTGTTGTTTCATTTTTGTCAGCATTTGTGACAGGAATTTTTGCAATCAAAATTATGATGAAGCTTACCGAAAAAGCAAACCTTAAATGGTTTTCGGTTTATCTGATTTTTATTTCAATCGTTTCGCTGTTTGTTTTCTTTTAGTGCATAAAAAAACTTTTGCAATAGTAAAATGTTGTAGGAGAAAAAATGCAACAAAAATATTATCAAAAAAGCATAAGCGAATGTATGATGCAGTTTGCTGTTGGCTGTGATGGGCTTGGACAAAGCGAAGTCGCAAAAAGGACTGCTGAAAGTCAGAAAAAGATGATAGCTCCTGCAAAAAGGAGATCGACTTTTGTCAAATTTTTGCTTCAACTCAAAGACTTGATGGTTGTGGTGTTGTTGGTATCTGGCGTGATATCCATAATCATCGGCATTGTTGAAGGTGGTGTTGGTGAGGTTGTTGACGGTGCCATTATCTTGGGCATTGTGGTTATGAATGCACTTTTTGGAGTTTATCAAGAGCGAAAAAGTGAAAGGGCAATTGACAGTTTGCGAAAGATGTCCCAACCAGAAACTTTTGTTGTGCGAGAGGGGAAGTTGTGCAAAATCAAAACTTGCGATTTGGTTTTTGGGGATATTGTCAGTCTGTCAGCAGGCAGTATCGTGCCAGCAGATTTGCGTTTGATTGAAAGTGTAAATTTGAAGATAAACGAATCTGCCCTGACAGGCGAAAGTGAACCTGCAAGCAAAGATTGTGATGTGGTTTTTGAAAAAGAAACTGCTTTGGGTGATCAAAAAAATATGGCGTTTGCTGGCAGTGTTGTCGAAGGTGGACATGCCAAAGGTGTGGTTGTTGCACTTGGTGCCGACAGCGAACTTGGAAAAATTGCCGAAAGTTTGAAAGAGACGAAAAAAGAACTCACTCCTCTGCAAAAAAACATTCAAGGTGTTGGCAAGGTTTTGACATATCTTGTTTTGCTTGTTGCAAGCGTAACCTTTGTGCTTGAAGTTGTGGCAAATCCAAACGAAATTTTGAAAGCGTTTTTGACAGCAGTTGCAATTTCTGTTGCAGCAATCCCAGAAAGCATGCCGGCTGTGATAACAATCATCATGAGTTTGGGCATTGCAAAACTTTCAAAACAAAAAGCAATTGTCAAACGAATGCATGCAGTCGAAACTTTGGGTGCGTGTGATGTTGTATGTTCGGACAAGACAGGCACTATCACACAAAACAAAATGAAAGTTGAAAAAACTTTTGTGCTTTTCGACAAAAATTCTCAATTTTTTGAGACTTTTTGCAAATCTATGACCTTGTGCAACAATGCTGCTGTGGGAGATGGTGGCTATGTCGGAAGTTCGACAGAAGTTGCTTTGGCAAATTATGCGAAATTGCAGGGATACGAAAAAAGCAATTTGGACAAACAGTTTGCAAGAGTGGGAGAAATTTCATTTTCTTCTCAACGAAAACTTATGACAACCTTAAATGTTGTTGACGGCAAAAAAGTTTGTTATATGAAAGGTGCATTGGATAGAGTTCTTAAAAACTGCGACAGGTGTGTGCATGATGGAAAAATTGTGCCACTTGACGAAAGTTTGAGAAAGAAAATCGAAAAACAAAATTCGCAAATGTGCAAAGACGCACTGCGAGTGATTTCGTTTGCATACAAAGATGTTGACTGTCAAGAAATAAGAGAAGAAAGATTTGTTTTTCTTGGATTGTGTGGCATTCAAGACCCTCCACGAAAAGAAGTCGCTTCGGCTGTGCAAAAATGCAAAATGGCTGGACTTAGGACGGTGATGATAACCGGTGACTACAAAGAAACTGCATTTTCAATCGCAAAACAAGTTGGCATTGCTGAAGAAGTGTCGCAAGTTGTTTCTGGAGAAGAGATTGACAAGTGTAGCGATCAAGATTTTTTGAAGCTTGTGGAAACAAAAAATGTGTTTGCGAGGGTTGGCCCTGCACACAAAGTTCGCATCGTGCAAGCACTCAAACAAAACGGACATATCGTTTCGATGACAGGCGATGGTGTCAATGATGCACCAAGTCTCAAAGCAGCAGACATTGGGCTTGGTATGGGCATTTCCGGCACAGATGTAGCAAAAGATGTGGCAGATGTTATTGTCACAGATGACAATTTTGCAACAATTGTTGTGGCTGTCGAAGAGGGGCGAAAGATTTACAGCAACATTCAAAAGACAATCAAATATTTGTTTTCTGCAAACATGGCAGAGATTTTGGCGTTGTTTTTTGTGACAATTTTGTGTCCGGGTTTGACATTTCTGCTTCCTGTGCAGATTTTGTTTGTAAATCTTATCACAGACTCGCTGCCAGCAATCGCATTGGGGATAGAGTCTGGTGAAAAAGGCATAATGAAAGATCCACCCCGAAGCAAAACTGCATCACTGTTTTCAAACGGCGTGGGGATAAGCATTGTTGTGCTTGGTGCCGTGCAAACACTCCTCACAATGTCTGCATACTTTTTTGGTTATTTCACAGGTGGCGAGGCAGTTGCAATCACTATGGCGTTTTATACACTCAACTTTATTCAACTTTTTTATATGTTTACTGCTCGCACAAACGAAAATTGTTTCAAAAGCAATCCTTTCAAAAACAAGTTTTTCAATTTGTCACTCGTTGTTGGTTTTGGATTGCTAACCCTTATTGCGACGACAAGATTGTCCGAAATGCTCAAACTTACAAAACTCGATTGGCTGTGTTGGGTGATTGTGATTGCGCTGTCAGTGTCTATTGTTTTTGTCGGCGAACTTTTCAAAGTTGTTTCAAAAAAGATAAACAAAAAATTGCATTTCAAATAATGCAATTTTATTTTTGCATTTTGCCCAAAAGTGTGATAAAATCATTATATGAATTTGACAGAAACAATCAAAAATCAAGATTTTTTTCAAAAATTGATCGAAAAAAAAGAAAACAATTCGCTTTCAAATGCGATGTTGTTTTTTTGCGAAGATCAAATCACAAGTGCAAAAACTTTGATTTTGGCAGCATTGATGTTGCAATACAACACTTTTGAATTGTTTAATGAAAAAAGTGCAGAGTTTGTTCGTGTTGAATCTGGTGTGGATTTGGATATAAAAATCTATCCAAAAAATGGCGAAAAATTGCTTGTTTCAGATTCAAACGAAATCGTGGCAGAAGTTTACACAAAACCAGTAAACATGCAAAACAAAATTTTTGTTATCAACAATTTTGACATTTCTACACAAGAGGCACAAAACAAACTTTTGAAGGTGCTTGAAGAGCCACCAAAAAATGTTTACTTTTTGATCAGTGCGCAAAGTGAAGAAAAAGTTTTGCCAACAATCAGAAGCAGATGCGACAAAATCAAAATAAATCCTATGACACAAGAAGAAATGTCAACAATTTCGTCTGACAAGATTGCCTGTGTTTTGGGTGGAGGTTATGTTGGAAAAACTTTGCAACTTGAAAAAAACGACAGTTTGAGAAGATTGACTGAGTTTGTTGTAAGTTTGTTTACACGACTTAAATCAAGCAAACAGGTTATCAAATTTTCAAAAACAATGCTTGAAGAAAAAGAAAATCTTGATTTGATTTTGGAAATTATGTGTTTGTGCATAGAGGATATGCTCAAGCTTAAGTGCGAAAGCGAAAATTTGTGCAAGCTGACAGCATTCAAACAAGAGTTGCAAGATGCCGAACCAGAGTTTTCGGTCGAAGCGTTGTGTGAAATTTCAAAATTGGTGTCAAATTTAAGAGAAAAATTGGAGTTTAATGCAAATTTGACGGTTGCAATAGACAACTTTTTGTTGAAAATGTTGGAGGTAAAATACTTATGCAAATAGAAGTTGTTGGAGTAAAATTTAAAAGCAGCAACCATGTTTATTCTTTTGACCCAAACGACCTCAAACTCAAAAATGGGGACTATGTTTTGGTAGACACAGAAAAAGGCACAGATCTTGGCTGTATTGTTAAAGAAAAAGATGTTATCAATTCGGAAGATTTGGTTTCGCCACTTAAAAAGGTTTTGAAAGTGGCAAGCAAAGAAATGGTTGAAAAAGCTGAAAAATATGATGAAGAAGCAAACAAGTTTTATCCACAAGTTAAAAAACTTGTAAAAGATGCAAAACTTGAAATGAAAGTTGTGAAAGTTGAGGCTAGTTATGACAATTCGAGATATATCGTCAACTTTACTGCAGAAAATCGTGTAGATTTTAGAGATTTGGTAAAAAAACTTGCCGAACTTATGAAAAAGAGGGTAGAACTTCGCCAAATTGGCAGTCGTGATGAAGTGCGCATGCTTGGTGGCTTTGGACTTTGTGGAAAAATTTGCTGCTGTGTGCAAAACTTTGGAGAGTTTGATCATGTTTCTATGAAAATGGCAAAAAATCAAAACCTTTCACTCAACCCTGCAAGCATAAGTGGGTTGTGTGGCAAACTTATGTGCTGCATTGCTTACGAAAATTCGACTTATCAAGAGTCCATCAAGGTTATGCCAAAGGTTGGGACGAGTGTTTCTACAAAAGATGGAAATGGCAATGTCGTTTACAACAATCTTTTGGATAGAGAAGTTGATGTAAAATTTGTTAAGGGTGATGATGTCGAAATCAAAACCTACAAACTTGAAGAAATTTCTTTTAAAAAGGAAAACAAATGAGTTTAGATGAAAGAATTGAAGATTTGCAATGCCAAGGGTTGAAAATTGTTCAAAACAAAAAACTTTACACTTTCACTTCTGACAGTGTGATTTTGGCAAACTATGCAAAAACAAAAGCAAAAGACATAGTTGTTGAAATTGGCAGTGGAAGTGGAGTAATTTCAATTTTGCTTCAAGCAAAAAACAAACTAAACAAAATCTATGCTTTTGAAATTCAACCAGAAATGCAAGATTTGTGTGAAAAAAACATAAAGTTAAACAACTTGCAAGACAAAATTGTTTTGGTGAGAGATGATATAAACAATTTCAAACAATATATTTCACCTGCAAGCGTTGATGTTGTTGTTGCAAATCCACCTTATTTCAAAAAAACAGATTTCAAACAAGACAAGGTAAAACAAATTGCAAAAGAAGAAGTTTGCCTGACTGCCGAGCAACTTGTTGCAGTGACAAGCAAAATGCTTAAAGATGGTGGAGCGTTTTGGTGTTGCTTTCCAGCAGAGCGAAGTTGCGAACTGATTTCGTTGTGTCAAAACAATGCATTGGCCATCAAAGAAATGTTTTTTACAGAAAATGGCAAAGGCGAAGTAAAGTTGTTTGTTTGCAAAGCTGTCAAAAATGGAAAGTGTGGCACAAAGGTTTTGCCAAATTTGATTACAAATGAAACAGATGGAAATTATTTAGAAAAATTGCATACAAAAAATATTAAATAATTATTTTAAATAATTGCAAAAAATTGGCAAAATTTAAATAAATAATTAAAATATTAAAAAACAATTAAAAATAATAAAAAAAATAATAAAAACTGCATTTTTTGCAGTTTTTTTGTTATTTATTTGATATTTTCTTTTATTTTTGATTAATTTTATTTTTTTATTTATTTTAAATTAAATTATTCTGCAAAGCAGACAAGCAATTATTGTGCCGACAAAAGAGCAAAACAATGCGACAGGGATTGCATATAAAAGTTTTTTGACTTTGGTTTGCGAAAGATATATTGTTGCAACATAGAAGATTGTTTCGCTGCACCCCATGATGACGCTTGCACAACGAGAGATATAACTGTCAGCACCATAAGTTGCGAAAATGTTTTCCAAAATCCCATAACTTCCACTGCCGGTGAATGGGCGAAGCATCACGAGTTCGCAAAGTTGGGGTGGTATGCCAAGCAACTTGAAGATGGGGGATATTATTTTGACAAGAAATGTTGTTATGCCACTCACTCTCAATAGAGCTACTGCAATCAAAATCGAAGCGATAAATGGGAAAATGTCAACAACCAACCTTATTGCACCTTTTGCCCCTTTGACAAAGTGGTCATAGGTGTTGATTCTTTTGTAAATGCAATACAAAAGCAACAGCAAAAACAGGATTGGAAGAATATAGTCGCTCACGGTCTTCTCCTTTTGCATTTGTTTTTGATTTTGTCTATTGCATAAACCAGAAAAATGCCAAGGAGGGTTGTGCAAATTGTTGCAATCAGAGTTGGCATGATTATATCAGCAGGATTTTGAGATCCTGCACTTGCTCTAAGGCCAATGATTGTGCTTGGAAGCAGCTGAATTGAGGTTGCATTGATGACAACAAGCATAATCATCGAAAAATTTGCTTTGCCGGACTTGTCATCAAGTGCTTGCATTGCCTTTATGCCCATTGGTGTTGAGGCGTTGCCGATGCCAAGCATGTTTGCAGAAAGGTTGAGGGCAATCATTTTTTGAATTTCGTGGTTGTCAACTTTGAAAATCTTTTTTATCAAGGGTCTAAGCACTTTTGCAAGTTTTTCACTCAAACCACTTGCGTCCAAAAGTTCGACAAAACCAAGCCAAATTGCATAAATTGCACACAATTCGATGCACAAATCAAGAGCCTGCGCTGATGCACCGATCATTTCGCTTAACATTGCAGATGGATTTGTTACAAGCAAAACCAAAATGCTTGCAAACATCATTATCGTCCAGAAGATATTCATATATTTATTTATGCATTTTGTGCAAAAAAAAGAAGATTGACCAACTGCAAGGCAATTGGCAACTCTTTCTTGACTTGTTTTGGGGGTTTTGATATACTTTGAGTGTGAAAATGGTTGATGTGCACGCTCACCTTACAGACCAAAAGTTTGATGATGTTGAGCAAGTTGTTTTTAGAGCAGAAGAAAATGGGGTGAACAAGATAATTTGTTCGGCCTATAATCTTTTGTCATCACAACAAGCAGTTGACCTTTCAAAAAAATACTATCAAGTGTTTGCAAATGTAGGTGTCCACCCAGAAAATGTTGAAGAGTGGAATGAAGAAACATTAAAAAAACTCGAAAATTTGTCAAAAAACAGCAAAATTGTGGCAATTGGAGAGGTTGGTCTGGATTATTATTGGCGACAAGATACAAAGGAAAAACAGAAGCAAATTTTTGTTGAGCAAATAAATCTTGCAAACAAGTTGAACTTGCCAATTGTTGTGCACAGCAGAGATGCGATGGGCGACACGATTGAAATTTTGAAAAACAATCAACCAAACAAAGAAAGTTTGCTTCATTGTTATAGTGGCAGTGTTGAAAGTGCAAAGATATTGATGGATTTGGGATTTTCTTTTTCGTTTGGTGGGGTTGTAACTTTTTCAAATGCAAAAACTGCAGTTGAAGTTGTAAAATTTTTGCCTATTGAAAAAATTTTGCTTGAAACAGATTGCCCATATTTGACACCCGTTCCATTCAGAGGAAAGAGAAACGAACCAAAAAATGTTGTTTATGTGGCAGATATGATTGCACGAATTAAAAATATGACAATTGAAGAAGTGGCTGCAAAGACCACAGAAAATGCGAAGAGGTTGTTTGGGATATGAAAGAAGATTTTGTTTTTAAGAAAAAGTTTGGACAAAACTTTATAAGTGACAAAAATTTGCTTAATGCAATTGCAACAGATGCTGAGGTTTCTGCTGACAGTCAAGTGCTCGAAATTGGTGCTGGTGCAGGAAGTTTGACAACAGTTTTGAGTGAAAATGCAAAAAAAGTTGTTTCTTTTGAAATTGACAAAGATTTGCAACAACACCTTTTGGATTTAAATTTGCCAAATGTAGAATTTGTTTTTGGCGATTTTATGGATTGTGATTTGAGAGATGTCGAAGCAAAGTTTGATGGCAACTACAAAGTTGTTGCAAACTTGCCATATTACATCACAACACCAATCATCTTCAAACTTTTGGAAAACTCAACAAAGCTTGACAGTTTGACAATCATGGTGCAAAAAGAAGTTGCTGAAAGAGTGTGTGCTGGAGTTGGTGGAAAAGATTATGGCATTTTGACAGTTATGACAAACTTTTATGGCACGCCAAAGATAACTCGAATTATCAAAAGACAAATGTTTTATCCTGCACCAAATGTTGATTCGGCTCTTTTGCACATTAAACTGGAAAAAAACAAGTTTGCAGACATCGACAATGCAAAATTTTTGAAATTTATAAAAAGTTGTTTTTCGATGAGAAGAAAAACCTTGCTCAACAATCTTGGGTCAGTTTATACAAAAGACAAATTGAAAGCGACTTTGGGAGAAGAAGTTTTGGCAAAGCGAGCAGAAGCGTTTTCGCTTGAAGAATTTGTTGAAATATTTAAAAAATGTCAATCAATTTGATTGGCATTTTTTGTTTTTTGAGAATAGAACAAAATATGAAAACAGATGAAGAAATGGTGCTGTTTGCAACAAGTATTGCAATGCAACTTGCAAATGGTCTTGACGAAGAAGAAATTGAAGAGCTTAGGTGTCTGCTCAATCAAATAATGTGTTCTCTTTCGACACTTGCAGGCAAAAGGCGACTATGCAAGCACAAAAAATGATTTGGACAACAAAAAAAACTGCCATTTGGCAGTTTTTTATTCTGCTTCAACCACAACAGTAAACTTTGCAGTGATTTCTGGATAAACCTTTGCAACAACGCTGTATGTGCCTGATGATTTGATTGCGTCTTTCAAATCGATTTTCTTTTTGTCGAGTGTGATGCCGATTTTTTGAAGTTGGTCAGCAATTTCTTTGCTTGTGATCGAACCAAAAGTTTTTCCGTTGCTTCCACATTTGATTTTGAGAGTCACTGATTTTCCTTCAAGCTTTTCTGCAAGAACTTTTGCTGCTGCAATTTCTTGTTGTTTGTGATATTTTGCTGCTTCGCCTTGAATTTTGTTTTCGTTCATAGCACTGTTGTCAGCGATGCGAGCCATTCCGTTTTTCAAAAGAAAGTTTTTGGCAAAACCGTCTGCAACTTCTTTGATTTCCCCCTTCTTTCCTGTGCCTTTTACATCTTTAAGCAAAACTACTTTCATGATTATTCTCCTTTCAAAACAAGTTTACAACAATTGGGTTTGTTTTGTCAAGAATTGGCAAAGATAACTTTGAGGAGAATGTATGGACATTAGATGCAGAAAGACAGGTTGCATACACAACGACAAATATACCTGCAAAGCGAAAGAAATTTTGATTGAAACTGATTGTTGTTGTCAAAAATTTGAAGAGGATTTGCAGAAACCAAAAGTGGACAAAACTCAATACATTTTTTCGGACAATCCACCCAAATATGCGCCACAGAGAGATTCGCAGACCATTGGTATTGGGTGCAAAGCCCATTGCCTTTTCAACCGAGATGGAAAATGTGTTGCAAACGGGATTACGCTCAATGATATCAAAGAAAAACCATTGTGCATAACCTTTTTGAAAAAATAATACTCCTAAAAAAATGTCTTGCAAAAAGCGAAGATGTGTTGTATAATATGGGCATGGGAAGACAAAAGAAAGAAGACAAACTCAACGCAGTTGCAACTGCCCCTGCAGGACAACCTTCTGCAACAGGATCAGAACCTGCTGTTGATGTTCAAAAAGTAAAAAATGAATACTTGAAAGTGTTCTATTACCAAACAAAAATCAAAGATGGTTTGCTTGGAACTTTTTCTACTGACGGGAAATACAAGATCACAAACGATCAGATTTTGCAAGATTTGGTAAACATTCCAAAAAAGTTTGAAGAAAAAGATGGAGACAATTATTATTCGTCTTCAAGAGTGGGCAGTCATGTGCTCAACTTTAGAGTGACTTTGGATATTTCAGAGTCTTATTGCAATGCGCATTTGGCATTGATCGAAGTTGAACATGGCCTTGATGAGGATATTAAGCATGTTACCGAACTTGGTGACATTGTAGAGCCTTATTCGCCAAAGTTTAAGGAAAATGTATACAAGGCATGGAATATTCATCTTCAAGAAGAAGAATATGAAAAGACCGACTTCATCTATTCTTATATGCATTCGCAAACAGAAGACTACAACTTCAGCATCGAACTTACAGAAGTTTTGTCACAACTCTATTTGGCAAAATTGCTCAAGTTGTTGGAAGGTTGTGGCGAACTTGGTGCAAAAATCAAAGCCTTGTATATGGAATTGATTGAAAAACTTGCACAAAAAGATCCAAGCATCAGATTGGATCATACCAGAATGAAAAACATTCTTGACAGATTGATGTTGAGCCATAAAGCATTTGAAATGTTGCTTGCAAACAAAGATGCAGCAGCTGCACTTGCTGGATACAGTGGACCTCTTGGCAGAGTTTTGGTGAGAGACAATGTCGTGCATGTCGAGAAAAAAGAAATGAAAAAAGACGAAAAGCCAGCCGAAAAGAAAGCTGAAGACTCTGGAAAGAAAAAGGGTGGAAAAAGCAAAGGCGGCGGTGGTGGCTCCGGTGGTGGGGCTGTCAAAATTGACTGGGGTAAATTGCCAAAGATTTCTGGTGGAGGCGGTGGAGCTGTAAAATTTGATAGCCCTGCAGTCAAACCAACACTCAAAGATGATGTTCCGTTGGCAATCAATCCAAGACCACAAATCCCAAATCTTATTGGAAGCGTGACAATTGGTGTTAGACCTCCAACTCCGGTTAGACCTACACCTACAACACCTCCAATGTCTCCATATGATTTAGGCGAATATTCTGAAGAAGAACTTGAAATGATGGAGCTTAGACAACTTCTTGACAACTTGAGAGAAGTAGGAAGAGGTGGACAAGTGACTTTTCCAGATCCAAACATGGGTGGATTGGGAAAAGAAAGAGATAAATAAAAAAAGAGATGAAAACTTCATCTCTTTTTTGTTTGTATTATTTGTGTTTTGGTGGTTTTCCATTTGGATTTCCACCAGCTTCTAAATCTGGAGAAGCAAGTGTTATTCCTGCTGCTCTAGCAGCTTCTTTGTTTTTTTCGATTGAATCTTCCATTGCCAAGAAGAATTCTCCTGCAAAAGCAATTGTTGCTTTCTTTTCGTCAACAAGGCCAGCATCAATGTCTTTGATAAGTTTTTGATATTTTTCTGCAAAATAAAATGGGTCAGGCATTGTGATTTGTGCTTTTGCATTTTTTAAATCAAAAAGCGAACCTGAAATTTGTGCAGACAACTTGTTTCTTGTTGCAATAAGTTTGTTTGTTGCTTCTTTTGAAGTGCTTGTGATAAATGTAAAAAATTCTCCATCATCTGTCAACAATGCTGTGAGATTGTTGATTGCTTCTTTGAGAAGTTTGAGTGGGATTTTTGCTGCAGCAGATTTGCCCTCTTGCATGATAAGCAAACCTGGGTGTTTGTCGTTTGATCTTTCATAAATAGCATTTTGAGGAATATTCATAATAAATCTCCTTTTTTATCAGTTGCCTAATTATAACACGGTTTTAGTTTTTTGTAAATACCATTTTTTTAAAATTTTGAATATTTTATGCTGGCTCTATCCACCCTATTATGTAAAAGACAGGAGAAAGTGGAGATATGGAGACTGGCAAATCTAGAGTTGGGACAAATGCAACGATGTTGCTGGCGAGTGGCTTGATATGCAAAATTGTTGGTGCTTTGTTTAGGTTGCCACTCACAAGCGTGTTGGGGGTTGAAGGGATTGGAATCTTTCAACTGATAATGGCAACCTTTTCTTTTGCACTTGTGTTTTCAAGTGGTGGAGCAACTGTTGCACTTTCCAAAATGGTGGCTTCTCACAGGGCAAAAGGAGACTTTGTGAAAATAGGTGCCTGTTTTAGGCGAGCTATGTTGCAGGCTGTGGGGCTTGCGAGTTTGCTTGGCGTGGTGCTGGCTTGTTTATGGAAAAACATTTCCACATTTCAACACATATCCCCAAACAAGAGTTATCTGCTGTTTGTGATTTTGCTTCCTGTTGGGGCAAGTATGGCAGTGTTTAGGGGATACTTTCAGGGACAAGAAAATATGGTGCCTACAACAGTAAGTCAAATTCTGGAGCAGGCTGCAAAGTTTGTGCTTGGCTTGGCACTGGCGATAGCGTTTGGCAAACAAAGCGTGCAAGCTGGTGTGTTTGGAGCGTTTTTGGGGATAACTTTGAGCGAAGTGTTGGCAGCCGCAGTTTTGTTTGTGTGGTATTTGAGAAAAAGAAAAAGGTGTGTGTATTATAGCAAAGACAAAAATTTGTTTGCTGTGAGAAAAGAATATGATTCCAGCAACATTTTGTTGACACTCGCAGCAATCAGCTTGCCACTTGCCAACATGATCGACAGTTTTTTGATTGTGGGCAGGTTGCAAAGAGCTGGCCTTTCGGCATCAAAGGCGACAGGGTTGTTTGGAGTTCAGTCTGGCATAGTGGGCACAATGCTAAATCTTCCACTTGCAATTTCGGTGGCAGTGGCTGCAGCTTGTTTGCCAAACTTTTCGTTTTTGCTGGCAAAGGGTGAAAATGTGGGCGCTGCAATTGAAAAGGGGTTTAAACTTTTGCTGTTTTTGGTGCTCCCTGCCACTTTTGGGTTGGCTGCAGTTGCAAATGTTTTGTATAGAGTGATTTATCCGACCATATCTTACGAAACTTTGCTTGTTGCAACAAGTTTGACATTGTATGGGGCTTTTGCAACAGTCTTTACTGCCCTGATGCAATATGCAATCATGATTTTGCAGGCAAAAGGAAAGATTGGTTTTGTTTCTGTGCTTACGGCAGTGGCAAGTGTTGTCAAGGTGGTGCTAACAATTTCGCTTGCTGCAGTTTCGTTTGTCAATGTTTATGCTTTGGTGATAGGCAATTTGGTGTTTTCGGGACTGGTTTGTGTGATCGCTTTGGCAAAACTGAAACAAAGTTTCAATTTCAAAATTCCTCTGTTGCAGATCGGCAATTTGCTTGTGGCAACAGCATTGATGTATGTGGCTGTGCGTGCCTTTTTGAAATATGTTTCACTTGTGCCAATGATCTCTTTGACTGGAGCTTTTTTGGTTGGTGTGTTTGTTTATTTTCTGGCAGTTGTGCCGTTTGCAATCAAAACCCTTTTTCCACTTTTCCACAAATCAAAAGTGCAAAATGTTTAGACTTTTGCCTGAATGGAAATGTTTGTTTTGTGAGGGGAGAAGTTGAACAAGAGTGAGTTTGTGGAATTGTTGGCAAAGAGGACTGGTTTTTCGAAATCTTGCTGCTTGAAAGTGCTGGAAGCGGCAAAGAAAACGATTGTTGAAGTGTGCTCAAAGGGTGGGCAGATTTCTATGAAAAACTTTGGCAAGTTTGTTTTGAAAGAGAGAAAATCTTGCCGATATTTCAACCCTCAAATTCAGCGATAT
Organism: Candidatus Caccovivens sp.; assembly: GCA_045650745.1. Lineage (GTDB taxonomy): Bacteria > Bacillota > Clostridia > Christensenellales > UBA1242 > Caccovivens. Next base: position 55,092 of record JAZRRN010000043.1, read on the forward strand.
TGCACCGGAAGAGCCAAAAAAGTGATCGAGTTTAAGAGTTTTGATGCGTTTAAATATGCATTCGACAAATAAATTTTTTTGAAAAAAGCAAGTTTAAGGCTTGTTTTTTCTTTTGTTTAACAAACAAAGTATGCTAATATAATAAAACAATGAAAGTTAAAAATCTGGACTTTTCAGACAATCCTATACTTTTGGCACCAATGGCAGGTGTGACTGATGTCGGCTTTAGGGCTTTGGCATCTTCTTTTGGTGCAGATGCAACAGTGACAGAAATGTTGTCTGCAAGAGCGATGGCACACAATCCAAAAAAGACAGCGTTTTTGACACTTACGACCGAAGAAGAAAAAATCAAGATTGCTCAAGTGTTTGGGCATGAAGAAGATTATATGGCAAAGGCAGTTGCTTCGCCACTTCTTGAAAAGTTTGATATGTTTGACATAAACATGGGGTGTCCAGCACCCAAGATTGTCAAAAATGGCGAAGGGTCTGCCCTTATGGACAATTTGCCACTTGCAAGCAAACTTATTACTGCAGTCAAAAATTCGACAACAAAGCCTGTGTCGGTCAAGTTTAGAAAAGGCAAGAGCGCAGAAAACTTTGTTGAGTTTGGCAGAATGTGTCAAGACAGTGGGGCTGATTTTGTGACCTTTCATGCAAGAACTGTTGAGCAGGGATACAGTGGCAAGGCAGATTATGAAGCGATTGCTTCGCTTAAAGCAAAACTTTCAATTCCAGTGCTTGGCAATGGTGATGTTGTTGATCTTGCAAGTTTGCAAAAGATGAAAGAAACTGGTGTTGATGGGGTTATGGTTGGCCGTGGAAGTATGGGCAGACCATGGCTTTTTGCCCAACTTAAACAAAACGACATGCAAATCGACAGATACAAAACCGTGGAAAAACACATAGAGATTTTGAGACAACACTTTGACGAAAATTGGCTCAAACTCTACATAAGAAAGCACTTTTTGTGGTATGCTTGCGACATTCCGTTGTCCGGAGAGTTGCGACTCAAGCTTGCTACTTGCAACGATATTGACGAATGTTTGGCATTGCTTAAAAATGCGTTGAACTAAGTTTGAAAATTTTTGTTTCAATTTGTTTTGATTTACAAGGCAAATGTTGTAAACTAATTGAGAAGGATTTTTTATATGAAAAGAACAGTTAGAGATTTGAAAAATATAAAAGGCAAGAGAATTTTGGTGCGTTGTGATTTCAATGTCCCTCTTGACAACTATGGAGATATTTTGGACGACAGTCGTATTGTGGCAACTTTGCCTACACTTACACATTTGTCAAAGCATGGTGCAAAACTTATTGTGTGCTCGCACCTTGGCAGACCAAATGGTTATGACAAATATTTGTCGCTCTTTCCAGTGGCTGTTTATTTGATGAAGTGTTTTCCAAACAAAGTGAAGTTTTGTGGAAAAGTTGTTGGACCAGAAGTGGACAACGCTGTCGCAAAAATGAAAGACGGCGAAATCTTGGTTTTGGAAAACTTGAGATTCCACCCAGGCGAAGAAGAAAATTCGGCTGATTTTGCGTCAAAGCTTGCAAATTTGGCAGAACTTTATGTTGATGATGCGTTTGGGGTTGCTCACAGAAAGCACGCTTCAAACTATGGCGTTGCGCTTAAACTTCCAAGTGCAATTGGTTTTTGTATTGAAAAAGAACTTCAAGTTTTTGATCAGGCATTTGGCGAACCTAGAAGACCTTTCTTGGCTATTTTTGGTGGAGCAAAAGTTTCTGACAAACTCAAACTTATCAACAATGTGCTCGACAAAGCAAACTCTATCATCATTGGTGGGGGCATGGCATACACATTTTTGCAAGCAAAGGGATACAATATAGGAGACTCTATTGTTGATCTTGATCTTGTTGATGATGCGAGAGATTTGATGAAGGTCGCAGAAGAAAAAGGTGTAAAAATCTTGCTTCCAATCGACCATGTGGCATTGATTAGCGAAAAAGACAAAGCGATAAAAACAGAAATCCTTGAAAGGGGCATGGTTGGCCTTGACATTGGACCAAAGACAATCAAGATGTTTGCCAACGAAATTGCAAACGCAAAACAAATCCTTTGGAATGGACCTGTCGGCAAAGTTGAAGACGACAGATTCAAAAAAGGCACAACAAAAATTGCAAAAGCTGTTGCAAAGAGCGAAGCTTATTCAGTTGTTGGTGGTGGCGACAGTTTGAGTGCCATCAACCAAGTTGGTGTTTCAGACAAAATCAATCACCTTTCAACAGGTGGTGGAGCAAGCTTGAAACTTATGGAAGGCAAAGTTTTGGCAGCGATTGATGTTATTGACAGCATCTAATTTGAAAACAAAAAGGGAGAATTTATGAAAAAGCTTATCATTGGAAATTTCAAAATGAACACCAAACCAAGCGAATTTAAAAACTATGCGATGACACTTGCAACAAAAACAAAGTCAACAAAAAATGATGTTGTTGTGTGCGTGCCATTTACACACTTGCATTTGGCGAGCGAACTTTTGGAACACAGCAAAGTTGAATATGGTGCTCAAAACATTTCTGATGAAGAAAAAGGTGCTTTCACTGGCGAAGTAAGTGCAAGCATGATAAAAGATTCTGGTGCAACTTATGTTATCATCGGTCACTCAGAAAGAAGAGGAAAGTTTAAAGAAACTGACCGTCTTATCAACAAAAAAATCAAAACAGCCCTTGCAAACGGACTTAAAGTCATTCTTTGTGTTGGCGAAAACTTGCAAACACGCACAGCGAAACAATCTGCAGCTTTCGTGAAAAAACAACTTGATGAAGATTTGAAGGGTATTTACGAAAACGAACTTGACAGTGTTGTCATTGCATACGAACCACTTTGGGCAATTTCTTCTGGCGCAGGAAGCAAAGTTGCGACAAACAAAGACATTGTCAAAATGGTTGAAACAATAAGAAACGAGATTGAATATTTGTATTCAGCAAAGGCAAAAGAAAATGTTACAATTCTTTATGGTGGAAGCGTAAACTTGACAAACTATAAAAAGATTTTGGCAAACGATTGCGTAAATGGCGTGCTTGTTGGCGCTGCTTGCCTTGATGTTGAAAACTTTTCAATTATCTGCAAAGAAACTTACTAAAACGGAGAAAAGATGAATCATATTGCTCTTTACAGAAAATATAGACCAAAAACTTTTGATGAAGTGATTGGGCAGGACCACATTGCAAAAACCTTGCAAAACCAGATTGTAAACAATCAAATCGGTCATGCCTATCTTTTTACTGGCTCTCGTGGCACAGGAAAGACAAGCATTGCAAAGATTTTGGCAAAAGCTGTAAACTGCCTTACACCTGATCACGGCTCGGCTTGTGGGCAATGTGAAAACTGCAAGAGATTGGAGCAAGAAAACGACATCAACATCATCGAAATTGACGCTGCATCAAACAACAAAGTTGATGATATCCGTCAAATTAGAGAAAAAGTAAAATTTATGCCTGTTGGCGCAAAATACAAAGTTTATATCGTGGACGAAGTCCATATGTTGTCAGACAGTGCTTTCAACGCACTTCTCAAAACATTGGAAGAGCCACCTTCATATGTAATTTTTATTTTGGCTACAACAGAAGTTCACAAATTGCCACAAACAATTTTGTCTAGATGTGTAAGATTTGATTTCAGACTTGTGTCTGTTGACGAACTTGCAAAACATTTGGCAAAGGTGTTTGACAAAGAAGGCATCAAATATGATGAAGAAAGTTTGAAGATCATTGCAAGTGCAGGCGAAGGCAGTGTGAGAGACACTCTTTCAATCGCAGATTCGATCGCATCATATTGCCAAGGCGAAATCACAAAAGAAAAAGCATTGAGTGTGCTTGGTTCTACCGATCACGAATTGATCATAAACTTCTTTGACAGAGTTAAGGACAAAGATGTTGGTCAAGTGCTTGGACTGATTGATCAAATTGAAAAAGATGGCAAAAATTTGGCAGTGTTTTCAAAAGATTTGTCAAAGCATGCAAGAAATTTGCTTGTGTGCAAATCATGTGCAAATGCAAATGAAATTTTGAATTTGACTGAAGATATTTTTGCAATGTATAAAGAGCAAGCAGACAAGTTTGAAGAAAAAGAACTTATCAGATATATGCAAGTGTTTTCAAGTGCCGAAAGCGAATTGAGATACACTTTGTCAGTGAGACTTTTGCTTGAAACAACTTGCCTTACTGCAATGCTTGGATTTGATGTAAAAAAAAACTGAAAATTGAGAAAGATGCATCAAAACTTTCTGCAAACAATGTTTGGGGAAAGATTGTGCTTTATTTAAAAGAACACAAAAAGGTTGCGCTTCATGTTGCTTGTGGTGACATCACAAATGCAAAGATTGATGGCGAGCAACTTGTTGTCCGTTCGAGCGATAGCTTTTTGGTTGATGTGCTCGAATCAGGCAGAAAAGAAATTGAAAGCGCTATTCGTTGGCAAGGTTTGGACTTGAAATTTGAAGTTGTCAAATATGAAAGTGCTGAGCAAAAAATAAACAAAGATATTAAAAAAATTGAAAACTTCTTTGGCAACAAAGTGGTTTTTGAAGATTAAGGAGAGATTTATATGGCATACGGATTTGGTGGTGGCTTCGGTGGAGCAAATATGCAACAACTTATGCGCCAAGCACAAAAAATGCAAGAAGACATGAAAAGAACTAGAGAAGAAATCGACAACACAGAATATTCATCTTCTGTAGGTGGTGGAATGGTTGAAGTTACACTTTACGGAAACAGAACAGTAAAGTCTGTAAGAATCAAACCAGAAGTTGTTGATCCAGACGATGTAGAAATGTTGGAAGATTTGGTTGCATCTGCACTTGGCGATGCTCTCAACAAGATTGCAGAAGACGAAAAGAACAAATTGCCAAACTTGGGTATGTAATTATGGCTGATTTTGAAGAACCAATTGAAAGATTGATCGAATATTTCAGATCGTTGCCAGGAGTGGGCAAAAAAACTGCACAAAGATATGCTTTCTACATTATCGAAAACAACAAAGAAAAGGCCGAAAACTTTGCAAAAGCAATCGTTGATGCAAAAGAAAAGGTCAAACTCTGCAAAGAGTGTGGAAATTACAGTGCAAACGAAGTTTGTCCAATCTGTCAAAGAAGAAACAAGCAAATGATTTGTGTTGTGCAAGAGCCAAAAGACATTATTTCTTTGGAAAAAGTTAAGACTTTTGATGGTGTCTACCATGTGCTTTTTGGCTGTATCAATCCACTCGAAAACAAAGGCCCAAACGACATTCGCATCAAAGAGTTGCTTGCAAGAGTTTCGACAAATGATGTCAAAGAAGTTATTATGGCGACAAACCCAGATGTTGAAGGCGAAGCGACAGCAATGTATGTTGCAAAACTTCTTAGACCAATGGGAGTTAAAGTCACAAGACTTGCTCAAGGCATTGCAATGGGCAGCGATATCGAATTTGCAGACGAAATCACACTCAGCAAAGCAATCGCAGACAGAAAAGAAATATAACACCCATCGGGTGTTTTTATTTTTGTCCACTTATCCACAAAAAACCGAGATAAAAAAAGATGCGAGAGAGCATCTTTTATTTTATTAATGAAAGTAAGTAAGAACAATCTGAAGAGTTTTCTTTTGTTTGAAAAATTTCAAAATCGTTTTCTTCAAATTCAATCTTGAACTTGTAATATCTTGTTTGGATTATTTCTTGATAATTTAGAAATCCATGAAGTTTGTCGGTTACCTCTGTAAATTTGTCTATAAGCGAAACTGAAATAATATCTGATGCATGGAGAAGAAGAATGTGCTTTAGTGTTGCTTTCCCTTTTCTGCGAAGTTTGGCTGCTTGTTTGATACGGTATCCAAGTTCATATATAATCCATTCTTCATCTGAGTGCAGAGCAAGAAATTTGTATCTTGAGAGAAAAATGGATAGAGCTATTGCCCCACCAACAAACATAGATATCCACATTACTCCGTTTCCGTTTTTTACACAAAATGAATAGATTGATAAAACAAGAAAAGTAAGTTCAATACAACTTAAAAGTGTTGTCGCAAAGATTGCTCCCGATTTTGTTTTCTTTGCAAAGTCTCTTTTTTCTTCATCTGACATTTTGTTATATTTTTGTCTTAAAAGATGTTCTGCATAATTATTGTTCACTTGTAAATACTCCTTATACATATAATATACATCATAAAGTGATGTATGTCAATTATTTTACATCAGTTTGTGATATATAATGGATATGGAATTGGCAAAAAAGGTCGGAAACAACTTAAAAGAAGCAAGAAAGTATAAAGGTTTGACACAAAAACAGGTGGCAGATGTATTGCATATGACACAACAACAATATAGCCGATTTGAAAATGGGGTGTTCGAATTAAACTATGGACAAATTTTAGATTTGTGCAAATTGTTAGATACAACTCCTAACGAACTGTTTGAAATAAAATAAAAAAAAGATGCGAGAGAGCATCTTTTTTTGTTGGTGTTGTTAATCTTTTAAGAGAGATTGCACTCCACAGAAGATAAGCAAAATGCAGTCAACATATCTTGCAACGACATGAAACTTTTCGCCATCTTTTCTTACCACTCCGATTTTCTCCAAAAAGCCAAGGTGATGATAGAGTTTGCCTGTGGTGGCAAAGTTGAGTTTTTCCATAAGCTGTTTGGCTGTCAAACTTTGTTGAATAAGAAGTTTGACCAAATCAATCCTTTCTTCGCTTGAAAAAGCATCAATGATTTTTGCCATTTCAAAAGAGTTCATTTCAAAAAGTGGGGCAATTGGTCTTGGGCTTCTGCCAAAAGTTGATCCAATTGTGCCATCTTGAGAAGCATATTTGCCTACATAAGAGATTTGCCCAACTGCAATGTCATCAGGGGTAAACACTGACTTTGTTGGTTTTGTTTGGGTTGGTTTGTCTTCAAGGGCGGTCAATCTCTTGTCGTAAGATTTGACAAGTTGATAGATTTCTTCAATTTGTTGTTTGAGTTGGTTTTCCATAAAACACCTCCGTTGTTTAATTATGTAATTACATAATATCATAATGCAATAACAAATGTCAATAGGCGTTGTGAAAAAATTGAAAAAACAAAACAAAAAGAAAACTTGCCAATCTTGTTTATTTTTGCTATACTTTGGTATATTACGGAGAAAAGTATGAATATAAAAGAACAAATATCACAAATATTGACAAATGCAGCAAAAAAAATCGGTGTTGAAGAAGTTGACAAGTTGGTTGTTTCTTTTTCAAACAGACCAGAACTTTGCGATTTTCAAACAAACTTTGCAATGATTGTTTGCAAAACTCTTGGCAAAAAGCCGGTTGATGTTGCAAATGACCTTGTTGCAGCTGTTGAAGAAGGCACAGGTTATGATTTTTCTGTGGCTATGCCTGGATTTATCAACATTGTTGTAAAAGACAAAACTTTGGCAGAATATGCCGAATTTGTTTCTGCAGACAAAAATTGTGGCATCGAACAAGTTTCAAATCCACGCACAATTTTGTTTGATTATGGTGGCGCAAATGTTGCAAAAGAATTGCATGTTGGTCACTTGAGATCACCAATTGTTGGCGAAGCACTCAAAAGATTGCATATTGCAATGGGAAACAAAACAATTTCCGATGTTCACTTGGGCGATTTTGGTCTTCAAATGGGACTTACAATTTTGCAACTCCATTTGGACGGTTATATTGACAAGTTTTTTGAAGAAGGGGCAGACATCAAAAATCTTCCTTTGACAAATGTTACTCTTGATGTTTTGAACGAAGAATATCCAAAAGCAAGCAAGAGAAAAGATGTTGACGAAGAGTTTAAGAAAACTGCTGACGAATATACTTTGTTTGTTCAACGACACAAAGAACCATATTGGACTATATATAATAAGATCAGATCGTTGTCTGTTGCCGAGATAGAAAAAAACTATACTTTGCTCAACACAGAGTTTGATTATTATTATGGCGAAAGTGATGCAGACCCTGCAATCGAAGAAACTGTGCAAATGTTTATAGACCAAGGCCTTGCAAGAGAAAGCGAAGGGGCTTTGGTTGTTGATGTCGCAAGAGAAGGAGAACATATCCCAATCCCTAAAAAGAGTGAGGACGAGCCTCAAAGATACAAAAATCCTATGCCTCCAGCAATCATCAAAAAATATAATGGTGGCGACTTGTATGCAACAACAGATATTGCAACAATTTTGATCAGAAACAGAGAGTTTAATCCTGATGAAATTGTTTATATCACAGACAATCGTCAATCTGGACACTTCGAACAAGTTTTCCGTTGTAGCAAGCTTGCTGGAATTTCTCCAGAAAGTCAAAAACTTACTCATGTTGGTTTTGGCACAATGAATGGCAAAGATGGCAAACCATTCAAGACAAGGGCTGGTGGAGTTGTCAAATATAAAGATGTTGTTGATATGCTTGTTGAAAGTGCTGAACAAAAACTTTCTTCAAATGGCATTGTAGGCGACAAAGAGCTCGCTCGCAGAATTGGTGTTGGTGCTATGAAGTTTGGTGACTTGTCAAACACTGTTGTCAAAGATTATGTGTTTGATGTGGACAAATTTTTGGCATTTGATGGCAAAACAGGACCATATATTCAATACACAATCGCTCGTATCAATTCAATTTTGACAAAAGCAAATGGACAAAATGGAAAGGTTGAAATCGAAAATGCTGATGAAAGAAACATTGTTTTGGCTGTTTTGAAACTCAACTCTTCTTATCAACTTTGCTATGACAGTTATTCAATGAACTCACTTTGCTTGTCAGCTTTTGATTTGGCAAGTGCATTTTCAACTTTCTACAACAACCATCGCATCTTGTCAGAGACAAACGAAAGCAAAAAAGCAAGCATGTTGAGACTTTGCGAATTGGTCAAAAAATGCTTGGAAAAAGCGTTACACACACTTGGCATTGACAGTGTGGAAAAAATGTAAAAACCCCACTTTTCCCCACTTTTTGTCAAAAAATATTAAAATCGCTATACTTCCCTGAAATAAAGGTGAAAAATTAGTCAAAAAATTTTTGAAAAAAGGTATTTACAAATCAAAAGTTTTGTGATAAGATATGGACAAGTGAGAAGAAAAAACACACGGAGGTGTTATATGAATAATAAGACAAACATAAATGAAATTGCAGAAGATAAAACAATTTTCGTTTTGGACGGCGATAAAGAATATGTTGTTGCTATCACTCCAGACGGAACAAAATCTCGCATTGACTGGAAGGACATCGGATCTATCGAAGATTTGATGGCTGCTTATGAAGCTGGTGAATCTGTGCCAAGAAATGTAAAACCTGAAAAGGTTACTGAAATGGGCAGATAATTTTTGAATGTTTGTTTTTTGAAAAATATCGCAGTTTTTGCGATATTTTTTTTGTTTTTGTTTTGAAAAAGGTGCATTTTATGTTAAAATATAATCGTATAATAAGTTTGTGGAGTTTGTATGAGAAAGTATCAATTTGTGTACCCAGCTATTTTTGTTAAAGATGAAGACGGATCATATCAAGTGGTTTTCCCTGATTTGGAAATTTTTACAAATGGAAAAGACTTGTCAGAAGCATTTCTTTCAGCAAAAGATTTGTTGTCAGTTTACTTTGCTTATGCAGTAAAATATGAAACAGATTTCAACAAACCAACAAAACTTGAGTTGCTTCTTCCAAAGTGCAGAACCAACGAAACAGTGATGTATGTTGATGCAGTTGTAGAAAGATAAAACAAAACGATGGCCACAAGCAATTGTGGCTTTTTTGTTGCAAAAATCTTGGGCAAAATTTATAAAAATACTTGACTTACACGGACCCGTGTGCTATATTATATACGACACTTCTGCAAAGGGTGTTAGTTTTTTTGTTAGGAGATATTAAAATGGCAGCACCAAAACGTAAAATCATTACACTTGAATGCACAGAATGTAAAGAAAGAAACTATTCTACAGAAAAGAATACTTCTGCAAATGCTGAAAGAATTGAAATTAGCAAATACTGTCCAAAATGCAACAAGCGTACAAAACATAAAGAAACAAAGTAATTTTTGATTTCTTTGATTTGCATGGGCAAATCGCATAAAAATTTGGAGGGACTTATGTCTAAAAAGCAAAAAGTTGAAAACAATCAAACAGAAGAAGTTGTTGTTGATGAACAAGTTGTAGAAGTTGCTGAAACTTCTAAGAAGAAATCTGAAAAGGTTGTTGAAAACAAAAACAAGAAAGATAATAAAAATTCCAAAGACAACAAGAAAAAAGACAAGAAGAAAGAAAAGAAAGGTGGAATTGGCAAAAAGGTTAGAGAAACTGCTTCCGAACTTAAAAAAGTTACTTGGCCAACTTTTGGCGAAGTTGTCAAGAAGACAGGAATCGTTGTTTCGTTTGTAATCATTTTTGGACTTTTCTTGTATGGCATAAATGCACTTCTTGGCTGGCTTGTTTCTCTTTTGGCAGGCTAATTTAGGCAAAGGCGAAAGTATTCATTTTTTGAAGGAGAGATTTATGGAACATTCAAGCGAACCTAAATGGTATGTGCTTCACACATTTTCTGGATATGAAAATGTTGCAAAGGAAAATCTTGAAACTGTTGTAAAGAAATTCCATCTTGAAGATAGAATTTTTGAAATGGTTATTCCAGAAGAAAGCGTTATCGAAGAAAAGAATGGCAAGAAAAAACTTGTTACAAGAAAGAGTATGCCTTGCTACCTTTTGGTTAAGATGATTTATGGTGATGACCTTTGGCACAATATTACAAACACTCGTGGCATCACAGGGTTTGTAGGTCCAAAAGGAAGACCTTTGGCTCTTACTGAAGAAGAAGTTATGAAGATGAGACTTGAAAAGATCAAAGTCGAAACTGACATCGAAGTTGGAGACAAGGTTGAAATTGTTGAAGGACCACTTGATAAGATGGTGGGTGATGTAGTTTCTGTAAACGCAGAAGCTGGCATTGTTACTGTTTCAGTTGAAATGTTTGGAAGAGAAAACAATGTCGAACTTGAATTTGGACAAGTTCACAAAATCAACTAAAAATCGGTATTTTCGATTGTTTTGCAACAGCAACTTGCAAAATGCTCGACAATATATATGAGAGCAATCTCAACAAAAATTTGTCCGTCACGACATTAAACTGTCAAATTTTGTGGCAGGGTCATGCCTAGACTCAATACGACCACATTAGGAGGAATAAAATGGCAAAAAAAGTAAAAGCAGTTGTTAAATTGCAACTCGAAGCGGGCAAAGCCACTCCAGGACCACCAGTAGGATCTTCACTTGGACCTCATGGTATCAACATCGCTGGCTTTGTAAAAGAATTCAACGACAAAACCGCTCAACAAGCAGGGTTTATCATTCCTGTTGTGATCACTATCTATGAAGATAGAAGCTTCACATTCGAATTGAAGACACCACCTGCAGCAGTACTTATCAAAAAGGCAATTGGTCTTGATAAAGGTTCTGCAAAACCAAACAAATCAAAAGTCGGAAAAATCACAAAAGAACAGATTAGAAAGATTGCCGAACAAAAAATGGCAGACTTGAATGCTGCATCTGTTGAAAGTGCTATGTCTATGATCGCTGGATCAGCAAGAAGCATGGGCGTAGAAGTTGTGGACTAATAGAGGTGAATTATGAACAAAGGTAAAAGATATGTAAAGAGCCTTGAAAGTTTTGACAAAAACGCTAGTTTCGAACTTGACAATGCACTTGAAAACGTTCTTGCAACATCAACAGCAAAGTTTGACGAAACAATCGAATTGCACGTTAGACTTGGCGTTGACGGAAGAAATGCAGATCAACAAGTTCGTGGCGTAGTTGTTCTTCCAAACGGAACAGGTAAATCTGTAAGAGTTCTTGTTATTGCAAAGGGCGACAAAGCAGACGAAGCTCAAAAAGCTGGTGCTGATTTTGTAGGCGCTGAAGATATGGTAACAAAGATCAACGGTGGATGGTTGGATTTTGATGTATGTATCACAACTCCAGATATGATGGGTGTTGTTGGTAGAATCGCTAGAATCCTTGGACCAAAAGGCTTGATGCCAAATCCAAAGAGTGGTACTGTTACTACAGATGTAACAAAAGCTATCAACGATGTTAAAGCCGGAAAAGTTGAATATAGATTGGACAAAACAAACAATGTTCACGTAATCATCGGCAAGAAGAGCTTTGGCAAGGAAAAACTTGCTGAAAACTTCACAACAATTATGGACGCAATTGTTAAGGCTAAACCAGCTGCTGCAAAAGGTCAATATATCAAGAGTGTTACATTGGCTTCAACAATGGGCCCTGGTGTTAAAGTAACTTATAATATTTAAGTTTAAGTAAAGCAGGTGCCCACCTGCTTTATGTCTTTTTATAGACCAAACACTTGTGGGCAACAAAAGATGTCAATTGTGGTTTGCTTATGCAAAAAACAAGCGATTTCGACAAGAAAAGTGATATTGTTTTTGCATAGTTGCAAAACACATTCGCACAATACTTATAAATTTGACTTTGGTCAATTGTTTTGATTGACTTGCAGTCTAAAATTAAGATAAAATAATCTATGTATATAGACTATTTAATAGGAGATTTTACTTTATGAAAGATAAAAGAAAAAATCATTCAGCAATTTTTAGAGGAGCAGTTGTAGCCGTAGCATTTGCTTTGGCTGTGCTTTGCGTGCCTTTCAACGAAATGTTGGCTTTGGCATCTTTGTCTCAATACACTGATTTCACTTATATGACAATCGGCACAGTATCTGACGAAGTTGAAACAACAGTCACAAAAGGCGATGTATACTATGTTCCATTTGCTTACATTGGTGGAGATGAAACATTGAAAGTTGGCGACACTTCAAACAAAGATTTGGGCAGCGCAACAATCAAATCTTCTTCAGTTACTGTAAACTATGGCACATCAACAATCGCAGTTGACAGAACAGGAACAGAAATCCCAGCTGGCGCATCAGTTACTGCAGAAGAAATTTACGGAACATTCCGTCCACAAAAAGCAGGAACATACACAATCACATATTCTTATCAATATGAAGTTGGTGGAAAAACATACACAAACACATATTCAATGAAGGTGAAGAGCGAACTTTCAGACGCTTCAATCAACTTTGTTGCAAATGACCAAAATGTTATTCCAGAAGTAGTTGATCTTTCTCTTGCAGGAGATGACTTCAAGCTTTACCTTCCAACTCCAGAAGTTAAAGATGAAAATGGTGAAGTGAAAGAAGTTGCTTTTGTTAAAACACTTTCAGAAGCTACTGCTGGTGGAGAAAAAGTTCATGTGACAGTTGCTGGTGGTGCAGCAGGCGAAATGACACTTGGTGAAGATGAAAGAGGCTATTATATTACTAAAGCCGACATCACAGGACCAAATGGTGGAACTGGCAAATATACAGTTAAATATGACTACTACACAAACGGACACTTTGTTACATCAACAACAAAGTCTACAACAATCAAAGAATCTTACTACAAAGATTATGAAATTCAACTTCAACTTAATTCACCTTGGAAGAAAACTGATGGCGAAGTTGGTGTTGCAAGATCATTGCCAACAGCTGGAGCAATCACAAAAACAGATTCAACTCCATCTGAAGAAGCAGTTGCAGTTTCATATTCAGTAGAAGTTTACTACAGTGCAGTTGATTCAACAGCTTCTTATACAAAGCTTGATGCTGCAAAATATGCTGATGTATTGAATGCAGACGGAACTTTGAAAGATCCAACAGAATTCAAGCCATTGGAAAATGGTTGGTATTCATTTGTTTACAAAGTTACAGACATTTATGGAAAGACAGCATCTTCTACAGTTGGTGCTTATGAATGGGAAGATGTAAAAGATTCTACAGCTCCAAAAGCAATCGTTTATGATGCATCTGTAGAACTTGAAGCAGATGAAAAATACACAGATGAAGCATACAAACTTGCTTCAAGAACACTTCCAAACAGCGTTGTTGTTTATGCCGTAGGCATTGAAGACAATGTTGAATCAATGGAAGGTGTTACACTTACAAGAAAGATCTTTGACAGCTCTTCAACTTTGAAAGCAGAAATCAAAGATTTTGATCAATACAACTTGATTTTCAACTATAGAGCAACAGACACAACAAACTTTGATGATGCTCACGAAAATCTTTACACAAACAACTATCTTATCAGACATGCAATCGACAAAGACGGTGCAGCACACACAAATGATGCTGAAATGCTTGCATGGTTGAAAGAAAACAACTATCGTATCGTTGTTGACAACAACAACTACGCACACCTCTATGACATCTTTGCTGATCAAATCGCAGCATTGGATGCAGTAGAAAAAGACAATGCTCTTGACTGGTTCAAAGGCGCAGCTGCAAAAGATGCAGGTTTTGCTTATATTGATATGGACAAGACATTTGGTGCAACATCTGCTGATGGCGGAATGGGCACAGGCACATACTATATCCACTACATTGCAATGGATAAAGCTGGAAACGAAAGCACAGCTAAGAGCCAATCAATGTATGTTACAACAACAGAAGATATGGATATGCCAACATTTACTGTTGCGACAAAACTTGAAACATCATATTTGCCAACAGCAACTGTTAAATTTGACGCTCCCACAGCAGCAGACAACAGTTCTGACAACAACATGTTTGTAAGAACATTGTATCGTGCACTTGACAAAAATGGTGCAATCATTGCGGTTGCTGATGCTGAAGGCGCTGCAATCTCAACAGAAAACTTGTCACAAGTTTCTGCAGATTGGACACTCAAGTCAGCAAAAGAAGACAATGTTGCATTGACAACAAAATATGCAGATTACCTTACAAATGGTGCTGCAGGATATGTAGATTTGACAAACGCAGAATCAAAATCATATTCAATCAACTTGAAAGATCTTGGCGAAGATGTTCGCACAATCCAAGTTGTTTCATATGCATATGATGATTTTGGAAATGTAAACATCGCAGCTCAAACAGCAGCAGTTTTGAATGCAGAAGACAACGCAGCTCCAAACTTTATTGGATTGGAAGACGAAGACTTCACACAAGAATATGTTGCTGGTGCTGAAATCGAACTTCCATCATTTACAGTTACTGACGATGCTGTTGCATTTGTAACTTATGATGTAACATTGACTCATGTTGCAACTGATGGAACAAAGACAGATATAAGCGAAACAATCTATGGTGGCTCATCAAAAGCAGAAGCTTTGAAGGGTGACGCTGGAAGATATACAGCTAATCCAGGCAAGTTTATTGCTTATGCAGCTGGTGAATATCAAGTTGCAATATCTGTTACTGATGCAAACAACAACACAATCGTTTCATTTGTAAATTACAATGTAGTTTCAAATGGTGAAGATGATTATGTAAGATTGCAAACATCTTTGACAACAAAGACAGCAAATGTTGGCGAAACAGTGATCTTTGCAGAACCTACTGTAAAACTTTCAATTGCAGACAGCGTATCTTATGCAGATTACCAAGCAGCAGTTGAAGCTGGCACAGAAGACGAAATCACAGCTAGATATATCGTTCATGGCGTTTCTGAAAACGGAAAGGCTGAAAACTGGACAACAAACTATGGCAGAACAAACAAATTTACAAATGCAGGAACATACAATGTAGTTTACTCTGCAGATGTAACTGTTTACGACAGAACTTTGGGTTACGGTTATGAAGAATGGGATATGTCTACAAATGAAGGTGGATATTACACATACAAAACAGCAAAAGTTGCAATTGTTGATGGCATTTTGACATTCGACAACGGCACAATCTATACAGTTGAAAAAACTGAAGATGGAATCAAAGTTTTTGAAGATGGCGTTGATGTAACAGAAGATGTTACTGATGTGGCAGGATTCTTCGAAGGTGCAAACCTTGAAGCTCTCCTTGGTGGATTTAGAGTTCACTCACTCGAAAGCGAATTGTATACAATCACAGTTTCAGCTGTAAAACCAACACTTAAGTCATACAACTACCGTCCAGAATATTCTCTTGAAGAAATCGCTGAAGGTGGAAAAGAAATCGACATCTATGGTGTTGAAGGTGACAACTACAAGAGTGCAACAATCAAAGTGGCATACAAATATGCTGATGGCACTTCAGGTAGCGACACTTATGACGAAAATGTAGAAGAAAACTTCACATACAAGCTTGCTAAGAAAGATGCAACTTACACAATCACATACACATTGTATGGCGAAGATAAGAGCAATCCTACTGTAGCAACTTACACAATCAAAGTTGGTGACGTAGAAGAACCAGATTTGATCTTCCCAGAAGATTTCATCAAAGACAGCTACGAACTCAATGGCGAACCACTCAAGATTGACCTCAACAATATGACAATCGATGACCATGGTTCAAATCATGAAACAGCACCAACAATCACTGTTAAACTTGTAAACACATCTACTTCAAAAGCAGTTGAATTTAAAGAACTTAACAAAGTTTACACATTCGACGAATTTACAGAAGTTGGATCTTACACATTGACAATCACTGTTGAAGATGCTGCTGGAAACACAGCAACAAAAGACTTTACAATCACAGTTGCAGAAGAATCAAAAGATGCAACATCAGTTTATAAAGTTGTTGGAACAATTTTGATTGTAGTTTCAGTTCTTGTTTTGGTTGGAGTTATTGTATACTTCGTTGTATCAAAAGTTAAACTTGACAAAGAACTCAAGAAATAACATCTAAAAAAAGACCGAAAAATCGGTCTTTTTTTGTTGTTTTATGTTTTGTGAACAAATTGTTGTTGTGATATAATAAAGGCGAAATAAAGGGGTTACAAATGAAAATAGGCGTAGATTTTGATGGAGTTTTGTATGACAGCGAAAGATATCTTCGTGTAAAGGCAGAATTGCTTGACATTGAAAACGGTGGCTGTGGTGTTGTCAACAGAAGTTATGTTTGTTTGGAAGATGCTTATGGTTGGAGTAGGGATCAGGTCGAAGACTTTTTGTGCAAGCATCTTGTCGAAATGCAAAACCAAGCACCTATTCTTCCTTTTGCAAAAGAAGTTTTGCAAAAACTTGCAGATGAGGGACACACATTTGTTGGCATAACAAACAGAGGTATGAATGCACCAGGCGAAAAAGAGGCAACAGAAAAACGACTTGCAAAAGACAAGTTTCCTATTGAGAAGGTTGTCTACAATCAAAAAAACAAATTGCAAGCATGCATAGACGAGCAAGTTGATTTTATGATTGATGACAGATTTGAAAATCTTATTCCTCTTGCAAAAAATGGCATAAAATGCCTTTATTTGCGCACAATGCCACTTGGCGAATTAGTTTGCGACAATGTTACAGAAGTGCAAAATTGGGGCGAAATTTACCGAATTATCAAGCGTTTTGAAGAAAATAACAAAAAATAAAACACAAACAAATTCAATTGTTGAAACTTTTGCACAAATATACTTAAAAAATGACGATATTTTGTCATTTTGTCCACATTATCCACAACATTGATATAATTTGCATAAATAAAAAAACACGCAATTTTGCGTGTTTTTTTGTTGTTTTGTTATTTTACAGAAATACGCTTTCTCAACTTGTAAATCACGATGATAAGCACAACTGCCAACGCTGCTGCAACAGCAATGATGATGATTGAAGCAGGGTTCATAGGTTCTTTCTTTTCAACTCTGTAACTATACAACAAGTTGCCACTTGGTGAAACGATTTGCACATAATATGTTCCAGAATCGCCAGCAGGGATAGTTGTTGTTTCTTCTTCAAGAGTTGTTGCATTGATTTTCAATGAATAGATTGCTCCGGCATATTTACCATCTGTTGAATAATGAACAATCTTCAAAGTACATTCGCCCATTTCTTCATAGATGTTTGCTGCATTGAATGAAACTGCAACGGCTTTTGTTGTTGCTTTTCCTTGTGCAACTGAAATCTTGATTGGAGCAGAACCAGAACGGATTGTCACTTTGTAAGTGAATGTTGATGTAATGTTGTCTGCTTTAATCAAGTTGTTGTTTGTGTTGATTGTGATTGTGTAAACACCAACGCCTGTTTTGTCGTCAAGGTATGAAAGTGGAAGTGATGTCATATAAGACTTGTTGTTGATTTTGATTGTTGAAACATCCAAAATCTTGAGCAATGTGCTTGTGATGTCTCTGCCATCTTTTTCAACCTTTTCAACATAATAAGAGCCATATTTGTTGTAAATGTAAGAATATTTGTATTCGTTTTCATTTACGATTGAGAAACTGTATGTTTCTGATCTGATTTCTCCTTTGTTTGGAATGTTGCTTTCTGCCACAAATGAGATTTCATAATAACCAGCGCCACTAAACTTATATTGTTTTGTGCTTGAGTTTTCTGTGGTCATTTCTTTGATTTCTGAGTTTGTGAGTGCCACGCCGTTTTTCTTGATCTTAACTTGTGGACCAACAGCAGTGTAGAAATCTGGGAATGTTTTCTTGTCAAGGTTTACTGTCACATCTCCGTTGAAGATTGATTGCTTGATTGGAAGGATTGTTTTTGCTTCGCCACTCAAAGAATCTGTGTATGTCATTGTAAATGGCACATCTTTAAGGAAGATGAAACTCAATGATTCGGTTTGTCCAGAATTGCCACGGTTGAATTTTTGAATGTTTCCAGCAGTGTCATGCAACGAAATTGAATATTTTCCTGAATATGTCAAATACAAGTAGTTGTATTCTTTCTTGTAGGCGCCAGTGCCTGTTGATCTTGAATAGATTGTAGGTGTCATTTTTACGCCGTCTTTGATCAAGACAATGTTGATTTCGTTTTCTTTGATTCCGTTAAACTTTGTCCATTGAAGTTCGATTCTGTCAAGAGTTACTTGTGAAAGCACTACGCTTGCAGAAGAGTTGTTGACAAGGTTTGTTGTTGTGTCGATAATTCCGTTTTCGTTGTGAGAATAGAATTCTTCAACAAAATCGTCTGATGTTGGAATATATGTGATGATGATGTTTGTTTCAAAAGCAGGGATATTTCCAAGATCACCAGCTGTTTTGTTTGTGATTACCCAATGTTCTGAAGAAATCTTTGATCCATGGTATGTAAACACAAGTGTAGGTTCGATCTTTTGTTCTTTGTTTGTTTTGATTTCAACTGAAGCTCTTTGTGTGTAATCCAAGTTTACAATATAGTGATTTGAGAATTGTTTGCCGTCTGGGGCATTATACATCGAATCACTCTTTGAAACGATTGATGTTTGTCCATTTACTGTCTTTTCTACCCAGAATGTTGAAGTCAAAGAAGAAATGTTGAATGAATAGATTTGAGAATTTGAAACTTTTCCAAACACATATGATGTTGAGTCATATTCGTTGCGTAAATATGTTTCATCATACCAAATCTTGAGATAATATTGTTCCATTTCGTCTGATTGACACTTAAGCACTGTTCCTGAAGAGATTTCTTCCCAATGGATTCTGTCTCTACTTACTGAGTATTTTACTGGAATGAATGTTTCGCTTGTTGCATACAAGATTGTGATTTCTGAGAAATATCCAGTCAAATCTGCAACATCGCCAATGATTGTGCTTGTGATGTTGTTTCTGCTTGCATCCAAAAGCTTGAATTGACCAGGAAGGTTGTTGTTTGTTGTTGTGTTTTCAACTGGCAATTCGTTGTAAAGTGTAAATTGAACTGTTTTGATAAGGTTTGTTTCGTCCATAGCGTCCCAAATTTCAATGATGAAACTGTGGTTGTATTGACGACCTTCTGCTGTTGTAAAGTAGGTGATTGTTGTGATTCCATCTGCAGATTGAGTTGTTTGCAATGTTGCGTTTACGCAATCTGTGCTTTGTGTGCCGTTGATGTAATCAAATGTTTTTACAACATATTTGCTTGGGTTGTAGTTGTAAATAAATCCGTCTTTTGTTATGTAATGCAAGATACCTGCATTGTCATAGTAAGAATACAAATCTTCTCTTGAAGAAACTTCTTGTCTGATGATTGTTTCTCTGTAAAGGTGGATTTCTTTGTAAGTTGTGCCATAGTTGTCTGTGTATTCATAGACAATTCTTGTGTTTGGTGCAAAGCCAAGTTCTTGACTGATTTCAAACACAATTGTTTTTGCACTTGGGTTTGATGTAACCACAACATTGTCTGTAGATCTCCACAAACTTGCATAACCAAGTTTGTTTTCTTCTTGATAGATAAGTTGTCCATCAGCAGAAATTGAGAGTGCCGAAACAAATGTTGTTGCATAATCAGGGGATTGAATTTCTACATCAGCTGGCATTGCAAATTGAATGTATTCTCTGTTTTGATCAGTTGTGAGTGTTGCATTCAATGTTGTGTTTCTGATGTTGATGTAGAATGTTGATGTTGTTGCATTTTCTCTGTTGAGGACAACAATGTTGTGTTTTCTTGTAGAAGCAACAGATCCATTGATCAACTTGTCGATGTCAAATTCTGTGTTTCCAGAAACGCCATAAGCAATTGCTTTGTTTGCTTTCCATGGTGACAACATCAAGTTGTAAGAAACTGTGATGCCAGAATTTGGATTGATTGTGTTGAGTTGGAATTGAGCCCAAGCATCATTAAACAAGTTGAGGTTTGTGAGTGCAAACCCTGATTTTGAGAAGATGTTGTTGATTGCATTTGGATAAGCCGCTGCAGCCAAATAATCTTCGATTGTGTAGAAGTGAGATTCGCCATGTGCATCTGAGTATGTGATGATGTTGTTTTCTGGCAATTCCCAAACATTGTTTACTGTAGGTTGTGCTGTGTAATCCATCACAAAGATTGTGTAGATTGACATATTTCCAGCTTTGTCTGTTTCAACTACTTCGTAGTATGTGTGTGGATCAAGTTGAGAAACTTCTGTCACATTTTTGAAACCTGTCAAAGATTCTGTGTAAGATGTTTCTTGTGAACCTGTCACATATTTTGTGTTTTCGCCATTTTGATCTGTAAACGAACGAATGTAAGTGATGTATCCTTCGCTTGCAACAATTGTTTGCAATGTTTGCAAATATGCACTTGTCACTGTGTAAGAATAGTATGCAAAATCTCCTGTGCTTGTGCTGATGTTGTAGCTTGTGTTGTCCAAAGTTGCTGCAGGATCGCCTTTGGCTGTGCGATAAGTACGCAATGCTGCATTTGTAAATGTTGGATACAAAGCACGGTTTGCAAGTGATTTTTCAACCAATGCTTGCACATTTGTGCTTGGTGCAGACAAGTCAACTGTGATTCTTTTTGTCACTGTGTTGTAGAATCTGCTGTCATGGTTTTTGTATTGCATTGTGATGTCAACATAAGCGTTGTGTTGGTAGATATCCAACTTTTCAAGGCTAACTGTTGCCAAATATGTCTTTTGTGACAAGAATGGTGCTGTTGTAAAGATGTCGTCAGCAGTTGAGAATGTGCGTCCTTTGCTTGTTTTGAAAGTGATTTTTTCAATGTCAATTTCTGCCATATAATCACTGCCAGCGTCCCAAAGAATGTTTACATTTGCTTGATTTGTGTAATATGTTTCTTTTACTGTTGAGTTTGGCACTGTTGCAAGGTCGCTAACCAATGCACCACCAGTTGTTGTTTGAGCAGCAAAGTCTGGGTCAGATCTCTTGATGTCAAAGCTGAATGTGATTGATTGTTTGTAGAGGTTGTCGTCAAGTCCTTCGCCAAACATACCTTGATAAAGTTTTACATAATATGTGCCTTCATCGATAAGTTGTTGCAATGCAATTCCTTTGTCATTGTAGAAGATCAAGAATCCGTTTTCATCTGCCGCTACATCTGCCAAAGAAGGGTTGTTGTAATTTGTTTTTGCTGTTTTTGCAATAAGGTTTGCGCTGTCAGTTCCGTTTCTATAGATTTCTGCATACAAACCATATTCTCTGATGACTCTTGTTTCGTCACCATCAGTTGTTTCGTCATCTTCAACATAGAAGTTCATAGGATCATTGTTTTCAACTTCATATTTGTAAGAGCCAGCATCATTGAGAAGTGTTTTCTTTGAGCTGATTGTGTATTTGTATTGTGGGATATACACATTTACAGGGAGCATATTTGTTGTCAAAACTGATCTAACTGTTCCGTTGTTGTAAAGTGAAGAGCCGTTTGTGTTGCCTTCTGGGCTGTTTGGATATGTGAGCACCAATGCTGCGTTTGTTTTGTTGTCATACATTGACACAAACACATCTCCACCGATCAAACTTTCGAGGTGAGTTTCTGTGCCTTCGGCATTTGAAACTGTCTCTGCGTTTGAGATAACTTCGTTTCTATCCACATAAAGGATATAAGTGCGTTTGTAGAAGTCATTTTCGTTGTAAGTGTAACCTTCGCCAAGATAATAAGTTCTTGTGATTTCGTATTTTCCTTCGGTTGTCACATTGTCAGAGTTGAGGCTGATGTCATAAGTTTTCAAGTCAACTGAAGGGTTTGAACCATTGTAAGTGTAAACTTCAATAGGTGTTGTGTGATCTGAAAGCTTGTAATAGTGATATGTTATGCCTGTTTCAGGATCAACTTTGTATGCTTTTACATAAGGTGTATAGTTGATTGTGATGCTTTCAACTTGGATTTGAAGGCCATCTGTGATTGTAGGTTTGTAAGACAATGTCAAAGGCTTGTTCATGCGAGTAGGGTTGAGATAAGAAATCTTTGTTGTGTGTCCACCTTCTCCTACAATTTCTTCAGTGTTGTTTGTTGTGAGATATTCTGTTTCTTTTTTGCTGTTTTGATATTCGATAAAGAATTCTGATGAGTCAAAACTGATGATCAATGTCTGTCTTGCACTATAGAAGTTTGTATATTGCATAAGTGCTGTTTCAGAATAGTTGAGGTCAAGTTTTGTGTTTGACATATCTCTGATCAAAACACGATAAGTCATTTCTTGTGTTACAGGGATTTCTTGTTTTGAAGCAACTTGATCCTTGTAAGTTGGATTTGCTTTGTCCATAAAGTAAGAAATGTCGTTGATTGGGATTGTGATGTAGTTTCCTGCATAGGTTGCGACATCAACACCATAAGTCGAATCAATTGAAACATTGAATGCCAAGTTTTGCAAATAGTTGTTGCGTTTCAAAGTGTTGTACATTGCTGCAAAGATGTCTGTGCGAATGTTTCCATCTCTGTCAATATAGAAATCTTTGCCGGCCAAATCACTTTCTGTGATGTTTTCTGGTGTATAACCAGCAGTGTATGAAACTGTGTTGAAGTTTTGAATGAGGATACCTTTGTAATCTCCCCAATACAATGTTGATTGTTCTGACACAAACATTGAAGTGCTTGTGATTTTGTAACTGCTTCCATCATACAACACAAAGATAGGTGTTGTGCGATCGATCATAAAAATTTCGATTGAGTGGTTTCCTGCTGCGTCGTAAACATCAACCACATACAATCCTGCGTCTGGGAGCACATAATCACTTGCAATTTTGTTTTTGTTTGCAAGAAGTGCTGTGTTGCCGTAATATGAAATCCAGTCGTTGTCTGCTGTGTTCATATCCAAGATTGTGTTTACAGGCAAATAGGTTGTTTGATTGCTCAATCCCAAAATTCTTTCAAGTGTTGCTGAAAGAAGATTTTCTTTTGTGCTGTAATATGTTGTTTCAACAAGTGGGAAGTAACGATAATATGCATAAGTTGCTGCACCACTGTTTTTTTCTTGCCATG
This sequence comes from Candidatus Caccovivens sp., assembly GCA_045650745.1. Classification (GTDB taxonomy): domain Bacteria; phylum Bacillota; class Clostridia; order Christensenellales; family UBA1242; genus Caccovivens. The sequence goes on from JAZRRN010000043.1 coordinate 78,653, forward strand.
AAAGGACAATGTTTTGATTTGTTGAGAAGTTTTTAAGGTCAGAAACAAACTTGCTGTCTGTTGATCCTGGGATTTCTGAAACATTGCTTGCTTTGATGCCTTGCACACTTGTTTTGTCGATTGTGAAGTATCTAGTTCTGAATGACTGTGCGTTTGCAAGTCCGTTTTCAGCGATGTCGTTTGTGTAATACATTTTGATTGTGTAGTGTGCATTTTTAGTAAGTGTGATGCGATTTTCGCCTTCGCTTACCAAATCTTTCAAAGCCACACCATAAGCATCGCCAAATCCTGTGAGCCAACTGTTTGTGTCATAATCTTTTGCAATGATTTGCACGGTTACATCTTTGTTGTAGATGTTTTGAAGTGTTGTGTCTTCAACAACAACATCTTTGTTTACAAACATTCCTGTCGAAACATTTGTGTTGTCATCTGCTGTAAAAATTTTGATTGTTGGAAGCGAAACATTGATTTCAAAGTAGAATGCTTGATAGAAAGTTGTTGTTGCACCTGACATTGTTTCGCTTGACCAGAAGTCGTCAAATGAATATGCGATTATGTAAAGGTAGATACCTTCAGAGCTTTCTGCAATGCCAGAAAATGCCTTTCTATACAATGTTTTGCCATCAATTGTGTAAGATGTTGCACTGTAAGCATTTGAGATTTGTTTTGTTGAATAAATGTAACTGCTTGATTTAACAAGTTTTGCATTTGAAGAAAATTCGATAGGTTTTTGATCGGTTACAACAGGTTTGAGTCCTGAAGTGTTGATATAGTTTGTAAGGTTTGATGCAAGGAAAGTTGTTGTTGCATTTGCTTGTGAGAAGCTTGCATCTGAATTTAAGAATTGACTTGTGATGTCTGCGCCATCGGCATAAGATGTTGTCGCAAGGTCAAATGATTTGAGCTCGCTGTTTTGACGAATGCCGTTGATTGCAGGTTTGTCAAAATCCGTGTAGTTTGCTTGATAGCCATAAACATAAACAAGATGTTTCTTTGTTACATTTGACAATCCGTCCAAGGCAAATTTTCTTGCGATTGTGCCATCTGCTGTTTGATAGTCAATCAAAAGGATATCTTTGTAAGATACAACATAGTTGCCAACATTTGTGAAGAAAACTCTGCAAGTTTTGTCATCTTTGTTTACTGTTGTGTAGACAAGTTGATCACCCTTTGCAACAGGTGCTTGTGTGTCAAGGTCATAAGCTACATTTACAGTGCCACCATTTTTGTCGTTGAGTTCTTTTGAAATTTCAACTTCAAAACGAGTGTAGTCATATTCGATGTAAGAGATTTGATCTGCTGTGCCATCTGAAGAATAGTTTGAGTAGAAGTAGTTTGCAACTGTTGGGTTTGTAAGGTTTGACACATTTACAGAATGGTCAAAGTTGTAAGAATCCACATTTGGTCTTCCGTTGAGCAAATATGATTCTCTGTCAATCACATAGAAGTTGAAAACAATGTCTGCACCTTCACTTGTGATAAGTTCTTCTTCAGCAGTTGTTCCACCATCAGTGCAGGTGAAGAGCAACAAACTGATTTTGAGGGTATACAAACCTTCAACAACATTTCCGTCTTCGTCAAGAATGCAGATGTTGTTTCCTGATGTTGCTTGGTTTGAGAAGTTCATTTCAAAAGTTTCTACAACAGGTGTTGATTCTGCATTGTCAAACGACAAGCCAGGTTTTGTTGTGTATGAGTCTGGATTGAGGTTTTGTGTTTGTCCGTTTACACTCAACTCAATTGTAAAGATGTTGTAGAAGTTGAAATTTGTGAGGTTTTGAGGATCTGCGTAATTTACATATTTGTAAATCTCGTTTGTAGAAGCAGCGTTTGCAGTCAAACCATTTGTTGCAAGCGAGAGTTGAAGTTGTGTCGAAACAGACTCTTCGCTGTAATACATAAATGTGTTGGACTTGATCAAGCTCGAATAGTTTTCTGTCGAGCTGCCTCCATCAACCAAAAACTCTTTGGCAGAAAAATAAGAAGGCACTTTGTCTTCTTGTCGAGCGTCTTCTGAGACTGTGTTTTCGGCTTTTGAAAATTCTGGCTTTTGTGTTATGCCAATGGCAAACATACCTGCACCAAAGATGCAGAATGCGAAAAGCACATAAAATATTTTTCTCAATAAAAAGTTTGTAGTTTTCATAAATACCTCTCCAACTTGTTAATATTCTAACACAAAGAAAAAATAATTCAAAATAAATAAGATATTATTATTATAAATAAATATATATAATTTAATACGATAGTTTTCAAGAGTTTCTTTGTCCCTAAAATACGGAGGGATAAAAGATGTGAAAAAATAAATATAAAAAACAAATAAAAATATTGCAAAAATTATATTTTTTGTGCAAAAAATCGGGATTTTTAATTATTTTTAATTATTTTAACAGTTTTTTGCATAATATTTTTATGGAAAAAATAGTAAAAAATATTTCGCTTTACATAAGCGCTTTTGTGCCAATGTATGTTTTGGTGCTGGTCAAACTTGTTGTTGAGATGTGCAATCGAAACTTGTCTTTCAATGTCTTAAACACCCTCAATTTGATCACTTTGCTGATGTTGATTGCTGTTGGCTCGTTTGGATTGTGGTGGAATATGCGTGCTCCAAACGACAAAGTGATTGAGGTTGAAATCAAAAGTGTAAAAAACATAACCGATCAACACTTTCTCGGTTATTTTTCTCTGTTTGTATTTTTTGCAATCCCTTTAGATTTGTCTTATGTTAGTTCTTATTGTGTTTATGTGCTTGTTTTGGTGTTGATTGGGGTGGTTTATATCAACAGTTCGCTGTATTACATCAATCCACTTCTCAATATTTTAGGGTTCAACTTTTATGATATTGTTTATCAGCGTGCAGACAAAAATGAGGAAGAGTCTGCCAAAATTTTCTACAAAGGGGAAAAGTTGAGAAGTGGACAAAGATGCAAAATTCGACTTCAAAATCAACACTTTTGCTTTTTAAGCAAACAATCATTTAAGAAATAAAAATGGCAAAAAATCGGCAAATTTGCGTGGTTTTGTGTGGAAATGTTGGTCAATATTGACAAAAATGGACAATGGGGGTATAATTTAAATGTGTTAAAAGGAGAAAAGATATGGGCGTATTATTTAATATGTTTAGAAAAAAACCAACACAAACACAAACTGACAATATCCCTAAATTTGAAAGGTATGACCTTGAAGATGAGTTGGGTTTCAAGATTGGCAAAGCATATTCGTTGGGAAAAAACTCTGGTTTCTATATAACAAAAAATCAAGACGGGTCATTTAGATTTTTTTCTGATGAAAGTGTAAAACCAGAAGAAAGGGTTGATTTGACAACAACACTTGACATTTCTATCAACAGAGCAGATTGGGAAAGCGTGTGCGAGCAAAAGGCTGCCGGACGAGGTGTCTTGAGATTTCAAGAGTATGGAAAGGAAGGTCTTGTCAATTATCAGGGCAAGGTGGTTGTGCCTGCAAATTATGATATGGTTTTGTTTTTTGGCAAGTTTATTGCTTGTAAGGGGTCGTTTCGCACAGATTTGATTGATGCTGACACCCTTACTGCAAAAAGCTTTGAAGGCAGAATTGAGTTTTTGGACGAAACAAGATTTGTTTTCTTTGAAAAAGGTCACTATGGACTTGCTGGTTTGCATGAAGGTGTTTTGTTGGCACCTGATTATGACAAAATTGAAGGGGTTAAGTTTGCTGATGGCAGTTTGGGATATCGAACAGTCAAAGGCGAACAAGTTCAATACTTCGACAAGGGTATAAATTTGGCAAAAACAGCCCAAATTATCGACACAACAAGGCAAATCAATAATTAATATAAGGACGGGTTTTCCGTCCTTTATTTATATTATAAACTTAATTATATATAATATATCATATATATAGCGACAAAATGTTATTGAGATTGTTTGGCGATTTGGCAAAAACAAAAAGCAACACAACTGCATTGTTTGACTATTTGTGCACAATAATGATATTATGTTGTTATAACAAGGAGTTTTTATGAAAAGATTGTTTCAAGCGCTGGCAATTTGTTTTGTGTTTTTGTTTGCCGGAGCTATGTTTGTGGGGTGCAGTGACTCTGATTTGCAATATCACATCACGACAACAAGCGTGCACGGTCAAGTTGCAGTAGGCAAAGAAAAGGCTCGTGCCGGAGAAGAAATACATATTGTTTGCGAAGCAGATGAGGGATATGCTCTCAAATCCATCAGAGTAAATGGAGTTGAAGTGCCAGAAAGAAACTTCTTTATGCCAGCAGCAGATGTTCACATTGTGGCAGTGTTTGAAAGGGCATATTCAATTTCGGTGGTAAATCACGCACAAGGATCAATCGTGCCTAGCACATACAATGCAGTTGCAGGACAAATCGTTACAATTTCAGTGACAGCAAACAGTGGTTATCGCTTTACAGGGTTCTTCCAAACTACAAAAAGTGAAGAAGACGAAGAAGATGTGACAAATGTTTGGAGATCGGGTTGCAACAGTTTTGTTCAAGGAGAAGGTTTGACAGTTCTCTCACCTATGTTTGAGTCAGTCAGCAACAGTTACAACATTTCTGTTTTGAATTCTGTAAACGGAATTGTTGAAGTTGCGTTTCAAAGTGCAACAGCTGGAAGCAAAATCGAAGTTTCTTGCACTCCAAACACAGGATATGAAGTAAAGTGCATTATGATCAACGAAACAGAAATCGTTGGCAACACATTTATTATGCCAGCAGAAGATGCGGCAGTTTATGTTGAATTTGCAAGAGTGTATACTGTTTCTGTAGGCGAGGTGGAAAATGGAACAGTGGTTGCAAGCAAAGAAAAAGCGTTTGCTGGTGATATAATTATCCTTACGGCAACCCCAGCAGAAGGATATCAACTTGTTGGATTTGAATATAATGGCGTTAGACATGCCGGCACAATCTTTGTGATGGGTGCACAAATGGCAGAAATCTTGCCTATCTTTGAAAAGGTTTCTTAAAAAAAGTTGAAAAATCAAAAAGGTTTTATAAAAGACAGTCGAAATGGCTGTCTTTTTTTGTCAAAACTTCTAAAAATTTTTTAAAACTTTTTTAAAAATC
>JAZRRN010000044.1:0-1184 GCA_045650745.1 Candidatus Caccovivens sp.
AAAGATGAATATGAAAGAATGATACGTGAAACTGAACAAAAACGAAATGAGACTGATGACATTATTGAAGCAAAAGAGCTGAAAAAGAAACTCGACAAACTGATTGAAGAATATGCACTTTTTATTTCATACAACACAAACACAAATGAATCATTGTAGAATTTGCAACAAAATCATTCCGAACACATTCAATTGATGACCAGCACTTCGATGTTCAAGCTGTCGCAAGATACAAGATGAACAGCTTTCAGAAATGATTGCAGAAACGAGCTGACTTGATGAAGAAAACGAATATTTGAGACATCGTTTCTTTGATACAGAATCAGAATATCAGAAATTGAATCGAAAACATCAAAAGACGAAAAAAAGATATGACATATTGCGATGAAAACACTGTTCAGATTTGAAAAAAATTGACAATCTTGAAACAGAAAATGAAAGATTGAGAAAATGAATTGAAAGATTGTTTCAAAGAATTCACGTGCTTGAATGACGAAATGCAGAATGATTGAAAGATTACAAACAATTAAAGTCTGAAATTTTATCTGATGAGAAATGAAAATATGACAAAGTCGCAGAAGAAGTCGATAAATTATAAGAAACTCGTTGATTTGTTGAATCAGTTCGAGATTGAAACGAACAATGATCCAATGACAAGACAAGAACGAGATGAAAACAGAATGCAATGTTGTGAATCAGAAATATTGAGCAAAAAATATTTGTTCATTGAACGATTGTGTGAAACAGACAAGATTGATGTTGAAAGATTGAGTGCAGAAGATGAAATGTTCGCAGAATTGCGAAAACAATACCCACTTGACAATGTGATTCTGATGTTGCTTTCTATTTCGTTTCGACCTTTGGACCTTTTATCATCTTTTTTGAAATAAAAATGTGAATACGACCAAGTAGAGAAAAAATCGTTGAACATCGTGAAGATAGTCGAACGAGATACCACAATCGAATGGAAGACGCACAGAAAAGAATTGAAGAAAAAAATATTGTTTTGTGAGATTTTGTGATTTGCACAAGAAGACTTAATTGAATAGTTCAACGAGAATGACAATTCACGTGAGAAATCGTGAAACAATATGAATATTGAAATATTCGATACTATGTTGAATTTGAAAGAAATTGAATGAAAAGAATATACCCAATTTCAATCGATGAAATAAAAAAAGCAT
>JAZRRN010000045.1:0-1206 GCA_045650745.1 Candidatus Caccovivens sp.
AGCGTTCGAAAAGATTGCACTCACTCTTGCTGGCTCAGTAAACAATATGACAGCAGGCGTGACATTCAATGGAAACAAAGTTGTTTCGGCAAACACAACACTTACATTTGCAGACAACAACCTTGCAACAGTAAATGTAAATGCATATGATGCAAACATTACACTCACAATTGTAGACTTTGCAGAAGTTGAAATTGCAGAAGCAGAATATTACAACCTTACAACAGGCCACAAAGGCACAGTAGAAATCACAGCAACAGTAGATGGCGAAGTTGTAACAGTGGTAGCAGATGTAGAACTTCTTTTGAATAAAGATATCTACCTTAACATTTCAACAAAACTCTTTGGAGAAGACATTGAAATTGCAGTGCTCAACAACAAAGCAACAATCTCAATTGGCGAAGTAGTTGTAGGCACAGACTTCAATTCTGCAAAAGAATTGATTGACACAATAACAACAACATTTGGACTTGTGATGGGAGAAGGTGTAAAACTCGACATTGAAGCAATGCTCGAAACACTTGACCTCAACAAGACAAACATTCTTGACATTGCAGGACTTACACTTGCAATTGACGGAACAACTGTTTCAGCAACATACGAAGCTGGCAGTGTAAAAGTAGTGGCAACACTTTCAGACGAACAAACAATTGTGGCAAGTGACCTTGCAACAAATGTTGAAGATTTGAAAGATGTAATCGCTAAGATTGAAAACACAAAAGCATTTGCAGAAGCAAAACAATATGCATTTGGTTTGAATGTAGAATTCAACAACATTGTTCTCAACGGAACAGCGTATGTTGATTTGCTCAACAACAAGTTTGCAATCAATGGAATTACAATCGGACAAAACGCACTCAATCTTGCATACGCAAACAATGTTGCATACATTGAATATGCAGGTTTGAAACTTCAAGTTTCAGTAGACAATGTTATTGAACTTGTAGATGTGGTTATGCCAATTGTTAAGGCAAACGGACTTACTACAGAAAGCGAAGGTGCAGACCTTGCAGAAATCTTGACTAAAGTGTTTGGTGAAGATGTAAGAGATCTTACAATCAACGCAGCGTTCGAAAAGATTGCACTCACTCTTGCTGGCTCAGTAAACAATATGACAGCAGGCGTGACATTCAATGGAAACAAAGTTGTTTCGGCAAACACAACACTTACATTTGCAGACAACAACCTTGCAACAGTAAATGTAAA
>JAZRRN010000046.1:0-1921 GCA_045650745.1 Candidatus Caccovivens sp.
CTGAAATTGCAATTTGACCTTTTGAAACAGGTCATCAAGAATCATCTTGAGCTGAATTATGATGGCACAGATTTTAGGCTTGCTGATGACAAATTGCTGATTGAGGTCATGGAGCTGATTGAGCCTGTTGAAATGAATGCTTTATTTGCATGCTTGAAACAGGAAAAGGCTGAGGCTGATAAAAAGGCAATGATGTGTGTTGCAATGACAAAGGAGGATGACATCAATGGCTGAGACAAAGACAAAGGCAATGAGCCTGAGAGAAAAGCTCATGAGAATTCAGGTTGAGCTTAAAGCTCCTAAAAATCTTTATAATTCATTTGGAAAATACAAATATAGAAATGCTGAGGGCATTCAGGAGGCTCTCAAGCCTCTGTTGGAGGAATACAATGTCACAGTAATTCTCACAGATGACATCATTGACATCTCTGGGAGAGTATATGTGAGAGCAAGTGCAAGAATAATGGATTGCACAGCTGATGAGGTGATTGGTGTCACAGCATATGCAAGAGAGGCTGATGCTAAAAAGGGCATGGATGAGGCACAGGTGACAGGAGCAACAAGCTCATATGCAAGAAAGTATGCTCTCAATGCTCTTTTCTTGTTGGATGACACAAAGGATGTTGATTCTGAGGAATATCAGGCACAGAGCAAAGCTGAAAAGCCAGCTCAGGCACAGCCAAAAGCTCAGACAGCTCCAGCTGGTCACAGCAAGGAGGACATCAAAGCCAAATATGCTGAGCTGATTGCATATTGCAAGGAGAATGGCTTTGACATCAAGTATGTGGCAAAAGAATTTGGTCTCAATGCAAAATCCTCATATGAGGAATTTGACAATGCATTGAGGAGGCTCATCTATACAAAGGCAACAGAGCCTGTTTCTGAATATCCAGAGGAGGTGTGAACATGCAAGAATCAGTTTCACAGGACAGAGAGAAATTCATTGGAGGCTCTGACATTCCAATCATCATGGAGGTCTCACCATTCAAATCCAGATTTGACCTTTTGCTTGAAAAAGCTGGATATAAAAAGAATGAATTCAAGGGCAATGTGTTCACAGAATATGGGAACACAATGGAATCCAAAATCAGAGACCACATCAATTCAAAGCTCATCTCCACATTTGTGGAGGGCAAGCACATCATGGATGTCCCAAAAGATTGGTGTGAGCATCCAAATGGCATGAGAATCAGATGCCACACTGATGGAGAGATTGATGATGCAATCCTTGAAATCAAGACAACATCTGAAATCTACAACAGAATTGATGATTATTACATCTATTTGGTGCAAATCCTTTTCTATATGGCAATGACAGGCAAGGAGACAGGATTGCTGGCTGTTTATCAGAGACCTGATGATTTTTCTGAGGAATTTGATGAGAACAAATTGCAAATCTGGGAGATTCATCTGACAGATTATCATGATGAGGTTGAGAACATCAAGAATGCTGTCTCCAAATTCTTGGATGATTTGCAAAAGGTCAAGAGCAATCCATTCATCACTGAGGAGGAGCTGTTGCCAGCTGATGTTGCTGAAATCACAAAGAGAATCATCTCATTTGAACAGCAAATCTCCAGAATGAAAGAGCTGGAAAAGAAAATCAAGGATGACAAGGAGAGGCTCAAGAATGCAATGGTGAATGCTGGTGTCAAGAAATGGGATACACCAAATGGATATAAAATCACATTGATTCCTGATTCTGATGACAAGGTTGAGGAGGTCACAGCATTCAATGCTGAGAGATTCATGGCTGAGCATCCAGAGCTTGTTGATGAATACATGGAGACAAAGAATGAAATTAAAAAAGGCAAGAAAGGATATGTCAAAATCACAGCTCCAAAGGAGGAAAAATCATGAACATGACAGCAATCATCATCACAGCCATCATTTGTGTCACTAAGTCGGAGGCCAAGCGGTC
>JAZRRN010000047.1:0-1147 GCA_045650745.1 Candidatus Caccovivens sp.
TGATACAGAAGACAATCACGACATTTCAAAATATTCAAGTTCAAGTCAATATTCTATTGGAAGAAATGCACTGACAAAAGTTGTGAAAGCATTTTGTGAATATGTTGAAAGTCGTGGAAATTATGTTGGGATTTATGCATCTTCTTCTTGGTTTAGAAACCAATTGAATGATTCTGAACTTTCAAAATATGATCATTGGATTGCACAATGGTCAAATTCACAACCTTCTGCACCACATGGAATGTGGCAATATTCTTCAAAAGGAACTGTGAATGGAATCAATGGAAATGTGGACATGAACTATGCATTCAAAAATTATGAAAACATTATGAAGGAAAATGGATTGAATGGATTTGGAAAAAACACATCAATTTCACAACCACAACCTTCAACACCAACTTCGCAACCGACTACAACTGAAAATTGGATTTCATACACAATCAAACAAGGTGACACACTTTCGAAGATTGCTGAAAGATACAACACCACATGGCAAAAGATATATGAAAAGAACAAATCAACAATTGGAAGCAATCCAAATTTGATATATGCAGGAACAGTCATTCTTGTTCCTTCGACTTCAACACAATCAAATGAAAAAACATATGTTGTTCAACAAGGTGACAATCTTTCAAGTATTGCAAAAAAATTCAATACAACATGGCAAAAAATATATGAAAAAAACAAGAATGTTATTGGTGGAAATCCAAACATCATTCATGCAGGACAAGTTTTGAAAATATAAAAAAGGACTAGATTCATTCTAGTCCTTTTTTTCTTTCTTTTTACTTAAAAATTTATCAAGAATTTTTTCCATCTTTTCAGGATTCAAAGGTTTTTCAATATATTCATCATAGTTATACATTTGCATGAATCTTTCTCTGTTTCCATGTTCTATTGTTTGAACAACAATTGGTGTGTTGAAATTTTTTAATTCATGAAGTTGATATACAAGTTCGCCACCATTCATTCCATCTTGATATGTGTTATTTGTTAGAATCAAATCATATTTTTCGCCATTTTTTATTCTTTCATATATGGCATCACCAGTTGTCACACAATCAACAGAAAGACCAAAACTTCTCAAAATTGTTCTTGCTTCTTTCAGGAAAAAATCATGATAATTTCCAACGATTACTTTTCCAGT
>JAZRRN010000048.1:0-70389 GCA_045650745.1 Candidatus Caccovivens sp.
TGTAAAACTTTTGACTTGTCGAAGTTTTAGATGTATTTAGAATAACATAACTCTCAAACTACTTTGGGGGTTAAAATGGAAGAACTATAGTTTTAGATGTATTTAGAATAACATAACTCTCAAACTCACAACTCGTTAACAGAACACAAAGAACTGTTTTAGATGTATTTAGAATAACATAACTCTCAAACTATCTTCTGTTGATGAGATAGGATAACCTGGTTTTAGATGTATTTAGAATAACATAACTCTCAAACCTCAAATGTGCTTGAAAGCTGTTTTTTATAACGATCGAAAATCTAAATACATCTTACAAAACTCGTTGTTTTATATCTATATTGTAGCACAATTTTAGATCCGTTGCAAATCATATCTCACACAAATCTTCATCTAAAATTATCCTTTTATCTGCAATTAGTCCTCCTTTTATGCTTGAATTGACAAGCAAAATCTTCAAGTTGAGGTATTTTAATTGTTTAATAACTTCTTTTAATTTTTGTTCTGATAAAAATTGATTTAGATTGACAAGAATCACAATTTTCAATCTTTTAAGTTTGTTTAGCATATCAACATAATCAACAATTTTTTCTTCTAACGATTCGCTTTCATCAAACTTGAAATTGGCCATTTTGATTATATTTTCAATTGTGGGTTCTGCTTCATAAAAAACATTCATCTCCTGTGCAGTCAACAACTTGGCATAAAACCTTGACAAAGATTGATTGATATCTGCCAATTCGAGTGAAAAGTCATTTTCTTTTGAAACCTCTAACATATGCTTTGCAACCAAAGTTTGGATTTTTTTGTTGTTTATATCTAAATCATAGAAGTTGTATAAAATCTCTATATGCTTAGAAAAAGAAATCTCTTGATTGTTTTCAAGCAAAGTTACCCCCTCTTCGACATTTCCATCAGCCATACTTATAAATTTTGAAGTTATTTCAAAAAATTTTTCAGCATTTTCTACCACAAATTCGCATACTGTGACTTCTGAAAAATCCAAAGATTGCTCCAAATCGCTCAACACAATTTTCACAAGAACACCACCTTTTCCATAGAGTCCACAACTTTGCTTTTAGATTCCCCTCTCAAATATTCCATAGCAGCAAACTGCTTTTCTGTAACTTGCAACATTTGCACCAAACCTTTTGGAGGTAAATTTTTTGATATTTGAGTCCTTAGTAAATTTCCAGAATTGTTGTTCAACACAAGTCGACAATATATCGACTCTTGCATCATGATAAACCCGTTTGAAACCAGAAACTTTCGAAATTTGCGATACTCTTGCATATCTTTGACTGTAAGTGTTGGCAAATCAAAGAAAATAATCAATCTCATAATTCTACAACTCATAAAATTTTATCTTTGTTGAATCCTTTTCGTTTAATGCATCAAAAACACTTTGACAATAAATAGAAACAGCATTTTCAAAAGATTGCATTTTTCCGTCTATTTTAAGTGTCAAATCAAAGAGTTTTAATGCTTGTCTTCTAAAATCTCTGCAATCTTTTTCCATTTCAAATGCAAGTTTGTCAACCAAAACTCTAAAAGGTTCCAACAAATCACATGACAAATTAAAATAATTAAATTCATTTTTATGCCAAAGTCCCAACTGTGTAAGATATCCTTTTGCCACAATTTCACGATTGAAACAAGATAAAATAATTGAATATCCATAATTCAACACTGCATTTATGTCACTTTCATTTCTTCTTTCAAATGACTTGCCAAACAATGCCCCAAAATAAACTTTTGCAGCATGCCCCTCGCGATTTGTCGCATCTCCCGTTGTCAATTGCTCAACATATTCAGCCAACATTTCACTTTCTTTTATCTTTCCAAACCTTTTAAGCAAAACTGACTGTTTTTTGATTTTCTCTTCAATAATCCTTGTCCAAACAACAAGCGAAATATGCTTATCCCACTCCAACTGCATTGATATTCTTTTGCTTGAAATGTAATTGCTGTGATAAGCGACCAATTCGCTTTCTGGGTTATGTTTTTCGTCACAAAAAACAACCTTTACATTGTTTTTAACAAGTTCGCTCAGCAAAGCACTAGTCAACGAAATTGCTGTTGACTCTATTATCAAATTTGATATTTCAGGGATGAATACCCTACATTCAGTTTCACCCCTGCATACCAAATAATTAAATTTTAGGTCTAGTTTTGACCTGTTTTTTATGACTACTGTTCTAAACCCCATATTTGTTTAAGTCAATTTCCTTTACTACAAAACCAAGCGATGATTTAATCACAAGTTTTATATCCTTTCCTGAAACTTTTTTGTTTAGATATATTTTTCCAGTATTTTTATATCCTTTTTCTTCTCCTTCCTCTCCATCTAACTCTTCCTCTTTGAATCCCTTTGGTTGAATAAGTTCGAGATTTACCGGAGCAACCGTAGTTCCCATCTTGTTCACTAAATTGTACAAAACTGTAGTTTGTTCTGCCACAGAAAGATTTATAAACCTATCTCTACTTGCCTCCAATTTTTTAAGAACAGATTTAAATTCTACATAAACTTTGTTTTTCAATTTTTCAATTATTACATCATACAAAATCAAGTTTTGTGCTTTTGTCAAAATCAACTCTGTGTTTCCTTCTTTTGCGGCTGCAGAGACAACAATTCTTTCATTAGTTTCGTCAAATTTAAACTTTTTCTTTGTAAGTTGCATATATTTATCGATAATCTTTATATAATGGGCATTTTCTGTTGTAGTAAAAAATTGATTGCCATTTTCAAGGGTAAATTGATTGCCAGTTTTTGCCGTGATCACAAAATATGCGCCATTTAATTTGATTGTCGAGCGAATGTTGATTCTATCTAAAATAATTTTTGGGTTTTTCAATCCAACACTTTCAAGATATTCAAGTATAGCGCCTTCGTTTTTGTTCTTTATGTTTTGGTAAATCACAATATTTGGAATCGCCTCAATCACACGATATTTCCCTTTTTTATCTTCGGCTTCTACAAGCATATAATATCCGTTTTTAAGTGAATTGTAGCCACCATATTTTTCAACATTAGACAAAGGATTGTTTAAATTTCCCTTCTGCTTAAATTCTGCTTTTGTCTTTGGTTGATTCTTCTTACTCTTGTAAAGTGTTTCATCATAAAATTGACCATTTGTTTTATAATAACTTACCGAATTGATCATACATGAGTTTTTAGCACAAGTTGCAGCAACTCTTGCAACATCTTTTTCACAATCCCAAACAATTTTTTGATTGTAATAATTTCTAACTTTTCCACTAAAAATTTTAATAGGGTTTGTTGTGTTTTTATCTTCCAAACTTTCTCTGTTTCTAAAGAAATTTATTGGATTGTCAGTAAATCTTTGTCTTGAAACATCAGCCACAACAATATTGAGGTAAGCATCTTTTGCATGATGCATATCGTTTAAAATTCTGCATTTTTCAAGCGATGAAAAACCTTCTCTAACATTCCACTTCCCATCAGCAAAATAGCCGTGTTGTTCGCTAAATCTATGTCTAAATTCAGACACCAATCCAGCCTTTGAGAACACAACCTTTTTGTCATCTCCCAACAATCTGATCAAAAGATCAATTACTGCTTTTGACGATTGGCTTGTTTCTACGAGTTGTCTGCTTACAAATCCGGCTCTATCTTCTGCAGACAAATCTTCTTTTCTTGTTAATCTATCATATTTTTCACTAGAAATAAGTCCAGCATCCAACCACTTTTTCCACATATGTCCACATTTCTTTTCAAATCCAAGGTTGTAAATAGGATAAACATCTTTCTTAACTTCTTGATTGCAATATCTGTCAACCAAAACTTTATTGTCCAAACTATCATCTTTCTTCATGCTTTGAGGGATAATGTGATCAATGTCACAGCCTCTGCCACCAAGCACTTCACTCAAGGATAAAGGTTTTCCACAATAAGCACATTTGCCCATCTGCATAAAATATAAGAAAAGTTTGTCACTCCTAAGTGCCAATGCATCACTCTTATATCCATTAAGTTCGTTTACAAAATGTTGCAATTCTGCAAACTCTGCCATCAACTTCTTATCTTTTAAGATTGCATTATATTTTTCTTCAACTTGTTTATATCTAACATTTTTGTTATTCTGTTGATCTTCTCCTCTTGTAACTTCAACAAAAACTTTTTCGGGATATTCACCCAGCAAATCTTTCAACTCATTGATAATTTTTACGGTTTGCCAAATTGACCTTTTGACAGCTGGAGAACAATACAACTCACTGACATCTTCATAAGTGACTGATCCGAGCCCTGATTTCATTTTATCAAGCCCTTGCTTGATTGTTTGACAGTCCCCAACTTCAAATTCAGAATCTATAATTGCATATTTATCACTAAACAAAATCTCTTGCAAGTTTAATTGGGTATTCCACAACACATCAAGAATATTTGTAATTTCTCCTGTTGTCTTGTCTACTATTTTCATATCTTGCAAAAATTCTTTAGACAAAGTTGCCCAACCAACAAAAACCAATCCTTTCAACGGCTTCAACATTTGTTCTGTCAAAAATGGATATTTTTTTGCCAATCTATTTTTTACATTTTCTTTTTCTTGCAAAATTGTATGCCATCTTACAACATCTTCGCACAAATCAATATTTGCAGCATATTCTTCGCCAACAATATTTTCAATTTGCAAATATGACTGCATTCCACTTTGAATCTCGTCCGCAATACCACCCAAAACAATATCTTGATCCGGCAAAACAATTTGATTGTTTCTTAAAAAGCCCTCTATTTTCTTTTTGGTGATTTTTGCTTTTGGTGAAGCATTTAAGTATAATTCATTGAAAAGTTTTTGTTTGATAGCAACATTCAATCTTTTTCCATTGATAGTCAAATTGTTTAATTCGTTAAATGATTTATATTTACTGTATATGATTGAATTTTTTGGTAAAGCATCTTTGCCAGGAAGATATGTACAACTATTTGTCATTCTTCTAATAAACTGTTCTTCTGCCGCTTCCAAATCAACCACTTTGTCTAAATTCCATGCCTTAAGAGGTTGATCACTTATTCTAGTCGCCCAACGATTGTCTCCTTTGTTTCCAATCGGTCCAACATAGTATGGTATTCTAAATTTTGCAATTTTTACAATCTTGTCAACATTGCTCAATCCATCACGATCAACTTCGTTTAAGAAAGCAAATTTAGCTTGATTTACTGTCAAAATCTTTTTAAGTTCTTTCACATAAAACGAATTTGGAATTGTTGAATTATTTACAGTTCTTTGCTTCAACAAGAAATCTTTGTTGTCAATCGCAGACAAAATCTGTTCTTTTGCAGATTCATACTCAACACCCAATTCTTCACTCTCTGGTTTTTCATTTAAAACACTTTTTACATAAGCATAAAACCCATCTATTGTTCTGTCAAAGTCAGCTTTTTTTCCATCTTTTTTCAAGCCCAATACTTGTTTTTTGTCGCCAATAAGAAGAGTATTTGCATACAAACAATAATTTGATTTATTTGCAATAGAAAAGTGTTGATTTCTAAACATGTCAAAATATTTAGATTGATGATATTTTTTGATAAACTTCTTAAACTCTTCAAGTTGTATTTTGTGTTTATTAAAAATTTCGACCATTGCCTCACAAACATACTCGTTGTTGCCCAACAAATTGTTCAACACAACAGAAGCATTTACTTTGCTCAATTCTCTAACCAAATCTTCTTGTGGTCCTGCCAACAAATTCTCCAAAATTGCAGCAGACAATTTCT
The DNA here is from genome assembly GCA_045650745.1 of Candidatus Caccovivens sp. Taxonomy (GTDB): domain Bacteria; phylum Bacillota; class Clostridia; order Christensenellales; family UBA1242; genus Caccovivens. The sequence continues at coordinate 5,735 of JAZRRN010000048.1, forward strand.
CCTCATCAAACAAATCAATTTCAACTGCTGTTTCCACCCCAAAAAGTTTTTTTACATCAGTTTTGTTTATACGACCATAAATGCAAGCAGAAACAAGGATTTTTGCAATCTTATCCCCTTCAACTTCCAAAACTTTGCACCAGTGTTCCACCCTTCTCTTCAAAGTAAATGGTTTTGCTGGAGAATATTCCTTGTCCATTTTTTCAAGCAAAGCATTTTCTGTTTCTTCTTTTACGACGACATTTTGCGAAAATTTGTTTTCTATCTCCAACTCTTCCAACAATGTTATGATTCTGACAAAGGATTCTCCCAATTTGACAGATTCCCCTTCCACATCACCATTTAAGAAATGTCCTCTACTTTTGATAATATTATGCAAAGCAAGGTATAAAAATCTGATATCCTCTGCAGGTTTTTCAAGCAAATCTTTTCTCAAATGGAAAATGGTAGGGTATTTCTTATAATACTCTTTATCTGTAAATTTTTCGCCATTTACCCCAGTTTGGAACAAACTATCTTTTCCGTTGTTCAAGCAAATGTTTTTGTCTTCCTGATGCAAGGAACTTTCTTTCAATCTTATAAAAAAGTTTTCATCAACTTTTGCAATTTCTTTGGCAAAAATTTCTTGAAGCCATTGGACCATAAGTTTCTTTCTTTGCCATCTTCTTCTTGCACCTCTCTTAACCCTTCTATCCTGGGCTACGCTTGCTTCGGGAAACAATGAAACTCCCCACAAATCCTGTCCTTTTGCCCTTTGCAATTCATAACTTTCATTGGTCACCGCCCAACCAACACTAGAAGTTCCAATATCCAATCCTAAAAAATACTTCATTTTATTTGACATCCTCCATTTATTGTGATATACTTCAAGTAGAATAACATAACGAGTTCAAATAAATTTATTCTAACAATGTCCACATCGTGTGGTAAATGATGAGTCTTCGGACTCATTTTTTTATTTAATACACCCGCAACATTTTTACTACTTCGATCAATTTCAGTATAACACATATGATACAAAGTTCCAAAAAATTTACACGATTTTTATCAATTTTACAAAATGTTACAAAATTATTTTTTGCTGTTTTTATAATTTTTTGTTTGCAAATTTTGGCAAAATTTCTTAAAATAACAACAGAAAACAAAATATGGTGGTGTAAAAATGTTGGCAAACACAAAACAAGTTTTTGAAAAAGCAATCAACGGCAGCTATGCTGTTGGAGCGTTCAATTTTGTAAATATGGAAATCTTGCAAGCAATCTTGGAAGCAGCCCAAGAAGAAAAAAGCCCTGTCATTATCCAATGCAGCACTGGCGCAATCAAGTATGCTGGCGAAGATTATCTCAAAGGCATGGTGCTTTCTGCAACAAAAAATATTTCCGTGCCTGTCGTTTGGAATTTGGATCACGGAAAAACCTTTGAAGATTGTGCAAAAGCGATTGAATTGGGATTTACAAATGTTATGATTGATGCATCTTCGCTCCCATACGAAGAAAATGTTGCCCTCACAAAAAAAGTGGTTGATTTTGCTCACAGCAAAGGTGTGACAGTCGAAGCAGAACTTGGCGTGCTTGCCGGTGTTGAAGATGATACACACAACGACAGTCAATGTTACACAAATCCAGACCAAGCAATTGATTTTATAAACAAAACAAACTGCGACAGTCTTGCAATTGCAATCGGCACAAGCCACGGTTTGCACAAATTTGCTGGCGAAGCAAAACTTAGATTAGACATTTTGCAAGATTTATCAAAAAGATTGCCAAACTATCCATTTGTGCTTCATGGCGCAAGTTCGATTCCAGAGCAATATGTAACCCTTGCAAACGAAAACGGTGCAGCCATAAAAAATGCAAAAGGTGTGCCAGAAGAAATGTTGAAAGAGGCCTGCCGCCTCAACATTTGCAAAGTCAATGTCGACAGCGATTTGCGAATTGGTTTTGCTGCCGGCATAAGAGAATGCTTAAATCAAAACCCAAGTGATGTTGACATGAGACATTATCTCACCAACGGCAAAAAATATGTCAAACAACTTGTCAAAGCCAAAATGCAATCAGTGTTTGGCAGCAGCAACAAAGCATAAAAAAAGAGTGTTTTTACACTCTTTTTTTTAATTGTTTTGTTTTTAGCCAACAATTGTCAAACATTGTCCAAGCAATGCCGCTTGCTCTTCAGTGAAATCAGGGTTTCCTGATTGGGTGTTTTTGAAGGCAATCATCACATATCTAGTGTTTGCTTGAAGTGTGTGAGGAGTTGACAACCAAGCTCCTGCACATGCCGCCTTTTGTTCTGCTGTCGCAGTCTCTTGTCTAGCATTAGGGAAACTCAAGGTTTGCTTAGACAGCACAGCACTTGAAAATTCCATCACTGCAAATTCCAAATTTGTAGAACCAAAAACTTCTTCCAAATTTTCAACAAATGCAAGTGTTTCGCCACCATTTACTGCAAGCACAGCAGTGATGCAAGTTGCACGACCTGTCACTGTTGCCGCTGCAGGAGTAAATGCTGCACCCGCATAGCCTGGAGGTGCATATTCAGTGTTGAAAGTCATGTCTGAAATGTTTTCGACAATTTCCAATTCCTCTCCATAATAAGTTGCAACAGTTGGTGCTTCAGGTTCGACTGGCACTTCTGGTTCTTCAGGGATTTCTGGTTCTGCAAATGTTACACAACTATTCAACAAAGCCAAATCTTCTGCAGAAAAATTTGCACTGCTGTCTGTTTCGTTTCTAAACAAAATCATAATGTATTGTGTTGCAGAATTCAAAACATAATCCCCATCAACCCAACTTCCAGCAGTTGCACTGTTTGTGAAAGTTGAGGAGTCCATAGGAATACCTGCAAATTCATAAATAGTATATTTCAATTGCACAGATGTTTTTCCTTGAACAAGTGTCAATTTTCTATTTGTTGCGTCAACCTTCAAAACTTGTGATTGTGAAGCAGCTCTGCCTGCTGTGTCTGTATAGGTCAACTGATTTCCACCAATTGACTTGCCAGCTGTGTATTCAACTTCTGCAAAATCTTCAACAATTGTCAATGTTTTGCCATTGAATGTTGTTGTTGGGATTGATGGATCAACTGGTGTTTCACCTTGTTCAGGATCTCCACCCTCACCTGGCTCTTCAGGTGTTGTGGTTGTTTCTGTCAATGCCAAGCATTGTGCGAGCACTGCAACTTGATCTTCTGTAAAGTCAACAGAGCTATCACCATTTTTGAATGCAATAATCACATATTTTGTGTTTGCTTGCAATCTGTGTGCTGTTGTCAACCAAGCCTTGCCAACTGCAGCAGCCGAAACACTCTCTGTTGTGCTCAATGTCGCCATTGAAAGCGGAGCAGCAGAAAATTCGAGCACCGCAAATGACAAATTGGTTGAGCCAAACACTTCAGCCAAATTGTCAACAAATGCAAGTGTTTCGCCACCATTTACTGCAAGCACTTTTGTCATGCCTACAGCACGACCTTTTGTTGCAGGAAAATCGCCACTTGCTGTGCCGGCAACACTATATCCGGCAGTGAAGTCAATGTCAGCAATCTCATCAACAACAGTCATATCTTTTTCTACTCTGCTAGATTGACCAGTGCCAGGCTCAACCACAAATTTTACTGTTGTTTCATCTTCGCCAGGTGTTGGATCTGTTGGTGTTTCGCCGCCTTCACCTGGTTGTTCGCCAGAAGCATCACCAAAGTTTCCAACTTTGTTCCAGTTTCCAGATGTTTTCAAATAAATATCAAAATTTGCTGTGTTGAGATAAAAATCTCCATCTTCGCCCAATGTTGACAAAGGTGCCCCTTCGCCAGAATGCCATTCTGCCCCTGAAACTGTTGTTTCTGGATAAATATCACTCTTTGTTGGAGCAAGTTTTCTGTTTTGAGCAAAGTCAAAATCTATGTCATATTCTGATGCAAATCTGCAAGCATCTTCAAACCAAGTTTTTCCTGCACCGAGTTCCGAACCTGTATAGAATTGCCATTCGTGTCCAAACAAAATGTAAGAAGAAATCGAATTTGCATAACTTGCACTTGTGTATCTTGCAACAAGTTCGTCATAAACATTGTCTTCTGTTGGCTTGTTGTATGTGTTTGCTGAAGAAAAATCTGACTTAAACCAATCTGTGCGAAGGTCAGTTGTCAAAAACACTAAGCCATTTTCGTAATCAGTCACATGGTCGTTTGAATACATATATTGCATCAATTCTGTGTCAAAATAATATGAAAGTCTGCTGTCGTCTGCTGACAAGAAGCCGAGAGCCCCACAATTTGCATCTCTCATACCTCTCAAAGCTTCCAAACTTCCTGCAAATGTGTGAAGTCTTGGGATTCTGTCAATGTTGAGATATGATCCTGTGATTCTTACCACATTGTCAACAAAACTGTTCCAAGCATTTTTTCCTTGGTCATATGTAGAACTTCCAAATTGTGCACTGCTGCTTGTCGCATGCAAACCAATCTTAAGCCAATCTTTTGCGGCAAGAAACTCTGCTGCAAATTTGTTTGATACTCCTGAAATTGCATCGTTGTAAACATACAAACTAAATTTTGCACCATATTGTTCGTTCAATCCTTTGAGCCAAGCAAAGAATGGTTCGTCATACAAGCTTGTGTATGTTGCGGCTTTGTTTTTCAAGTTTTGAAAACAGTAAGTCACATCATCAAAAGAAATATGCATAAATTCTGCTTGGCTTGCTATGGGAGAGTCAGTGCCGTCAGCACCATCGTTTCCGTCTTTGCCATCAGCACCTTTGATGTTTCCAATCTTTGTCCAACTGCCAGATGTCTTTTGATAAATATCATAATTTACGGTGTTGAGATAGAAGTCTCCATCTGCTCCCAAGGTGTCACTTGGCACAACTGCACCACTGTGCCATACTGAGCCATCTTTTCCAGCAGGGCCTTCTGGACCTTGTGGACCAGTTTCTCCAGTTTCACCCTTTTCGCCTTCTGGACCTTGTTCACCCTCTGGGCCTTGTGGACCTTCAGGACCTTGTGGGCCAGTTTCGCCTTCACCATCTTCGCCATGAAGGTTTGAAATCACAGCCCAGCCACTTTCTCCTCTAAACCAAACATTGCCTGTGTCGGTTTCAAAATAATAGTCGCCCAAAACACCAATTGCACTTGTTGGATCAGCCTCTCCATTATACCAAGTTGAACCATTTGTTCCAGGAGCACCTGGAGCACCAGGATCGCCCTTTTCGCCAGCTCCACAACCTGCGAGCATGCCTACAGAACCTGCAAACATCGCCACACCAAGTGCTGCACCGACAAGACCTTTTCTAAACACATTGAAAGGCACTTTCTTTTTGTTTTTGTCTTTTGCCATTTTTGTCTCCTTTTTCCTTCTTGATTTAGTATGCCAAACAAAATCAATAATACTCATTTTGAGTATACCCCCCCCCGAAGCAAAAAGTCAAACAATTTGCAAACAAAAAAAAGAGTGAAAAGTTCACTCTTTTTTGTTTTGATTGATTTTTACGCTTTGTAAATTGTCACATAACTTGCCAAATCAGCAGAATCTGTTGACTCAAAATCAAATGCTGCTTCGCTAACCTTTTTAAGTGCAAAACCATACCAACCAGATTCAGCAATCACAAAAGTTGTTGCATCCCAACCACCAGAAATAGAACTTCCTGTTGTGATTTCTGTTTCGCCAGTTTGTTTGTAAACAGCATAAGCATAATCAGCATTTGCTTTCACAATTGTTGTGCCTGCAGTCAAATATACATTTTTGACTGTTGAAGCTCTCTTGACATCCTCTTCATAACCAGCTCCATATTTAGAGCCAGCTTCAAATGTCACTTCAAAAGTTTGGATTTCATTTACTTCGATAGAAATGTAATCAAGCAAATCATTGCTCATTGTCGAGAAGTTGAAATTGCTGTCATCTTTTGTAGCCAACACAAAACCATACCAACCTGGTGCTGTGATTAAATATTCCCCTTCATTATAACCACCTGTGAGGCTTGTAAGACCTTCAGTTACAGTGATTGTTTCTCCTGTTTGTGCATAAACTGCAAATTTAACAGCAGAATTCTTCACTGAAACAGTTGCAATACCATTGATATAAATGTTTTTTGTTACAGTTGCTCTTCTTGTGTCTAAAAGCACATTGTCGGTTGTGCCAAATTTATTTCCGGTCACCAAGGCACTTTCTGCGACTTCGCCATCATCTTCACCTTCACCTGGTGTAGGATCTGTTGGTTCTTCCCCTTCTTCACCTTCGCCACCATCACCTGGTTCTTCTGGTGTTGAAGTTGGTGGAGTAATTGTCACATAATCATAAAACTCTTTGCTCATTGTCAAGAAGTTGAAATCACTGCCATCGTCCATAGACAACACAAAACCATACCAACCATCTTCTTGAATTTCAAATGTGTCTACAAAACCACCAGAAATGCTTGAAGATGCAGCAATCGCTTCGCCTGTTTGTGCATAAACTGCCAAGCCGTGCATAGCTGCATTTTTTACAGAAACCACATCACCCTTTTTAAGTTGAGTGTTTTTGACTGTCGTTGCTCTTTTAAGGGTTGTCGCTGTCGTAGGGTCTGTTGAAAAAGCATTTCCTGCTTTGATTTCATATTCATATTGTGGAGCAACAACTTCTTCGTTGCCACTTCTAGCAAACAAATTGAGATGATATTTCATAATGTTTGCCATAAGTTTGTGTCCTTCTGCATTTGGATGCAAACCATCTGGCATATACATATTTTTGATTGATTCAACAATTGGGTTCAAACCACTGATTGAAAACATATCAATCACAGGGATTGAATATCTTTCGCAAACTTCTTTCATTGCATCAACATAATCTTTCAATGTTTTGCCTGTTACTGGGTGTGCTTCATAGTCGTAATTCAAATCATTTTTGTTTGTGTCTGCATTATATCTGTGAAGTGGAGTAACCACAACAATTCTGCTTGAAGGATATTTTTGTTGCAATGCTGGCAAAATCACATTCAAAGCACCATAGAAAGAAACATCTGTTGTGTCATCAATTGATCCAAGTGGAGTGCCATGTCCATAGTCGTTTGTGCCCATAAAAATTTGGATCAAATCTGCTTCTGGGATTGTTTGATATCTGTTGATAAGAGGACTGTTTCCGGTGCCATAATCACTTTTTACACTCCAGCAAGAGCCACCAACTCCCATGCCAACAACATTTGCAAAGCCAAGTTCTTCTGCCAAAATTTCCCAGTATTTTTGACCATCACAGCCACTTCCCTTTGTGATGCTGTCACCAACAAACACTGCAGTTTTTCCTACCCAAGGGCTTTGATCAACAATTGTTACATCTCTGTCACCAGAAATTTCGCCCATTTTTGTCCAAACGCCATTTGTTTTTGTGTAAACAAAGTTTGTTGAGATGTCCAAATATGTGTCACCATTTTTTCCAACTGCTGCTGTAGGTTCTGTTGTGCCAGTAAGCCAAGACGCGCCATCTTTGCCATCTTCACCTGGGTCTCCTTCTGGACCTGTAATATTTGAAATGGCAGTCCAGCCTGATGCAAGTTTTACATAAATGCTTCCATCGTCAGTGTCAAAAAAGAAATCTCCTGCAACACCTTGTGCTGGGTCGTATTGAGAGCCAGAATACCAAGTTGAGCCATTTGTTCCTGCTGGTCCTTGTTCTCCTTGTGGACCTTGTTGACCTTGTGGACCTGCTTGTCCACAACCTGCGAGACCAACGCCACCTGCAAGGATTGTTGCACCAAGCAATGCTCCTACAAAACCTTTCTTAAACACATTGAAAGGCACTTTCTTTTTGTTTTTGTCTTTTGCCATTTTGTTCTCCTTTTTTTTTGTTTAATCTAGTATAACCTCGAAATTCAATTAATACTCACTTTGAGTATACCCCCCCCCGAAAGAAAAAGTCAAACAAATTTGATGTGTTTGTTGACTTAAACAAAAAAAACGAGAGCTAATATTTCTCCCGTTTTTGTTTAATTTTTTATACTTTTATGCATTTCCAATTCTGTCTCTGCTTGAAGTTGTGCCTGTTGTTGAAAGTGGTCTAATCGAATAAATTTGATTTCCTGTTGCGTGAATTTGTTTTTCGATGTCACGATCATATTTAACACTTGCAACAAGACCTTGTGGACCATAAATGTCAAGTGTTTTCGCTCTGATAAAATTTTCGATCAAATCACAAGTTTTTCTTGCTTTGCCATATTCTCTTACCAACTTGTCTTCAAGTTTCCATGAGCAATATTCTGTGCCAGTTCTTGCTTCGGCAAGTTTATATTCCATATAAAACTTTGCTGGGCTGTGTGTAAGTTCGGCAAATGTCCAAATGTCAACTGGATTTTTTGTTTTTTCGTATCTTTCATAATATCCAACCATCGCTTGCTTGATTGCATTTGCATAAGCACCACTGTTTACAAAGTTCATATACCAACAATATTGTCTTCTTGCATTTACGACATATTCTTTGAAATCTTCTTTTGAAAATCTTTCTGCCGTAAATGGATCCCAATATCTGCCATGATCTCTTTGATCAAGAAGTTCGTTGTATCTAACCCACAACCAGTCGAGTTGTTTGTTGAGTTTTTTCACCGAGTTGATGTCATCATTGATAGCAACATTCATATAATCGTTGATGTGCAAAGAAGCAATCACAAGCCATTCTTCTGGAGTTTTTTTGCCTGATTTTGCTTCGATTTCTTTTGCTTTTGCAACAAGTTCTGGAAGCAATCTTTCCTTTTCTTCCATTTCCAAATACATTGCCAAACTTCTCAAATCGCCTCTTTGTGCAAGATAAATCAAATCTTCTCTAATCAAGTGCATTTTATATTCTTCACCCACATATCTCTTCTTTGCAAGACTTGCTAAATATGCCTTAACCTTTACAAAATTGTCAAAATTTTCATCTCTTGCAAACTCTTGCAAATCCATATCGGCACAAACAAACTTTCCATCTACAAACATAACATTTCCCCTTTTGCTTTTGTGTTTGAATTATAGCACCAAAATCACCACTTTTCAATAGCAAAACCAAAAAAGAGCCGATTTTTTGCTCTTTTTTCTTTTTTTTGATTTGTTTGTTTTGTATAAGCACTCAAAAACCAGCCAACTTTTTCAAAAATATTGATTTTTTGCGAAATTTTGCCCATTTTTGCCACTTTTGTTGCTTAAACAGCACCCAATTCGCCGACTGCCGTTTGCTTGAAAATAAGCCGATTTTACACAACAAAAAAGACTAGGCAAAAACCCAGTCTTTGATTTGTTATTCAGCAATTTCTTCTGCTTCAACTTTAACAGGAACAACTGATCTATATTTCTTAAGACCGCTACCAGCAGGAATAAGTTTTCCGATGATAACATTTTCTTTGATACCGATCAAATTATCAACCTTGCCCTTAAGCGCAGCGTCTGTCAAAACTCTTGAAGTTTCTTGGAACGAACATGCAGACAAGAATGATTCAGTTGAAAGAGAAGCTTTTGTGATACCGAGAAGGATTCTTCTTGCGATTGCAGGTCTGCCACCAGCACGAAGTGTCTTTTCGTTTTCTTCTTCACAACGAGAAATGTCAACAACATCTCCAGTAAGAAGATTTGTGTCACCAGAATCTTCGATCTTAACTTTCTTAAGCATTTGTCTGATGATGATTTCGATATGTTTGTCATTAACCTTAACATCTTGGCTTCTATAAACAGAGATAACTTCTGAAAGCAAGTATTGTTGAAGACCTTTAAGACCTTTTGTTGTCAACAAGTCAGCAGGGTTGATAGCACCAGCAGTAAGTTGTGTGCCAGGTTCTACTGTTTCGCCGTTTTTAACCTTCAAAACTGCAGGTTTCTTAACTTCGTAATCAATGTCACCTTCACCTGTAACAATTGTGATTTGATATGTCTTAGCATCTTCTTTAATCTTAACCTTACCAGAAACTTCTGAAAGCAAACATTCACCCTTTGGTCTTCTTGCTTCAAAAATTTCTTCAACCCTAGGAAGACCTTGTGTAATATCGGCAGCGACAGCAGCACCACCTGTGTGGAATGTTCTCATAGTAAGCTGTGTACCAGGTTCACCAATTGATTGAGCAGCGATAATACCAACTGCTTCACCAAGAGTAACCATTTCTTTTCCAGCCAAACTTCTTCCGTAACATTTTGCACAAACACCATGTTTGCAACGGCAAGTGATAAGCGAACGAACAGCAACTTCTTTGATTCCAGCCTTAACGACTTGAGATGCTTGTTCTTTTGAAATCATTGTGTTTGCTTCAACAATAATTTCTTTTGTCTTAGGATCAACAATGTTTTCAACAGCAACTCTACCGTAAATTCTTTCGTCCAAAGATTCTTGAACAAATCCGTCTTTAACAATATCAGAAACAACAACACCCTTAACTTTTTCGCCTGCATCTTCAAAGCAGTCTTCAGTTGTGATTACAACATCTTGAGCGATGTCAACAAGTCTTCTTGTCAAGTAACCAGAGTCAGCTGTTTTCAAGGCTGTATCGGACAAACCTTTACGAGAACCACGAGAGTTGATGAAGTATTCGATTGGTGTCAAACCTTGCTTAAATGAAGATTTGATTGGTGTGTCGTTTTTAGTACCAGAAGCTGTCGCTTTAATACCAATCATACCACAGTCTTGGTTGAGCTGTGTGTTGTTACCACGGGCACCAGAAACGACCATCAAACTAAATGGGTTGAATGCGTCCATGTTCTTTACAACTGCTGTTGTAACTTGGCTTACGGCATCATTCCAAACTGCAACGTTTTCGTTGATCTTTTCTTCAAGAGTGATAAGACCTCTCTTGAGCAACTTTTCATTTTCAAGAGCTTTAGCTTCTGCTTCTTTCAAGATTTCAGCTTTTTCAGCTGGTTCTTGAATGTCATAGATGTTTACAGAAACTGAAGCCAATGTTGAATATTTGTAACCTGTTTCTTTAAGTCTGTCAACAAGTTTAGAACATTCTGTTGTGCCAAATTTGTCATAGCAATCAGCAACAAGTTTCTTAAGTTCTTTCTTCATAACAGGCTTGTTGATTTCGAGGTCGCACATATTTTCTGGAGTTGATCTGTCTACATAACCAAGGTTTTGTGGAATAATGTTGTTAAACAAAATTCTACCAACAGATGTTGTAACTCTCTTAGAATATGTTTTTCCATCGATTTCTTTAGAAAGTCTTACTGTAATTTCAGCTTGCAAATCCAAATTTTTTGTTTGGTATGCATAGATAACTTCGTTTTTAGAAGCAAAGATTGAGCCTTCGCCTTTAGCGCCTGGCTTAATCAATGTCAAATAATAGCAACCAAGCACCACGTCTTGTGCTGGTGTAACGATTGGTTCACCATCAGACAATTTCAAGATGTTGTTTGAAGCAAGCATCAATGTTCTAGCTTCGGTTCTTGCATCAATTGAAAGTGGAATGTGAACAGGCATTTGGTCTCCGTCGAAGTCGGCGTTGAACGCTGCACACACTGATGGGTGAAGTTTGATCGCTCTACCTTCAACCAAAACAGGTTCGAAAGCTTGCACTGACAATCTGTGAAGTGTTGGAGCTCTGTTCAAAAGCACTGGGTGATCTTTGATAACATCAGCCAAAACATCCCAAACGATTGGCTTTTCTCTTTCGATCATTCTCTTTGCACTCTTGATGTTGTTTGATTCGTTCAAATCAATAAGTCTGTTGATAATAAATGGTTTGAAGAGTTCCAATGCCATTTCTTTTGGAAGACCACATTGATACATCTTAAGTTCTGGTCCAACAACGATAACTGAACGGCCTGAATAGTCAACACGCTTACCAAGAAGGTTTTGTCTAAATCTACCTTGCTTACCACCAAGCATAGCAGTAAGTGATTTCAAATCTCTTTGTTTAGAACCTTGAACAGGTTTGCCTCTCTTACCGTTGTCAATCAAGTTGTCAACAGCTTCTTGAAGCATTCTCTTTTCGTTTCTAACAATAACATCTGGAGCACCAAGTTCCATCAACTTTTTCAAACGATTGTTTCTGTTGATAACACGACGATACAAATCGTTCAAGTCACTTGTTGCATATCTGCCACCGTCAAGAGCAACCATAGGTCTCAATTCTGGTGGAAGCACAGGGATAACATCAAGCACCATCCAAGTTGGGTTGTTTCCACTCTTTCTGAATGATTCAACAACATCCAATTTCTTTGCTGCTTTGATTTTTCTTTGTCCCTTTGCAGTTTTAAGTTCTTCTTTAAGGCTTTCACTATCTCTGTCCAAATCAACATGAGAAAGCAAAACTTTAACTGCTTCAGCACCCATTCCTGCATCAAAGCTGCCGTAGCCATATTTTTCAATAGCATCACGGTATTCTTTGTCGTTCAAAATTTGTTTATACAACAAATCTGTGTTTTTTGGATCTGTAACAACATAGTTGATGTAATAAACAATTTGTTCCAAAGTCTTTGGAGTCAAATCAAGCAATGTGCCGATTCTTGATGGAACAGATCTGAAATACCAAAGGTGTGTAACAGGACAAGCAAGTTCGATGTGACCCATTCTTTCACGACGAACTTTGCTTCTTGTAACTTCAACCCCACACTTGTCGCAGACTACACCACGATAACGGATTCTTTTATACTTTCCACAATGACATTCCCAGTCCTTTTTAGGTCCAAAAATCTTTTCGCAGAAAAGTCCGTCTTTTTCTGGTTTTTGAGTTCTGTAGTTGATTGTTTCAGGTTTAGTTACTTCTCCGTGAGACCACTCTCTGATTTTTTCAGGTGAAGCAATACCAATTTTAATTTTTTCAAAATTATTAAGTTCAAACATATTATATTCCCCTTAATTGCAAACTCTTTGGCTTGCACTTTTACTCAAAATTGTATTTTTTTATACTAGTTTTATTCGTCAAAGTCTCCAAAATCGTCAAACAAGTCGATTTCGTCAAATCCAGCAGGTGTAGAAGTTTGTTCTTCGATTTCTTTTTCAACTTCGCTCTTTTCTTCACCAGCAATCATATCATCAATGTCAATTGTGACATTTTTCAAATCTTTCTCAACGTCATTGTCAAGTGTAACCTTGTCTTGTTCGTCTTGTGAAAGTTCTGGAAGTTCGATTTCTTCATCGTTTTCAGTCAAGATCTTAACATCAAGCGCAAGAGCTTGCAATTCTTTAACCAAAACTTTAAATGATTCAGGAATTCCAGGTTCAGCGATTGGTTGTCCTTTAATAATCGCTTCAAATGTTTTTGTTCTTCCCACAACGTCGTCTGACTTAACTGTAAGGATTTCTTGAAGCACATGAGATGCACCATAAGCTTCCAAAGCCCAAACTTCCATTTCACCAAATCTTTGTCCACCAAACAATGCCTTACCACCAAGTGGTTGTTGTGTGATGAGTGAGTATGGTCCAATAGAACGAGCGTGAATCTTGCTGTCAACCATGTGGTTAAGTTTAAGCATATACTTCATACCAACAGTTGTCTTGTTTTCAAATGGTTCACCAGTTCTTCCATCATAAAGTTGAATCTTGCCGTCTTCTGGGAAGTTGTTTTCTTTCAAAAGTGTTTGGATCTTGTCTGCATCAGCACCGTCAAATGATGGTGTAGCCACTTTCCAACCAAGTGAGCCAGCAACAAGTCCCAAGTGAACTTCGAGCACTTGGCCCAAGTTCATACGTGAAGGAACGCCGAGTGGGTTCAACACGATGTCAAGTGGACGGCCGTTTGCCATAAATGGCATGTCAGCTTCAGGCATAACGATTGAGATACAACCCTTATTTCCGTAACGACCACTCATTTTGTCTCCGACTGAAAGCTTTCTCTTTTGAGCGATAGTAACTTTTACAAGTTCGTTTACGCCAGGTTCGAGTTCGTCTTTGTTCTTTCTGCTAAACACTTGAACATCAACAACCACACCACCTTTTCCGTGTTGAACTCTCAAAGATGTGTCTCTAACTTCTCTAGCTTTTTCACCAAAGATAGCTCTCAAAAGTCTTTCTTCTGGAGAAAGTTCTGTTTCTCCCTTTGGAGTAACTTTTCCTACCAAGATGTCCCCTGCTCTAACTTCTGCACCAACTCTAACAATACCGTTTTCGTCGAGGTTTTTAAGAGCATCTTCACCAAGGTTTGGAATATCTCTTGTGATAACTTCATCACCGAGTTTTGTTGTTCTACATTTAAGTTCTTCGACTTTCAAGCAGATAGATGTGTAAACATCTTCTCTTACAAGTCTTTCATTGATAAGAATAGCGTCTTCGTAGTTGTATCCTTCCCAGTTCATATAACCAACAAGAACATTCTTTCCAAGAGCCAATTCTCCGTTGTCTGTTGAGTAACCATCAATGATTACATCACCTTTCTTAACTTCTTCACCTTTCTTAACACATGGTTTTTGGTTGAAGCAAGTTTCGTCGTTTGTTTTGTCAAATTTGATCAAGTTGTAAATGTCAACATTTCCGTTTACATTTTTGATTCTAACTTCATCAGCACTTACATATTCAACAACACCATCTTCTTTTGCAAGTTGTGTGTATCCACAGTCTTTTGCAACTTTTGATTCCATTCCAGTTCCCACGATTGGAGATTCTGCTCTAAGAAGAGGCACAGCTTGTCTCTGCATGTTTGCACCCATGAGCGCACGGTTAGCTTCGTTGCTGTTTACAAATGGAATAAGTGATGTTGCCACTGAAATAAATTGTCTTGGAGAAGCATCAACAAAGTCAACTTGTCTTGCAGGAACTTCGATAGCATAATCTTTGTGTCTGCAGACAATTCTCTTGTTGAGAAGTCTTCCTTCTTCATCAAGTGGTTCTGTTGCTTGAGCAATATATGCTGTATCTTCAATGTCAGCCATGAAGTATTCGCACTTACCAGAAACCTTTCCTGTTTCTTTGTCAACTCTTCTGTATGGAGTTTCAAGGAAACCATATTCGTTTACTTTTGCATAGCTTGTCAAAGTGTTAACCAAACCAATCGCTTGACCTTCTGGAGTTTCGATAGGGCAGATACGGCCGTAGTTTGTGTAGTGAATATCACGCACTTCAGCATCAGCTCTTTCTTTCTTAATACCACCAGGGCCCACAGCAGATACACGGCGCTTTTGTGTAATGCCTGAAAGTGGGTTTACTTGGTCCATAAGTTGTGACAACTGAGAAGATGCCACAAAATCTCTCAAAGCTCTGTTGACAGCTTTTGGATTTACGATTTGTCTTGGTGTAACTTCTGAAAGTTCTTTACCTTGCAATGTTTCTCTAACATTTGCAACAAGTTTTGTAACACCAGAACGGAAGTGATCATGGAACAATTCGCCAACAGTTGCAATTCTCTTGTTTGACAAGTGTTCGATCTTGTCTGTTTTAGCAATTCCTTCCAAAACATCAAGATACATACTCATAGAAGCCAAGATATCGTCCATTGTGAGTGTTGTGATCATCAAATCTTTTGCGTGTTCTTTGATCGCAGCCATTCTCTTTTCTTTTGTCTTGTTTTCTTTCAAGAGTTCTGCAAGCACTGGATAATAAACTTCTTCCAAAATTCCCAAACTCTTTTCGTCGCAAGGGAAAACATCTGAAAGTTTAACTCTGTTGTTACCACGGATCAAATGCTTCTTGTCGTCAAGTTGCACCCAAACTTCGTTTACACCACTTGCTTGGATTTTGTTTGCAAGTTCGACATCAGCAACAGTTCCTGCTTTAGCGATGATTTCGCCATCTGGAGAAACAACATCTTCAGCCAAGATGTGATCTCTGATTCTTCTAGCGATAGAAAGTTTTTTGTTAAGGTTGTATCTTCCTACTCTAGAAAGGTTGTACCATTGTTCTGAGAAGAACCAAAGGTTGAGATAACTTCTTGTTGTTTCTGCTGAAGGGACATCTGCTGGTCTAGTTTTTCTAGCAAATTCCAACAAAGCTTCTTCTTGAGTGTTTTGAGTTTCTTTTTCCAAAACATTCTTTACAAGTCTGTGTCCACCAAACAATTTTGAAATTTCGTCTGCAGTGTAACCAAAGCACTTAAGGAAAAGTCCCAAAGTAACTTTGTGTTTTCTGTCAAGAACAACTTTCAAAACTTCGTTTGCACCTTGTTCAAATTCGATGTACATACCACGCTTTGGAATGATTTGTCCTCTAAGTGTGCTGTTGTCTCCCGCTTTATCTCTCAAAAGATAATAGTTTGGCGACTTGATAATTTGGTTTACAACAACTCTTTCAACACCGTTGAAAATAAAAGAACAATCTTCTGTCATGTAAGGAATGTCACCCAAGAAAACAACATCTTCAACAGCTTGTCCTGTTTCTTCAACAACGAAACGAGCTTTCACATTGAGTGGAACTGAATATGTTACGCTTCTTCTCTTGCATTCCTTTTTGTCATATTTAGGTTGAGCATCCAAAATTGGTTCAAGGAAATAGAGTTTTGCCTTTCCTGAATAATCTACGATTGGAGAAAATTCATCGAGCACTTCCTTGATTCCGTTTGAGATGAAATCCTTAAAGCTATTTTTTTGGATTTCAAGAAGTGGTGGAATATCGATATAATCTTTAAGCTGAGCGAAAGTATATCTTTCCGCCTTTCCAAATTTTTGTTTCTTCAAAAAATCTGACATAATAAACCCCTCTTGTTAAATTTTCAAAAAAAAGGAATATGGGGGTCAAGAAACCTCCTTATTCCTTTCTTTTAAGTTAAATATGGTAAATATTCTTCAACATTGCGCCAACTAACTAGTAAATTTTAACAAATTCTAGATAGAAAGTAAATAGATTTTCAAAAAAAGTTTCCAAAATAGGAAAATTCTGGCTTATATCACCATGTTAGCACAAATCAATATTTTTCTGCAAATATTTTTGGCACATTTTTCAAAAATTTCACCAAACAAAAAACGAGCACACCTTTCAGTGAGCCCGTTTTGTTTTGATTATTCTGCCTCAAAAACCTTTGCAAGTCCATACATTGATGCATACAAATTGTATGAGTTTGAAGATTCATCAGCGTTTGGTCTGATGTAAACAATGTTGCAATAATAGTTTGAATCTGTGGCAAGAGTAATTCTTCTTGTGATGATTGTCTTGATTTCGCCACCTTCCAATTCTACTTCACCACCTGTAAGATTTCCAGTTGATGAAACTTTCAATGTGCTTGACGATTCTTCCTTGCCTTCGTTTGAAACCAAGTCATAAACATGCACTGTAGCTGAAATTGTAGAATCAGTCGATTCAACCGATTGTTCCATAACACCAACATTCAAACCAACAACTGCACCTACGCCAGAGTCAATATCTGATGCATAGACATAAATAGATTGATTTGCAACAACATTGAAGTAGTTTCTGTTTCCGGTTGTTGCAGAAAGTGCAAACGAACCATTGTCAACAATGCAACCAACCAAACCACCAATGCCGGTTTCGTCCATTCTGTGTCCATAAAGGTTGAGTTTGCCCATTTCAAGCACAATGTCCTTAAACACAACACGACCAGTTTTGTTGTTGATTGTGCCAACAATTCCACCTACATATTGGAATCCGGTAAATTCGCCAGAAACTTTGATGTTTGAAATTTCAGCAACTTCGTTGATTACGCCTGCAAAACCACCAAGGTTTTGAATTCCGTTTTGAGTACTTTGTGTGCTGACACTGATTGATTTTGAAATTGTCACATCGCTGACACTTCCACCACTGATCAATCCAGCAAAACCACCAATACCTTCAGCAGTAAACACTTGCTTGATGTTTGTAAATGCTTGATCACTTCCGTGAACATTAACATTCTTCACAGTTCCTCTAGATTCGCCGGTAACAAAACCACCATATCCATAGGCACTGATGATCATGCTGTCATCAACCAAAACATCAATCTTTTCTGCTGTTGCACCACTGTCGATATATCCAAAGACAAGCCCAGCAGTATCTGCATAAACAGAAACCACTTCGTCAACTTTGATGTTGTAGATATAACCTCTTCCACTCAAAACGCCAACCAAAGATCCTGCGTAAGAGTA
This sequence comes from Candidatus Caccovivens sp., assembly GCA_045650745.1. Taxonomy (GTDB): domain Bacteria; phylum Bacillota; class Clostridia; order Christensenellales; family UBA1242; genus Caccovivens. The sequence goes on from JAZRRN010000048.1 coordinate 23,651, forward strand.
TCTGCCCATATCTTCGCCATCAACAAATGCCGATCCACCAATGTTCCAGTTTCTTACAATAGCTCCCACTTGAGAGTAAAGATTTTGAATTTTATAATTTCCAACAGCAACACCGATGGCACCACCAACAATGTTGTTTCCTTCAACATAAACTGCATCTGCACTGTCTCTGACAATGTCAACATTGACGATTGTTCCACCATCAAGTCTTCCTGTAAGAGCACCAACTGAATTTGCGTTTGCAAATGAAACGCCCAATGGTTCGTAAGTAAAGTTCATCAAAGTTCCAACAGCGTCTGTCAAACCTGATCTTCCCACTTCTGCAAAAAGACCAGCATAGTTTACAGATTCGCTGTCAACGAGTGTTACACCTGAAATCTTCATAAAGTTTCCTTCAAGGTAACCAACAAACTTTGTCTTAAACAATTGACTGTTTTCTGTGTAACCTTCGTAAGTCACATCTGAAATCAAACGATAATAAGAATAGTTGAATCCAGCATTTGTGTTTTCTCTTGAGATATAAGTTTCCATTGTCTTGTAGTCATTGATAAGGATTGGGTTGTAAACCGAACCCAAAGGTTGACTTGAAAGAGCATAAATGTAAACATATCTTGCAGAAGTTGCACCCTTGTCATCAACAATTGTTTCGATGCGATCCAATTGTCTTCTTGAATATGCAATGATGTTTGCAGAAACAAGTTCCAATCTGCCAGCATTGAATGTCGCAGAATTGAAGTTTGAATAATCGGTGGTGTTGTTATTAAAGAACCAAACCGAATTGATATCTCTTCCTTCAACATAAACATAGTTTTTAAAGTTTTCCATGTTGCCAAATTCTGTACAAGACAAAGGTTTGAGTCCTTCTGAATCTTCAAGGGCAATCTCCCCAATATTTTCGTTGAGCCCACTGTCTTGCAAATAATAACAGTCTTCAAGACTTCCTTGAATAGATCCCTTATAGTTTGTCCTTGCAAAACCATAGTTTGAAGTTTGGTCATTTTCCATAATGCAAGTTGAGAAGCATCTTGCAATATTTCCACCGTTTTCAAATACAAAGCCTGATGCATAAGTTCCGCTTTGCTTCAATTGAATGTTTGAATAACAATCTGCAACAGTGCCTTCGTTTGAATAAATAAATCCAGCAAGGCTGTTGCTTGATCTGATTTCGTTTTCAGATCGTTTGTTATAATACATACTGTCTGCACTTGGAGTTCCACTTACATAAGAAGTGAAAATTCTTCCTGAATTTGTGTTTGTCACAACAAATCCTGCGGTGTATTCGGCAGTAGTTGTTGTTTCATTTCGCAAGCTTGCGCCCATATAATAAGAACTTGCAATTGTTCCGCTGTTTTCACCAACAAAACCAGCCAAGTTTACATTACTAAAGATGCTTACCTTGCTTCTTGAGTTTGTGATATAGCCATTGTTTTTGCCGACTAAACCAGCAACATAAGCAGAAGAGGCTTTTTCCGAACATACAACAGAAAGTGTTGAGTTGTTTGAAGCCTCAACCGAGCAGTTTGTGATGATGCCTTCGTTGCTTGCAGTCAACAACCCTACATCAAATGATCCTGCACCAGTTTTGAAAATTGTGTCACTTGTCATTCTGACTGTAACATTTTGCAAAATTGCATCACTTTCATTTGTTGCAAACACACCAATTTGTGTTGCTGAGCCAAAATCATAAGTGCCTGCAAATTGCAAAGAATAGCCATTTCCGTCAAGTCCAGCAATTCTTGCTGTAAGTGGAACAAATTGTTCTACATCATTGATTGCCGCATATTCCATGCTTGGCAAAACAATGTCGTTGAGCAAGATATACCACTCGCCATCTGCCATCTTTTCGATCAAATCGTTGTAGTCCTCAATTGGGATAGGACTGTCTTGTGTGCTTTGATCATGCACATCAAATTCGAAAACAGTATAAACTCTTTCAGCACCATCTCTTGTTGCGCTGTAAGTATAAACACCGTTTCTCATTGTGTAATAAGAATCCATTGAGAATGAATAAACATCACTTGTTTTTGAATTGTAAACTCTAAGTGGAGTTACAGTGTAACCAGCAATTTGATAATAGTCAGTTCTAATTTGAGAATCGCCTGACAAAACTGTGTCCTCGCCATTCATATAAACTGTCCATGTGACATTGCTTGACATTTCACCAACAAATGTGTCAACTTCGTTGCTTACGATTGGGTTTGATTTGTCATATTCAAGGAAGCTTCTGATTGAAAGTTGAAGTTCGTAAGGATTTCCGATTGCTGTTGAGATAACGCCATCAACCATGCCTCTTACAAGGTCGAGATAAACGCCTTCTTCATACACATAGTTAAACACATATTCCATTACATACAAACGGATAGAATCTTCGCTTCTTACGGCTTCGCCATTGACAATCTTTTCGCCGATTGTCTTGATCATAATTTCTTTTCCAATTCCACCATCATAAACAATGTTTTCTGATGTAACCGTCAAAACATATTTTGCACCAACTTTGTTGATTGAAACAATTTGACTTGCATCAGAAGGTTGTCCATTTGCGTCCAAGATTTGGATTTCAATTTGATCTGCTGTGTAACCATAATAGTTTAATGTCAAATCATAAGAAAGACCACGGGCAACATAATAATATCCACCAGCATCTTGCTTGTCGTCAAAAACAAGTTCGGCATAACTGCCAAGTTTTGTTGTCAAGTAAACTGGATAAGATTCAGCAAATTCGCCTCTATTTCCATAAGTTACAGAAACATTAAATCCAACAGCCACACCATCAGAAACATTCTTTGATGGCATGTTGTACATAATATAAACTTTTCCAACATAAGAAACTGAAACTGTGTTCAAGAACGAAATCATTTCGTCGTATGTGAAGCTAAATTTGCCATCTTTTTGACTTCCAAATGTGTCAACTCTGACAAATTCCAATTCGCTGCCAGCTTCTTGCTTTTCATAAACAAATGTAAACAATGCTTTTGCTGCATCTTTGCTTGAATTTTGTGACATATTTTCGATTGTAAATGTGTTGAACACTGCTTCAACAGGGTCAACAAACACTTCAATCAAACCGTTTTGTCCAGGAACAATGATGTCATCAACCACTGAAACATCATTGATGTTTGAATAGTTGTCTGCTGTGATATAGTTTACGCCTGCTTCATCAAGGTTGAGTTCGACTGTTGCAAACACACCATCATAAAGCTCAGTCGCATAGAAGAAGATCACATATTTTCCAAAAATTCCTGTTTCAAATCTGTTTACAAACGCATCACTTGCAGAATTTACTCTAAGAGAATAGTCAAAAACATTAACCATTCCTGCTTTTCTTGCAAGAGTAACATTAAACAAATCATCTGTAAGTGAAAGTGTGTTTACAAATGCTTGCCACTCTGCCTCAGAGTCACAATCATTGATGTTGTCAGGCATTCTTGATTGAACAAGCCTGTCTTCATCACCTTCTCTATAGAAGATTTCGTAGAACAAATATTCTTCATCATTTGTTGAGTCAACTGTCACTGTGTCAGTGTAAGGTTCGTTTGTTTTGATTGAAATTTCAACACTGTCTGGTCTGATCGCAGATGCTGTATCTTTGTAAACAACAGACAAATCAATTTCAGAAGCAGACAATTCGTAAACAAACAAATATGATTGCTCGCCAATTGTCACAGAAACTTGCAACATAGGCACAAGTGTGTAAGAGTCAACAGCACCTTCAATCGCTTCTGCACTCTTATAGAAGATGATTGTTTGCTTGTTTACTTGCACTGATGAGAATGTTTTTACATTTTCGTCACAATCTGCAAACAATTGAGAGTTTCTTGTCAAATTGTATGCAACATTTTTGTATGACAAAACCCCTTCTTTTGTGATCGAATATTTGTCATTTTCGCCAAGATATGTCGCAGTGTCATCAAGTGTGTATGTTGGCACCAAATAAATGTTTGTGTTTGAATTTCCATAAACTGAAACTTGACTTCCGTTTACAACATTCATTCCACTTGCGTTTCTGCTTGTGTAGAATACTGATCCTGCAACATCTTTGTCGAAGTAATTTGTAATATAAATATAAACTGTTTTAGATTCTACTCTATTCAAAATGCTTGTCAATGTCAAAGTTGCCAAACCAACGCCATGCGCGGTAATGTTTCCATGAATGTCAACTGACAACAATCCTGCTTTTTCTGCAGTCGAAATGTTTACATCTTGACTTGTGATTTTGATTGGATAGAAATCAGAGTTTGGAGAAAGTGTGTTGAGTGCCAAAACTTCATCTTGCACCACTCCGGTTGTCGAACCACTTACACGGTTGTCAACACCAAAATAATACATAAAGTAAACACTTACACCTTCAACCGAGCCGTTTGTCATAAGGTAAGGATTTCCAGCATCTTCACCAAGACCAACTTCTTTTGTTTCGAAGCACACTGTTTTGAAGATTTCATAAACATTGCCCACTTTCTTGAGAGAAACAAGATCTCCATAATAGTGAGTTGTTGAAGTGTCTGAAGTAGAACCCAACGCTGTTGATGGGTTTACAATTCTCTTCAAATACGAAACTGCTCTAAATGCCGAACCATAGCTTCTTCTTGTTTCGCTAGCATTTCCAACCATTCCATAAACGCCTGCAGCATCAAATGCAACTTGCTTAAATTTGATGAGCATTGCAGAATAAAGAGTGTTTCTGCCATCGTCAACTGCTTCAATATAGTTTCCAGAACCAAAGTTTACACGATATCTGTCATCAACTGATGCGTCAACAAAGTCATAACCACAAATTGTTCCAACATAGTCATATCCTCTGACAAAGATACGAGAGTTGTTTGTCCAAATGTCAATTCTGTCAACATTTGCAGTGTGAGCATAACCTACCACACCACCAACATAATCTGTGTATCCTTTTTCAGCTGCTGTTTTTGAAACAATGTCTTGTGTTGAAATTTCGCCACCAACAAGCATGCTCTTGATTGCGATGCCACTTTCAACTGTTTCTTCTGCCATAATTGGCATTGTTGTTTCAGCCAAATCTTGGTTGTAAATATAAGCAACCATAGATTTTTGGTGAGTTCTTCTGCTGTAGTTGTTGTATGCCACAGCACCAGCAACACCACCCAAATAGATGTTTGAATAATCATTTTGCACTGTTTCGCCAGACACTTTGATAAGAGTGTATGCCGAATAAGCAGAATAACCATAAAGTTTGAGTTCTGTTGATGTTGTGCGTTCTACAAGGCCTGCAGTTGCACCAACAACACCACCAGCAAACAAGTTTGTCGAATCTGCTTCAATTGTCAAATAATCGTTGAAATATGCAAGATTTTTTGCATTTTGTCCAGCAAATTTTGCACCACTTTCATACAAAGTGAAATCTTGCAAAATTTGTCCGTAGTTTGCTGCAGCAACCGAACCAAAATAAACATTTGTGCTTGCTACTGTTTCAATGCTTGATGCAGCAACAATTCTTGTGCCAAGGTTTCTCACAATACCTTTGTTGATTGCAACAGCAAGGCCAACATAGGCACTTCTTTGAAGATCGAGATCAACCTTTCCTGTGATCAAAATGTTTTCAATCATTGGAGTTTCAATTTCGATAATGTTTCCTGTCACACCATCATAAACAATTTCGTTGAGTTGTGCAAACAAGCCAGCATATTGAACGCCATCGACTGTTTCCACAAAGTTTGCATTGTTTACAAAAAGGTTTGTGATTGAAGCTTGAGCAGTTGTGCCTGTAAGCGAACCACTAAAACCAACCAACACTTTGTTGCCTTCTCTTTCAAGGATACCAATTGGTGTTGCACCTGAAATTGCAGACATATCAATCACTGTGTTGAGCTCGTAATGACTCTTCAATGTTGTTTCATTTGCATTGATTGCCAAAATATCTTCTGGTTTTTCAAGCAAATAAGGATTGTTTCTAGATCCGTTTCTATAATGAACATCAATGCAAAGAGGTTTCTTTGTCAAAGAAGTATAGTTGCTGCCCCATTCTGCTGGATAAACATAAATTCTTCCTGTCAAAGACTCTTCAATGTTTACAATGTTTGCAATGTTGTTTCTATAGAAGTTTTCACAAGAAATAAAAATTGTATAAGTGCCCTTTGATTGTTCTGAATAATCCACAACAATCTCAACCATATCGGTATAAGGGTTTCCGTTTGTCAATTCAAAGTCAACTCTCAATCTCTTGTTTGTCGCATCTGTTGGATATGTGTAAACACCCAAAGTATAAGACAATTTGTCGTTTGTAAAGTTGAGTTCGTCTATTGCTGTTGAAAGTGATATGCTTTCAATTGATTTGTATGGAGATGAAACAATCTTTGCATCATATCTCTTTGTCGAATTTCTTTGTCTGAGATTTGTGCTCAACACAAATGAATACGAACGCATATCTGTTGCAAAATATGTCAAAGTGTCAAGGTCAAAATAACCAAAACCACCAATGCTTCCACCGAGATAATAGATGTTTGAGAATTCTACGGTATACAACGCCATAAGCGAGCCACCCTCATCTCTTTCTTCATAGATAAAATCTTCAGAACTAAACATCATTCCGGTTTCAAATGTCACATAAACCATACGAGTTTCTTCGTGTGTTGTGCCATCTTGAATCCATTGTTTTGTGATTTCAACAGCTGTTGCTGTTTTGTCAAATGGTTGACCTTTGCTGTTTTGCACATAATAGTATACAAATTTTTGATCATATTCTTCTTCAACCAATTCAGAATAATAATCTGTGCTTACAGTTGTATAGTTGTAGACAATGCTGCCATCTGGCAATTCAGAGTCAAAAGAGTTGTACATGTTTGGAATAGCTTTCTTGTCAAATTCGTATTTATAGAAGTTTGTTGATTGTCGGTTGTTTGCCACAACATCAAACTTGACCGAACTGTCTTCTGTGCTTACTCCCGAACCATAATAAACAGTGTTGTTCAAGGCATAATCTTCGCCATTCTTCAAATAATATTCGTCAACAAGTGAATAAGAACTAATCCTTGCATAATATGTAAGTTCTGTGTTCACCACCTTAAAATCATCTACTGTATTTCCCATCAAGGTAAATGTGACATCTGTCACACCATTTTTAACAGTTGCAATTCTGTAAAAATCGTTTACTTTTGCCACTGTTGCAATGTTTACATCACCAGGGATATATTTTACGCCTTCACCTGCCAAGTTTGCTGCAATCTTGATAAAGGCATAATTGTTGAAAGTGATTTCATCTTTTGTAGATGGGTTCAACACTTCAATGTTTAACACATTTTCATATTCTGCTTCATATTTTGAATAAGAATAGTTTGAAACTGCCTCATTTCCTTCACTTGCCAAAGCAAAGGTTGTTGTTTCTGCTTTCAAAGTTTTTACAACTTCAAAATTTACATATCTTGACAAACCGTTGTCAAGGAAGATTTTGTAAACACCTTTACCAACTTTCTTTGGCACAACCTTCATGTTAAGGAAAAATCCGTCAACACCTTCAACATAAGGATTTTCGTTGTCTGCAATGATTGTCACGACATCTTCGCCACCATCATGCTCGTATGAAATCCCTTGAAATCTGTGTTCTGCATAAAGTTGTTGATCAAACGCAACTTCTTCTGCGTCATAATCCACTTTCAAATATCTGTTTTCATCACCTGTGTAAGCATGAGCAATATTCAAATAGCTTGCACCTTCAACAACCGAGAAGTCAATTGCCAATGTCAATTCTTCTGCGTCTTGAATGATGTCGCTCACAAGGTGAATAACAAGTGTTGTTTTGTCTGTTTTTGGCGCTTTGTCAACACCTCTAACAAAAAATGGTCTATTCAAATCAGTGTAGAGCTTTGCGTTGCCGTTTACAACATTCACTCTGTCACTTGTGATAATTTCCAAATAAGTTTCATCAAATTCAAACCAAATTCCATCGTAGTTTGCTGGAGAGTTGAGTCCTGACAAAACATTTACCCAAAGTTCGTTCCAGCCATATTCATCAAGTTTGTAACTGTTGTAAACCACCATTGGTTCTGGTTCGGAAGTTCCGTTTACTGTCACTTCAATTGGTGCAATTTTTACATCAAGTCTAAACCTTCTCAATGCGTTGACACTGTCATCTTGCACACCCTTTGCAACATTATAATAGATTTCAACATCAAAATAGTCTGTTGTTTGTGTTTGTGAGTTTTGTGAAACCAACCAATAGAAAGTTTCAAATTCGCCTTCATCAGCAACTTCCAAAGGTTCGATATTCACAAAGCCATTTTCAAGCAAAGGTTTGTAAGTGATGATTGATTCTTCTTCCAATTTGATGTTTGTTTCGATTTTCAAAACAAATTGTGTCATGTTTATATTGTTTGGCACGATTGAAATTGTGTTGTCTGTAAGTGGTTGATAGTCCACATCGCCAGTCACCGTGTCAACATATCCACCAGACACATCAATTTTGAGACTTGGCAACACATAAACATCTGACAAACAATAAACAATTTTGTCATATGCAATGTTCCCTACCGAACATTCATAAACAGTAAGCATATTAAACTTGCTCACAAGGTCAACTTCTGCAAATGCAGATCCGTTTACACTTGCAAAAAGTTTGTTTTCGCCCGTATCTTCATCAGCAACAAGTTTCATTTTGTCAAAAGCAACAATGCTTCCATCAATGATAGATCCTGTTCCGTTTTTGAAGATCGCTTTGTCTGATTCAAGGTCAATTGAATCAAGATAGAATGTTGCATCCAAATCTGCGTTTGGTGTGAAATAATAATAGTTCAATTTGTCATAAGTCACAAAGTCACTATCAAATTCGACCAAAGCAGAAGTTGGTTGAAACATTGTGTCATTTGAAACATAGTTGATGTCATCTTTTGCGTCCATAGATTTTGCATATTGTTCTACAAAAATTGACACCGTGCAAGTCTTCATTCCATCAAAAGTTGAAACTGTAAGAGTTCCTTCGCCACCATTTGTTGCTGTGACAGTCACCCTTATTCTCGACTTGTCCATTTGTTGTTGTGTGTAAGTAAAGATTGAAGAATCTCTGTTTGAATCTTCTTCAATATGCACATAGTTGTCAAAACCATTTTGATATCCTTCGATTGTGAAGATAATATCCTCAGTTTGTCCAACTTCCAAGTTTACTGATTGACGATTGGCTGTGATGTGAATCTTGCTGTAGTCTACTCCACAACCAACAAAAAAGAAACCTGCAAACAAAAATGCAAATACACTACACAATGATATAATTATATTTCTTAAAGTTTTTGTCATAGATTTCCTTTTATCAGTTTGTATTTAGTTTATAAATCAAATTATCTACCTTCAAAGAGTTTTCTTACATAAGGTTGAGCAATAACTTGAACTGTCGTTCTGGCTGTTGCGCTTGTGATCAAGAAGCATTGTCCAACGCCGGCAGTAACGATTGTGTTTTGTTCTTCTTCGTTGATACCACCAGATTTTTCATACAACGACACAAGGTCGGATATATCTGCCGGAGCAAGTGAGAAGATCATAGAATATTGACAAGCGTTGATAACGGCTGTTGATTGTCTTCTGATTTCTTCAGTACCAACGAAGTCGGCAATGTTTTGTGTAATGATAAGCAACATACCACCGTATTTTCTAATACGCTTAGCCATCTGTGCCATAAAGTCCAAAGCTACTGGGTATTTAGGGTTAATAAAGATGTGAGCTTCGTCAACGGCAACGATAATTTTTCTGTTTTTGCGATATTTTTTGTTGAAGTCTTTGTTGTTGATAACTTCGTTGTTGAGGTATCTAAATACCAAAAGCATCTGAGCGTTTGTGATTTGTCCGTTGTTTCCAGCAACCAATGATTGGAAGTTGAAAGTAACGAAGTTTTCGTTTGTTTCAATAGAAGTTGGGCCATTCCACAACGCACTGTTTCTTCCACCTGTCGCAAACTTCTTGATGTAAGTTTCAACAGTCATCAAACTTCTCAAAGAGAATTCGTCTTTCGCTTCTTTAATTCTCTTTACAATCAAAGCATACAAGTCGTCAAAGGTTGGATAATCAGTTGGCTTCAATCTAGCCAAGTTTGAAGTTTCACCAATGTCTTTTTCTTTGTACATATCAATAATCAAAGAGTTGAGTGTTTCGAAAGCGTCTGTGTTGATACCTTCCAAAATAACTCTAAAGAATTGTTCCAAAAACTGCAAGTGTTGTGCAAACGAGTCGTCGACTTTCTTGTCAAGTTGTTTCTTCTTTTGGATAGGTCTTCCAAAATCGTCAAATTCTTCTTCCTCTTCTTTTTCTTCGTCTTCAGACGCTTCCAAAGATGAAATAACGTGGAATGGATTCAAAATTCCGTGAAGTGATGATCCAACGTCGATAAACTTTCCACCAAGACTCATTGTCAAATCTTTATATTCGTTTTCAGGGTCGAGAATAAAGATCTTACAGTTGTCGGCTGACAAGTTTGTCAACAAAGTTTTTGTAGCATAAGATTTTCCGGAACCAGATTTTCCAATAACCATCATGTTTGAGTTAACTCTGCTTCTATCTCTCTTGAAGAAGTCAACAAACACTGGATATTCGTTGTCTCCCAAATAAATTCCGTTTGGATCTTGCAACGCATTTGAAATAAATGGGAATGTCGCAGCAAGAGTTGTTGTTGGGATACCTCTGGCATTTTTTACCATTGCATCTCTTCTTGAAACGCCGGCAGAAACAAATCCATCAATTTGTCTTGCAAACAATTCAGAATATTTGAAGCCAGATTGTTTGAGCATCGCTCTAACATCTTTCTTTGCAGCATCTTCTGCAATGACATAAGTGTTTACGTTGTAAAGTTGTTCGTTGCTGTTTTTCAAACTTTGAAGCAAATCTTTCAATGTTGCCAAGTGAGTTTGAAGTTCGATTTGAGTAGAACTCTTTCCTGCTTTTTGCAACTTTGTTTCCATTTCCATGATACCACGGTCGATTTGCTTTTCAGATTCAAGTCTTCCAATCGGAGTAAACTTCATTACAACTCTAGTTCTGTCCAAAAGAAAAACTGGTGATCCCCAAGCATTTCCTACTTGCAAAGGATAGTCTGTCAAACTGAAACAACGATAAGGTTGGTCATCAATAAAATATCTTGCGATGTTGAATTTGATTTTTTCTGGAGTCGCCCACTTCATATATTCTGACATTGGCATAACTTCCAAATCTCTTTCGTCAAATTCTTTTGTAAGGTTTGCCTTCAAGAAGACATACAAGTCATTTCCTTCAAGTTTGTGTGATGTGATTGGGTTGAGTGCTGCGCCCATTGCTTGGATCATACCTGAAGTGGTTGTATCCAAAATTTCCATGTCCTTGTCATAAACGACCATATAGAAGTGATCTTTGTAGACTTTTGATTGTCTGTTCATAAATTCGTAAAGCGTAACTCTTTCTTCAAAGATCGGAGCACGGGCATCAATTTCGTCTTGTGAAATTTGTCCATCATATTGCATGTCATAAAGCACATCATACTTTTGGTTTTCGCCATGAATGTATCTATCCAAAATCATTGGCTTGCTGATCTTGACAAGCGAACAAGTTTGATCTGGTGTCAATCTTCTGAATGCGTTGGCAAAAGCATTGATAACATTGTCTTGATAATATTCTGTCAACAAAGTGAAAAACATTGGTTCGATTTCAATAACTTGTGCATAGTATGGACCAAAGTTGATAAACTTGTCTTGATACACACCTTCGTATGCAATCATTTCGCCAACTGTTGATTTCTTCTTGGCACCATCTCCCTTGCTAAACTTTTTCTTTTGCACCGAATATTTCAGCAAGTGCACCAATGTGATATAGAAACGATCTTCATCGGCTGGCTTCAAATACATTGAGATTGCAACAATCAACCATGCAACACCAAGCCATACGTGAAATGAGAAGTTTGCCAAAAACAAAACTACTGCCACGGCAATAAAAATAAGAGCCAAGATCAAGTCAAGCCCTGTGAAACCTCTCATAAATTCTGATTTAACTTTTGCTTTTTTTGGAATAACTCTAACCATACTTTCCCTCTTGCATTTATGATACTACAAATCGTTCTAAAAATACAAATAAATTTGCGAGAAATATTATATTTATAATATTGAAAAATCCAATAAAAGAAATCACAAAAAAAATCAAAAAATAAATAATAAAAAAATAAATTGACATTTCTATATGCACGAAAACACGCAACAAATAAATAAAAAAGGCAAAAAATAATATTTTTGCCGATTTTTTGCAATTTTTATTTAATTTATTTTTATTTTATTGAAAAAAACAATTGATTTAATTTGTTGTGTTTTTTGACATTTTCAAAGATTTCTTTTGTTATTTTTTGACCACAACAAACAACCCTTTCGTTGTTGTATCCAATCACATCTTTGATGCAAAGTTTGCCAAGATAGTTCTTTTCGCTCAAATTGACAACCCCTGGCACCGACACAGTTTGCTTTTGTTGCGCCACAACCAAAATCTCTTTTTCATCTTTTTTGACAACCATTGAAATTGGTTTAATCTTTTTTCTTTTTCTCAAATCAACAAAAACAAAATCTTCTCCTACAAACTTTAAATGTTTGCACAACACTTCAGCACAATCCGTAACAAATTTTGTGCACTTGTTGTTTTCAAATTCAATTGTTTCGATTTTTCCCAAATTTTGCAAATTTTCATCAAAAACAATCTTTCCAATCACATTGTCAAATCCATCAAACTCAAATTGCAAAACTTCAACTCTTTCCACAAAAACAAAGCTTTTTGTTTCAACTTTCACATCTTCGCACAAAACAAAATATTCATTTTCGCTTTCTTCATCAACAACAATCCACCCCACCCTTTTGCACAAAGACCAATCAATGCAAACATCAAGCACATATCCAATCTTTTTGCCGGTGGCGAGTTCTACAACAATTTTTGAAATATTTTTCACAACCATTCCCCCATATCACAACTTATGCAGTTTTGCATAAGAATAGAAATGATTTATGTTTTTGCCACTTTTTCAACAAAATTGTGCAAATTTTCCACATTTTTGCACTTTTTTAATTTTCAATTCAACAAATAGATTTGACAACACCACCTTGCTGTGCTAGAATAAAACCGAAAAATTTTTAGGAGATGTTTATGAAAAAGAAAGAAATCACAAAAGATATGACAATTGGCGAAGTTATGAAATCAAACGAAAAACTTGCAGATGTTTTTATGGGATTTGGCATGCATTGCTTTTCATGTCCAGTAAGCCAAATGGAAACAATCGAACAAGCTGCTGCAGTGCACGGCATCGAACTTGACTTTTTGCTCAAAAAACTCAACGAAAACAACAAATAAAAAAGAAACCTCAACCGGTTTCTTTTTTTATTCATCAAGTGCTTGCTTGATAAAGTTTTTAAGTTTGTCAGCATTGTCTTTGTTTTTTGTTGAAAACAAAATTTGTCTTTCTTCAATTTCGATAGGTTTTGTCAACAAATCGCTTTTGTTGAGAATGACAATTCTGTTTTTTGTTGCACCGATATCGTCCAAAATCTTGTTTGTGATTTCGATGTTCTTTTTATAAAATTCGTCTGCAATGTCAACCACATGCAAAACGAGATCAGCCCCTGCAACTTCTTCAAGTGTTGCAGAAAAACTCTCAACCAATTCGTGTGGCAACTTGCTGATAAAACCAACCGTGTCAATCAACAAACAAAATCGTCCATCTTCAAGATACATTCTTCTGCTTGTTGTATCCAGCGTTGCAAACAACTTGTCATCAGCATAAATTTTTTCTTTTGTCAGCAAATTGAAAATCGAACTCTTTCCAGCATTTGTATAACCACCCAAAACAACATTTTTTATGCCATTTTTTTCTCTCAACACTTTGTTTTGTCTTCTGCTGTTTTTGATTTTTTCAATTTCTTTTTCAAGCAACAAAATTTCTTTTTCAAGTTTACGGCGATCAAGCTCCAACTTGGTTTCTCCCGGACCTCTCATGCCAGCACCACTGCCACCAAAACGACCTTGACTGCCTTGCATTGATGACAATCTTGTCAAAAGATATCTGTCTTGTGCAAGTTTGACTTCAATTTTGCCTTCGCTTGATTTTGCATTAAGTGCAAAAATGTCGATAATAAGCAAAATTCTGTCCAAAACTTTGATTTCCAATTCGTCTGACAAATTGCGAAGTTGCGATCCTGTAAGTTGATAGTCAACCACCAAACAATCACAAGGATTTTCTTTCAAAAATTCTTTGATTTCTGCAAGTTTGCCAACGCCCATAATAGTGCGACGATTGAAAGCATCAATACTTTGCGAAAAAATCTTGACAACTTCCATATCTGCAGAAAAACACAGTCTGCTGATTTCAGCAAACTGATATGCTTTTTCTTTATCATTTTCGATAGGGCAGAAAATCACTACCCTTTCTTTTTGTTCTTCTTTTACTTGAATCATCTTTCCCATAAACATATTATAGCAAAAATGTTTTCAAAAAACAACATTTTGTCGTTAGATTGATTTTGCCAAAATCGAACCATCTTCTGTGGATATAATCACCGACCAACTATTTCCACTGCGATCAAGCAAAGTAAAACACCAAAACACACCATCAAAGTTGTTTGCCTTTTTGTCCAAAACTCGCAAATATCCTTCGCCCAACAATTTGTTTGATTTTGTCAATGGTTGCAACAATTGATCAAACTCTTGGCAGGCGATTTCGATCGCTTTGTCACTGTCAATCAAAAAACTGTTTGAAATTGCATCAAGCACAATGCGTTTTTCGTCAAACTCAATCTCAACCTTTTCTCTCCCAGAAAACTTCTTTTCCATGTCACACATAAATTTTCCGTTGTTTTCATTAAGTTCCAATTCAACATCAACCAAAGCATCATCAATCAACACATTTGCCTTGATCACATTTTGTTGCACAGGATTGTGAAATGCCAACACAAGCAATGCAAAATCTGTCAGCTGTCCACATCTCCCATCAAGCAAATATTCCTCTTCCCTCTCGCCAACTGACAAAGTCACATAACAATCATCATCTTCGCCATAATAATACACATTTGTCACCTCTGCCATGTTGTTTTCAACAAGTTTGTCTGCATCTATCCCACAAGCCGACAAACCAACAAAAGCAAAAACCAGAAAAACAGCAATCACACCCTTTCGCATAACCCCTCCATATTTAGATTTGCTGTTATATATGTTTGATTTCATGCAAAAATGTTCTAAAATATTGTCAAAATACACAGAAAAATGGACAATTTATGAAAACAGAAAACAAAAACATTCATTCTGGGCACAGACAACGACTCACAGACCTTGTGACAAATGCCGGCATAGACAATGTCAGCGACATTCAGTCAGTCGAGTTTTTTCTTACCTACATCTTCCCTCGTGGCGATGTAAATCCTCTTGCCCACCGACTTCTCGACAAATACGAAAACTTTGCAAACATTGTCAACTCTTCCGTTGCAGAACTTTGCACCATCAAAGGGATAAGCAAACAAAGTGCTCAAAAAATCAAAATGTTTGCCGAAATGTTTTATTTGTATTCTTCTTCAATGTTGTCATCAAAAACCAACCTTAAAAACAGTGGCCAATTTTTGGATATATTGGAAGGCATACTTCGTTTTCAAACAAGCGAAAATTTGTTTATTTTTGCATTCAATCACAACCTTGCTTTGATTGGAAAACGCCGCTTTGATCTCAACCTTGTCAGAGAAGTTGGCATAAGCCCTTATCAGCTTTACGACTTTCTTTCTTCAACAAAAGCAAGTCACATCATCATCGCACACAATCACCCTGGCGGCAAAGCACTCCCTTCTGCAGATGATCACGAGGCAGTTTTGTATATCGAACAACTTCTCAAAAATCTTGACTGCAAACTTATTGACAGCTTTATCGTTGGCAAAGATGGCATTTACAGCGAAAAGCAATCTTCTTATGCTCGCATTTTTTCAACAACTGATCAAATCACAAACATTGCAAATCAATAAAAAAGACCGACAATTTGTCGATCTTTTTTATTTCAACTTAAACAAAGTTGTTGGCCTTGTAAGTGCAACATCAATTTTGAAATTTTCCCCTTCAATCAACCCATGTTGTGCAAGCTGATTTGTTATATATTCGTATGCAAACGATGGCGAATTGTTTTCTTTGCTCAAGTGCGAAAGCACAATTTGTTTTGTGCCAGTTTGCACCAATTTTTCAATAAACTGTGCAGATGCCTCATTTGATAAGTGTCCGTTTGGTCCTGCAATACGCATCTTCAAAGTGAGGGGATATTTTTCGCAAGATCTAAGCATGCTCAAATCGTGATTCGCTTCAAGATAAATGAGCGAACTTCCTTTCACAACATTAAAAATCTTGTCGTTTGTGTGTCCCAAATCGGTCAAAATGCTGATTTTTTTGTCATTTTCAACAAAACTATATCCAAAACATTTCACATCGTGTGGCACTTCAACAGGATTGATAAGCAAATCTTTTATGCCAAACGAATCAACAAAAATCTTTTTGTTTTCTTCTTTCACTTTGTCGAGTTTGTCATTAAGCCCTGCCCAAACCTCGTTGTGCGCATACACCGGCACCGAATATTTTTTGCTGAAAACATTGATGCCTTTGATGTGGTCAACATGCTCGTGGCTTACGATGATTGCATCAATGCTTCTTCCATCAACGCCAAGCAACGACAATCTGCTTTCTGCATCTTTGCATGAAATACCCATATCCACCAAAATTCGTGAATTTTCCGTTTCAATGTATGTAAGATTTCCGTCGCTTCCTGACGACAAATTTATTACTTTCATGCCATACAATTTTACACAATCTGACACAATTTGTCAATTTTTGCAGACAAACAAAAAAGAGCATATAAAAATGCTCTTTTAGTTTCCATTTGCCCAGAAAATATTTTTCAAGAATTTGCCTGTATAACTTTCTGCAACTTCTACAATTTGTTCTGGTGTGCCGGTTGCAACAATCGTGCCACCTTCGTCGCCACCTTCAGGTCCAATGTCGATAATGTGATCTGCACATTTGACAACATCAAGGTTGTGTTCGATAACAAGCACGGAGTTTCCATTTTCAACAAGTCGATTTAAAATTGAAATCAACTTTTTGACATCATACATATGAAGTCCTGTTGTAGGTTCGTCCAAAATATACATTGTCTTGCCTGTTTCTTTTCGAGAAAGTTCGGTCGCAAGTTTAACTCTTTGCGCCTCGCCACCTGAAAGAGTTGTTGCAGGTTGACCAAGTTTGATATAACCCAAACCAACATCATAAAGCGCTTGAATTTTTGGTTTGATGTTTGGAATGTTTTCAAAAAATGCCAATGCATCTTCGACAGTCATATCTAAAACATCACTGATTGTTTTGCCTTTGTATTTAACTTCCAATGTTTCTCTGTTATATCTCTTTCCTTTGCACACTTCACAAGGCACTGTGATGTCAGGCAAGAAATACATTTCAATTTCTTTCACACCTGCACCTTCGCAAGTCTCACATCTTCCACCTTTGACATTAAAACTAAATCTTCCAGCAGTGTAACCTCTTGCCTTTGCATCTGGTGTTGCTGCAAACAATTCTCTTATTGCAGTGAAAACCCCTGTGTATGTTGCAGGGTTGCTTCGTGGAGTTCTTCCAATTGGTGCTTGATCAATTGCAATAACTTTGTCCAAAACTTCTATGTTTTTGATTTCTTTAAATTTTCCAAGCTCCAATTTGCTGTTGTTGAGATTGTTTGACAAATAAGGATAAAGCACCCCATTGACCAAGCTTGACTTACCGCTTCCAGAAACACCTGTCACAACAGTCAACACCCCTGTAGGGATTTGCACATCAATGTTTTTCAAGTTGTTTTGTTTTGCACCAATCACAGAAATAAAATCTTTTGGTTTTCTTCTTTCTGCTGGCACTTCAATCTTTTCGTCCCCTCTCAAAAATTGAGCAGTGATTGATTTTTTGTTTTTCAAAAGCTGGTCGACAGTTCCACAAGCGACAATCTCGCCACCGTGCACACCTGCATAAGGTCCAACATCGACAATATAATCTGCTGCACGGATTGTGTCTTCATCATGCTCAACAACAATCAAGGTGTTTCCCAAATCTTTAAGGTGCTTCAAACTTGCAAGCAACTTTTCGTTGTCTCTTTGGTGAAGGCCAATTGATGGTTCGTCCAAAATGTAAAGGACGCCAACCAAACCACTGCCGATTTGAGTTGCAAGCCTGATTCTTTGCGCTTCGCCACCTGAAAGCGATTCGGCAGAACGATTTAGTGTCAAATATGCAAGACCAACATCTTGCAAGAAATGCAATCTTGCCAAAATCTCTTTCAGGATAGGTTCTGCAATTTGCATTTGTGTTTTGTTTAACGCAAGGTTTTCAACCACAGGAATAAGGTTTTTTACACTCAAACTGCAATAGTCATCAATGTCTTTTCTGCAAATCTTGACACTCAAAGCAGATTGATTGAGTCTTTTTCCTCCACACACTTTGCAAGGCAACTCTCTCATAAATTTTTCGATTTCAAACTTGATATATTCGCTGTTTGTCTCTCTAAATCTTCTTTTAAGGTTGTTTACAATGCCTTCAAAAGCAACTGACATTTCCCTTCTTCCACTTTCGTTGACAACCTCAATATCAATCTTTTCATCGCCTGTGCCATACAACAAAATTTTGATTTTGTCTTTTGCAAGCTTGCACACAGGTTTGTCCAAATCAATGTCATATCTTTTTGAAAGGGCCACAAAAAACGCTTTTGCCATGCCGCCATCAGCAACCTTCCAACCGGTAAGATTGAAAGCCCCCTCGTTGATTGACAAATCACTGTTTTTCAAAACAAGATCATCATCAATGTCCATAGTATAGCCAAGCCCTGTGCAATGAGGACAAGCACCGTATGGAGCATTAAACGAAAACAATCTTGGCGAAATTTCTTCCAACGCCCAACCACATTCTGGACAAGCATAGTTGGTCGAATACATTTCTCTTTCGTCTTCGGTCGCAACAATCACCAAACCTTCGGCAAGTTTGAGTGCCGTTTCCAAACTCCCTGTAAGTCTCGAATCTTTTCCATCTTTGATGACAATACGATCAACCACAACATTGATGTCGTGTTTAAGATTTTTGTCAAGAATGATTTCTTCATCAAGCATAAAGATGTTTCCATCAATCTCAACTCTCACAAAACCACTTTTTCTGAGTGATTCCAAAAGTTTTTCATGTCTGCCCTTTTGACCTCTAACTGCTGGAGCAAGGATTGTCAACTTTGCACCCTCGCCTTTTTCTTTGATTGCGTCAACAATTTGATCAATGCTCTGTTGCTTGACTTCTTTGTTGCAGTGTGGACAATAAGGCACACCAACACGAGCAAAAAGCAAACGGAAATAATCATAAATTTCTGTCACAGTGCCCACAGTTGATCTAGGGTTTCGGTTTGTTGTTTTTTGATCAATCGAGATTGCTGGCGAAAGCCCGTCAATCACCTCAACATCAGGTTTTTGTGTTTGTCCCAAAAACTGTCTTGCATAAGAAGACAAACTTTCGATATATCTTCTTTGACCTTCTGCAAAAATCGTGCCAAACGCAAGAGAAGATTTCCCCGATCCACTCACACCTGTAAACACAACAAATTGATCTCTAGGGATTTGCAAACTAACATTTTTTAAGTTGTTTTCTTTTGCACCCTTGATAATAATAGAATTTTTCATAAACTTACCTTTCCTAAATTTTATTATAACACAATTGTCCAACATCTAACAATACATAAACAAAAAAAACAACACCCGAAAGTGCTGTTTTCTCAATTTTTACTTGCCTCTGCCACCGTTATCATTTTTGTAAACAACTCCGTTGAGAATAACATCTTGTGTTTCAATTGCCTTTGGCAATTTCTTTCCAACTGCAACACCATACAAAGTTGTTTTGCCAATTTCAACAGGTCTGTTTGGATCAATTTCGTGTGCTACACCTGTAAGTGGTGTTGTCGAATAAGCAACAACTTGACTAAGCAATGTTTGTGGCGCTTTGTAATAGATTTCTTCCAAAGTTTCTTCAACACTTGGTGCAAATTTGCCTTTATATCCTACCAAAGCGTGTTCGGTTGTGATTTCACACAACTTTACAAGCTCGCCTCTCACCTTGATTGTTGGTGTCATATCTCTTTTTGACATATGTTCGGTGAGTTCAACTGGTGCAACATAAAACAATCCACCACCTGCAAAAAACGATCTGTTTGGATCTTTTGTTTTGATAACTGGTTTAATATCTCTTGCAAGTCTCAAAATAACTTCTTTTCCCAATTTTCTAGTCATGATTTTTCTTTCTCCTTGTCACAAATGTAACCACATTTTACCATCAGTTGGTCATTTTGTCAAGGGGCACTTTGTCACGCCTTCATTGCTAGGCAACAAAAAAAGAGGTTGATCACCCCTTTTATTTGCCTCTTTTGTCAAGTCGTTTTTTCAACTCGTTTATCTTGTTTCTAAGTTCGATCGCCCTTTCAAAATCAAGTTGTGCCGATGCAATTTTCATCATCGAAGTCAAACGGTCAATCTCTTTTGGAATATCCTTCTTTGCAATTTCGTTGTGATCAACTTTCTTCGCAATGTCCAAAGTGTTTTTAATTTCTTTGACAATTGTTTTTGGCACAATATTGTGCTTTTTGTTAAATTCTTCTTGCAACGATCTTCTTCTGCTTGTTTCATCAATCGCCTTTTGCATAGATTTTGTGATTGTGTCTGCAAACATAATCACTCTGCCGTTTGCATTTCTTGCAGCACGCCCAATTGTTTGAATCAAAGCTCCTTCACTTCGCAAAAATCCTTCTTTGTCTGCGTCCAAAATGCACACAAGTTCCACTTCTGGCATATCCAAACCTTCTCTCAAGAGGTTGATGCCAACAAGAATGTCAAACTCGCCTTGTCTGAGTCCATTGATGATCTCCACCCTTTCCATTGTGTCGATTTCGGAGTGCAGATATTTCACCTTAAACTCTCTGTCGGCAAGATAAGTCGTCAAGCTTTCGGCCATCTTCTTTGTAAGCGTTGTGACAAGCACCCTTGCACCACGAGCAATGATCTCTTTACACTCTTGCATAAGCACTTCAATTTGATTTTCGATTGGCTTGATTTCTACTTTTGGGTCAAGAAGTCCGGTCGGTCTGATAACTTGTTCAACAATCTGACCAGCTTTGTCAGTTTCGTAAGCTGATGGTGTGGCTGAAACATAAATTGTTTGTTTCAATTTTTTTTCAAACTCTTCAAACTTCAAAGGCCTGTTGTCTCTTGCCGCTTCCAAACGGAAACCAAAATCAACAAGCGAAGTTTTTCTTGCTTTGTCTCCGTTATACATTGCTCTGATTTGAGGGATTGTCATGTGACTTTCGTCAATGATTGTCAAAAAGTCATTTGGAAAATAATCAATAAGTGTGTATGGTGGCTCGCCAGGTTTTCTGCCATCAAAATATCTCGAATAGTTTTCAATTCCGCTGCAATAACCAACTTCTTGCATCATTTCCATGTCATAAGCAACTCTTTGGCCAATGCGTTCGGCTTCCAAAGGTTTGTTTGCATCTTCAAATTGCTTGATTGCAATTTCTCTGTCAATGCCAATTTGCACAAGAGCATCTTTCAGTGTTGTGCTTCCGACTGCATAATGTGTCGCAGGATAAATCGCAACAAAGCTCAACTTGTTGAGCATTGTTCCACTGACAGGATCAAACTCATAAATCCTTTCAATTTCATCTCCAAAAAATTCGACTCTCACAGCAAGTTCGGAAGTGTTGGCAGGAAATATATCCACAACATCACCCTTAACCCTGAAAGTTGTGCGCTTGAAATCAATGTCGTTTCGTGTGTATTGAATTGCAATCAAATGATTGATCAAATCATCTCTGTCACACACATCACCTTCTCGCAAAGCAATGTGCAAATTGTGATATTCTTCTGGGCTTCCCAAACCATAAATACATGAAACCGAAGCCACAACAATCGTGTCATTTCGCTCCAACAACGAAGAAGTCGCAGACGAACGCAACTTGTCTATATCTTCGTTGACACTCATATCCTTTTCGATGTAAGTGTCTGTCGAAACAATGTATGCCTCTGGCTGATAATAATCATAATACGAAACAAAATATTCAACACGATTGTTTGGAAAAAACTCCCTAAACTCGTTGCAAAGCTGCGCTGCCAAAGTTTTGTTGTGCGCAATCACAAGCGTTGGTTTGTTTACCTTTTCAATTATGTTTGCCATCGTAAATGTTTTGCCCGAACCAGTAACACCCAAAAGCACTTGATCTTTCAATCCATCTTCAAGACCTTCAACAAGTTTTTCAATCGCTTGTGGCTGATCGCCTGCCGGCTTATATTTCGACTTCAATTCAAATTTTCTTTCCATAAGTTTATTATAACACAAAACCCAATCTTTTTGTCATCTATTTTTGTTTGTTTTGTTTCAAATTAAAACCAACAAAAAAAACAGCCCTTAGGCCGTTTTTATTTTCTTTTTCTATAATTATATTGTCGATGTTTCGATGTATTCATTGGCAATGACCACTCTCGAGGACCTCTCCCACTATATCTCTTAGAAGACATGTTTGTTGTAAATTGAACGGTCTTCTGTTTGTTGGTCGAATAAATATCACGATTTATCAATTCGCTTATTGACGGAATTTTGATTTTGAATAATTCTTCTATGTACGACATGTCAACATCATATTCCTTCAAAAAACACCAAGGAATTATGTCGACATTAGGATCTTCAAACCTAAAATACCTTCTTGTCTCAAAATTAATAATAGAAATTAAAACACTGTTTATGTTATTATTAATTTCCTTGTCAATTTCAAAAAACACAAAAACATCATTATTGTATCTTATAAAATCAGTAAATGTGCTTTCAAAAATATTTCCCTTCTTCCAATTGAAAGTTCCATCTTCATTGACAGATATCTGTCCCCTCATATCAAATACCCATACAACAGATTTTCCACAACTAGTATAGAATCTATTTCTTTTGTTAAACTCCGTATTTGAAATATGGCTATGCTGAAATTCTATAACAACATTTTTTACAAATACATCAGCCCTATGGCACTCAGTCACACCTTTGATCCAAACTTCTCTGTTTTCTTTTGCAAAATTCTCTTGCCACTTTAAATGCCAATCTGACATAGGTTCATATTTCCAATTATCTTTGCATGTGGTTTTTGGAAAATGCGAAAAACAATGTTTTTTTCTTGTTCCAAAAATTTTTAATATTAAAGGCTCTCCACAAGCAGGGCAAAAATACTTTTTACTTTTGTCCACATCATCAATATATACACTGTTTCCGTTTACATCATTTGCTCTAAACATAATTCTCCTAACATTTCAGCCTGTATAACCTAGGCCGTTTTTTTAGTTTTTCTCTTTTTGAGTGAAATTGTGTTTATCAAAATGTAAATGCCAAGCAGCAACACCACACAACCTGCAATAATGCCATACATTGCGCCAGTGCTTATGTTTGTGCCAAAAAAGGAAAGGTTTATGTCATTGAAATCTTTGATCCCCTCAACCACATCACTTGGCATACCCGATTTTGACAATGCAGCCAAAGCACCTCTCATGGTGTGGTTTTTGATAAGTGAAGTGCCATAAGTGCTAGGGAAAAACATCAACACCTTTTGCAAAGTTGGCCCAAACGAAGCGATTGGCATGTAAGCCCCACTGATAAAACCATAAACCGAACTTACGATTGTGCCAACTGCAGAAATTTGTCCTTGTGATTTCAAGAAGAAGTTGACAACCGATGCAAGCAATGTGCCAAACAAGGTCAACAAAACAACATCTGCCAAAACAAGCAAAACATCAACAAACGAAAAATACCAGCCGACAATTGCAGTGTAACCAAAACAAAGCGCTGTTGCAAAAAGACACACAATCAATGTGTTGATAAAAGTTGCTGTAAAATAAGAAAGTGCCAACTTATATTTTTTGACAGGTGCAATGCGAAAATCATTGGTTACACCTGTTATTTTGTCTTGCACCATCAACATATTCGAGCAAAAAGCGACCGTCACAGCCGAAACTGAAACAATCGAAGCAAAAAGTTGTCCACTTATCATGCCAGAAATGATTTTTTCTGACACCTCAACCCCTTCCGGAATGTTTGAAATGTAACTATCCTTAAAAACATTCCCCAAAAATGTTGCATAAAGCACAAGCAAAATCAAAGGAGTCGCCAAAGAAGTAAAAAACAACCCTTTGTCCTTGAAAAATATTTTTACATTTCGTTTGACTATCATCAAAAATTGTTTCATTTGTTACCTCCCTCAATTTTTTTGCCGGTAACACTCAAAAACACATCATCAATCTTTCCCTTTTCGATTTCATAATCCTTAAACACATCAGGATATTTCAAAATCAAATCGGTTGCTTCAGCCGTGTTTTTAACTTCAATCTTAAAACATTCTGGCAAAATTTCATAAGGGATTTTAAGTTTCTTGACTTTCTTTTCAGTGCTATTATACAACTTGATAAAGTCACCAGTATATTTGTTTTTAAGGGCCAACGGACTTCCTTGTGCAACAATTTTGCCATTGTCGATGATCACAATGTTGTTTGAATCTGCGGCTTCTTCCATATAGTGTGTTGTCAAAAAAATTGTAGTCCCAAACTCTTTGCGCATAAAATTTAATGCTTGCCAAACAGTTTTTCTTGTTTGTGCATCAAGCCCTGTTGTAGGTTCGTCCAAAATCAAAAGTTTGGGATTGTGAATGATTGCTCTTGCAATGTCAATCCTTCTTCTCTGTCCGCCAGACAATTTGCCAACTGGTCTTTTAAGCAAATCTTTGATGTCAAAAAGTTTGTCAATTTCACCAATTCGCTTCTCAAAATCTTTGCCAAAAATTCCATAAAGTGCAGCACGACTTTCCAAATTGTCTTTCACAGACAACTTTTTGTCCAAAACAGAATCTTGATACACAACACCTATTTTTGATTTGTGTTGATCGGATTTTTCAACATTTTCGCCATCAATCAAAACTTCGCCAAAATCTTTGTTGCAAACCCCACAAATGATGTTGATTGTTGTTGATTTTCCTGCACCATTGAGACCAAGAAAAGAAAACAATTCTCCTTCAGTGACAGAAAAAGAAATGTCATCAACAGCTTTGACATCGCCAAAATGTTTCTTCAAATTTTTTATCTCTAAAATCTTGCCCATAACTTGCCCTCTGCACAATAAAAAATAAACAAACTTTTACAGAGGTATTGTAGCACAAAAATATTTTTTGTGAAAACAAATTGTCAACTTTTGAAAATTGCACGCAAAATAATGCCAAAAACAAAACTTACCGTTGCCAAAAACATACTTCGCAGCACCAGCAATCCCATTGTCCTTCTGCTTTTTTTTGCATCAACCAAATATGTCTGCCCTGCTTTTTTCAAGTTTACACAATAAAAATATCCGTTCTTCCCATCAGAGACAACAAAGTCAATGTAATTTTGGTTTGCCAACGAAACCATAATTTCGTCAATCTCCGAAACAGACAACACAAACTTTTTTGACAATGCTTGTGTTATGTCTTGTGGAGCAATCAAATATGTTTTGTTTTTTTGACACTTTTTGCATAAATATGTCATAGTCAGTTTTTCTTTTTTTGTCATAGTTATTCTCGAAATTTTGCGCAAAAATCTTCATTTTTGCTCCTTTTTGCTTTATGTATATTCTTGCCAAATATTTGAAAAACTAACACTATGATTGACACAAAATCCAAATTAATCCTTTCAATCTTGTCAAAAGAATGCGAAAACGGAAACTACAAAATCGTGGAAATATGCGACATAATCTCTGCTCTTCCACGGCAATTTCGCATGGACAGCGAGGCCGTAAAACACATTTTAACCTATCTCGAACGACAAGATGCAATCTCAATAAAGTATGATGATGACGATGTTTATTGTTTAGCAATTTTGCCTTATGGGTATCAAATTTTGGAAAATGCAAAACCCAAACTAATTTATTCAAACTCACCAAAAACAAACAAATTTACGGCAATTTTGTGCTTTTTTTCTGCATTTCTAGGCACAATTGTCGGCATCGGTATAACTTTTTTGCTGATCAAACTTTTTCATATTTCATAACACAAATTGACTGCAACAAAAAAAGACCTCAAAATTTGAGGTCTTTTTCTTATTTTGAAAAAAGTGTTTTAAGTTGTTCGACATCACAGTATGATCTTACCAATCTTTCATCTTGTTGACTGTACACTCCATCTTCGCCAACAATATAAGAGTCAATAAAATTCACACCACAAGTTTCGCACAAATTTTTTACCATTTCAAATGCTTCAACATCATTTCCTGATGGCATTGCTCTCCCATAAGGATGACAGTGTGCCACAACAAACGATGCCGGTTTTGATGTTGAAAGAAAATTTGTAAGTTCCAAAACACTGATGCTCACTTGACCAGAAGAGTCTGATTTGATCCTTCTTTTGTGAGTAACAATGTTGCCTGCACTGATTGCAATCAAAATCATATTTTCAGTGTTTCTAAATCTCAAATTGTCTTCAACAATGTCGATAATATCGGCCTTGCAAAAGACTTTTGTCTTTTTGCCCATTTTGCTTGATGTGTAGTGAAAAAACAAATCACCAAACAAAACAATCTTTTTGGCAGACCTTTCGTTTATGCCTTTGATGCGAGCAAGATCGCTCACCGAAGCATCAACAATGTTTGCCAAAGATTCGTATTCTTCAAGAAGTCGATGGGCGAGAGGATTTACATCTCCTCTAGGGAAAATGTAAGTCAAAAACAATTCAACGACTTGCACATCACTCATATTGTCCACCCCTGCATTTACTGCAAGGTCAGTCAACCTTTGTCTGTGCCCTTCATGCATTGTTTTTTCAATGTCACCTCTCACCTGTCAATCTCCTTTTTGGTTGTTTTATGAATGGTATTCACTTGGGACTTCAAAGCTTCGTGTCATATTGATATAGTTACCGGTTGACCAAACAGTTTTTGCTCCACCACCTTCCCAGTAGAACCAAGCAGGTTGAAGAACAAATCCGGCAGTTGCCTTACCATCAATATACAAATAAACTTTTGTTTCGTCGCCAACTGAGCCAGAAGCATCTACTTCAGCTTCAGCATTGTCCCACCACCAGTCAACACCGTTTTGAACGAAGGTAAATTGTTCCCATACCCACCAAACAAATTTTGTCTTGTTGTGTGGGAACAAGTGTCCAGTTGCATCTCCGACTTTTGAAGCTGTGTTTGCATGGTGAAGTCCATGCTTAACGGCTGCACCAAATGTTGTGCCGTATCCATTGCCTTCTGCCCATGTGCCACTTGATGGAATCTTAGAGCTGTCATTGTTTGAAGCAGCATAATAATAGTTTGATGCGCCTGGATCGATATATCCAAATCCACCAGAACCTGACAAACCTGCATATACCTTTGTGCGTGGAGTTGGCGCTTCAAGTGCTGTGGCAGAACCTGTGCTTCCGTTTGAGCCATTTGTTCCACCTGCACCAGCAGAACCACCATCTCTGATAGCAATGCTTGATGTGTTGTCAATATAACCATTGACGCCACTTCCGCCATAACCAGCAAATCCACCTTTTCCAGCTCTTGCAATTGATGTTGATTGAGATGCACCAACATCAACCGAACCTCCATTGCCTCCATTTTTTCCTGTTTGACCATTTCTTTCAGAACTGTCTACAGAAATCTTTCCTTCAATACCATTTTTTGCACTGCCAGCATCACCTGCGATGAGCAAGTTTTTTGCAGTGTATGTTTCTTCTGCAGCGAGCGCAACATTGTCAATAAGTTTTGTTGTTACGCTGTCGCCAGCATCAATTGTTGATTTAAATTCGGCAGACAAACCAGAAACTGCAACATTTGATTTAAGTCCTTTGTATGTCAACTTATCGCTTCCACTTACTGCACCAACAGTGATGCCAATGTCGTGTTTAGCGTTTCTGATATTTCCATACAACGAAACATTATCCAAAGTTGTCACTGCCGAACCTTGTCCACTAAGAAGCAAATAGAATTCTGGTCTACTGTTGTTGATTCTGCTTCTAAGTGAAGAAGATCCAACAACGATAAGATTTTCGATGTTTCTATTGTTTGTGTCAAACAAACTGCTTTGTTCGCTGTTCGAACTAAACGCAATAATCTTGTTTTGTCCGATAATTTCAAAGATGTTTGTTGTCGAAATGTTTCCATCAATGTAAACATTGTTTGCCAACATCATCTTGTTGAAGACTTCTCTCTCTTCTCCAGAAGATGCACATGAAATTGTTGTATTTTTTGTGTATGTTGCATCGTAAGAATACAAATAAATTGTTTCGTTGATTCCAGAGTGATCAATTCTTCCTGTGCTTGACGATTTGATATCATTAGAAGTTGTGTTCTTGTGATATTTGAATGAATTTGGCACAAGGAGATGTCCTGAAGCCAAGTTGAGTTGGAATGTCTTTGAATGTCCAGCAACAAGGTTTTGAGTTGTTGATCTGCCTGCACTCTCTTCTCTAAGTTGATCAAACTTCATTTGCAAGAAACCATAATCTATCTTGTATCTAACCAAATTTAAAGAATCGGCAGACCAGCCACCTACGACAAGTTCGACAGGAATTTCTGCTTCTGTGCCTTGACTTTCCATGCTTTCAAACTTGCTTGCATTGAAACTTCCACTTGTTGCATTCTTATAGTTTTCTTTCCAGTTGCAAGCTGCATATGCATTCACCCCATCAGTTGATACACTGTTTGCATGGACTGTATACATTGTCTTTCCATCTGTAATAAACATTACGGATTTTTTGAGTTTTTTCTCATCATGCTCAACTTCTTCACCTTCGGATGAATTAACAGCGTTATACATGTAAGCAATTGAGATAACACCATTTTCGTAAATACGATATTCATATTCGTATTGAGTCATTGCGTAAGCAACATCTCTTGTGTATCTTGAAGTTGTTGCAACAAACTTTTTGCCATTGATCCAATCGTCGATGCTGTTTGATGGGGTTGAAATGTCAGACTCCTCAGTTCCATAAGCAACTGTAAATCCCTTAATGAGATCTTCTTCACCATCATCGTTCAATTCTACCCAATTCATTCGAATTACTGTGTCAGTAGGACCCAATTTGTCAACGCCAGCCTTCCAAGATCCTCCCATGGTTGTCTTGATGTAAGTGATTTCAAACTTGTCGCCATCAGCAACATCATTGAATGTGTATTTGTGTGGCGTTGCATCTCTGTCATAGTATGTTTGAACATAATCTTTTGTTGCATTTGCAGAAGATTTTTGGGTAATTGTAAATCCAAGAGCTTCTTCGTTTGATGCTGTGATTTCTGTTCTTCTTGTCAAATCAAGAGTGATTTGAACAAGTTTTGTTGATGACAAACCAAACTTAGCGCCACTGCTAATAACATTGACTTTTGCGCCATTTGACATTGCATCCAAACTTACGCTTGTGCTTGTGTATTGAACATTTGAGATCTTTCCAGCAGCTGCTGTAACAGTAACATATCCACCAGAAATGTTTGTTGTTGTTGCAACTGTTGCAAAGTCATCAATCTTAAATCCATCTTTTACTTGAGAATCTTTTACTTCCATATTAGATCCAAGAAGGTTTGTAGATTTGTTTTGATTCCAGTCAGCAACAGCATAAACAATGAATGCACCATTTATATCATTGATAAATTGTGTTTTCGCTGCCGAAGGTGCGCTGTTAATTTGAACACCAGTTGAATTGAAAGTAATAATTCCTGGAGTCACATATGTGCTAGTAATTGATGGGGAGCAAGTAACCAAACCACCTTGAATTGTAAAGTAGTGATTATCGTCCCAACCAAATGCAAAGTTTTCACTTGTGACACCAAATTCTGTTTTCAAATTTGCCCAAGAATTGATGATTGTTTCAATTTGCTTACCTGCACTTGAAACTCTTTCTTCTTTGTAGTTTGCAAAGTTTGCTACATACCCTGTAACACTGAAATCATCATAAACTGTTTTTTCTGCATTTGCTCTGATTTCTGCACTTACATTGACTTGGGTTTTCCAATTTTCTTTGTAAGCAAGTTTAAGTTTCTTTCCATTGAATCTGTTTGCAATTTGCATATCATCGCCCAATTGAGAACTAAATTCAAGATAAGCAACATTAGAGTGTCCATTAAGAGTTCCGGTTGTATATTTCAAAGCATAATTTGAAAGAGTTTGAACTGGAGTTTCAATTGTTGCAACAAGATCTGTAAACCACTTTGTGCCTGTGCCAATCGAGTCAGTTGACTCTCCATTTGTCACATATTTGTTGTAAGTATCAACAAAACTCTTTGTGATCATAACATTGTTGTCAAAGTTTTCTTTGAGCAAGATGTATGTCTTTCCACCTTGGTTGAACACGTTGTTTTCGCCAAGAGTAACAGTTCCACCTGTCTTTGAATAACTCAACGATGCTTCAATGTTGAATGATGTAACTTCTGACATAAAGCATACTGTATATTTTGCAGTAACATTTTTGCCAGATTTTGTAAATCCATTGAAGATGTTTCTTGAATACAATGCTGTGTTTGGATTTACACTTGTCACTCTGTTGAATGTGACTGCAAAGTTTGAATATTTGTCAACAGTCTCGTCCAAAGTGAATGTAACTTCTGCATCATATTTATATCCGTTGTACATTGCATCAACTTGATTTGCATTTGAAACGATGTTGATCTTTTCTCCTGCAACAGTGATTGTCTTTTCAGCCTCAAGAGACTTGATTGTTTTTTCAATTTCAGCAACTTTTTCAGTAATATAAGCATCATTTTCTTGCTTATTTCCTGCATCATCAGTTCTGTTTGTAGGCTTTAAGAATGAAGTTGATGTGTAAGCTTGCACTTTATCGCTTCTCTTTGCGCACAAAGCAGCAAGTCCCATATATGGGTTTTCTGCATAAGTATAAGATCCATTTGCAGTTTCGTTGATTGTGTAAAGCACATCATCATAAGACATAAACTCAGCTTCTGCAAAGTATTTCACACTTCCCGAACCAGGCATTGTGTAATCTTCATTTGTGAAGTCAAAATCTGTTCCCTTTGTATATTCAACCCAAATTCTTTGTCCAAATGAGAATGTTTCTTTTCCAGTAAGAAATCCACCAGAATAAGAATATCTTCCTTTAAGATGCCATTCGTTTTCAGAATATGTTGGAGTTGCAGCAACTTTGATGTCGTTTGAGTTTTGGTCGCCTTCGCTTGCATATTTTCTTTGAACAGCATCAATACCATAGATTCTTGTTGGGAATCCAAATGAGTCAGTTCCGTTGATACGATATGTTGTATCGCCAGTGCCCTTGTCTGTGCTTGCAAAGTTGTATTTATCAAATTTGCCCCAGAATCTCTTTGACGATGTTGCATCCAACATTTGTTGTCTGTCAAATGTCATTGTCGCAGAAACTTTGTATTCACCAATATTTCCATCATTCTTAACATTGTCTGTTGAACTTGATGTGTTTGTAATTAAATTAGCAGACTCTGATGTCCAACCAATACCATAAGCATAAACTTGTCTTTGTTTGCCAGGGTTGTAAGTCAATTCGTATGCGACCGAGTAATCTCCTGGTGTGTTTGTGTAAGCTTGATTTGGTGTGCCAGAAGTTGTGGCAGAGATTGAATAGTTGTCTGTGTTAGATCCATCAGGTCTCTTGCCCAATGCTTGAACAGCACCATCATTTGCACAACCAGTAACCTTGATGCCATCAGCATAACCAAAGATACCACCAGCAACATTCAAACCTTCTGACTTATAGTTTCCTGCGCCAACAAATCCTGTGTTGTAACATTCTGTCAAACCATAAGTATTTGCACCAGAAGCAGATTTTCCAACAATACCACCAGCATAAGCAGCAGAAGTTGTATTTCTGTCTTCTGTATAGTTTGCAACAACCATACCTGTGTTGTATGTTTTGTTGATGTTTGAAACAGCAGCACGACTTCCTGCAATACCACCGGCATCAACTTCGATGTTGTTGTGTGTCACAGCAACAACTGCGCCTGCGCTGCTTGAATTTGTAATTTCACCATTTTGCAATGCACCAACAAGACCGCCGACTGCACCACCTCTTGCAGTTACATTTACGGCAGATCTAACCTTGCTGATTTTTGCAGAGGCAGAGTCGATAACACCAACCACACCACCATAAGCAGCTGCAACATCGTCCTTTGTTGAAGTAAGACTTCCAACAACAGAAACATTTTCAAGCAAACCATTCAATTTGTTTGCAACAGTTCCTGCCATTGTGCCACTTGCAGTTACATTGATATTTGCAATGTGAATATTTGACAATGTTCCATAGAACTCAGCAAAAATACCATTACTCATACCAGATGTCACATTTGTGTAATCCAATGTCTTGTTGTTTCCATCAAGAGCAAACGCAAATGAGCTTGAGCTCTTGTTGAGAACTGTAATGTTTGACTTTGAAGAAGCCAATTGACTTGCATCAATGTCATATCTAAGAATAAATTTGTAGTTGTAAGTGTATGATGAGCCTGTTGTCACAGTTGCAATCATTTCGTCATATTTTGCCGCATTTGGAATTTGCATATACCATGTGCCAATACCTGATCCTGTAGGCAAAGTGCAACTATTGTTGAAGAACCCTGTAACAATTTCATCAACACTCAAAACTTGATAACCAACACCTTCAACAGTAATGTCGTTTCCGTCATCATCTATTGTAGGTATTTCGATTGTTGTTTGTTTGTAAGTTGTGACATTTTTCAAGAAGTCAAATCCATGCACGCCATATCCATAGTTTACAAATGGAGAGAAGTACCATGCATATTGAGTTTCTGGAGCAGTGTCACTTGGGTTGAGTGAGAACACTCTCTTTCCGTTTTCCAAATCTGCAAATGTCAACGAAGCTGTTTCAGTTGAAACTGTTCCATCAGCGTTTGCACCTGTGTTTGTAGATTGTGTGCCTGAAGAGTAGTTCAAAACATTTTTGATTCTGCTTGCAATAGTGTTTGCTCCGTCTGAAGTTCTCAAGAAGAAATCTCCAACAGTCGAACTCTTTGCAGCGTTTCCATTTCTCAAAATTTGAGAGATTGAATAAGAATCCAAAATGTAGTTCTTTTGAGTTGCAGCATATCCATTTACATTTGCAAATGTATAGATGTCAACTGCAGTGTAAGTTTCAATTCTACCTGAAGAGTAAACATTTCTTGTAAATGTGTATCCCGTCATGTAAGTTGTAATTCCGGCAGCATGTCCATTTGCTGCAGCACGATATGTCATGTCAACATCTTGATAACATTCAATAATCGCACCAGATTCTGTAAGCCCTGAAATACCACCAAGGATCAATTGAGTTGTTCCACCAACTGACAATTCGCCCTTCACACCAACAGCGTAGAGGATTGCGTTGCCTTCCATCTTTCCAACAACACCACCATAAACACCTCTTTGTGCAGTTGTTGCACCTGCGTGTTTGTTGATGTCTGCCTCTCTTATCTTAAGGTTTGCAACAAAACCAGAAATTACGCTGAATGACAATTCTTCGCCATTTCCCATTTTGTGAGCAAGACCACCTTTGATAGCCATTGTGTTTGCGCCGTTGTCTGCAACACTAACTCTTTCGTCGTCAGTTCTTGTAAATGTTGTTCCGTTTCCAACAACAACCATGTTGTCAAGATTGTCTGCGATAACATCACCAACATTAAGATCTTCCTTAACAACCACCCACGCAACATTGTTGAAGTGGTTGTCCATCTTTCCGTTTCCATCAAAATCCTTGCCATCAGCAGAAATCTTTCCGTTGAAGGTTTTTGGATTCAATTTGTGCCCCATAACAAGTTTGTCTCTGTCAATGTTAAACACAGCCAATGAATCAAAGATGTCATATGCACCGGCTGCAATTGCTGCAGCATCTTTCTTCATTTCGCCGATGGAATATCCTTTATACAATCCGTCAACACCATATCCCCTATCTTCAACACCAGCAATCTTATCAGCTTCGTCTTCATAACAAAGTGTAACTTGTGATGAATATTTGTTTTCTGCATAAGCCACTGTGCCTTCTTGCAAAGCCACAAATGGGCCAATGTTGATAAGGTGATTTGCTTCTGTTGTATTTGATGGTCTTGCATTGAAGTTTGTCATCAATGAAACACAACTTGAAATTGTCATATCAACTGTTCTTGCAACAATACCACCAAAGTAATATGACTTCAATGCCTTGTCTGTGTTTGCTGGATAGTTTACAAACACATCTCCGTAAGAGAGGCAGTTTTCAACGATAACTGTCTTTCCAGCTGTTGTAGCTGCACTTGAGCCAATTTTTGTAAACGCACCAATAATACCACCAACATTGACATCTGCTTTGTCAAATGTATTGTAAACTTTCAATGCGTTTCCGGTGATTGCATTTGCAATTTTTATATCTCTGGTAGCTGAAACTTCACTGTATGCAATGTTTCCAACAAGGCCACCATAGTTGAGGGTTCCGTCAACATTTGAAACCAAAGTTCCTTCATATTTGTAGTATTGTCCGTTGATTGCTGATGTTTGCATTGTAATATTGCCGGCAGTTTCAGTAATCAAACCAATCATACCACCAATGTTGGCAACTGCTTGTCCATCACCTGCTTTAATAGAAATGTCGATATCATTTGTACAATTCAAGTTGTCCAATGTTTCGAGTTCTGAGTCAAATCTTCCGATAACACCACCAACATTGAGCACGCCTTTGTTTTTACTTGATTGAACATCAATCAAACCATCAACAGAAATCATGCCTGCGATTGTAACTTTTGCTTGTGTGATATTTCCAAACAAACCACCAACTGCAGGTTGTTCGTTTGAGAACACAACGGGTTTTGTCAAATATGTTTCTTTGTGAGAAGCATATTCTTCTTTTGTCGCTTGCAAAGAAGTTGCATTTACTTCTGTGTTTGCCAATCTAAAGTTGATGTCAATGTTTGACACAACGATTTGATTTTGACTTGGTGCCAAAACTTGTCCAGCAAATCCACCAAGTGCAACATTTTCGCCAGCAAACAACAATTGATTATCTGTACCAAACACAGATCCTTCTACAGCAACTCTTGTTGCGCCTGTGCTTGAAATGTTTGCATCACAGTTGTCAAGTTCACCAAATCCAAGGCCAAGTGCGGCATTTTCAACTTCTTTTGGAAGTTTGATATTGATGCCGATATTTTCGCCTTGATATGCATCTTCTTCACTTACTGCGATCATTGAGATTGCATCTGCAAATTTTGTTTTTGCAGCATAACCACCAACATACAAGTTGTCTGGCAAGAAACTTGCGTCACCTTTTACGATTGACAACTGAACATTGTTGAGAGGTTCAAGTTCCAAAGTCAATTTAGCATTGTCTGAAGAAACTTTTGTAATAAGACCAGCATAAACTCCCACATAAGCAGAAGCTTGAATTTCATCTCCAAAGCCTTCTTTTCTGCTGTAACTCATATTAAACTTGATTTCATATCTCTCTTCGTCACTTGTGTGGCTTTCACGAGTAAACTTGATTGATGAAACAAGCATAGGGATATAAGTTTGATTTTGTTCAATAATTCCAGCGAGCAAACCAATGTAAGCTGCTTCGTTGTTTTCAAGTACTGTGTTTTCGTATTTGAAGTTTACACCATTTTCGATGTCTTCTCTAGCTCTAGCTACAAATTCAATGCCAGAGAATGATGTTGATTCGGCAATCTTTCCAACTACCAAACCAGCCATCTTGCTCACATTTTCAGAAGTGTAGTTTAAAGCAGCACTCTTTGATGCTTCGAGATAAACTTCATAGTTGAGCACAAATCTAACATCTTCAAATGATGATGTAATTGCATCTTCTTCAATTATGCTGTATTTGATTTCGTTTGTTTTTGTAAGGTCATCACCTTCAAAGTTGATAGTGCCTGCCATATAGAAATTCAAATCTCTGATTGTGGCAGAAGAGAGTTTCTTAAACATACTTGAGTGCAAAATGACACCAACTTTGTCGCCAACTCGTCCACCATCTGAAACCTCACCAGTAACATATCCCAAGTCAGTTGCGTTTGCATATTTTGCATAAGAAACCAATGTTCCAGCAAATTCAACATTAAGGAATCTGTTGAGAAGTTCTCTGCTTACGCCAGTTTCACCACCCCATGTCACTTCAACATCTTGACATGACATGTTGTTTTCGTCGTTGTTAAGTTTTCCTCTGACAACAACTGTGATTGATGGATTTTCAATAACTGAAGCCATAACTTCTGCTGTGTTGAAATAATCCCAGAAAATGATTGATGTTTTAGGGAACAATTCGATTGTTGGGAACAATCTATCCATTTCGTGATCCCAGAATTCGTCAGCCCAACCGTTTGGAACAAAGTATCTTGACAAAACAGCATATGCTTGTGACATTGTTGCCATTGAAGACTTATCACTGATTGAAGTTGCATTCAAGCAAGATCTTTCTTTGACTTGAGCTTCAAATCCAAATGGATTGATTGTGTAATTTGTTGCACCAACCCAAACATTTGAATATCCACCTACTGACAAAGCACCAGAAATTTCTGATGTTTGTGTTCCGTCTCCAACATTGTATGCACAATCTTCGGCATCAATAAGATACAAGTTGTATCTGCCTTTAAGATTTGTTGTTTGAGCAACAATCTTTCTGTCAGATCCATCTGTCTTATATCCATAAACGCCACCAACAAGCATAAAGTGTTTGTCACTGGTTGAAGTCACCTCGCCATCGCCAAGCAACTTGCCGTTTTGATGTGCATAATAGTTTGTTGCCATAACATTTTTCAACGCTACTGTGCTGACATAAGTAAATGCATCTGCCGCACTGACAAATTCAGTTGCTTCCAAAGCACCAACCAAACCAGCTGCAACGCCAGATCCGTTTACAACAGCAACATCGCCTGATGCGTAAACATCGTTGAGCAAAATGTTTGTTTTTGGAGTGTTGTTGATAAACATCAAGTCAAATTGATTTGCAACAACACCTGCATAACCAACGATACCACCAACTGCCAATGTTTCTGTTGAGTAAGAAACAACATTGAGTCTGTTGTATCCAACATAGATGTATCCACCACCCATATAACCAACCAAACCACCAACAAACAATGGGTTTGATTGTCTTGATTCGTAATGTTTGTCTGCTTCTGTGTAAGAGAAAATTGACATTTGTCCTCTTTCAACATCTGCAGATCCGTTGTAGTAAGCATTTTCATTTGCTTCAATGTCAGCTTGCAATTGTGATGTATAGCTTGCATAAACAGCAAACAAACCACCATAACTTTCACCGATCAAACCACCGGCATACAAGTTTTTAGCCGCAATGTAAGAAGCAGATTTTGATTCTACTGCAGTTTCTGGTGCTTCCAATTCGATGTTTGCATCATAAACAGCAGTTGATTCGCCAACATAACCAAAGAGACCTCCGGCCACGCTCGCATAAATGTCGACTGAGTTTTTAACTCTGATAGTAACAACATTAAATTGTGTAACATCGATATCTGTTGAGAATTTTGCAGGTTCGCTGTTGAGCGTACGATAAATGTCAACATAACCAGCAACACCACCAGCATAAGAAATGTTTGAAACTTTGTCTGTCAAAATGTTTTTACTTTCAACAGCATTTCTCAAATCTTTGCCTACAAATGCTCTGTTTGTTTCAATTGTTCCGTTTACTTTGTTTGTAGCTTCAACAACAATGTTTGTAAGTGTAATATCACTCAATCTGCTGTCGCCGAAAAGCATACCAACAACACCACCAACAACATTTCTGCCTTGGATTGCTGTTGCACCTGTCGAATCTTTTGTTTCAACAGGTTGAACATTGATTGACAAAATTCTTGAGTCAATTGCAGTTCCTGCCAAAGCACCAACAATGCTTGCTTTTGCGTTGTGGATTGAGTTTACTGTCAAATCCATATTCACAACAATAGCACCATCAAACTTGGCAAACAAACCATAGTTTTCGCACGCTTCGTTGCTACCCAAATTGATGTTTGAAATCTTAAATCCGTTTCCGTCCAACAAACCAGTAAATGTCTTCTTTGTTGTTGTCAACTTGATTGAAGATTCGCCTTCTGCGTTTTGATCAATGTTGTCCATATCGAGGTCGAACACAATTCTATAATGTCCGTCAACACTGTCATCATCATAATATTCTTTATAAGAAGAAATTTCTTTTGCTGTAGCTTTTCCTGTTGCTTGAGCAAATTCTTGTTCGCTTCTAATAATAATTGGGTTGTTTTCACTTCCATAAGCAAGGTTTTTCATTGTGTAATCTGAAAGATCCATAATGCTCTTGTTGTAGAAGATAGAGATGTCATCTCCATTTGTCACAGCATATCTGCTTGACATTGCAATTTGATTTGCACTAACCAAAGAAACACCACCATCTGTCATTTCCCAAATGCCGTCATAAGCACCTTCTTGAGAAGAGAAACTGAATCCGTAGAATGTTTCTTGTTCGTCATATTCGTTGATACCCAAAGCACCCTTAACAAGTTTTGATTGAATTGTAGTGTCTGAGCTTGAGTTGTTGTAATAGTAAGAAAGTGAAATTTCACCTTGATTCAAAGATTCTGATCTTTCTGCACCAGAGAATGGCATTTCGTTGATGTCTGTTGTCGAAATTTCGCAAGCAGAATAACACAATGTCACAGTTGCTTCTGGGCCGTTTTTGTAAACAAAACCAGCAACTGATGCAGCCTTTACTTCGTCGTGTTCGATTGCAATGTTTGCATATGAGTTTTTAACAAGTTTTGCGTTGTCATAAACAAATCCGGCAATTGTTCCGATCGCAGTGATCTTTGATCCATTGTTGTAAACATCTTTACCGTTTGGTGTAAGTTCTCCAGCAACCCCTTCAACATAACTGCCTTGAATGCTGTTTGTGTTATACAAAGCAAATCCAGCTGTCAATGATTGAACTGATTGCATATAGTTCAAAATTTCAATCTTCTTTGCAAATGATGCACTGATATATCCTGTGTTTGTGTGGACAAAACCAGCAACTTCACCTTGCGCTCTGATCGTAAATTTGTCAAGAGGAGTTGTTGTAATGTAGTTTGTTCCGTTTGTCACAATAACATGACTATATTCGTTTCCACCAACACGAGAGTTTGTGATTGATGAAGCGTTTTCGATAACAAAACCAGCAACTCTGCTTGTCACACCACTAGAGCTTGTAAGGTAAGAGTCATCTGCATTTGTGCCAAGTGCATATTTGACTGCCAAACCAAAACTGTTTGACAATGCAGACGATTGATAAGAGTTGTCGTATGATGCCACAACTTCGCAGTTGTAGATGATACCATTGTTTATGATTGCAAAACCTGCAATATCAATGGTTTCGTATTGTGTTATATCAACAGAAATTTGTCCACCATTGTAGATGTTGACTCTAACATTCTTCAAGGTTGTGTTTGCAGTCACTTCTGTAAACAATGCAAGTTGCACCGTGCTGCCCTTTGGCATTGCAAAACTGTTGATGTGGATTGTGTAACCATTTCCGTCCAAACTATTTACTTTTGTTGTGTCAAATGGAGTATAGTTTGTCAAAACAATATCTTTCATCAAGATATAGTCATCTGCTTCTGCAGAATTTTTCAACAATCTTTCAAATTGTTCTGCAGAAGAAATTTGTGTAGGAAGATCTTCATCTGAATAAACTTCAACCACAATCAAGAAGTAATATGGGACAACCATTTCAATACCTTGATAGTTTACGGTTGTTTCCAATCTCATAAGTTGAGTTCCACTTTGCTTTCCTGTAACTTGAAGCATTTCCATTCCGTTTACATAAGTTGTGGAAATTGTGAAGTATCTGTTGTCAGCAATTCCGTTGTTTGGATTGTAAATTGCTGACCAGCTGTTTTCGTTTGCAGCGTAAGCGAGTTGTTGCTTGAGAGAAAGTGCATTAAATGCGCCTGTGTGTTCGTCAAAACGGTGATTGATGTAATAACCACAGTTGTCATCTCTAAAGTTGTTTTGAAGTTTAAATTGATTTCTCTTTGCTGTCAAATCTGCAACAGCTTTATATTCGCTGGCATTTGTCTTGTCGTAGTTGTATTCTTCTGGAGTAAATGGATAGTCAAATGTCAAATATTGTGTGTCGTTGAGATATGTGCGATAAACATCATAAACTCTTCCGTTGTATGCCATTGTAGAACCACTGGCAACAACTTTGATTTTGTTTGCATCAACAGCAAAGTCAACCAAACAAAGAGTTGCTTTGCTTACTTTTGTTTCAGCAACGCCATTTTCAATTTTTTGCACTGATGCACAAACATAGAAAATACCTGTTGTAGCGCCATCACCAAGCACTGCGTTTACGCCGGCACGGATTTTTGCTCTATAAACTTTGTATTTTGCAGTTGGATCACTCACAAGTTCTGGAGTAGAAAGTGTGATGTTTGCACCATTGTTTTGCAAATAAACTCCATAAAGGTTTTGATCTGCACCAAGTGTCACTTCAACATAAACAGACTCGCCTTTTGCAAGCATATATGTTGTTTGACCTTCATCTTCAAGATCACCCTTTACAACAATGTCAGCATCTGGCATATAAGCCACAGACATTGTTGAAGTTCCTGTCTTGAGCACTTGATCTTCATAATAATATGTAAGAGTAAGTGTCAAATCGCTGTCATCAGCAAAAGCACTTGACAAATAAAGTCTAAAGAAAAATTCTCCTGTGCCTTGCTTGTCTTCTTCTGTAAGATTTACCAAAATTCCGTTTGTAAGCAAAACTGTGTTTTCAGTATCTGTATAATATCCATACATTTCATAACTAAGTTTTGACAAACTTACAGTTCCGACACTCTTTCCTGAAACAGAATATGTCAAAGTAAAGTGTGTCATCTTTGCATAAGCAGGTGTAACATTTACTGCCACAATTGCATCAGAAGATGGTTTCAAAACGCTTGTAATAACATCTTCAGGATTGAAATACAAAACAGAGTTTCTAATTCTTCTGCTTGCAATTTTGTAAGTTGCAATAGAAATTGTGTCAACAGATTGAGTCAACACTCTAACATTGATGCTCTTTCTGTATGTATCATTTTCTTGTTGACTGATTGCATTTACAGACAAAACGATGTCTTCATAAGTTTGTTCTACCAAATGCTTGCAGTCATTTTTGATTTTTACCACTACTGCATAAGTCATTGTTTTTGAAGTTGCGCCTTCTTCAGCAATCTTTGTCCAATAAACTTCCAAAGTCACTTTGCTGTCAAGTTTATATTCAAAAACATTGTCATCAACTTCTTCGCCTTCAACCGAGATTTGACCATAAGTCATATCAAACACAAGTCCATCATCAGCATTGTCAGTAACAATTGTCACTTCAAAACTTCCGTGATCTGATGGTTTGATTTCAAGGTCAGAGGCATCTTCGATGATGAGTGCTGTTGCACCATCATAAACCTTAATCTTATAAGATTTTGCAAGTTCTTCAGCAATTTCTGTTGCATATTCTTCTGCAAGAGCATTCATCTTGACATTAGAATTGATATCAATAGAAACATCTTCACTTGCTTTAATACCTTTAAAGATAAGAGAGTTGCTTGTTTTTTGAATTGACAAAAATTCTTTTTCAGAATCTTCCAATTCTTCATAAGCGATTGAATAATCAGCTTTGTCAGTTTGCAATTCGTAAGGAACATCTGTTCCGTTGAGATAAACTGCACTTGAATAGTTGTAAATCACATTTCTTGTTTTGCCGTTTTGCAACAAGATTGTTTGATTGTTTTTGATTGGATTTCCTTCCAATGTTGTTGAAAGTGTTGGAAGAACATTTGCAATCACAACATTGAAGTCAAGAGATTGTGTAAAGTCCATTTTTGAGTGAACTGTAAGCACAAATTCGTCCAAGTTTTCTCTAAGCAATCTGATTGAATTTGCAGAGATAACAACATCTTGACAAGTTGTCGAAACGAGCAATGTGCTTGCTTGTTTTTCTGTCACACCAAACAAATCTGCTTTTGAGATTGTGTTGTATTGATTCAAGATCATTTTTTCTCTGTCATCAACAACATTCAAAACTGGTTGATAAACAAACAAAATTGCTTTTGTGCCATCTTCAACTTCAAGCACTT
Source organism: Candidatus Caccovivens sp. (assembly GCA_045650745.1). GTDB lineage: Bacteria > Bacillota > Clostridia > Christensenellales > UBA1242 > Caccovivens. The sequence goes on from JAZRRN010000048.1 coordinate 65,704, forward strand.
GCAATGGATCTTTAACATCTGCAAATTTGACAGTGTCAATTTCAACTGCGATTGTTTGTTTTACATCTTTAAGGTGAACAATACCAAAGTTTACTTCAGGTTCAACTTCTTCTTTTTGCCAGATGTTTCCATCAAGCCCTGCAACATATGTGTCAAAGCCAGTCACCCAACTTCCCATACCGTTGCTTCCACCAAGATAGTCGTATGTGTAAGCAAATTTTGTATCCTTAAACACTCTCGAAACAAATGCATCTGTCCTATAGTATGTCAAATATGAGTTTACCACAGCAACATAATTGTCTGTTTCTGAAGAATGTGTTGGAGCTTCCAAATCGCCTGCAAAAGCAAAGCTTTGTTCGATCTTTGTGTCAGTAACATGTCCGGCAGCAAATGCACCAACCTTGCCTTCTTGTGCAATAAAGATTGTCTTGTATGCATCAACCGGTGCCAAATCATCAGGATCTGTCAAAGAGTATGCATACATATATGATTTCAAAATCCAGCTTCCAGCGCCGGCATAACCAACAATACCACCAACATTTCCTTTGGCAAAGATTGTTGTGTTTTCAGTTTCAAATTTGTAAAGTTCGTAACCAGAACCTTCAATTCTTCCAAAGTTTTGTCCAGCAATACCACCAGCATAACCTGAATTTGCACCACTGATGCTTGCACCATAAACAAAACTGTCCTTAATTGTGCCTTGGTTTGATCCAACGATTCCACCGACTGCAGTGTTTGCATTTGGTGCAGAAATCATACTTGGCACATATTTTCCACCAACATAAGCAACATCAACCTTAACATTGTTGATTGTGCCCGTGTTGACATTTGCAACAAAACCACCAACTCTGTCATCTGTTGAAACAACATTTCCAGCAAATGTCAAATCTTTGATCACACCTGAAAGTGACTTAACAAATTCTTCGCTTGTGCCAGTCATTGTCAAAGTGACTGTTGGTTCGTTTCCATAAATCATACCACTGAGAGTTTCATAAGCAGTCCAATCTGTCAATTCGATGTCATTCATCACTCTGTAGTATTTTGCAGTGTCAATTTTTTCCAAGTCGCCTTGGTTGTAAACTCTGATTGCAGTGCCTTCGCTTTCACCATCTGCGATTGTGATTGCAATGCGCACAATCAATTCTGAATAATAAATCTTTTCGCCTGAGTTGTTGTAGAAATAGTTTGAATAGTCATCACTGCCATTGATGATTGCATCATAGTTTGAAACCAATTCTGAAACTCTGATGTATTTTGCAGTTTCAACAACATTTCCACCAACTTCATCATACTTGTAAACCAAAACATGTTCGATGCCTTGCACCTCTTTGATCATGTCTGTTGGCAACAAATAGATATAACCACTTCCACCTGTTGTTGTGTTGATTGTGAGGTTGAATGATTGTCCAGATGAAGAAGCCAAAACATTCAAATCGGCAGACGAACCACCACCAGTTGCAAAGTAATATGCTTGCAAACTCAAATCATTTGCAGTGCTTGGAGCAACTGAGGTTGCAATTGTAAAGTTCTTTTCTGTGATATCTCCAGTCAAGTTGAGATAAATTTCATCATCAATTGTTCTGTTGAGCCATCTTACACTTTCAACACGGTTTTCATTTCTGATTTCAATTTGTATTTCTGCAGATCTTCTCAAACCATTGCCATCTTCGTAATAAACAACCAATGTTTCTCTTACAGAAGTTTGCAAGTTTGTTGAGTTTGCAGTAATTCTAAATGTCAACACTTTGCCATCTTGTTCTACTGCAATTCTGCCAACTGAATAATAGTCGTTTTCATAATATGTTCCGTCAGCAGAAACATATCCAAAGTTTTGAATTGTTGGTTCAAAAGTAAAGTAAGAAATCGCATCTGTGTATGTAGGGATTTTTTCGTCAGAACGGAATGTAACTCTTACATCTCTGTAAGATCTTGCCATATCGCTGATGCTCAAAGTTTCTGTTGTATACAAAGTTGCTGTTGAAATGTTTGATTTCATAAACTTTACAGGATAGAAACTTTCCAAAGCGAAAAATCTTGCAAGTGTAAACGATTCGTGATCTTCATCAAAACCATTCACCAAAACGGCGACATAACCTCTAAATTCGTTGTCTGTGAGAGTAAGTTTTTCTGGAGTAAGTTGGAAATACATTCCATCAAGATTTTGGAAGTAAATATAATATTGACTAGCAATCAAAGAAAGTTGATTTTCTGTAAAGATTTCATTTGCTCTCACTTGAGCATCTTTGTCTTCAACAATGCTTTCAGCAATCTTTACTGCATTTACAAATTGATCATAACTCAAATATCTAAATTCAATGCCTGCTTCTGTCAATGTCGCTCTGCGATAGTTTGTAGAAAGCACAGCACTAGAACCAGCTTCAAGCATAATCTTTGAAAGCGAAGTATCAATTATTGCATCACTTTCTTCAATCACACCACCAGCCAAAACATAATTTTGGTCAGCCATTTGGTCAACATAGATGTCCATTGATGCCTTGTCAGCATTTGTCATGCTTGCATATGACAATGGCACAAAAGAATGAATGTTAAACGCACCTGATTTTTTGCCGGTAATATGTTCAAACCAGAACTTTGTCGAACCTTCAAAATTCAATTCTTTCAAAGTTACGGTAAATTCAACGATAATATAATCTTCATCGCCATCAGAAACCACTGATTTTAAATACAATGGCGAAAATTCAAACTTGTCAGCATTGCTTCCAGCAACATTGTTTCCATACTTAAGTTCCAATCCAGCTTTTGTTGTCAAGTTTTTAAGTTTGATTCTATATACAACTTCTCTTGGAGAAATCACGCTTGAAGAAACAAATGTATCTTCGGCAATCTCTTCGTCTGCTTCTGTCACAGCAACCAATTCGGCATCTGTCGAAATCTTATAAAAGTTCATCGAAACCTTTGCATAAGCATTTTGATTGCTTGATGCAACAAACTTCAATTCCACATTTTCAAACACATCAAAAATTTCAGCTGCTGTGATGAAAACATTGTTCATAGCACTGATGCTTTCTGTCACATAGATGTGAGATCCAGCAGAGATTGGTGCAAAGTTCAACAAGTTGTCACCAACCCTAACATTAAACACAGCACCCAATGGATTTTCTGCAGGAAGCAAACCTTGCTTTTCTGCAAGTGCTTGTTGTGTCAAATCTACTGCGATGTAGAATCTAGAATCTTCAAGCACAACATCACTTGGCCCAACAATTGCTTTTACTGAAAATCCTTCTTCGCCAGTATAGTCAGAGAAGACATCAACCAAACTGTTTGCCAAACTGTCACCTTTCTTGTTTTGAATGTCAACAGTTTTTGCAACATAAGCTGTATCCAAAAGCACGCTTACATCATCAACAACAAAATCATAGTTGTAATCTGCATATCCAACCTTGAGATAGAAATAGAAATCTCCGTCCAAAGTTGTTTTCTCTGTGTATGCGTTTACAACAAAGTTATATTCAACGCCATCGGCAGTTGGATTTGTATATTTTTCCCAACTGAAATAATCTTCAAATTCAACTTCAACAAGCCCAGATCTTTCAACTTTGTAAATCACTGGATCAAGTTGGAGATTGTAGCTTGTGTTTACAACAAACGAACCTTCAATCTTTGATCTATAATCATCATTTCTCTTCAATTGGAAGGTTGCGCTCTTTTTGTCTGTTGCTGTGCCATCTGCATAGAAAACTTCATGTTCGATTGAATATGCATCAATTGTCGCATTGTCCAAAATAGTCAACTCAACAACATTTGAAACTTCAGAATTTCTTGCAAAGGTTGCTCTAAGCAAAACTTTCTTTGCTTGGCAATCTGGAGAAATTTTCAACTTGCCATCTTCAATCACACCATAAACTTGTCCATCAACAACCCACTCTTCAGTTTGACTGTCAACAAATGTCCAAACAATGTCACAAATGTTTGCTGTGATTGGCTCAAAGCTGAAATATTGTCCAACCACCAACTCTTTGTCTACACCCTTAACCACAAAGTTGTTTGTTCTTGAATCAGGTCTGTCATCTTTCACCTCATTCAATCCTGTCAACAATGTGTTTACAGTCACATAAACAAATTGATATTTGGTTGGATCTTCTTTTGAAGAAACTTTGATGGTTGCAGGTTGAACTTGAGTTGCAAGATCTGCCTTCACAACAAAAGCATACTTTCCACTTCTCTTTGGAGATTCGGTGTATGTCTTTTCAAGTGTGATACATTCATTGCCGTCCCACTCTTCAACATCAATGCCATCACTGGATCCTTCCAGAGTGACCTCAATCTCTCGACTTAGATTCTGTTGGGTGTCATTGGTATACAATGTCACTTCGGTCGCAGAAACAGAAAGCGAAACATTCTTTTCGCAGGCCGACAAAACCATACCTCCCAAAACCATAAAAACACTCAAGATTGCAAACGCAAATTTCTTCATTGTGCCCTCCAAAAATAATATCTGCAATTTGGCAGAAATTTATATATTTATATTATAAATAAATACCGACTTAAAGTCAAATTATGTCACAAAAAATAATAAAAACAAGACAACTTTTTTAAAACCAAAAAAATAATAATTAAAAATTAATTTTTGCAAAATTTAACAAACAATTTATCAAACCACACGACAAAGCGAACAATTTTTTTGTGCAAAAATATTAAAAAATAATAAAAAAATATTAAAAAACT
>JAZRRN010000049.1:0-193623 GCA_045650745.1 Candidatus Caccovivens sp.
TGACATTTTTTCGGCATTTTTATTGTTTTTTAATTATTTTTTAATTAATTTAATTTTTAATTTTGGAGAAATTAGATTATTTTCAATTATTATTTATTTAATTTTCTTTTCTTTGGAAAGATATTTATCTTGCAAATTTGTTGCAAAACACATAGCAAGGTGTTACAATAAACATAATGAAAGAACAAAACAAAGGAAAACTAGATTGGATAAAAAAGTTTAGTGCATTGCAGATTGCAATGTTTGTTTTGACTGCCGTCCTCATCATTGCATCAATCGTAACAATGGGAGTGATCATTGATCTTAAACACAAAAAAGATGCAGCAAAAGAAAGAAACGACCAACTTTCTTCTCAACTGCCTGAAGATGAAGAAACAAATTCCGAAATTTGGCAAGACCTTGTCGACAATTTTATAAAAAATCAAAATAATCAGTGAAACAAAAAGACACTGATTATTTTTTCTTCAAAAATAGACAACAAACCATTTGAAAATTTTGCATTGGAAACAAACTCTGCCAATTTTTCACTCGTTGAAACAATGGCCGCAACATTGAGCGTGCAATATACAACAAAAAACACACAACACCCTTTCAAAATCCCCACCAATACCCCCAAAACAGAGTTTGCTGCACCCTCACAGCTTCTTTTGTTGAGTTTGAAAATCTTTTTTGCAAAAGCTACACCAATCTTTGTCAGCAAATATGTCACTAAAAATGTGGAAATGTGGGCAACTTTTGATGCAATTTGTCCAACTTGTGACGAAATGTGATCTGCAAAATTTATTTTGTTTGTCAATTTGTCAACCAACTTTTCGCAAAATCTCTCAAAACCAAACTTGTTAAACAGGTTGAGCAGACCATCAGCAAACAAAAGTGCACAACTAAGGCATACTGCCGTTTCTATAAGCGAAAGCAACACAAAATATCCACCTTTTCGCCACCCTCTCAACATATAAAACCCCAGCGTTGCAAACAAAAGATAATCCATACCAATTTTTTGACATAAAATCGTTCAATTAAACAAAAAAATAAGGGAAAAATCCCTTATTTTATTTCAAAAATTGTTCAAGTTGTTTACATTTTTCTTTGTCCATATCTGGCACACCTTGCAATCGATAGTTAATTCCAAGTTGTTCGTATTTTTTCACAGCCATTGTGTGATATGGCAAAAGTTCGATTTTATCCACATTTTTCAATGTTGATGCAAAAGCCTTCAACATTTCAACACTTTCTTTTGTGTCGTTATAATTTGGCACAACAACTTGTCGGAGCCACATTTTTTTATCTTTTTCTTGACAAAGTTTCACAAATTTGTGGAAATTGTCGTTTGAAATGCCTACCAAATCTTTGTATTGAACAGAATCTGTCGCCTTAACATCTAAAATAACAAGATCAGCATAATCCAAAACCGAACTTGCCACTTCGACCGAACCAGAAGTATCCAAACAAGTGTGAATGCCATTTTGTTTGCACAAAACAAACAATTCTTCAACAAATTGTTGCTGCATCAAAGGTTCTCCACCCGAAACAGTCACTCCACCCTCTTTTCCAAAGTATGGTTTGTGCCTTTTTATCTTTGCAAACACTTCTTCGGCTGTAAATTGTTGTTTTTCTTCATTAAAATTCCACATTTCAGGGTTATGGCAATATGCACAGCGCAAAGGACACCCCTGCAAAAAAACAACAAATCTCACGCCTGGGCCATCAACAAGGCCCATAGATTCAAAACTTGCAATATTTCCCATTGTTTTCATCATCTTTTACCATGGAAAGTTCTTGCAATCACTTCTTCTTGGTGTGCTCTTGACAATTTGTTGAAGTTTACAGCATAACCGGAAACTCTGATTGTCAAGTTTGGATATTTCCAAGGATTGTTCATTGCATCAACCAAAAGGTCTCTGTTTAAAACATTTACATTGAGGTGTTGTGCATTTTGGATAAAATATCCATCAAGCACTGCAACAAGATTGTCTATCCTTGACGCTTCGTCATGACCAAGTGCATCAGGAACAATTGAGAATGTATTTGAAATTCCATCTTGACAGCAATCACAATATGGGATTTTTGCCACAGAGTTTAAAGAGCACAAAGCCCCCGAATTATCTCTTTCGTGCATTGGGTTTGCACCAGGTGCAAATGGTTCGCCGGCTTTTCTTCCGTCTGGTGTTGCACCAGTTTTCTTTCCATACATAACATTTGATGTGATTGTAAGCAGAGACAATGTGTGAACAGAATCTCTGTATGTTTTAAGTTCTTTCAAATAAGTAAAGAATGTTTGAACAACTTCGATGCCAAGTTTGTCAACTCTGTCATCATCATTTCCGTATTTTGGAAATTCTCCTTCGATTTCAAAATCAACAATGATGCCTTCTTCATTTCTGATTGGTTTTACTTTTGCATATTTGATTGCAGAAAGCGAATCTGCAACAACTGAATATCCAGCAGCACCAAAAGCCATAAGTCTTGCAACTTTTGTGTCATGCAAAGCCATTTGCCCTCTTTCGTAAGCATACTTGTCATGCATATAGTGAATGATGTTCAACGCATCAACATAAGTTTTTGAAACTTTTTTAAGTGTTTTTTTGAAGTTTTGCATCACTTTGTCAAAATCAAGCACTTCATCTTCGCACTTTTCAAGCCCTTCAACCACCAAAAGTCCACTCTTTTCGTCAACGCCACCGTTGAGAGAATAAAGCAACGCTTTTGCCATGTTGCATCTTGCGCCAAAAAATTGCATTTGTTTTCCCACTCTCATCGCAGAAACACAACATGAGATTGCATAGTCGCAACCATATTGATTTCTCATAACATCATCGCCTTCGTATTGAATCGAATCTGTCAAAATTGAGATTTTTGCACAATATTTTTTAAAGTTTTCCGGCAATTTGTCAGACCACAAAACTGTCATATTTGGTTCTGGCGATGGGTTGAGATTGATAAGCGAATGCAAATATCTGAATGAGTTTTTGGTAACCAAACTTCTCTTTTCGTCAACCATTCCAGCAAGCGTTTCTGTAACCCAAGTTGGATCTCCAGCAAAAATTTCGTTGTAATCTGGTGCTCTCAAATGTCTTACCAATCTGAGTTTGATGATAAATTGATCAATCAATTCTTGCGCTTGTTCTTCTGTCAACAAACCGTTTTGCAAATCTCTTTCGATGTAAATGTCAAGGAATGTTGAAGTTCTGCCCAAACTCATTGCAGCACCATTATTTTCTTTGACTGCAGCCAAATATCCAAAATACAACCATTGAACTGCTTCAACTGCTGTTGTGGCAGGTTGTGAAATGTCAAATCCATAAGAATTTGCCATTTTTTTGATTTCTTCAAGGGCTTTAACTTGTTCGGCCACTTCTTCTCTAAGTCGAATGTTTTCTTCGCTAGAAACATCAATTTCTGCCCAATCTTTCTTCTTTTCTTCAATCAAAAAGTCGATGCCATAAAGCGCAACCCTACGATAGTCACCAATGATACGACCACGACCATAAGCATCTGGAAGTCCAGTGATAAGGCCTGCTTTTCTTGCTTTTCTTATTTCTGGAGTGTAAGCGTCAAAAACTCCGTCATTGTGAGTTTTTCTATATTCGTAGAAGTGTTTTTTGACATCTTCGTCAACTGTGCGTTGAAATGCATCAAGCGCCTTTTCTGCCATTCTTGTGCCACCATAAAGGTTTACAATACGCTTGAGTGGTTTGTCTGTTTGAAGCCCGAAAACAACTTCATTTTCTTTGTCGATATATCCCGGTTTAAATGTGTTGATGCCTGAAATTGCTTTTGTTTCTACATCAAGAAGCCCTGTCTTTGCTTCTTCTGCAAGCAACTTTTCGCATTCTGACCAAACCTTTTGAGTCTTTGGAGAAATCCCTTTCAAAAAGCTGTCATCGCCACAATATTCTGTATAATTGTCGAGAATAAATTGAGCGACATTGATTGTCTCTCTCCATGATTCTCCCTTAAAACCTTTCCAGCAATTTTCCATTGGACACCTCCTGTCTTTTGCGGATATATTTTATTATATAACCCCTTGCTATGTCAAACTTTTACGGCACACAATAAAAGAAAAATAGTCCACAAAAAAACTCTTTTGCGAACTTTTGTTTTTAATTTTCCGAAACACTTTCTTTCTCGTTTAATGTTTGATCGGTTGCAAAATCTTTGTCATTTGGCAAAAGTTTTTCTTCATCAACTTGCAATGCAGCGTTGGCATTTTTTGACAAAATTTCCACCTTTTCTGCCAAATTTTGCATATTTTTGCCCATCAAATCAACATAGATGCATCTGCCTTGAAAATGGCCATTTTCTCCCCTCATCAAATTAAACCCTTGCCAATCTTTTTCAACCTTGAAAACAAGTTGATCAAATGGCAAACCATTTATTTCACAAACATTGGCAAATTTGATCGAAACAAAATTTCCAGATTGAATTTCTTGTTGATACATATCATCAAACACAACACCAAACGCTGGCACAGTGTGAGAATCGGCAAGCAGAGTTTTGATTTCTTGCATCAAGTCATCTTGTTGCTCTTGGGACAAAACAACTATATTTCCGTTTGAAATGATTTCGAGTTGGTTTGCATAAGGCAAAACATCTTGCACTTGAAAAAATGACATAATCATAAGTGGCACTCCCATAAAGAAAAACAACATTTTCATCATAACAACTCTCCTTGGTTTTATAATGGTTGTTTTTCGGTTTTATTATACAACAATTTTTACTTTTTGAAGTTCATTCCCTGCAACAGGTTTTCGCTGGCCATAATGTTTTCGATGCGATTTAGCACAAGTTTTTTATGCGCTGACCAACTTGGCGCAAGAAGCAACTCTTTTGGCGCATCACCAGTTATACGATGCACCACAATATCCGGCCTTATGTTTTGCAAAATGTGCAACACTTTTTCAACATAATCATCAAGTTGAATTGGTTGATATTTACCCTCTTTGTAAAGTGTGGCAAGTGCCGTGTTTTCTATGACATAAGTCGAATGAATTTTCAACCCTTGAATATCTTGACTGTTTACAAAATTTATTGCATTTTGCAAATCAGCATCTTCTTCGTTTGGCAAGCCCAGCATTATGTGTGCAACAATGTCAATGCTGTGTTTTCTTAAAACTTTTGTCGCATTGACAAAATCTTGTGTGGTATAGCCACGATTGATAAATCGGCCAATTTTGTCGTTTGTTGTTTGAAGACCAAGTTCCACCCAAACATAAAGTCCGTGTCTTTGATATTCGGCCAAAAGTTTTGCCACCTCTTCGTCAACACAATCAGGCCTTGTTGCAATCGCAAGGCCAACAATTTTGTCGCTGATGAGTGCTTGATCGTATTTTTGCTTCAAATTTTCAATCGAATCGTAAGTGTTTGTAAAGTTTTGAAAATAAACCACAAACTTTTCTGCACGCTGCCCACGATAACTTTGCAAATGTTTGCTTACTTGCTCAGCGATGCTTGTCCTTTTTGTGCGTTCGCCCGAACCTCTCTCTCCACAAAAAATGCAACCCCCTTTGCCACATTTGCCATCTCTGTTTGGGCAAGTAAATCCACCATCAACACAAATCTTTAGCACCCTTTCCCCAAATTTGTTTTTTAAAAAAGTATTAAGTTTGTTGTATCTGTCCATAATCATTTTCCTGTTTTGAGTATATCACACAAAAATCATTTTTGACAAAACAAAGCAACAAAAAAAGAGCATTTTCTGCTCTTTCTTTTTACACTTCTTCAAATTGACTGTTGTAAAGCTCGCTGTAGAAACCACCTTCAGCAAGCAAAGTCTCGTGATTTCCACTTTCGATAATGTCTCCATCTTTCATAACCAAAATCAAATCTGCATTTTTGATTGTTGAAAGTCTGTGAGCAATAACAATCGAAGTGCGACCTTCCATCAATTTGTCCATTGCTTCTTGAATCAAAATTTCTGTTCTTGTGTCAACATTTGATGTTGCCTCGTCCAAAATAAGCATTGGTGCATCATCAACCATCGCACGAGCAATTGTGACAAGTTGTTTTTGTCCTGCTGACAAACCTGCATCTTCATTGAGCAGAGTGTCGTAGCCATTTGGCAAAGTTTGAATAAAGTGGTGAAGTCCACACGCACGACAAGCAGTTTCTACTTGTTGATCTGAGATTTGATTGTTGTTGTAAACAATGTTGTCTCTGATTGTGCCTTCAAAAAGCCAAGTATCTTGCAACACCATGCAGAACAAGTCATGCACATTTTCTCTTGTAAGCTCTTTTGTTGAAATGCCATCAATCAGAATTTCCCCAGAGTTTACTTCATAAAATCTCATAAGCAAATTGACCATTGTGGTTTTGCCTGCTCCGGTTGGTCCAACAATTGCCACTTTTTGTCCAGTTTTGACAACTGCAGAAAAATCGTTTATGACAATCTTCTTTGGGTTGTAACCAAATTTGACATTTCTAAATTCGATGCTGCCTTCTGCATTTTCAAGCACTTGAGTTTTGTGACTTTCGTCTGCCATGTCTGGTTGTTCCAAAAATTCAAAAACTCTAAAGCTTGCGGCTCCTGCCGATTGCAAACTTGACATGCTTTGTGCAAAAGTTGACAAAGGTTGTGTAAACAAATGCACATAAATCAAAAATGCAGGAATGATATCAAACATTTTTGGATCATTTTTAGTCAAAATTGCACCAACAATACAAACTGCAACATAACCGAGATTTCCAATAAAATGCATAAATGGCATCATCAAACCAGACATAAATTGTGCTTTCCACGAATTTTTGTAGAGTTTTGTGTTTACTGCTGCAAATTTTTCGTTGAATCCCTTTTCGGCATTGTAGGCCTTGATAACATTGTGTCCAGAATAAACTTCTTCAATGTGACCATTCAACTCACCCAAAAGTTTTTGTTGTCTGATGTGATATTTTTGCGAACGAGCAATCACGACTGCCATAAACACAAAGCCGATCAAAGACGAACCAATCGCAACAAGTGCCATAATCCAATTTGTGACAAACATCATCACAATCGAACCTACAAACAACACGATTGCAGAAACGAGGTTTGCAATTGATTGATTGAGAGTTTGCCCCAAAGCATCGACATCGTTTGTCACTCTTGACAAAATGTCTCCCTTTTGAGTTTTGTCAAAATAACTAAGTGGCAAAGTGTTGATTTTGTGAGCAATGTCATCTCTCATCTTTTTAGTAATCTTTTGAGTGACTGTTGTCATGATAAATGATTGCAAATATGACAACACAATGCTTGATGCATAAAATGCAACCAATGTCAAAGCAACTGTTGTCACAGCTTTGAAATTCATGTCTCCAAAAATGCCTTCACCAATAAGGGCAGACATTTGTTTGATTTTGTCAGGTCCCAAAATTGTAAAAACTGTTCCACCAACAGCACAAACAAGCGCAAGGACAATTGTTGGCAAATATGCCTTGCAATATTTTATCAATTTTGCCCAAGTGTCTGAAAATTTGTATTTTACTTTTTCTCCCACTGGCATATGTGGGTTGTGCATCATTCTACTCATCTCCAAGTTCCTCCTTTGACAATTGTGAATACGCAATTTCTTGATAAACTTGGCATGATTTGAGAAGCTCTTGATGTGTGCCTATGCCAACCACATCTCCTTGTTCCAACACAACAATTTTGTCTGCGTCGATGATTGTGCCAATGCGTTGTGCAACAATAAATTTGGTTGCATCTGCCGTTTTCTTTTTAAGTTCTTTTCTGAGTGTTTTGTCTGTTTTGTAGTCAAGTGCTGAAAAACTGTCATCAAAAATAAAGATTTCTGGTTTTCTTGCAATCGCTCTTGCAATGGCAACTCTTTGTTTTTGACCACCTGACAAGTTTGTTCCACCTTGCGCAACATGAGAAGCATATTTTTCTTCTTTTCTTTCAATAAAGTTTTTCGCCTGTGCAATCTTTGCTGCATGTTCGATATCTTCTTGAGTAGCAGGAGATTTTCCATTGTCACCAAAAGCGATGTTTGAAGCAATGTCGCCAGCAAAAAGCACAGCTCTTTGTGGGACATATCCTATTTTGTTGTGAAGATCGTGTTGGGTGTAATCTTTCACATTTACACCATCAACAAAAATATCACCTTCTGTTGCATCATAAAATCTTGGAATAAGATTGATAAGTGTGCTTTTTCCACTTCCTGTCGAGCCAATAAAGGCAATTGTTTGACCTTGTTCGGCTTTGAAAGAAACATTTTTTACTACATATTCTTGAGCATCAGGATATTTAAAACTTACATTCTTAAATTCTACCACGCCTTTAAGTTGAGTTTCAGGTGCACCTGCGCCATCAAAAATGTTTGGATTGGTGTCTAAAACTTCGTTTATTCTTCGTGCAGAAACTGCCGCTCTTGGCAACATCATAAAAAACATAATCAAAAGCATAAATGACATAACAATGCGCATTGCATAAGTCATATAAACCATCATTTCTGAAAATATTGCGACATTTTCAATTGGATTGATTGATCTGTTTATCAAAAATGCACCAATCCAATAAATCGCAAGTTGAAGTCCGTTTGAAATCAACGACATACCCGGCCCCATAACAGCCATAGTTCTGCCAATTGTAAGATGATTTTTGGTTACAGCGTCATTTACACTTTCAAACTTTGCTTCTTGATATTCTTCTGCATTGTATGCTCTAACAACTCTCACGCCATCAAGATTTTCTCTTGTCGCCCTGTTGAGATTGTCAGTAAGAGTTTGAATTTTCTTAAATCTTGGCACTGCAAAAATGACAATGATCATAATCACACAAACCATAACTCCAACAGCAACACCAGTTGCAGCTGTCCATCTCCAGTTGCTGTTTGCAATTTTGCAAATAGCCCAAATTGCAGTTACTGGTGCTCTTACCAAAAGTTGAAATCCCATTGTGATGACTGCTTGCACTTGAGTAACATCGTTTGTTGTCCTTGTCAAAAGGCTTGCAGTTGAAAACTTTTTAATCTCTTCCATAGAAAAAGATTCAACTTTTTCATACACCCTCTTTCTCAACTTAAAAGAAACCGATGCAGCAACTCTTGAAGCTAAAAATCCGACAATAATTGTCGCACCCAAAGCACCCAAAGCACAGGCAATCATATAGCCAGCATACTTCCAAATTTCTTTCATTGCAATATTTTCTGTTTTCAAAAGGGTTGTGATTTCTTGCATAAAATCTGGCATCTTCAAATCAAGCCAAACTTGAAGCACAATCAAGCCAGCACAACAGCCAAGCAACAACCACTCTTTCCAATTGAGTGTTTTAAGCAATTTTAACATTGTTTTTCTCCCATCAATTTTAGTCGTTTTCTCTTTTGGCATAAAAAAATATGATATGCCAATATCAACTGGCATAATGATACCACAAGCAAGTTGACTTGTCAATTTTTTTTGTTTTCCGTTATCATATTTATATATGAAAAAAAAGAAAAAAAGTTCCAAAACGGAACTTTATTTCACTGACAATTCATATTCCCAAACGAGCACTGGATATTTGTCATCAAAAATCTTCCAAACTCCTGTATCGAAACCAAGCGAATTGTCATATTTTGCTGTATACAACTGCAAGCAGTTGCTCAATCTGCCACCCCAAGTTGATTCTTGAACTGCAAACAATTTTTGAGTGCCAGATTTTGTTGTAAAGCAGTTTTCGATGTGTCCACCAATGCTTCCAACAATCTTACCAAACTCTACAATGCCTTCGATGTCAACATCTGTGTAACTTGTCTCAACTTTTCTGCTGACAACTGAGTTTTGATATTGTCCATACAATCCACCAACAAATAAGTTTCCTCCGACTTCGTAAGCATCAAAGTGAATAACCCCTTGTGCATAATTGTCTTTTGTTGCACAAGAACCAAAACCAAACAAACCACCAACAATACAGTCATTCATTATGCCTGTCACTGAAATTTCGACAAATGTGTGGTTTTGCACAATTTCAACATTTTCGCCTTCTGAATACCCCACAAGTCCACCATAAACAACTTGGTTTGTCAAGTTTGCGTTGATTGCAAGCATTGTATTGACTGTGTTTCGAGTGATGTTTGCTTTTGACTTGCCTGTCGAAACTTTGCCGATCAATCCACCAAAGTTTACATCTGTTTTTTGAGAAACAATTTCGATTTTGGCATTTGATTTGCAGTTTTTGATTGTGCCAGCTGTCGCTGTGGCAGCCAATCCACCCACTGAAGCATCAGATTTGACAAACAATTTTACTGCTCCATAAACCGAACAGTTTTCGATTGTGCCTCTGTTGTTTGATGCAAATGCACCAAAGTTTTCGCAATTTGTGTTGTAAGTCATGCCCACCAAATGGATTTCAAGGTTTTTGATTGTGCCAGTGTTTGTTGCAAACAACGACATATTTTTTCCTTCGGCAAACCTTACATTCAAAA
Organism: Candidatus Caccovivens sp.; assembly: GCA_045650745.1. Taxonomy (GTDB): domain Bacteria; phylum Bacillota; class Clostridia; order Christensenellales; family UBA1242; genus Caccovivens. The sequence goes on from JAZRRN010000049.1 coordinate 10,377, forward strand.
GTTTGTGACCTTTTCCATCAAGTTTGCCGGCAAAATTTGTGCTCTTCCACTCTACCTTCGCCATGTCAAGATCGTTGGCAAGTTCAAATGTCACATAGTTTCCTGTGTTGTGAAGAAGTGTGTCAAACTCTTTTATGTTTGTGATTGACATAACTTGTGTTGAAAAACTAAATCCAATCACAAACAACACCAAGTTGACTCCACCCAAAATTGTCAACATAAGATCAGCAAACTTCCAACCTTTGGATATGTTTTTCTTTTTTAAGAAAATGATCAAATTGACTATTGAAATAATCGTCGTAACAAGCAATCCACCAATCAAAAATTCTATGTTGAAATACATATAAACTTCTTTTGGCATAACAATCACAACTGCAAGCAATATTGTCAAAAATGCCATTGGGCACAACTCTAAGAAGATAAACAAAAATTTCTTTAAGAATTTGTCGTTTTTGATTTCCTTCTTTTGTTGTTCGTATTTTTCAGTGCGAAGTTGTTTTGATTTGACAACATTTTTAAGTCCACTGTCTCTGCTTGTCAATTTTGTCACATTGACAGATGATTCAAGCGTCAAATCCAACAATTCCAATCTTTGATTTGTTTTTGAAATCAAATCTTTGTATTTGACATAATCTTCTATGTCATCAACCTGATCAAGATATTTTTCAAATGGTTGAAGTTGTTGTTTGTAATAACTTATGCCCCTGTCAACAACAGGACCTTCCTGTTTTGACATTTCAAGCATAATCTTGTTGTTTCTGAGCACAAATTCTCTCAATTTTTCTTTGAATGCTGTTTTATCGAGCATATCTTCTTCAAATTTGAGTTTTGTGCCTGAATACAAGTTGATTTTGCTGATAACTCCTGCAAACCTTTCGGTTTCCTCTTCGGTCGCAACAGCCATAAGGGTTTCCCACTCAGGAAGTTGAGTGACTTTTGCGCCTGATTGAATCAATTCGCCATCGTTTACACAATGAAGTTTGACTTCAATCAAAGTCCAATAAAGTTGGGCATTGTTTTTGTCTTTTGAAATTGCAATTGAAATGTATTTTTCTGCTTGTTTGAAAAATTGCATTTCTTGAAATTTCTTTGCGATGTCCTCTGCAAGTCTTGCCAATCTTTCTTCATCTGAAACATAAGCCAAATAGAAGTCGAGTTGCTTTTCCGCTTCTTCCAAATTGCAGAATGCAACCGGCAAAACCATTTTTGAAACAATCGAAACAAATTGTTCTCTGGTGTCTTCTCCAAGATACTTAAACACTTCTTCGACTTCTTCTTTGTTTCGATATGTCAATTTGTCTTGATTTGTTTTGAAATGTTGCAACAACAATGCAAGATTGCTTTGTTGGTGACCTTCATCAATTTCCAAAACTTTTTGATAATAGCTGTTGTTGTCACTCTTTTGCGCCAAAGCAAAATAAAATGCAACAAATCTTTCTACTTCATCTGCTCTGAAACATTTGAGAACTTTTTCGATAAGTTCGTCATTCATTGTTTCAACAGCTTTGTTTTCTGCCATTGTCACAAATTCATCTCTCTTTGGAGAGTTGTATTGTGCCAAATAAAGCAAAAATGCATTGTAATATTCTTCGTTGTCCAACTGCATCAAAAGTGCTTCCCAGTTGTCAACAAATTCTTCTGCAAACTCTTTGTTTGCATATCTCAATATGTTGTCGATTTTTTCTTTGTCTCGCAAATATGAAACACTTGAGAAAAACTCTTCTTGTGTTTTAAGTTTATATTCACACAAAAGTTGGGCAAACAACAATTCGGCATTGTATTTGTCTTTTTCAACTTCTTTGTCAATAAACTCTTTTGCTGTGACAAAGTCGCCATTTTTCAAACTCAGGTAAATCCACTTGATCTTGTTTGCATCACTCATAGAGATATTTTCGACTCTATAATTGCCCAAGTCACTTGGATTGATGCTTTCAAAATCAACATACTCTTTCTTTTTAGGGCTGACTTTTTCAATTTTGACCGTGTCAATCTTGGCAACTTCTTTGACAGAACTTTCTGCTTCTTTTGCAACCTTTTTTGCAAACTCTTCGTTGAAGTTTTCGCTCGACAAGTTGATTGTGTTTTTGCTTGTCACCAAGTCACTTGGCAAATCTTTTGCTGACACAACTTGATCATCAAGCACAACAATAAAACTGCTTTTGGTTTTCTTTCTGTTTTTTGCAAAATACAAATATCTGTCAAACAAGTGCTTGACTTCGCCGTTTGCATATCCCGTTTTGCTGTTTGCAAACAAAACAAATGCTTTGCTTGTTTGAAGTGCTTTGAAAATTTCTTCTTCTTTTTCTCTGCCTTCTGCATCTTGAACAAAATATGTAGAAAGTTCTTTTGCATGCAACGCTTCGACTGCACTTGCAATTTGTGGATTTGGATCATGCTTGTTGTAGTCCATCGCACAAACAACAACATCCCATTTTGCATCTTGAAGTTGTTGATAGTGACTGCACAACTTGTCAATCTTTTTTGCATGATCATTGTATGTTTTTTGAATTTCAGGTGGAGCATTTTCTACTGCAAGTTTGAAAGATTCGTCTTCCGAAATCGAAGTTGCAGTTTCGCCAAAGAAACGAGCCTTTTTGACTGCACCCCTTTTGTTGTTGGAATACAAAACAATTTTGTTTGTAGCCAATGATTTGCCAAACAATGCAGAGAATGAAAGAGGATAGAGTGCCAAGATTTTGTCAAACTCTTCAACTGCAGCTTCAAATTTGAGTTCTCTCAAAAGTTCGTAAGCACCAACCGTCAAAACCTCTTCTTCTTTTGAGGCGTGCTCATCGACATAGAGAGTTCCACAAAACTGGCACTTAACCATGTTTTGCCCAACAACTACATATTGTCTTCCTCCACAATTTTTACAAACACGCTCTCTCACTTGCTATACTCTATCCTTATTTTTTTGAATTTTTAAGTTTTTTGATGTAGCCATTTACATCATCGTGATAATCGTCAAACAATTTCAATTCGCTTGGACTAACACTTGGTGGCATAACTGCCAACACTTTGTCAAAATCTTCGTTTGTGACTGCAACAACACTGTCTGTTGCAATTGCTTTAAGCAAAGGTTCTTCTTTTGCTCTGTCACAAAGTTCTTCCAAATCGGCACCACTATACATTTCAGTCGCATCAACAATTCTGTCAATATCAAAAGTTTGATCAACTGGCACGCCTTTCATGCTTTTTTCGATCATAAACTTTCTTGCTGGGCCGTCTGGCAAAGGCAAATAGATCTTTTGTGAAAATCTTCCTGATCTCATTGCTGCACTGTCAATGTCCCAAGGTCTGTTTGTTGCCCCCAAAAGCAAAAGGTTTGGATTTCTTCCTGCAAAACCGTCAATTTGTTGCAAAAATTCGTTTACTCGCTTGTCATTGTGAGTGTCAACACCTCTTCTGCCAAGCAAGTTGTCCATTTCGTCAATAAAGATAATTGAACGATCTTGCTTGTTTGCTTCTTCAAACAACGAATTGATGTTTTTTTCGCTGTCGCCTACCCATTTGCTGACGATGTCAGATCCTTTGACTGCATAAAACTTTGCACCAACTTCGTTTGCAATCGCTTTTGCAATCATTGTCTTTCCGGTCCCTGGAGGTCCATACAAAAGCACACCACCACCAGTTTTCTTTCCATACATTCTATACTTTTCTGGATATTTGATTGGATTGATCATTCTGATTGTGATCGCTTTTTTGACATCTTCCAATCCTGCAACATCACTAAATTTGATGTCTGGCACTTTTGCTGCTTGCCATTGTTTTACATCTTCATCTTCTTCTGACTTGGTTTCTTTTTTTTCTGCCTTGATTGGCTTCTTGCCCAAATTGTCAGAAAGTTCGACAAGTCTTCTCGCCCTGTCCATACGCACTTCTTTAAGTTTTCCTGTGCTTTGTTTTGCCATGCGCATCATTGTTTCGCCTGCAAGAAGAAAATTTCTTTTTGCAAGGGTTATGTTGCCTTTCTCTTTTGCTTCTTTACCTTTTTTCATGTAAAGGTCAAAAGTTTCAGACAACATGCTTATGCTTGGTTCTGGTTCTCTTGCCATACACTTCTCTCTTTTTGATTTTAATTTATATCAGCATCAATTTTCTTGCGAATTTCTTCCATTTCTTTTTCGATAGATTCGCTAGAAAGTCCATCTCCTGTTTGTTCCAAAATAAACTTTTCAATTTCGGCATCTGTTGTCTTGCCAGATTTGTCTTTGCCTGCGTTGTAGAAAGTTTCTTGGCTCATTTCCATAAAGTTGTCCATTTGATCTGTTTGAGTTTCAACAGCAACCATAGCTTCTTCAAATTGAGCTTGGATTTTTGCAAATTCTTTTGCATCTGCAAGTTTTGTCATTTCTTTGCTGATTTCGCTCATTCCTCTCAAAAATTCTGATGTCATCATTGTTACATCTTTCATTTGAGCAGTGATTTCAAAGTTCAAAAGCATTTCTTGTGCTCTTCTTTGTTGTTGAACTGTCATCTTGTAACCACTCAAAGCCAATTGGAATTGTGCATCAAGATCTTTTTCTTTTGCTCTTTTTGCAGATTCAATAAACACTTGTTTTTGATCTTCCAATTTGTTGATTTGTTTGTTCATAGAGTTGATAGTTCTTTTTACCAACATCTTCTTTTCGATTTCTTTTTGTTGTTTTGACTTAAAGATTCCCATTTTTTATTCCCCCAATTTTGCTTTTTTCTTTTTTACAGGTTCGCTAGCCTGCACTTCAACTGCCAATTCGTTTTCGTCTGCCAATTGATTTTCTTTTTCAAACATTGTCAAAATGTCTTCTTCGCTTTTGCCAACTCCATAAATTGGTTGACTTACATCATAAGCCGCTTGCACTTCTGCAAACACTTCATCTGCACTTGTAAGCACATCTTCTGATGCAATTCTTGTTTCAAGCGCTTTGTTCAAAAACTTTGCCAAACCTTTTTGATCTCTAAGCAAATCGCTGAGAGGCACTTTGGTTTGTGTTTTGAAAAATGTGTTGCTGTCGTAAGCATCTTTCAACTTTGTCATCAATCTGATGTTGTAAAGCAAATACATACCTCTTTCCATGCACACTTGCTTTTCTTCGTTGAGATGGCTTATCTTTTTTGCGTAGAACAATTGCAAATCTCTGTTTTTTTCTTTTTTGCCCTTGTCCATAAGCGCATCAATTTCTTTTATCTTTTGAAAAACTTCAGCTTCAACAGTTCTCTCTTGGCGTTCGAGTTCGCAAATTGAGTTTACCAAATCTTCTCTGTTGAGTTTTTTGTATTTGTTTCTTCTAAATGGCCACATCGCTATTGTCCTTGCTCCTTTTAATAATTTTCGCCAGAATTGATTTTGTCAATTCTTTCAAGCAAATCTTCATATTTTGCTCTTTGGTTGTCATCAGCAAATTGCAATGCTGATTGGCATTCTGGCAAAAAGATTGCACTTTTGTATTTGACTGGATTTGAGTAAAGTTCGTCCTCGTTGCCAAGTTGAAACTTCACGAGCATCAATCCCCAATATGCATCAGCACATTTGCTGTCATATTGAAGTGCAAGCAAAAAGTTTGTCTTTGCTTGTTCAAACATTTCGTCACTCAAATTCAAATATCCAAGATTAAGCTCTTTCATTGTTTTTGTCTTATCTTCAGGATTAAGGTCTGGCGATGTTTGATAACTTCTTTTCATTATGCTTGTTCTTCCTTCTTTCTTTGCACGATAAATGCTTCAACTTCTTCCAACAATCTCATGCAAGTTTCTTGAGTGTTGTCTTTTGCAGTTGCGATTTTGAGATCGTCCAATCTGCTAGCAAGTTTCGAATCTACCAAAAGCACTTTGTCGTTTGTTGTTGGATTAAAAAATCTGATATTGTCTTTCACTTCAACAAGTCTTCTGCAAAGAGCGTCGTTTCCGTTTGCATAAACGATAATGCTTTCAACATTTGCAACCATGTTTTCGATTGACTTTTTGTTTTTAAGCACCCCTCTGCTGCCACCATCTTTGTCTTTTGGTTTTTTGATGTATTCTCTGCACACATAAAAAACAGCCAAACCTACAATCGCAAGCAAAACGATAATATAAAACGCCAACATAATCTATCCTCCTTAAAATTTGTGTCCACAGTTTGCACAGAATTTTGCTTCTGGTGCACTTTCGGTCGAACATTCTGGACATCTCTTGTCGCCCCCAACTTTCTTTCCGCAATTCCAGCAGAATTTTGCAGTTGTGCTCAACTCGATGCCACATTCGTCACAGAAAAGTTTTTTCTCTGCTTTTTTAGGTTCTGCAACCTCTTCTTCGACTTTTGGTTGAACAATTTCTTCTTCAACCTTTCCACCTCTGCGCAACTTTGCAAGCCTGTTGTAATCCTCTTCATCAATCAAGACATTTGAGATGTTGAATGAAAATACTGCAATGCCATATTCGCTCATCAACTTTTGGTTGAGAGATTTTACAACCTTTGCAGAAATGTCTCTCTTGTAAACAGTCACTTGGTTGAACATAACTTTGTTGTCACTCAAATATTCGGCAACAACACTTTCAACAGTCGCAACAACATTTGACATAAGTCTGTTTTGCAAAGCTTCGCTTGTCAAATCGTCATCAGCACCGACCAAATACAAATAGCATTTTCTAGGATCTCCAATTTGCACATCAAAATCCCCACTCATGCCTACTTTGTAGTTTTCTTGCAAGTTGACATCATACATCAAAAACTTTTGTGCTGTGCCCCAAAGCAACTTCAACTTTGCTGTCTTTGACATAAACAAAACTGCAAGTGCAGAATCTGCCTCTGTCTTTATGTCAACAAATTTGCTTATCAAATATTTGCCAGAAGACAAGGTTTGCAACATCTGTCCATCTTTGATAAGAATTGCATTGTGGGTTTCAGGCACAATCAAAGTCAACTTTGGAGTCAACTCTTCGATTTGATGTTTTGAAAACAACTGCTCATTCTTTCCAGTGAAAGTAATAACATTTTGTTCCATAACTCTCCTTTATCTTCGTAGAAGATACCCATCTTACATTATGATATTAACACAATTTTTTTTGAAAAGTCAACGAACAATCCACATTAACAAAAAAATCCTCATTTCTCTTGCGTAAAATCATACAAAAGTCCCAAATTTGCACATTAAGTTGTCCACATTTGCACATTTTTTGACAAAGTTTAATAGATTGTTAATGTGCAAAGCATTTTGCATAACAAAAGTCGTTACATAAGATTTTAGGAGGCACAAATGAACTTTTTCGGAGGCTCAAATTGTGGTGAAATGCACAAAGACAGAGACTATGATGACAGAGGTGGTTGCGGCTGCGGCTTTGACACCTGCTCACTTGTCTTTTTGCTTTTGCTCTTGCAAAATTGTGGCTGTGGCAACATGAGAGGTGGTTGTGGAATCTCTGTAGATTGCTCAACACTCTTGCTTTTGATGTTGCTGTCAAACTGCAACAATCATTGCAAATAATCACTCCATTTGAAAAAAGTCCCCTGTTTATGGGGATTTTTTTTGATTTTGACCTTTTGCTATGCAAAATATATCAAAATTTTGTTTACTTTTTTGTTGAATTGTTGTATTATGTTTTCATAAAGGAGAGGAGAAGGTATGAACGTTTCAAGAAAATATGGCGCTGGCGCCGAACTTGTTTGGAAAGACAGAAAAAGATGGTTGGGTATGCCATTGTCATTTACAAGATATGTCCTTGTAAGAAAACCAGGCTCTTGGTTTAAGTTGTTTGTAGACATTGGTTTTTTGTCAACACACTTGGAAGAAGTTAATGTTTACAGAATCATTGACATCGGTTTCCGTCAAGGTCTTTTGGGTAAAATGTTGAATGTTGGAGACATCACTTTGTATACAAGCGATGAAAGTATGCCAACTGTAAGTTTGAGAAACATCAAAAACCCACACAGAGTGAGAGATATGTTCTCAACTTATATGGAAGAACAAAGAAAAGCAAACAACATTCGTCTTGCCGAATTTCACGACCACGAAGGCTAAACACAAGAGAAAAGGCAATTACGCTAAAAAGAAAATACAAGGTCGCAAACGCTAGTTTGCGATCTTTTTCTTTCAAAATTTTCAACAAATTGCAAGTTTTTTAATAAAATTTCGAAAAATTGTTGACAACAATGCCAAAATATGGTAATATTCAAGAGCGTATGGGGGTATGGCTCAGTTGGCTAGAGCACCTGCCTTGCAAGCAGGGGGTCATCGGTTCGAATCCGATTATCTCCACCAAAATTAAAAGAACCTAGGAAACTAGGTTCTTTTTTTGTTTCATATTTTCAAATTCATTTTCCAAAACATCTGCATATTGTCTGATTGAGTCTGCCAAAGTTTCGGCATAATCCATTGTTTCTGTCATCTCTTTGAGTGCTGGATTTTCTCTGACTTTAAGTGACATCTTCAATGCACCTTCGTTTGGACAAAGGTGGTTTTCAAGTGCCCAATATCCTGCTTTTGTTTTTGAAATAATTTTGCCCGTCCTCAATGTGTATAAACATCTTGAAATATCCAAAAACCAACCAAAGGAATAGAGGTTTCGAGCTGGTGTTTGTCCGTGCTGTCTGATTGTTTGATAATGATAGACAATGTCTTTGTGCAAATTTTCAAATGTTGGTGTGGATAAGTGGATTTTTACATCTTTGCCGTGCAAAAGCTTTCCATCTTCAACAAGCTGTTTCATCGAAAACGAGTCAAGGCAATAGTTGTCTTTTATCTTTTCTCCTCTTGTCCCCCAGTAAACAACTGTATCGTTTTGTCCGTTGGCAAAAGCGTCAAACGAAAGCATTGCCCCTTCAAATTTTCTGTAAAAAACATTTTCAGGTTCTCTTTCAAGCAGTTGTTGGCGAAGTGTCAACAATTTGTCTGCTTGATTTGGTGCGATTGTGCCCTTGGTCAAAACCAAAATATCAATGTCGCTCCACCCATTTTTAAAATCGCCAAGCACACACGAACCGTAAGTGTAAATTGACAAAACATTTTCGCCTAAAATTGACACGATTTCATCGGTCATTTTTTGTATTGCAGTTTCCAACCCTCTTTCCATAATCCCCTCTTGCTTATACTATAACACAAAACTCACACATTTTCAATCTTGATTTAACCAAACAAAAAAAGCAAATCCAAAACGGACTTGCTTTTTGCTTTGTTATTCACCAGCTTTTTCTTCAGTTGCTTCTGCAATTTTTTCAACAATAGCCTCAGCTGTTTTTGCTTCGTTGCTCTTTTTAAGTTCTTCCAAAATTTGTGTCAACAACTCTTCTTGTGTTGGCTTTGGTGGAACTGGTGCTGGTTTGTTCTTTTCACGGAGTTCGGCTGTTGCTTTGATGACATCGCCATAATCTCTCATGTTTACACCTTGTTCTTTAAGGATCTTTCTTTCTGCTTTTGTAGGTCTAGCTTTTGCTGCTTTTTCCAAATATCCTCTTGTCTTCATTGCGACTCTCAAAATCACAAACAATGTAAGTGCAATAATGAAGAAGTTGAGGATTGCTGTGATAAATGCACCCCAATCAATGTAAATACTCTTTGTAAGGTCGATTGTTTGTCCACCGGCACCATCATCCATATAAACTTTCTTAAGGAAAGTATATGCAGATTCGAGACCTGCGCCACCTGAAATCACTGACAACAACAAGTTGATCAATGGCATAATGATTTTGTTTGTAAATGCAGTTACGATTGCAGAAAACGCACTACCTACGATAACACCGACAGCCATATCAAGAATGTTGCCACGACTTATAAACTTTTTAAAGTCTTGAAAAAATTTTTTCATTTTCTTGTTTTCTCCTTTGTGTTTTTCATTATAAATATAAATCAAAAACGCACGAAAAATCAAGCGTTTTTAGCAATTGCAAAAAATTGTCTTCAAAAACATTGACCAAACAAGTTTGATGTGTTATCATAAAAGCAACCATAAAGAGTGTGCGAGGGACAAGCCCGTAGAACACACAGCAACCTATCTTTTGACAAGGTGCTAATGCTTGAAACGATGGACAAATTTTTACTTTCAAAATCCATCGTTGTCGATGGATTTTTTCTTTCCACTCTATGGCAAAAAAGGAGAAGAAATTATGAAAAAAATAGTAACAAGTGAAAGCGTAAACATTGGTCACCCAGACAAAACTTGCGATGTGATTGCAGACGCATTTTTGGACGCAGCGCTTTCGCAAGATCCAAATGCTCAAATGGCAGTGGAATGTGCAATCAAAAACAACAAACTTTTTGTGTATGGCGAAGCGACAACAACAGCAAATGTTGACTATCGCAAAATCGCAGCAGAAGTGCTGAGTGAAATTGGCTACACTTCGCCTTTTGAAATTGTGCTCGAACTTTCACAACAAAGTCCTGACATCAATCAAGCAGTTGTCAAACAAAAACTTTGTGCAAACGATCAAGGCATTGTATTTGGTTATGCAACCAACGAAACAGCAGAGTTTATGCCACTGCCAATCATTGTTGCACACAAACTTATGCAAAGATATGAAGAATATCGCAAAACAACTTCTGTGTTTTTTGCTGATGCAAAGTGCCAAGTTTCTGTTTGTTATGAAGACAACAAACCATCTCACTTCACAACAATCCTTGTCAGTGCAAGCCATGCAAAAGAGTTTGACGGGGTTTCTGCAAAAATTATGCAAAATGTAATTTTTCCAACTTTGGAAGAATACAAACAATTTGTTGACACTGACGATTTGAAGCTTATCGTCAATCCAAGTGGAAAGTTTACAATCTGGGGAAGTCATGGCGACAGTGGTTGCGTAGGCAGAAAGATTGTTGTTGACACTTATGGTGGAGTTGCAAAAGTTGGTGGTGGCTGTTTCTCAAGCAAAAATGCGACAAAGGTGGACAGATCCGGAGCATACTATGCAAGATATGTTGCAAAAAATTTGGTGGCAAACGGACTTTGCGACAAATGCGAAATAGAAGTTTCTTATGGCATCGGTTTGGCAGAACCACTCTCACTTGCAATTGAAACTTTTGGCACGGAAAAAGCAAGTTTGGACAAGATTTATGAAGTTGTAAAAGACAATTTTGACTTCTCGCCAGACAACATAATCAAAGAGTTGGATTTGCTTCGCCCAATCTACAAACAAACTGCTTGTTATGGACACTTTGGCAGAGAACAATTCCCTTGGGAAAAAGTGATAAAGTTGAAAATGTAACAACAAAAAAACCACTCAAACCTTTATTTGTAAAAATTGACAAAAACATTTCGTTTGCATAATGAAATGTTTTTTTTGTTTTAAAAAATGTTGTATACTCTTTTTAAGAGGCAGTATGAAAACTATAGAAAAAACACTAAAATACCACGAGTTGCTGATGGTCAAAGATTTGAAAGAAATAATCAACTTTCAACTCCCTGACAATTTTTCTTTCGTGTTTTGGGACGGAGAAAACTGCATAGAAGATTGGGTCAACATTCACTTGGAAACCGGCGAATTTAATTCGCTTGAAGAAGCTTATGACACCTTTCATTCTTTTTACGACAAATTTTATGAAGAGCTGTCCACACGATGCCTATTTATTGAAAATGCCAATGGCGAAAAAGTCGCAACTGCAACAGTTTCGCCAGCAAACGAATATGGATATAAATGCGTGATAGATTGGTTTGCTGTCAGTCCAAAAGCGCAGGGGCAAAAACTGTCAAAACCTCTTTTGACAAAAACTCTTGAAACAGCAAAACAACTCGGATATAAAAAAATATTGTTGCACACCCAAACGCACACTTGGCTTGCTGCAAAGATATATTTAGATTTTGGCTTTGTCCCATTCAAAACAAAAAACAACATCGGTTGGGACATCTTGAAAACTATCACAAATCATCAAAAATTGCAAAATTTTAAAACTTTAAACAACGAAAGTTTGTATGATGAAGTTGTGTTGAAAATAAAAAACGAATTGGACAAACTTCATCAAAACTACAATTATAGCGTGTGGTATATCAACAACAGAAATGATGTTTATGTAAGAGAAGAAAACAAGTTTTATTATGAATATAAATACCAAATAGAAAACGAAAAAATTAAGCTTGTAAGAATAAAGTAAATTTTTGTTTTTCCCACAACTACAACACATAAAAAAAGCGAAAGTTAAAACACTTTCGCTTTTTGTTTTTTATTCTTGTAGAAAGAAGAAACTGTCATCAATGCCAATGTCTGCAAGCCCTGGTTGCCACTGACATTTTTTCATGTCCACTCTGCCATCTGGCAAAAACGAAACACCTTCGCTTTCAAGCAGTTGCAAGTGTCGTTGCCAACCACCAAAAGCTTCGCCACAAGACAGATCACCCAAACGATTTACCACTCTGTGACAAGGCACATCTTCTGGTCTTTTTTTTGAGTGAAGTGCATAACTGATAAACTGTGCCATCTTTGGCGCACCAACCATTTGTGCAAGTTGTCCATAAGTTGCAACTTTGCCTTTTGGTATATCCCTGACAATGTTGTAAACCTTTGCAAACAGGCCTTCGGTTTTTTCTTCCATCTTTTCTCCTATAAATAACTGATCAACTTGATTGTGAAATCTGCATTTTCGTATTGCAATTCTGAAATCGCAAATGCAAATGTTGTATAAACCTTGTCATCAACAGTTTCGACATTGTATCTGCCCTCTTCTTTGACAACAGGTTGTCCTTCAACATCTATTTCATATCTTTCAAATCTGTCAGAACCTTCAATTCTGATCACAATGACATCTGTGCTTGTCACACTCTTGACAGAAGCCGAAGCTCTTTCCAAAAGTATCCAATCTGTCATTTCTTCATTTAGTGTGTTCAAAATTGCAAATTCTATTTTAGAAATTCTTTCATCATCAAAATCCCAAGCAATGCTTGAAACCTTGTTGTATGGCTTGAAGTTTTTGAAAACAAAATTTTTGTCTGCTGCGCAAGTAAATTCGATTCTAAACTCATCAAATCTTTCACTTTCTGCGTTGTATGTTGCAAAAAATTTGTAACCATTTGCCAATGTTGTTTCAATGTTTTCTGTGTTGTTGCCCAAACAACTTTTGATGTTTAATATCTTTGTTTCGCCATCATACAAATCTACATCATACAAATCATATCTGCTGCTGTATCCATGCAAGATTTCATCATATTTATAACTCCAAGCAAGTGCCACTGTTTCGCTCGCCAAAACCACAGGTTTGCCTTCGCTGTCAACACCAAGCACATCTTGTCTTGTGCCATAAGAGTCGAGTTGATAGATTTCTGGATCGATCATTTTGTTTGAGTTTTCTTCTTCGCTGCTTGCTGAAACAGTAAAGACATTGCCCACATATCTTACGCCTTCAACACGAATAACATAATTATCTTCTCCACCTGTCCACTTTGGTGTGTTTTCTGATGGAAGAATATATTCGCATTCTGTGTTTCCATCTTCGTTTTCTTGTTCGCTTCCTTCAACCTTTTCAAGTTTAAGGTCGTTTGCATAAACTGATACATTTGAATAATTTGCAACTGCATAATCAAGCAAGTGTGTGACTTTGATTGTTGCAGGTTGTTTGTATGTTGTGTCTGATTGCACTGTTTCAACTGCATACGATCTGTTTGTTTGTGGTGTAACGATTTCGTATTGTGAAAACTCTGCATTTGCAAAGCTGATTTTTACATAACAAATTTGTGCATCTTCAATGCTGCCAACTGTCACATGATAAACGCCTTCTTTCAAGAAGCAACTTTGCACTGGTTGCCATGGGTCTTCTTCTGAAAATCTAAACTTGAAGCATTCTGCCTCTGAAATCGCAACCGGATCAACACCTGTAAATTTGATTTTGAAAGATCTGTCCAAAGTGTCTTCCGAATCCCTAAAAGTGTTGCTCACTTCTTTGCTTTGATCTCCTGCCAAAAAGTTGTAAAGGTTTACATATTTTGGTTGATCTGTTTCTGAAATGTCGATTTGTGCAAGTCTCATTTTTTCTGCATTTTGAGCATTGTTGAGAAGTTCGCCCTCAAATCTGAATTTCAATTTTTGAAGTTTTGCCCCTTCAAAAGTCATAGAAATATCTTCTTCAACCCTTGGAAGCAAAAAGTATCCATAATACAACCCACCATCAACAGCTGTGTATTGTCCACTTTCAATAACTTGTTTTTCGGCACCTTGCAACACAACTTTAAGCTCAGAGAAGTCAACCCCTGTTCTTGATGCATGGATTTCAACACGGACATTATCATCTTCTGCGACATAAAGAGAGCCATCAATCTTGCTTTCTTTAGTGTCATAATTTTTGATAACTACTTCATACAAATCTTTGTTGTCGCCCAATTTTTGCATTTCGATTTTGAAGGTTTGTGCTTTTCCACAAGACATCAACAAAATGCCCGACAAAAATGTGAAACAAAAAATTATTGCAAGTGAAAATAATTTTTTCATTATGCCTCCATTCTATATGTAGTATAACACAAAAGATTTGTTTCTTCCTAACAAATAAAATTAAATAAACACCAAATAACTTTCATTTTTGGCACTTTTTCAAAAAAAAGAAGACACCTCGAAATGAAGTGTCTTCTTTTTTTTATTTACCCTCGCCTTGTGTCTTTTCTTGAAAATGTTTGTAAGTAGACTCAAAAACCTTGTCATAAGCTTCAAGTGTTTGTTGATTTGTTTGCAAAATGTCTTGTGGAACACTTGTGCAACCTTCCAAATATGGATTTTTTGCTTTGTCCTCTTTTGTGATGTCGACAAATCTTACAATCGGTCCAAATTCAACCAAGTGACTATGTGCATATTGAATAAACATATCTACTTGATTGTCGAATGTAGGATTGTCTGCACCATATTCGTAAACCTTGAGTGCTTTGTATGCGTTTTTGGCAACATGCATTGCCCAATAACATGATCTATTGTCTCTTCCTTTTTCAAGAATTTTTCTGGCAACATTTGTAAGTTTTCTAAGAGCTGCCATTTGCACAACTTGTTGTGCATAGCGCGAATCAGAAACAATCCAAAGATTTCTTGCACTGATGTAAGTTGCAGGACATTCTCCTCTAAGCACGAGGCTTGATGGATAGTCATACATACCCTTTTCAGCTTTTGAAATCAATTTTGCAGCAAGTTTTTCTACCTTGCCGATTTCATATTTCTTATTCGGGTTCGTGTCTTCGTTAGTCAAAATAATACCTCCTTGTGTCTAACAGGACGGGATTATTATACCACATATATCAAAAAATTTCAACCTTTGGCGCACTTTTTCAACAAAACAGGCCTATGCAAAACGCATAGACCTGCGATAAAATCGAATAAATGTCGATTTCAATCAATTTAGATATCCTTTGATAATTTTCGCTTCTGCCTCTTCTTTTGTGAGTCCCAAAGACATAAGTTTGACAAGTTGTTCGCCGGCAATTTTGCCTATTGCTGCTTCGTGAACCAAACTTGCATCAACATTTTTTGCTTCGATTTCTGGCACTGAAATCACTTGCGCTTTGTCCAAAACAATGCCATCACATTCGACATGACCAAAACATTCGGCATCTCCAATGATTTTTGAAACAAATTTTTGTTTTGATTTTCCTTTCGCAACACTTCTGCTGACAACTTCAACACTGCTGCCCTTGCCAACAAGCTCGACCTTAAATTCGGTTTTTGCTTCTTGATCGTCAGTTGTCAAAATTTTTTCTTTTACAATCAACTTTGCATCTTTGCAAAGTTTTGCTTTTGTTTTGCGATCCGAATAAGTCACACCACCAAGTTGCACAGTTTCCATCTCGCAAACGCTGCCTTCTTTCATGATGATTTTTGTCACAGGATTTAAAACTTTTCCACCAGTGCCGTTGCCAAGACCAAGGTGTTTTTCAACATACTTTATCTTTGCATTTTTTGCCAAATGAAATGTGTGAATGCCATTGTGTGTGCTTGTTTTGTCGCCCGAGTTGTGGATTCCACAACCTGCAACAATGACAACATCTGCACCACTTTCAATATAAAAATCATTGTAAACCAAATCTTCAAAACCTGTTTGTGTGACAATAACAGGCAAATGCACGCTTTTATTTTTGACATTTTTTCTCACATAAATATCAATGCCTTGCTTATCTTTTTTTGAAACAATTTCAATGTCACTGTCACTTGCTCTGCCAACTGATTCGCCGTTTTTTCTGATGTTGTAACTTCCTTGAGGGACACTGTGCAAATCGGCAACTTGTGCCAACAAATCTTTGTCTATGCTATTCATCTCGCACCTCCAATCTTGCACATTTGCTTGGTGTCATGCCTCCCAAAATTTCTTCTCTGTCACCCATTTGGCAATCTTGATTTGACATCAACAAAATCTTGTCGGCGATTTCCAAAATTTTCTTTTGGTGGCTGACAATAATGACTGTTTTGTCTTTCAATTTTTTGAAAATCCCAATCAAATCATCAAAACTCCAAAGGTCTATGCCTGCTTCTGGCTCGTCAAACAAAAACACTTCGCCACCCTTTGCCAAGGCAAGAGCAAGTTCGATTCTTTTTATCTCGCCACCAGAAAGGGTGTTGTCCAATTCTCTATCCAAATATTCTCTTGCGCACAATCCCACAAGCGACAAAAAATCACAAGCATCACTTATGTTTGTGTTTCTTTCACTTGCAATATCAAGCAAATCTTTGACTGTCAATCCCTTAAATCTTACGGGTTGTTGAAATGCGATTGAAATGCCGAGATTTGCCCTTTCGTTTACAGCCAAATCAGTGATGTCTTTGTCATCAAACAAAATTTGTCCGTTGGTTGGTTTTTCAATGCCCATCAAAAGTTTGATGAGTGTGCTTTTTCCACTTCCATTGTGACCTGTGACAACAGTGATTTTGCCTTTGTCAAAAGACAAGTTAAGGTTTTTTAAAATCTCTTTTTTTGATCCTGTTTTTTCGTCAGTCACAACATAATCAACATTTTTAAGTTGAAACATCTTTTCTCCTTATTTATCCTTTTTTGCAACAGCTTTGCTTAAAGCAACTTTTGCAATTTTTTCTACTTCTTCTTTGATTTGTTTGTTTGCAACAGCGCCAACAACACATTCGCCGTTTTGCTCAACTCGCACAACTTCGCACCCTGCCTTTTCGCACAAGAAAAGCCCCGGCAACAAGTCCCAAATGTTTGGGTTTGTCATAATGTATCCTTGATGTTTGCCCGTTGCAACACATGAAAATTCGCAACCTGCTGAGCCCAAAATTCTCACTCTAAACACCTTGTGCAAAAGTTGATCATACAAACTTTGTTGGATTTTGTATCTCACTTTTTCTTTTGGCGAAAAGTCGGTCATTGTGATTGTTGCAAGCTCGCTTTCGCAATCCAAATTTGGTTGAAATCTTTTTCCGTTGACATAAAGTCCACTTTCATCTGCCCACAAAAGTTTGTTTGCAGTTGGCACATAAACCACTGCAAAGTTTGTTTTGCCATCAACAACAAAAGCAATTTGAATGCACCAAATTGGCACGCCATTTTTGAAATTTACTGTCCCGTCAATAGGATCCAAAATCCAGCATCTGCCTTTGCAAGTCGCATCACTGTTGAACTCTTCGCTGACAAAGTTGTCATTTGGATATTTTTTCTTTATGCAAGACAAAATATATTTTTCGGTGTTGATGTCGCATTCGGTGACTACATCATCATACAACTTGTTTTGTTTGTCCTGTGCTGCAAACTTTTTGCCTTTGATTTGTTTTTTATAAGCAGAAACAACCACTTTTTTGATAAACGCCAATTCTTCCATACTTTCTCCGTGTTATGTTTTAATTATAACCTAAAAAGGCGACAATTCCAAGCATTGATTTTATTTTTTATAGAAATTATTGAAACGCACTCTCAAATATGGTATCATAATAAGAGAGAGGTTTGTATGGACATCAACAAAATGCGACTTGTCAAAATTTCACCTCATGCCAGTGCAAAGGTGATGTTTGACCATTTTCCAACAATAGAAAACGAACAAATGTTTCTTGATGCAGAGGCAGATTCGCCTGCTGTGGCAGTGCATGCTGGCGCACTTTGTTTGTATGCTGCAACTTTGCTCACCAAAGTGCATGAAAACGAACCACAAAACATTGAATGTGACTGCACCGAAAGAGAAAACTCTCTTCGTGATGCAATCAAAGCGCACCCAAGATATTTGCACCTTAGCGAAGAAGAAGTGGCCACAATGGCGCACAATATGATCCTTAAAGACATCAGAAACAGTTTTGCACATGGCAACTTTGAAATCAGTTGCGACATCTATACAAAAAAATTGTATTATGTTTTGAAACCAAGAAGAAAAGATTTTGTTGTTGACAAGCCAATCATCATTTCAAAAGACGCCTTGTTTGCAGCAAACCGTCAATATGTTGGAAAGTTGGCTGGCAGATATATGTTTCTTGATCGCGAGCAATTGGAATACAAAGCAAAACACGAATTTGGCAACGAACTCAAATCTTTTGTTTTGCCTGTTGATATGTTGAGATTGGCAGAAAATTATCTTGACAACAAACAAAAACACTATCAAAGATACCAACCAAAAACAAGCAGATATTTGGCAATTTATTATCCACTTCTCGTAAGCCAAATGACATACGAGCAAGATGACTATTATCATATGTTCAACAAAGATTCAAACATCTTTGACAAGATTGCACACATAAGAAATGCAATTTCGCATAATGGTTTCGAATTTGACAATCAAACTTTTGACATCACTCACACAGACAGAGACGAAGTCACAACAGATCCACTTGAAAAGAGTGTGAGAATGTTGAAGTTGGTGAGAGATCACAAAAACTTGTTGATCTATACCGAAAATTTTGGTTTTTCAGAAGAAGCTCAACAACACTTGACAGAAGGGATCAAAGCATTTTTTGACTCTTTGTTTGTGCATGGTGGCTATGAAGAGGAAGAAAACGAAGCAATCGCAACAAAACCAGAAAAAACAAAATAAATCAACCTTACAAGGAGAACAAATGAATCCAGAAACTCTTGAAATTGTTGAAAACATAATCGACCAAGCAAAAACGGGAAGAGTGTCAATTGACACAAACATTCCCAACGAAAGCTGGAGTTTTTTCACTAGATTTTTTGCGACTGTTGACGGCAAAACCAACGCAACAAACTCTACTTACCCTGTTTTGAAAATCGCAAACATGGAAAATTTTTGCAAAGCAGTTGACGAATATTTTGAAGTTGCACTCAAATTTTATGACTTTGAAAAAACCTATTTTGATGTAAACCCAACTCAACACAAACAACTTTTGTTTCATTCGTTGTTTGTAAATGCAACTCCTTATGATTTTGAAAATCCAATGCAATATATCCAAACAAAAACAGCCCAACTCCAAACACCACTCAAAGAAGGAATGTTCGAAATTGGCACTTTTGGCGAATATAAAATCAAAACAAAAATTGAAAAGTTGAAATCCAATTTTGAAGCGCCTTACAGACAAACTTTTGTTTTTGAAACACTTGACGGAGCTGACAGTTTTCAACTTCCATTTGTAAATTGGGCCCTTGTTGGCAACACTGCCTATGTTTATTCAGTGCAAAACACAAACAAAAAACAAGAAACAGTTCTTGCAAAAAAATTGGATAGATTTTTCAGAAAACTAAACAAAGATGTTGACCCAGAAGATGAAATGGCACAAGTTTCGCCAAACGCCGTCGCAACAAGCGCTTTGTTTTTCTCGTTTCTCAAACAAAACGGCATAACAAACATTGTTGCTCCATCATTTTCGCCTGTCAGATACAACGGGACAAAAATTGCCGCTTATGCAAAACTCAACCAAGGCAAAACCCCAAATCCAACAATCACATCTCACAAAAAGGCCTTGGAATGGGAAAATCGAAACCAATACAGCATGACAAACAAATTTATGTATTTGTTTTTGAGATACGCACATCACTTTCCTGAAACAGAATTTAATTTTGACGACTTCAGACAAACAATGTTTGCAACTCTTGCTCCGACACAAGAGATTGGTGACAACATAATTTATGATTTGGATATGTCTCTCACTTCGCCAATGCAAGTGATTGACCAACCAAGTCCAGAAAGAATTAAATAATCAATAAAAAAAACACATTGAAACCAATGTGTTTTTTATTTTACTTTTTGTCTGCATCATTTGTTGCTTTGACACTGAGCTCTTGCGTGCTGTTTGTTTCTGGCAATTTCTTTTTCCAAGCAGAAGCAAGAACACCATTCAACCAACCACAGGCAAGTCCCAAAACTCCATAAACCAAAATGATGCCAAGTGTGATGAAGCATTCTTTCCAAGAGTTGAGTGGATTGAGTCCAACCCCAAGTCCACTGAATGTCAAGAAAATGCCACAGAAGATGCCGGAGATTGAGTTGAGCCAAACTTTTGCACCATTTTCAAAAAACATAACTGCTCCGTTGAGCAAAAACACACCAAGCAAACAACTGATGCTGATTGTATAGATGTTTGCGCTAAACGAACTGGTGATTGCCATCATAGCACAAGCAGCCAAAAAGCCAATCAAATAACCAGGCACAGCTTTGATGCGATCTTTCATTGTTGCAGTGCCAAAAACTGTCCACGACACAAATGCAACCCACATAAACGAACCACCTGCCACAAACACTTGTGCAAGCAACGCATCAACAATGTAAAGCAAACTTGCAATTGAAGCGACAATCACTGGCGAAACAAAATATTTTGCAATGCTCTTCTTTTTGTAGATATTGTTTTTGTCTATACTCTTGTTCATAAACTTCTCTCTCTTTCTTTTTGAATTTCTTTTGCGAGTGGTCTTTGTGCCACCTCTCTATCATATTGTGTGTTTTTGTAAACCACACCTCTGACTTCAAACATCTTCTCGTTGTTGTTTCCCATCTATAAAATGCCCCCTTGAAGCAAATAACTTATACATACATTATATCACAAATCGACAAATTTTCAATTTATTTTCAAAAAAAAGCTATTTTTGTTTATTCTACCGTTTTTAGTGAAGCATTCATATCTATTTTTGTGATTTTTTTGTAAAGCAACAATGTTGACAAAAAACTAAATGCCATCGCAATCAAAGGCGTAAACACATATGTTGTCCACTTGATTTGCGAAACGGTCCCAAAATCAATCAATCCAAACACAAATTCGATAAATCCAAGTCCCACAGGCAAGCCAAGCAATGCACCAACAAAACTCATAATGTAAATTTCTCTAAAAATATAACCACAAACTTCTTTGTTGTGATAACCAAGCACCATCAATGTTGCAACTTCTCTGTTTCTTTCGCTTATGTTTATGTTTGTGAGATTGTAAATTACAAGCGCACTAAGCAGTGCTGAAAACGCAATGATTGCAAGTGCAATTGTGGACAAAGATTCGCCACCCGGGATTGAGTTTGAGCAATCCATAAGTCCAAGCCCTGCAAAAACAAGCACAGCAGATCCCATGATAGACAAAACAGTCATAAACAATCTGCTTTTGAAAAGAAAAACATTTCTTACTGTTGATTTGTATTTAAAACTCAAGCGTTTCCAAATGAAAGGAATGTGCTCCATAAACACTTTTTTTCCCGACTTTGGCGCTTTTGGAGTAAGCAAAATTGCCGGTTTTTCTTTTGTTGTCTTATGTCCTGTCAAATATGTAAGAAGTGTTGTTGTAAACAAAATAATGATAAGTGTCATCAAATAATAGAAAAATTTTACAGTTTGTGGAAAAGCTGGCATCGAATAGTGCAAGTTGAACGCTTCGTAAACAAGA
The DNA here is from genome assembly GCA_045650745.1 of Candidatus Caccovivens sp. Lineage (GTDB taxonomy): Bacteria > Bacillota > Clostridia > Christensenellales > UBA1242 > Caccovivens. The sequence continues at coordinate 32,029 of JAZRRN010000049.1, forward strand.
TAGCTCAGTCCGTAACCAACAGGAAAAGCAATCACTCCACCAAGCAACGCCGACACCAAAACAAACATTGCATACTTAAACAAAATTGCACTGTTTGAAAATCCCAAAGTTTTCATGCAAGCAATTTGTGCTCTTTCTTCTGACAACAATCTTTGCATTGTCGAATAAACAACAAGCAGTGTCACAAGCAAGAAAAACACAACAAACACAATGCCAATCAATCCAACTTTTTGAGCATATTCGCAAAGTGAATAGATGCCAAAATTTTCATACAAAGTCAAAACCGAAACTTTGTCAAAGCCAAGACCTTGCAAGATTTCTGTTTTTGCCAACTCGATTGCTTTTTTGTATTTTGCGCTGAAACAATCGTTAAACAAAGTTCTGTTTTCAAGTGTCACATAGACATCTGTCACCATTGGCAAAACAGAATTGTCAATATAGAAAACATCTGTCAAATATCCACCTTCTGCTTGATATTGCCAAGAATATTCTTCAATGCGATTGAGGATTTGTGGATTGAGCACAATGCCACAAATTGTATATTCGCTCCCACCAATTTTTACCTTGTCGCCAAGATTGTGATCTTGCAAAACATTTGTCTTTCTTTCCACCAAAACTTCGTTTGCGTGTGCAGGCATCATGCCTTCAAGCAGTTGAAGTTTGTTTATGTGTTGGCTGTCAAAGTCAAATGTATAAATTCTTGAAATTTTGCCACTGTCTTTCTCTTCTATGGCAAAAAATGTTTCGATGTTTTGTGTGGAAAACTTGTCACTTATCCACATCAATTCTTCTGCCGAAAATCCACCATTTTCGTTTGTGCTTTTGATGTGCAAGTCGCTCACATTTTGATTGAGATAATATCCATAAGTTGCAGTCTTTATTTTGCCTTCGACTTCGCCAATCCCCGACATAAAACCAATGCTCACCACAACTATGGCCAAAATTGTGATAAATCGAATGATATGCTTTTTGAAAAGGCGAAAAGTGGCCTTGAGATTGGTTTTTGTCACCACTCAATCTCCGAAATTGGTTTTGGATTTTTGTTGATTGTTATGCTTTCAATTTGGCCATTTTTGATTTTTACAACCTTGTCAGCCATCTCTTTAAGTGCTTGATTGTGAGTGACAACAATGACAAGTTTGTTGTTTGTTTTTGAAATGTCATACAAAAGTCCCAAAATGTTTTTTCCAGTCAAATAGTCAAGCGCTCCGGTCGGCTCGTCGCACAACAGAAGTTTTGGATTTTTTGCAATTGCTCTTGCAATTGAAACTCTTTGTTGCTCTCCCCCTGAAAGTTGTGCAGGAAAGTGAGACAATCTGCCACCAAGTTCGACATCTTCGAGCACCTTTTTTGGATCAAGTGCTTGTGGGCAGATTTCTGTTGCAAGTTCGACATTTTCAAGCGCTGTCAAGTTTGGCATCAAATTGTAAAACTGAAAAACAAAACCGATTTCGGTCCTTCTATACTGTGCAAGTTGTTTTTTGTTTAAGTTTGAAACCACTTGCCCATCGAGAGTGATTGTGCCACTGGTCAAAGTGTCCATGCCACCAAGCAAGTTTAAGAGTGTGGTTTTTCCAGCCCCACTTGGGCCAAGCACAACAACAAACTCTCCGTTTTCAAGTTCGCAAGAAATTTCCGAAAGTGCTCTAAAACTTCCGGCTTGTGTTTTGTATTCTTTTGTTACTTTTTCAAGTGTCAAAAACCCCATAACACTTCTCCTTTTTATTTCGAATAGTCGTCAATCATATCCTTTACCAACAAAACAATAACATCTTTTCTGTCTGTGTGATAACCTTGTTTTTGTTTTATCAATCTTGTCCAAGCGTCTTGATTGACCAAGTCGCTGAAATACAACAATTGTGCAAATTTGTAGCCACGATATTTTGCAACAGCACACCATGCTGCACATTCCATTTCAACAGCAACAGCACCAAGTTTTTTTGCCATCGCAACCTTTTGTTTTGTTTCTCTGTAAATCGCATCATTTGTCCAAGTTGTTGCTATGACATACTCAAACTTTTTGTTCTCCAAAAATTGGCCAAGCTGTTTGCTCAACTCTTTGTCTGTTTGTGCATAAGCGCTTGGTTTGAGATAGTGATAAGAAGTCCCCTCATCTCGCACCGCTTTTTCGACAATCACAAACTTGTCTTTTATGTCTGCTTGCAAACAGCCAGCCGAACCAACTGCAACAAACTCTCTTATGCCAAACAATGCCAGCTCTTCCATCAAACTTGCAGCCGATGGCCCACCGAGTGGCGAAATGGCAATCAGTGCGTTTTTATATTCGAAAATTTTTGTAGTCACACTTCCGGCATGAAAAACAAAAACAACTTCCAAATCTTTCAAAAAGTCATTTTTCTCTGGATTGTCATAAAAAATGATATAACATCTTTTTATGCCTTTTTGCTTTATCTTGTCAACATTGACAAATGCATCTGCAGCGTGCATTGCAAATTGCTCTGCAGATGTGATTTCTTCGTTGCCATCACAACAAGTTGTTATTGGAAATTTTCTAAAAAACATATTTCCCCTCTCTTTCTGTTTCATTATATCACAACAAAACAAAATTGTATATTTTTTAACAAAAAACACCCAACCAAACTGTTGATTGAGTGTTTTCTTTTATTTGAAAAACTTTTCATAATGTTGACAAGAACTTGCCCTTACCACGCCTTGACTTATCAACTCTTCGATTTCAGTTTTTGTCAACCAACAAACTGATTCAACCTCTTCTTCTTGCAAAACAAATTCAACATTTTGCAACGAACAATCTTCATACAAATAAACATCAAAAATTGCTTTTCCTCTGTTTATGTTTCCAACAAATTGCAATTTTTGTGCATCAATGTCAATGCCAAGCTCTTCCTTAACTTCAACAATTGCTTGCTCTTTGCTTGTAAGTCCTGCTTGAACATGTCCACCTGTCACTGCATATTCGCTACCTTTTTCTTCGCTGCATTTTTGAAACAAAAACTTGTTTTCGCTTTTGAGATAGACAACTGCAAGTTTGATAAACTCTCCTTCGTTTGGCTTTTCGCCTCTGAAAATTGTCTTGCCGAGCAAATTTCCTTCGATGTCATACAAATCCAACTTTTCCACTTTTCCACCTCTTTCTTCAATTTTTTGGTGCGAGCGGAGGAATTTGAATCCCCAACACTCAGTTCCGAAGACTGATGCTCTATCCAGTTGAGCTACACTCGCATAAAGAAACATTTCGTTTCACTCAAATTGTAAAACTTTTGAAAGGTTTTGTCAACGCGTTAAATTGTTTTTTTCGCTCTTATTTGGATTTTTGTTGCCGTTTGTGATATGATAAATATCAAAGTTGAAGGAGCAAATATTTTGAACTTAAAAAACTGGAAAATTGGAGAAATTGTTTTTCTGTGCTTGACAACCCTTGCAAGCATTTTGACTTTCGCTCTTGTAAAAAACAGAAACTGGTTGGCATTTAGTTGTTCGCTTTTGGGCATTGTGTCAATGTTTTTCTTCTCAAAAGGTTTTGTTGTTGCACCTATTTTGGGGGTGATTTATGATGGTTTTTATATCGCAGTCGCTGCAACCCAAAGATTTTGGGGCGAAGTTATCATCTTTGCAGGCATAATGCTTCCGGTCGAACTCGCTTCGATCTTCAACTGGTTTAAAAACAAAAACAAAGAAAACCCTGCACTTGTCACTTCAAACAAAATTGGCAAAAAAGAGTGGCTAACTCTTGGCAGTGTCATTGTGGTGGCAACCGTTGGTCTTTATTTTGTTTTGCAAGCTTTAAACACAAATCAACTGATCATCAACACTTTGTCCCTTGCTGCAAACGGTGCTGGGGTTTATTTGATGTTTAGGCGAAACAAATATTATTCTCTCGCATATTGCATTGATGACTTGGTGTCAATCGTGCTTTGGGCAATGGCTGTGGCAACTGCAGGCGTGCAATTTTTGCCAAGTTTGGTGTGTATGATTTCGTTTGCACTTATTGATTTTTATGGCTTTATTGTATGGACAAAAAAGGACAAGCAAGCACAAAATCAATCACTCGCCCCTCAATCTGATGACAATAATACAAAAGAAAAGCAGGCATAAATCAACAATAATTTTGCTTTTGTGCGAAAAAAAATGTTGTTTGCTTGCTTTTTTATTAGTTTATAGTTAAAATAACATTGTAAATATATATTATAAGGAGCAATTTATGGCAGAAAAGAAAAAATCTAAGCTTAAAACGATCCTCGTAATCTTGATTTGCGCTGTTGTGGGTTTTGTTGTTGGCGCTGCTGTGTATTATTTTACACACAAAGGCACATCTATCCTTGGTGCAATCACAGATGACCCAACCTATTGCGGAACAGGTGCCGGAATTGGTTTTGTGTTGGGAGTCGTTTTCAAAATGACATCAAAACCTAAAAAGAAAGAAGACAGCAAGTCAAGCGGCAAAACTGCAAGTGGTGACGAAATGTCACTTTCTTACGATGCAAAATGGTTGACACCTGACAAAATCAAAGACGAATTTGGTTTGATCGAAACAACTTGGTCAACACTTCCAAGTTTGAAAAACACAGGTATCATCTTTAGAAATGTTGTGGAAAACGGAAAATACCACATTGCAATGAAAGATGAATATCACTGTTTGATCATTGGTACTACTGCTTCTGGTAAAACATCTTTGTGTTTGATCCCATCAATCAGAATTTATGCTCACTCTGGGGAAAAACCATGTATGGTTATTTCCGACCCTAAAGGCGAACTTTACACAAAGACAAGCAAGATCATGGAAGATGAAGGATACAGAGTGATCAAACTTGACCTTCGTGATCCATTTGCTTCTACTCGTTGGAACCCTATGGGCCACGCCTTTGATGTTTATCACAAAGGAAAAACTTGCAAAAACACAGTAAAGAGATGCACAAACGGAACAAAACCAAAAGATGCTGGCTACAAAGAAATCCCTGGCGAAACTTATGGTCAAGAATGGTTTGGATTTGAAGGCGTTGCCTATCCAAACGAAGATTCTTTGAGAGTTGCTGTAAGAAGTGCCGAACAAGTTTATTGCGACTTGGCACAAAGCGAACTTAAAGAAATCTGCAACACAGTTGCTCCAAAATCTAAAAACGCATCAGACCCAACATGGGAAGAAGGTGCTCAAGACTATTTGTATGGTTGTGCACTTGCGATGCTTGAAGACAGCTTGAATCCAGAACTTGGCATGACAAAAGAAAAATTCAACTTCTTCAACCTTTACAAAATCGCAACATTCCGTGATCCAGATGCTGAAGCTCCATTTGAAACAGTAAGAAAATATTTGTTGCAAGGTCGTGACGAAGCAACATCAAATGTTCCAAACCTTACATCAGCCGTTATCAACAACGCTCCAAACACAACAAAATCATATATCGGTGTTTTGAACGGAAAAATTTCATTTATGAACGATATCGGTATTTCTTACCTTACATCAGAAAGCGAAATCGACTTTGACGATTTCACAAGCAAACCAACTGTTTTCTATCTTGTTATCCCAGATGACAGAGAAGAAAGACACAATCTTGCAATCCTTTGCTTGTCACAACTTTACAAGAGATTGGTTGACAAAGCAAACAGCTATGCAAGCAAAAAGTTGCCAAAACACGTTTACTTCTTGTTGGACGAATTTGGTAACTTGCCACCTATTCCAAAATTTGACAGTATGATCACCGTATCCCGTGGTAGAAACATTCTCTACGAAATGGCAGTGCAATCATATACTCAGCTTGAAACAAAATATGGTCCAGATTCTGCAAAGACAATCATCGGAAACTGCAACGCACAAATCTTTATCGGAACTGACGACCAACACACTCGTGATGACTTCTCGAAAATGTGTGGTGAAGTGCAATTGATGCACGAAGAAACAAGCACTTCAAAAACTGACAAAGACAAAGACGGAAAGTCAACAAGCACAAGCATGCAAAGAACAACCCGTCCTCTTATCACATCTTACGAACTTGGACAAATTCCTTTCGGAACAGTTATTGTAAAATTGTTTAGATACAACCCAATGAAATTGAAGTTGACAAGAAACGACCAAGTCCCATTCTTCTATAAGAAAGATGCCGAACCTGAAATCGGAATTATGAAGAGTCTTGACACTGCAAAAGTTTATTATGACATCAAGATGAGAAACAAAAAGATTTTGAAATCAAGTCCATTTGGATTCTAAAAAACAAAAAGCACATACGCAAGTATGTGTTTTTTTTGTTGTCAAAATTTGTGTTGTTTTCATAAATCAAAATATGAAAAGTGTGTATGATGATGAAATGTTGCCAAAAGATTTTGAAGAAATCGCAAGAGCTTATTCGCAATCCCTAAAAAAGAGAGGGTTTGTTTTTGTCCATCTTGACCAAGAAGAACTGTCTTTTCTGGTTGATGAGGTGTTGATTTGTTTAGCCAAAATGAAAGCATGCTTAAAAAATCTTGTGCACATTCAATCTTCCGTTTTGAAAAACAAGTTGACTGAAATTGAGTTTTTTTGTTGTGACAATTTTGAAAATAAAAAACCACACAACTTTGATTGTGTGGAAAACGAAAACAACAGTTTTTTGGTGCTTGTCGCTCTTGAAAATTTGCTGGTGGGCAATTTGTTGAAACTTTGCCACAAAAAATTTTATCCTAGCGTTTGCAAAAAGATGATTGAAGATGTGTGTTTGCTCTTCTCAGAAAGTGTTGATGTTTCTGGTTTTGTTTTAGCTTAACAAATATGCAGCAACTGCATCGACACTTTTTTCCATCGCATCAACATATTTTCTGCCTTTTGATGGAGAATATACTGTTTCTTTATATTTCAAATCAATAAGATTTTTAGGGTCAAGTTGCAAAATGTCGGCAATCGCTTCGCAAATAAGGTTTTGAATGACAGGCAAAGCATTTTCTTTTGTGAGGTTTCCTCTTTTCATAGCTTCGACCAAAAGACCTTCTTCATACACAATTGTGTTTACTGCTGGATCAATAAAAAAGTTGAGTTTTTCCAAAGCAAATTCGTTTCCGTTTGCTCCTGCCAAAATTTCCCAGCACATATAATAGTCATAGTTTGCTGGCAACAATTCGTCTATGCCTTTGTTGAAAAAATATGCGATGCAGTCTTGTGCAATGCAGTCACCTGCCATACCTTTTGCACACAATTCAAAAAACTCATCGAAGAATTTGCCTTCTTCAATGCTGTCGATAACTGCTCTGCGATATTTAACAAAGTTGTTGAATGCTGTCTCTCTATCTGTAAAATCTTTGTAGTCCACTTTAATCTCCTGTAAAAATTATACCTTAATAAGGCAAAAAACACAACAAAAAACAAAAACTTTCTCTTATTCTCTTTGCATTGCAACAATTGATTGCTGTGCTTTTTCGATGTTTTTGGTTGCGAAAGAGATCGGCTTGCTCACAAAAAGCGTCATAATCACAACATTTGCCGCAAACAGCAATCCGACAACTCTAAAAAATGACAGCATCTGTGCTTGATTGAAAACAAGTCCCACAACCAACAATCCACACAGGCAGGCCGTGCCTGCTGCAAACCAACACAAATATTCAAAAAAGATTTTATATTTTTCTTGTTTTGAAAGTGCCCAGCTCAAAGCAAAACAACTTCTCAAATCTTGTTGTCCATCTCTCAGCAAAACAACTTCAACAAAAGTCAATCTGCTTGCAACATAGACCCCAAGTGGAAAAAACACAACAAGACAAACACAAACACAAAAAATTTTGACAAACTCTATATAGCCAAACTTAAACACTTTTTTCATAGGTAAATTATTGCATAAAAAAAGCACTTTATTCGTTTGAATAAAATGCTTTTTTGTTTTTGTGAAACTTAACTTTTGAAAATATTAAATCCCAAGATCTACAACAACAGCAAAGCTGTAGATATACCACTTGATTTCTGTTGCTGTTTCAACTCTGATATAGTATTCTCTTGTTTCAAATGATTCTTCGGCATTGACTGTTTCAGTTGTAACATTTTTCAATGTGCCTGTAACACTGTCAATTTCAAAGTAAGAAATCATTCCACTTGCAAGTCCAAGTTCTGTCAAAATGTCTTCGTTGAATTCTGTCAATGGAAGTGCTGTGTTTTGACTCTTTGTTGTCGAAATCTCTTGCTTGTCAAGATACATATAGAAGGTGAATTTGTGTCTTGTAAGTGTTGAGTTTGCTGAAATCAAATAAGTCTTTGTCACAGTATATTCGTTTGCGCCGACATCTGATTGAGCTGGAGCTGTTGTCAAGATGTTGCTTGCGCCGATTTCCCAGATTTCATAGCTGCCTGTAAGTTCGAGAACTTCTGCAACTTTATCTGCAAATGCTCCTTTTTGATTTGGGGCTGTGCCACTCTTCAAAACATCAACATAATGTGTGTTTGGAGCATTGTTGTTTGTTACATAGAATTCAACATCAAGTCTATTCCATGTTGTGCCTTCATTTACAATGTAGGTCTTTGTCAAAACTGTGCCGATTGCACCATTTGCAGTGTAAGTGCTTGCTTGTGTGTAAACAGTGTCAACATATTCGTAGAATTTTGCACCTGTGCCAGCAAGAGGAGAAATGTCATACTTAGAGTCTTGGCTTACAACAACTTCTTTTGTTGTAACTGCGCTGTAAACATAAAGTGTAACATTTACAATTCTTGAAATGTGGCTTATCTTGTCTTCTGCGATAAATGTCTTTGTAAACACGCCAGTCTTGTCTTTTTCAACAACAAACTTAGTTCTTTCTGTGATTCTGCCACTTGCTTCAAGTTCGTACCAGTTGCTTGTTGCAGCAAGGTTGTAAACTGTGCAACCAACTTCGATACCATTTGTTGCATCTGCTGTCACTGTTGCGCCTGTTTCATCTTTGCCCACTTGCAATGCTGTTTGGATAACTTCTTTTGTTGCAGATCCATAAACAATAAGTTTTGCTTGTTTTACAACATTTTGAGGTGATGCACCTGACTTGTCATCTTGTTGCAAGAATGTCAATGTGTAGTTTCCTGCAGTTGTAAATGTGTAATAGTTGAGGTTGTTTCTTGCCACATATTCGCCATTGTATCCAGCAGTTGCGTTGCTGTTGTCTTTGATGTGAACAAGATAATAGTCAATATTGTCTCTGTTTGTGTTGCCAAACAATTGTCTGAATGAAACTTGTGTGCCGATTGTTGTGGCAAATGTTCCGATTGAGTCAATTGTTGCTGCACCTGTTGCAGAGAATTCTGCTGTGCCAAGATTCAATCCGTTGAATGTGTATCCTGTTGGGATCACATAATGAAGAAGTCCATTTGTGTAAACACCTGGATTTGTTGTCGAGTCAGCAGAAGGATCTTTAACCTTGAGTGACAATCTGAATGTTGCAAGTTTGAGTTTTTTGTCATCAACTCTGTCTTCATATTTTTCAGAGAACAAACCATCGTAACCTGAAACCTTCATGTAAACATTTACTGTGATTGTTTCTTCGCTGATTTCAAAACTTGAAGAAGTTGTGATTGTTCCGTTTTCGTCGATAAACGCCGAACCAGCACCAGATTCTCCTGTGTTGATTTCATACAAGAAGTGATGTGCAGGGGTGTCTGCAAACAATCCTGCTACAGAGGCAGACGAATATTTAACAACTTTCAAATCGCCTTCTGTTGCCCATTGATTTCTTGTGATCACATAATAAGCATCTTCTGCGCTTGAAACCTTGTAATAGTTGTCTACAACAAAGTCAATTGCACCTGTTGTTGTTGTCTTTGTGCTTGTCACTTTTTGCCATTCTGGATAAACCTTGAATACTTCTTTATGTTGATATACTCTGTTCCATGATGTTGCTCCATCTGCTTTCTTAGATTCGGTATCCTTAAGCAAGAAGAACAATGTTTCTTCTTTATAACCAGATCCGTTGAGTTCTTCAACATCTTCAATATTAAGATTTATCTGTCCACCAACTGCACCATAAGTGATTGGAGCTGTTCCGTTTTTGTTGATTGTTTCACTCTTGTTGTATCTAAATACAGTGCCTGGAGTTGTTGTGTCCAACACCTTCAAATAGAATTTGTTTGGACTTGGTGTGCCTGATTCTCCCAAATAATCCATAAAGTTTGGAGAAGTAAAGTTTCTGATTGCAGAAATGTTTGAAGAAATTCCAACATATTCTGTGATTGTGTAAGGTTTTGAGTTTGTCACAGTGATATAGTCAGAGTCTGCAAATTGAGCCACGCCTGCTGCAGAAGCTTCTGCTGCTGACAAGTGTGAGAATGCCAATGTTGCGCTTGCGCCTGCTTCGAGCACAACTTCAACTGTGTCGTTGAAGATGTTGTTTGATCTAAAGTTCAAACTTGAATCAGAAGTTGCAATGGCATTTCCATCAATAATAGATGTATCCATAAAGATGCCTGCTGTTGCAGCTTCTCTTGTGAGTGTCACAATTTGATCCATCTTGCAAGTGTTTCCACTTTCTGTGTCACGAAGAGTAATTCTCATTGTTACACCACTCAAAACAGAGCCCACACCATAATAAACACCTGAAATATGTGGAGCAATCCAAGTTACATTTTTAGCATCTTCTGCGCTGAGGTCATAAGACATACCTCTAAACACACCTGTTTTTGAGCTGTTTACAAACACATATTGATCATTTGTGTAGATGTTTGGTGTGTTGTCTGGTGATGTGATAACACTGCCAGATCTCGCATCATGATATCCTGCATGTCCCAAAGAAACATTGTTATACAAGAATTCGATGTCTGAAATTGTCATCTTTTCAAAGTCAGATGTAGTTTGAGTAACAGAGTTTGTGTCAAACGCACCAATATCTTTGCTGTAACCGTATGCTTTAAATCCATCAAGTTCGACATAGTTGATGTCGGCAGGGAAGTTTGTTTGAGCATAACCACTTGAAGGTGTATGTGTTTGAATAAGATTGAGTGGTTGATAAACACCATCTTTCACAATGCCATCAGGGTAAACCAACTTATAATTTCCGACATTCGAATTTTCTTTGATTGTCAATGTGATTCTGATTTGTTTGTCTTTGAATGCTTCTGCCGTAGAGGCTGCAACAATTGACGCTTCGGCAGCCACATCAGTTGGAGAACTTGGTGTGCCATTGCTGTCAATTTTAACATACTTCCACTTGTTGTCACTGTTGCCAATATCTGATTGCTCTTTGTAAATATCAAAATGGGCTTCTGCATCTGTGCCAAGAGTAAAGTCTCTGTAAATTTCAGAAACACCATCGATTGTTGTGTGAGCAGCAGTTCCATCATCTACAACAACACCCAACACTGTAACTCTAACATTTGTAATGTTTGCAGGGTTTGTTACATCAATTGTGTTTGAGAAGTTTCCTGTAGAGTCATTTCTAATAAATGTAAATGGGTTGTAGATAACAGTTCTTTGATCATCTGCAGTTTGTCCTGCAATTGAAACTGTTTTTGTACGCAACCAAACTGCGATTGATTCGCCTTCTGTAATACTTGTGTCTGCTGAATAGATTTGTGGATTTGATGGTGCTGTGATTGTGAAGTAGAATCTAAGCTTGTAACCATATTCGTCTTCACCTTCAATCACATAATATCTTGATCCCAATTGCAAAGCAACTGTGTTGACTGCAACCGAACCTCTATCTGCAGAATATGCATTTTCTTTTCCACCAGAGATGTCTGTCCAACCAGTTGCATCTGTGATGTTTAATGTATAGTCATTGTATGTCTTGTTGCCTTGGTATGTTGAACTTCCACCACTTACATATTTGTATGTAAATCTGTTTGAGTTGTTGAGTGTAGTGTCTGTGTTTCCATACAAGTATGCTTGAATAGTAGAATTTTCTTGCAACAATGCTGAAGTTGCATTGTTATACAAATAGAATTTAATTGGATCAGTTCCATCAATTGCGTATGGGTTTTCATAGTTGCTTGCAATTGTTTTGCCATCAACTGTTTCAATACCTGCCGCATTGTAGATAGATGATGCTTCGTGCTTACTCTTGAATCTAACTGTTGAGTTTGGTTCTACCTTGAAGAGCAAGTTGTGTGAAACTTCGATTTTGTTTGATGCGCCACCAAGATCTACCGAATAAGTAATACGCATCATAACATGATTGCCATCGTTGTTTGCACCACGAGCATAGATGAGATAGTCAATTTTCTTTCCTGCTGGTTGTTCGCCAGAGTAAGAAATATAGTTTCCTTCAACATCGCCATCTGCAACTTCATCAAGAGTGCCAAAGTTGTAAGCGCCATTCTTGATAGAAAGTCCAGTGTGATATTTGATGCCCAATTCGTTTGTTGTGGTTGTGAGTTTGTTGTCAAATGCTATTGCTGTTTGATACAAATCATCACCTGCATATCTTGTGCTGTCTGATGTGTAACCATACATTCTCAAATCAATATTTCCTGTTGATTCTTGAAGGGCTTGAGGAGTATAGTGCAAACCAGTACGCTTGTTGATAATGTCAGCCAAACCATTGTTGTAAGTTGTAAGCAAACTCTTTTCTTCGCCTGCTCTAATGTTGATTGTGCGATAGCTTGTCATGCTGTCAGCATTTCCTTGAACTGTAAATTCAACATCCATAAACACTGTGTATGGATTGTTTGTTGCGATGTTTACAGTGCCAATGCTTACGACAACTGAATAGATAACGCTCTTGCCATAATCATCTTTTGTAAGCAAAGTTGTTGCAGCGTCAACTCTGTTTGCGGCAATGTTTGCCATTGTCAAAGTTGGAGCAGTGTCGTAGATGTTTGCATCTGTCAACTTGTCTTCATTGCTTTCTGCTTTTGCTTTTGTGCTGAATGTGCCAACATAAGCATATCCCTTAAGTGCAGAAGTGTAATCCACAGAAACTGCTGTGCCAGGATTGCTTACAACAATTTCAACAACTTGAACTGCACCACTTGCTGCATCTTCAAATCTTAAGAAGTAAGCTGTGCCTGCTGTTTGGGCCGCTTTAAACTTGTAGTTGAGATATCTTTCTTGGTTTTTAACAAATTTAATTGTTATACCTTCCAAAACTGTGCCGGTGTAATACTTGGCAACAATTCTGTTTTTGATTGTAGGAGCAAAGTCATAAACATTTGTGTCTGTAAGAGCTCCAACATTTTCGCTTGCATTTTCTCTTGATTCATAAGTGCCTTGGTATGCATATCCTGTCAAAATCTTTCCAAAATCTACATTTTCTTTTGATCCTGGAGTTTTTGCTTTTGTAGCAACGATATATTCGATACCTTGTGCAGCATTTACAAATTTCAAATAATATGTTTTTGTAGGTTCAACAGTTGCTTTGAATGTGTATGTCACAATTCTGTCTTCAGCAAACAAATGTTGATCTTCATATCCTGCCAAATCTTCAGCATAGATTTTTTCTTGACCGTTTTCCCAATTTGGTTGGTTGAATTCTGTCAAGATAACTTCGCCGTTTACAAGAACAACTTTGTAGAGAACAGGAACTGCGTTGATTTCGACGCTAAACACAACTTCACCGTTGCTTGATTGATCAATCAAACCAAACACAAGGTCTGTAAGTGTGCCTGTTGTGCTGAGGATCTTGTCAGTAGATTCTGCGCTTATCACTTTTCCGTTGTAGATAACAACTGCATTTGTCAATGAGTAAACAGAAATCTTCCATTCCCATTCAGCTTCTGTGATTGTTGCAGGTTCGATCTTTGTGCCTACAACTCTGTTTGCAAGACCGAGCAAAGCTGCGTTTGCAAAGAAGTTTGGATATGTTTCTGATGCTCTTTGCACTCCGTTTGCTTCGTAAGTTGAAGTTTCAACTGTTGCAATATATTCTGTCGCAATCATAGTTTCGCCATCTGGACCAAGAGATGTCAATTCTGTTGTTCCGTCTGGAGCAGCACCATGAGCTACAACCGTAACATTTGGCTTGATTGCATAAGAACATTTGATTGTAAATGTTGAAATAATTTTGCCTTCAAACAAATAGTTTACTGTCAATGTTGTGTTTTTGAATGTCAAAGTTGAAACATTTTCGCAATCAATAACATTTGCTGCTGTTGCAAATTGATAGTCAGCAACTTCTGTTTCGCTTGTGCCTTTGAAGCAGCTCAAAATGTCACCAATTTCAACTGTTTCTGTGTCACCTGCAAAGATTGCATTTGTGATGTCATAACCAGCAACTTTCTTTCTGTCAAAATCTGCTTTCACAAGTTTTGAAATTGCAAAAGTATAATCCATTCCGTCAGTGTCGGTGATTGTGATGTCAAAATCAAATGTTACATCTTTTTCCAAACGAGCAAACTTGAGTGAGTTTGTCGCCAAATCAAATTTAACCAAATCACTATACAAAATGTCATCGCTGTCATCTTCTGGTGTGCCAGCATCTGAATACACTTCGTCACCATTTGCCAATGTGAAAACAACATCTTCGATTGTTACACCAGATTTGTTTGAACTGATTGATGTGAAGAGTGTGTTTGTGCCAGTTGCATTCGCAACAGCATTTCCATCAATGCCTTCTGATGTGTAATATGTTTTTCCACCAACAAATTCTGTAACAGTGTTTTCTGTCCAAGCAAAGTAACTTGTGATTGTGACAAACACTCTAAACACAAGTTTTTGATCTGTGAAGATGCCTACAACAAATTCGTAATCCTTGTCAACAGCAAATGCTGGAAGGATATAAATTTCTGCAAGATCTTCATCTATATAAAGATCATCAACGCAAGTCATAAAGATATCAAAATCTGCAGCGCCATAGAACACTGAGAATGATTCTACTGGACTTGAAGTGTTGTTGCTTGTTTCAACAAGGCTAACTTTGAGTGTTGAATAATCATCAGCCCCTGCGTTGAGAGTCACTCTATAGATATAGTTTTGATGTGTAAGTGCTGTGCCATCAAGTGTAACTGTTGGCACATAGTTTGCGCTTTGGTTGAACAAGAATACATAATCTTGAGTTCCACCAATAACTTCGATGTCTCCAACAAAGATTGATCTTCTTACAACAACTTTAAGTTTGTTTGCAGCGTTTGCAAGTGTGATTGTCATCACTCCTGCATCACTTACTGAATATGTGAAATAGTTTTCGTATTGTCCTGTTGGGATTGCTCCAGAAATGTTTTCTGCAGACACAACACTGTATCTGTAAACAACATCTTCTGTTGGAGTTTCTGCCCATTCTACAAGACCAAAACGAGTTGGTTGTGGGTCAGCAGGATCAACATAGTGTTTGCTGTTGCCTGGATCCAAGATTTCTTCAAAATTGATTTCGTATGTTGCGTTTTCTTTATAATATACAGAAGCATTGTCCAAATATTCGGCGCCATCTGCATATGGATAATAGATTTGTCCCATTTCAAAGTTTGGCACAACATGGATTCTATAATACCAAGAAATCGCTTTAGAGTTGTCACCTGCCATAACAATATCAAGTTTCAACACGATGTAAGCATCTGTGTAAGAATCTCCCATATTGTTGATAACAAGTCTGTCACCTTCGACTGTTGCAAGATTTTCTACATAACCTTCTGCTTCTTCAACAATTGAAAGTGTGTAGTTTGCTGTTTTAGATTCGCCAGTAAGTCCGGCTGTAGTTCCTTCAAAATAGAAACCGTATGGATTTGGATCTGTGATTTCAAAATCTGTATCATAAACAACTTGATATGACTTGCCTGCAACGAGTTGTTGTGCAACCCCTGCATCTTCAAGACCTTTATAATCTCCCAAAATCACATCAAGTGCTGCATCTTTGTCATCTTCGTAAATAACAAAGTTTTCGCCCACTTGACTTACAACTGCTTTGAGTGTGATAAACACTTCCAAAGTTTTAGTTCCTGAAGTGATATCTCTCTTAACAACAAATTCGTTGCCTTCAAAACTTACATAGTTTGGTATTGTTCCATAAACCATAAGTCCTGCAGCCGATTGTTTGATTTGGCCTGTGATGTTGTTTGTGATGTTGAAGCCACCTTGCGCTTCATATTCAAAACCAGCAACCAAAACAAGCATTGTTTGTCCTTCGTATTCAACAATTGGGACATCTTCTTTGTTTACGCCAACTTTCTTTTTAAGGATTGTTGATGCCATTGTTGCAGGATCGCCTGCACCGAAACCGATTTGGAAGTTGATTGTTGCAAACACATCTGGACATTTTGTTGTCGAACTTGTGCCATCATCATAAACAGACACGATAGGTGCTGCAACTGCAGCTGTGCCAATCATAATCTTAAATCTTTGTTCAAACACTTCTCCCAAAGTCATTTGAAGTTGTGCTTGTTCCAAACCAAATGAGCTTTCTGAAATTGTGATATATTTTGAAGTAGAAATGTTTGAGTAAGAAATTCCTGCAACAGCTGTCAAAGTGTCAAACTTCTTGTCTGCTGCCAAAAATTCTGTCAACTTGTAAACTGAATAGTGTTGAGCAGGGTTTGCTGTCGCCAACAATCCAAGGTCTACAAATGGAATGTCTCCTTCTTCGTTGACATTTTGTTTGATCACAAAGTTTGGATTTACATACAATGTCACTTCTGTTCTGCATGCGTATTGTGAATTTGTGCCGTAATACAAAACAAGAGTGATTGTTTTATATTCTGAAATTTCACCAATTTCAAGAACCATCTTTTCCACATTTCCACCATCGTCCAAAACTGGTCTGATAGTGCAAATGTTTCCGTTGTCATAGAACACGCCTTCTGGATTTGATTTGAGGTCATCTTCCGAACGATCTTTCAAAGATTCTACCCAAGTGTATGTTGTGCCTGTGCCATGTTGAGCAGAAACAATTGGGAAGAACGAATCCAAATCGTAAGCAGTGCCTGCAAGCACGCCGATTTGACTGTCTTTTGAAACCAAATAATCTTTGTTTGCTTCGTAGAAGTTGTTGAAGTTGTGTGCAATTGTAAGATCACTCAAGAAGACAACATTGAGAGTGATGTCAAACAATGCTTCAGCAGTGTCTCTAACTCTGAGTGTAACTGTTGTGCTTTCGTTGAATGGATTGATAATGCTGATTTGAGAAATCAATTTGTTTTTGTAGTAAACAATTGAATCTTCATCTTCTGCATCACTTTCAACATCAAATGCCAACATTTTCATAATGTCATATTGTGCATCAGTAGATGCTTCCATAGATGACAAATAACCGTTGTCGAGATAGAATCTCAAATCTGTAGCAAGGATTTCTGATCCATCTTCGTCTGTTGTGTAAACATTGATAAGTTCTGCCAAGTTGATGAGTGATTCTGGTTTTACATATTTGCTTACATAAACCACACTCTTTGTTGTCAATGCGTTTGAATCTTCGTCAACATTTGTGTAAACAATTTGATCTGCAGATTCTTGAATCAAAGTTGTAGAGTCATATTCTACCTTTGAAACGCCTTGGCTTGTGATTTGGAATGTGAATGCGCCAACTCTCAAATCATTTCCTTCAAATTTGATGTTGTCGCCATTTGTTGTGATTGCATAAACATAAAGTTTTGTTGTGATTGATTCGCCTTCTGTTGAAGAGAAGTTTGCAATCTTTGTTTGTGTGCTATCAAAACTCAAAATCTTGTTGTAGCCTGGAAGTGGTTCTTCAACAAGCTTGTAAGTATAAAGACCATCTGCATAATCAATATCTTTGTTTCTTTGATCTTGCATCTTGAATGTCAAATAGTTGTTGAGTGTTGCCATAACATCTTCTGTTGTGTTTCCAGCAAGTTGTTCTGTGCCCCATTTGATTGATGTTCCATCTGTTGCAGAGATATTAACTTCGATTGTGCTTGCGATGTTGATGTTTGGATTTGTTGCATATTCGCCAACAAGTGAAATTGGTTGTTGATAATAAATTCTAAAATATTCTTTGCCTGTTTCGCCATGAACAAGTTCTTTTTCATAAGTTTCTTTGCCGTCGTTGTATCTAAGCAAAAGTCTTACATAAGTGCCTTGATCCAAGCCTGCCGAAGCTGCCTTGAAAAGACCTTCGTTTACATTCAAAGCGCCTTCAAATGTAACTGTTGTTTCTTCAACTGCAGTTTCTGCCAAACCTGCAAGTGTAACATATTGACTTGTTTCTTTGCCATCAATGCCAACACAAACAATGTCAAGTGTGCCAGCTTCAAATGCTGCAATAACTTTTTCGCTGTCTGAAACCACATCTTCGCTGTTTTCCAAAACCATCTTAAATGTGATCATTGTTTCTTGTTCGCCACTTTCATTTCTCTTGACAGCAGGCACGAAGAAGTTTCCGTCCACATCTGTTTCAACATTTTCTGACATAACAAATGTTGGTGTCATGTTTGCAACTGAAAGTGTGCTTTCAACTGTCACAACTCTTGTCTTTCCGAAAGCAACGATTTGATATTTTCCACCTTCGTCATAAACAATCTTGTTGTCGGCATTTGTTCTTACAAGCGCAGCAACAACTTTTACTGCACCAGCATAACTTTTCTTTGCAGTCAAAACCGAACTGCTAAGTTCGTAAAGTGTAAATCCTTCTGCAGGTGTTGTTGTGTTTGGGATAACAAGTGCTTGGCCTTTGTAATCTGTTGCATAAAGCACAGCGTCACCACAGTTGAATGTTTCAAGCATGTTGATTGTTTCTGCATAACCCATTTCGTTTCTGTCAATAAACAAGAAGTATTTTACAGTTCTGTAGATATTGTCTTTGTCAACATCTTGGATTTCATCTGCCAAGTCAACATTGCTTGAAATTGGCTTGCCAGCTTCGTCATAATTGATAACCAATGGGATTGCATCAAGTTTGCTCCAACTTGGAACAGTTTCGATGTCATGAGTTTGAGCTTCCAATGTAACTTTGTTTTCGTTGTCAAAATCAAAGAAGTTTGTCCATACACCATCTTTTTGTTGGAAGAAGTTGTATTTCAATTCAAGTGATTGTGCTGTTGTTGTTGAAAACTCCCAGAAATATTCGTTGTAGTTTTCTGGAGTTGAATTTGGAAGCAAATAATATTCTATGCCTGCTTCTGCCGCAAAGTAGTCTACAGTTGGATCAAATTCTTCCAATGTGATTGTGTAAACACCTTCGGTTTCAACAACCTTGATGATGTCTCCACCTTTCAAAATCACACTGTCTGCAGTTTTTGGAAGTTTGATACCAAAGTTTCCTACAAGTGTGTTGAGAGTAACTTTTTCGCCTTTGATCACAATGCCAAAGTTTTCGTCACTGTCCAAAGAAGTGCCTGTTGTGATGTAAAACTTCTTGTCTACATAAGCATACCAAGTTTCTGTTCCGTCTGCTTTGACATCAACAACAACTTGTCTTACTTCTTCTTCCTTAACTTTGATGTTGATTGTGTCAGTTTTAAACTTGTAAGTTTCGTTGGCTGCTTCACATTCAGTGAAATATTGAATTGCCTTTACATTGAGTTCGTAAGGATCAGTAATGTCTTTGACATCTTCTCTGTCAAAAAATTCTTTTTGATAGAAAGAGTTTGAGAAAACATAAACTGTTATGTAGTCAAGGTTTACACCTTCTGTTTTTGTTTTTGCCAAAAACTTTCCTGTTGACCAGTTGTAGTCAATGCAAGATGCAGAAAATTTGTAGAATTGTTTTTTAGAGGTAGAAGAATCGCCAAACAAATATTCGCTGTCACCAGGAGTAAATGTTGCATCAACTGCAAATGTTGAGCCCAAGGCAATTTCTCTTACATCACCTTCTGTTTCTTGTTCGCCTTGATCATCAACAGAAATGTCAACATCAATGTCATAAACAGGGACATCGACTGAAATATATATTTTTTGAGAAGGGAGATTTATGTTTTCTGACTTTGCAGTAAGTTCTGATCTAAGACCTTGTCCACCAACAACCCAGTTGTCGTTGATGTCAGAATTAAACTGCTTCACGAGAATGATGTCAATTGGCTTGCCAATTTCTGCCTTTTCTTTCACAGAGATAATTCCATCACTCACATAACCGTTTCTAGCAACCCCACCCTTAAGTTGAAGAGTGATTTCTTTGTTGGTTGCATCTTCGGTGCCGGTTGTAATCATCAACTTGAAATCAGAAGAAGTTTGGAAGACATAATTTCCTTGCTCCATGCCAGAGCAGTATGCTTCGCCATCTACGACTGTTTCGACAAATGAAAAATTCTCTGGGTCAATGTTTTTCTCATTAAACTCACCCATTAAGAACAATGTCAGCGCCGTGCCTCCTGCGAGAGCAATCATGCCCACACAAACAAGCAATATTGTTTTCCAAAGACTAAGAACTTTTCCCTTCTTCTTCATAAAAAAATCTCCAAAAAATAATTTCTCAAAATAAGCAAAAAAAATAAATTTAATAATATTTGAAATTGAGTCGAAATATTCAAAAATATTGTTTGCTATTTTTGATAAATTAATTATACATTTTTTTTATTTATTTTGCAAACAAATCAATTCGTTTTTTTTATTAAATAATAAAATATATATGGCTGTCATTTTGTCACAGCTTTAGGTTGACAGAAACGCTTTTATAGTTTATAATTAAGACATGAACACAAACACCGAAATTTTAAACTTTTTATACCTGACTAGCCCTAGAATAGGGAAGTCTTACCAATCTTCTGGCATCAATCCATTGCCAGAAAGTTTATCCTTGACAAAGGATTCGATCAAGGAAAGATTGTATCTTGGACAGATGCATTTATCCAAATTTCCTGATTTTATTTTTAGTTCAAAAAATCAATTAAAATATTACTTTCAAAATTCAATAAAAAATATTAAAAAAATATTAAAAATTGAATTAAAAAGCAATTTTTCGCCGATTTTTTGCAAAAAATTAAATATTTATTTAGCACTTCGAGAGAAGGTTACAAACCTAATTTTGAAGGAATTTAAGAAGTTTAATTTTGATGAATGTGATGCTTATACAGAGATTTTTGAACTCGATCCTGTTATGTTTGAGGTCATCGGAAACCTTTTTGATGAAAAATATTCTCTCGAATCAATAAAAGATCTTGAAAGTCGCTACAATGACTTGTATCAAGCAAAATTGAAGTATATTGAAGAGAAAACAAACAACAAACTTAGCAAAAACGCCGAAATTTTGAGCAAAAAAGTGCTCGAAAACACAAAAGTTGCAAAAACTGAAAAACAAAAACTTTCAGCAAAAGAAGCAAAGAAAGTTGAAAAAGATCTTGAAAAAGCAGAACAAACTATAGATCCTGTATTGTGCGAAATCAAAACAAAAAGCAAACAGGCAAAAAATAAGGAGAAGTAATGATTCAATCAATTAATGTTTCACTTGCATTTGGTGGAAGAAAATTATACAAAGATGTAAACCTCAAGTTTACAAAAGGCAACTGCTATGGCATCATCGGTGCAAATGGAGCAGGAAAATCAACATTTTTGAAGATTTTGACAGGAGAAATCGAGCCAAACACTGGCGAAATCATCATCACACCAGGCGAAAGAATGTCAGTGTTGGAACAAAACCAAAACAAATATGACACAGAAACCGTGCTCAACACAGTTTTGCTTGGCCACAAGAGATTGATGGAAATTCAACAAGAAAAAGATGCACTTTATGCAAAACCTGACTTTTCTGACGAAGATGGCATTCGTGCTGGCGAACTTGAAACCGAATTTGCCGAACTTGGTGGTTGGGAAGCCGATGGCGAAGCAAAAACCCTCTTGCAAAACATGGGAGTTGATGAAGATTTGTTTGAAGAAACCATGGCAAACCTCGACTCTAAGATAAAAGTCAAAGTTTTGCTTGCACAAGCTTTGTTTGGAAATCCAGATATTTTGGTGCTTGACGAACCAACAAACAACCTTGACTTCAAAACAATCAGATGGCTTGAAAACTTTTTGCTTGATTTTGAAAACATTGTCATCATCGTATCGCACAACAGACACTTCCTCAACAAAGTCTGCACACATATCTGCGATGTTGACTTTGGCGAAATCAATATGTATCTTGGAAACTATGACTTCTGGTACGAAACAAGTCAACTTCTTGCAAGACAAGCAAAAGATCAAAACAAAAAAGCAGAACAAAGAGCAAAAGAACTTAAAGAATTTATCGCAAGATTTTCTGCAAATGCTTCAAAATCAAAACAAGCAACAAGCAGAAAGAAAGAATTGGAAAAACTTACACTTGATGACTTTAAACCATCTTCAAGAAAATATCCTTATGTAGATTTCAAATACGAACAAGAAATCGGCAAAGAACTCTTGAAAGTTGAAGGTCTCACAAAGAAAGGAATGTTCAAAAACCTTTCATTTACAGTAGAACACGACCAAAAAATTGCATTTTTGTCATCAAACAGTCTTGTTTTGACAACGCTTTTCAATATTTTGGCAGGAAAAGAAGAAGCTGACAGTGGAACAATCCGTTGGGGCAAAACAATCAAATATTCTTATTTGCCACAAGACAACAGAGAATATTTTGATGGTTGTCACCTCAGCATTGTTGACTGGCTTAGACAATATTCAAAAGACAAAACCGAAAGTTATGTCAGAGGTTGGCTTGGAAGAATGCTTTTCTCTGGCGAAGAAAGCTTGAAAGAAGTTCATGTCCTTTCCGGTGGCGAAAAAGTAAGATGTATGTTGGCAAAAATTATGCTCGAATCAGGAAACTTCTTGATGCTTGACGAACCAACAAACCACCTTGACCTTGAAAGCATCACCTCACTCAACAAAGGTATGACAAATTTCAAGGGCGGAATGCTTTTTGCAACTGGCGACCAAGAAATCATCGAAACTGTTGCAAACAGAATTATTGATATTGTTGATGAAAACACAATTATTGATAAGCAAATGTCGTATGAAGAATATGTTGAAAAATTTAAAAATTAATTAATTAAAAATAAACAAAAAAAACCGGTCAAATTGATCGGTTTTTTAATTTTTGCATATTTTTTATATATTTTTTTGACATTTTTTCGGCATTTTTTGCATTTTTTGAAAATAATTTAAAAATAATTTTTTTATATTTTTATTTATTTTCCACCTTTGCCAGAATCTGCAATTTCTTTTTCTTGTTTTACAGAGCAACAAAATCCATTTCTGATTCTAAACGAATATGATGTTGAAGATCCGTCTTCGCCTTTGATTTTTACTTTTCCTTCTTTTTCAGAAAGTCCAACAACGGCAAACAATCTTCTTTCCAAATTGTAATCGCCATGATTTTTATACAAAGCGATCATTGTTGAATCAGGATCTCTTTCCAATCTAACCAAATCGATTGAAACAACCTTGTTTGATCTGTCAATCCACTTTGCAACCCCATGATAAACTGAAACATTTTTTGTTTTTACCCTTGCAGCGATCAAAAACATTGAAAGTGTGCGAGAAACATCTTCAAGATCTGCAATTTTTGTAAGTCCCATTGTTGCAAAAACTCTTTTTTCTGTTTCTGTAAGATCAATTGCTGGTTCGTAAGCATTGTTTTCCAAATATTTATGTATTGTCACTCTATTCATCTTTTTCTCCCTATTACTTTTTTAATATAACATAGACATATTTCGTTTTCAAGATGTTTTTGCGAGTTTTTTAAGGATTTTTTGAGCATTTTTTCCTCTTTTGCAAAAATAGGATTGACATTTTTTTGTTTTTAATCTAAAATAAGCATAGCATTGATGGAATTGGCAACTCCGGAGCAAACGCTTGTCGGCGTAAAGACAATCAAACGAGGTAAGATTCATTCTTATAAAATAGGGTGGAACAGCGGTTATAGATATAGTCGCCCCTGTGCTTAAACAAGCATAGGGGTTTTTTGTTGCCTATGCTAGAAAACACAAAAAGGAGAATTTTTATGAGCGAACAACAAAATTTGACAATGGAAAAAATCGTAAACCTTTGCAAATCAAGAGGTTTTGTTTTTCCAGGAAGTGAGATCTATGGCGGTCTTGCAAATGCGTGGGACTACGGTCCTTTGGGTGTAGAACTCAAAAACAACATCAAAAAAGCATGGTGGCAAAAATTTGTGACAGAATGCGAATATAATGTCGGTCTTGACAGTGCAATCTTGATGAATCCAAGAGTTTGGAAGGCATCTGGTCACTTGGGTGGATTTTCTGACCCATTGATGGATTGCAAATCATGCAAATCTCGTCACAGAGCAGACAAACTTATTGCTGACTATGTTGCAGAAAACAATTTGGACATCGACATTTCTGGTTGGGAAACTGACAACGAAAAAATGGAAAAGTTTGTGGCAGACAACCAAATCAAATGTCCAGAATGTGGAAAGTGTGATTTTACACCAATCAGAAAGTTTAACCTTATGTTTAAGACATTTATGGGTGTGACTGAAGATTCTACAAACACAATTTATCTTAGACCAGAAACAGCACAAGGTATTTTTGCAAACTTTAAAAATGTTTTGAGATCAACAAGAAGCAGAATGCCTCTCGGTGTTGGACAAATCGGAAAATCATTTAGAAATGAAATCACTCCAGGAAACTTTATTTTCAGAACAAGAGAGTTTGAACAAATGGAACTCGAATTTTTCTGCAAACCTGGCACAGACCTTGAATGGTTTGCTTATTGGAGAAACTTCTGTAAAGAATGGCTCTTGTATATGGGCATTGAAGAAAGCAAGTTGAGACTTAGAGACCACTCTCCTGAAGAACTTTGCTTCTATTCAAAAGCAACAACTGACTTCGAATTTTTGTTCCCATTTGGTTGGGGCGAACTTTGGGGAATTGCTGACAGAACAGATTATGACTTGACACAACATGCAAACGAATCAAAACAAAACCTTGAATATATCGACCCAGTGACAAACGAAACATATATCCCATATGTTATCGAACCATCTTTGGGTGTTGACAGAATGTTTTTGACAGTTTTGTGCAACGCATACAACGAAGAAGCTCTTGAAAATGGCGAAACAAGAACCGTTTTGAAACTTGCTCCACATCTTGCACCTTTCAAAGCAGCTGTGCTTCCACTTTCAAAGAAATTGTCTGAAAAGGCAAGCGAAGTTTATAGAAAACTTTGCAAATTGTTCCCATGTGACTATGACGAAGCTGGTTCTATCGGAAAGAGATATCGCCGTGAAGACGAAATCGGAACTCCATTCTGCATCACAATCGACTTCGACACACTTGAAGACGAAGCTGTTACTGTAAGAGACAGAGACACAATGCAACAAGTTAGACTTCCAATCGCACAACTTGGCGAATATATTGCAAACGCAACAAAGTTTTAATCAACAAAAAAAGGCATATCAAATGATATGTCTTTTTTTATACTAAAATTTTGTAAAGGTTGAATTTGCTTCTTTGAAACCCATTTTTTTGTAAAATTGTTTTGCATTTTCATTCTTATATGATGCTGTAACAATAAAGCGCTCGACTCCTTGTTTTTTATAATAATTTTCAAATTCGCTATATAGTTTGTTTCCTATGCCTTGTTTGCGATAATTTTTGTCTACACACATATTGCACAACTCTGCAATCTTAAAGTTGTAATATGGAATATTGCATTCTTCGCCAAGCAAATAACCAACAACATTGCCGTCAACCTCTGCAACAATAACACACTTTTCTTTTATCGCAGTTTCAAAATATTGCTTTCCTTCGTTAGACAAAGGCCAATCTTTTATCAAATATTCATCAAAACTTGCAATTTCCAACTCAAACAACTGGTTGTTTAGTTCTTGAATACATCTCAAGTCTCTTATTTCTGCTTTTCTAATCAACATTTCTTACCTCTTTTACTCCCAAACCTCTTTACACCACTTATATCTGTTGCACGAAGGACATTTTACCCTTCTTCTTGTCGCTATGTGTGGTGCCAAAAATATTTCGATTGTTTTTGCATAGAAAACATATCCACAATCAGGACATCTGTATTTGACATTTTTGATATAGAAAACAGCAAGCCACACAATCGAAATCAACATCAATGCTATTGACACTGCAAACGGAATCCAAATGTTTAGTTTGTCGTATATGATTGATGCCGCAACCACAAGCAAAACACTGACTGCGCACAAAATCATGTATGTGATATATTTTTTCTTCATAATTTGCCCCTATAAATTTATTATATCACAGATTGTGTCTGTTTTTGATATAAAAATAATCTTTTTATTAAAAAAGAACTCACTAGGAGTTCTTTTTGTTATTTACCTTCATAACCGATCATCAAGCCACCTTTTTCAGCATAGAAACTGCAAAGGCCTTTACATTCGTCAATTTCAACTTCGCAGTCTGGATATTCTGCAACAATTGTTTCTTTGAGTCTTTGAGCAGATTCAAGACCTTGACAATGAGCAACTTTGATTGTGCCACCATCAAATCCGTTTTCTTTCATATATTTGTAAAGTGTTTCGATTGCTTTCTTTTCACCAAGCGCTTTGTGCACTGGTTGAATTGTGCCTTCATTTGCTCTTCCAATGATTGAAAGTGGAAGGATCCCAACAACTTTTGCAGCCAACCAACTTACTCTTCCGTTTTTTGCAAGGTTGTTGAGTGATTTCAAACAGAACAATGTGTGTGTTGTTTGCTTGTATTCTTCAATCTTGTTGTAAACTTCTTCTGGAGACAAACCTTCTTCCATATAAAGTTTGATTTTTCTTGAAATAAGTTCGAGTTCTGGACCTGCAGAAAGAGAGTCAATCACAAAAATTTTTTGATTTGGATTTGCTTCTTCGCAATCATTTTTTGCTTGGATTGCAGCAGCATGACTTCCTGACAATTTGCTTGTGATTGTAAGCGCAAAAACAACCTCTGCGCCAGCAAAAGCATCTGTCCATTCTGCAATGTTTGGACATGAAGTGCCTGTTTTGCCTTTGACTGTTTTAAGTTCGTTGATCATTTGTGCAACATCAAGATTTGCATCGTCAACATATTCTTTTTCTTCTGTAATAATTTTGAGTGGAACAGAAACAAAATCCACACCTTCCATACTAAACATATTGGCAGACGAATCTGCAACGATTTTATAATTCATATTTTCTCCTGAAAGCAACTGTTGCTGCTTATTCTTCTATATTATAATGTAAACCCTTTGAAAAAGTCAAAGGTTTTTGAAAAACTTATAAAAGGTTTTTGTTGACTGTTCGACTGATAATTTTGTATAATGGTTGCGTGAGGTAAAAATGAACACTAATTTTCAACAACTTTCTCAACCAATCAAAACTTTCAGGTTGCCAAGGTTTAACGAACTCCCAGCAATGGGACTTTATTTGGAACAAGTGACTAAATATATTTCTGACATATTTCAACCATTGTTGGTGGTAAATATAACAGGTTCGATGATAAGCAACTATGTCAAACAAGGCATTGTTGCCGCTCCTGTCAAAAAACAATATTCTCGAGATTTGATTGCACACCTTATCTATGTGGCAGTCATCAAAAATGTCATCTCTCTTGAAAATATAAAGGTTATGTTTGATGTCAAAGAGGGCGTTTACACAAACGACATCGCCTACAACTATTTCTGTGAAGAGTTTGAAAATGTGTTGCAATATGTTTATGGCATCAAAAACTCTTTGGACAAGATAGGGGTCGAACACTCAAACGAAAAGATTATGCTCAGAAACACCATTTTCACTGTTGCACACAAAATTTATTTGGACAACTGCTTTTTGACAATAAAAAAATTGAAACAATAAAACAACAAACAAAAAAGACCTCTTTTCGAGGTCTTTTTTTTGTTTGAAACTATTAAGCGTTCAAAAGTCTCAAAATGTGCTTTTGTGTGATCATAAGAACGAGGTCACAAATCCAAATGATGTTGAAACCAAGGAACAATCTAATAAGTCCAGCAACGATTTTGCCTTCTTGGAATCTTGTGAGAGCTCCACACAACCAAGCTGTTACAGGGATAATTGCAAGAATAACACTTACAAGGTATCCGAGTCCAAAGTAATCAGATTTCTTAGCCATTCTGTTTTCTCCTTTTAATAATTTGCTACTTTTATTTTACCTAGAAAGTAAAACAAAGTCAACAATTTGAATTAATAAATTGTATGTTTGTATTCATTTTTTTATGACATTTTTACTTTAATTATCTAAACATTTTATCATTTTTTGTAAGCATGGTCCAACCAAGCATTGTCTTAAACAACACAGCCCAATAAGTAAGGCGAGCACTGTCCAAAAATTCTTTACATTCGTCAACTTCCGAGCGAGACAAAACCTCTTGCAAAAACTCGATTGCATAGTCCGAAGCTTCTTTTTCAATTTCAATTTCTTTGTATTTGAGATAAAGCGCAAAAAAGAAAATCAAAAGTGAAAGTCCCATGCAAGCAAATGCTGCAATTAAAACAGCGAGTTGTTCCAAAACCGAAAAAGCATAAAGAGCACCCAACACAGCACCAATCAACATAAATGGCATAAACAATCGGCCAAGTCGGCGACCATTTTTTCTCAACCTTATATGTTTTTTAAGTTTGTCTTCTTCTTGGTCTTGTTTTGCATGGCCAAGTTCGTGCGACACTGTTGCAAGTGATGCCAAACTGTTTGAATGCATTGTTTCGTTGCTTAAGGCGACCTGACCTTGCATATAGTGGTCTTGATATTTTTCACATCTCACAATCCTCAAAGAATTTCCAAAATAGGTCTTGTTGATTGCTTGCACATATTGCATTGTCGAAATGCCACGAGAGTTTTGTATTTTGTTGTTTTTGTCATGCATTTGATAGAAATTTTCGCCAGCAAAAGAAGCTATTGCCAAACATAAACAAAGCAACAAAACAAGCGCCCCTACACAACCAATAATTACATAAGTTATCATAGTGATATTATATATTTTTTTTGTGCAATAAATCAACTTATTAAATTATGTTTGCAACAAAACTGTGTCACCTTCGTTTAATATTGTGCCAGCAGGTGGAAGTTGCTTGACCACAAATCCACCCTGTCCATCAATTTCGCAACACAAGTTTTGTTTGGCAAGTGTCGCAATCGCATTTGAAATGCTGTAACCTTCAAGGTGGGGCATCATTGTCTTTTTTATTTCGACTTCTTTGTCTCCTTTTTCGATGTCAAAAAACTCAAAATAGTTTTCAAAAAATTGTTTGCCATAAGGCGCTGCAACAAGTGCCCCATAATATGCACCAGCACTTGGTTCGTCGACCAAAATCACAAACAAAAGGTCAGGGTTGTCTGCTGGATAAGTGCCAATAAAACTCGAAATATATTTGCCCTGCGCAATCTTGCCACTTTGGTTATATTTTTGAGCAGTGCCTGTTTTGCCACCAATGTTGTAACCTTCAACAAACGAAAAATCTGCCGTTTTGTTTTCTGCTTTTTCTAGCAAAAAGTTTACTTTCTTGCTTGTGCTTGAAGAGATGATTCTCTTTGGTTTGTTTGTGTTTTTGTATAGTTGTTTTCCAGAAATGTCAACAATGTTTTTGATGACTGTTGGCGTGTTGAAAACTCCATCATTTGTGATTGCACACACAATGCTTGCAAGTTGAATTGGGGTCACTGCAATTGCGTGTCCAAACCCCATGCGTGCCAAATCTACATTTTTTACATTTTGTTTTTGCATAACAATCCCTGCACTTTCTCCTTTGATTGTTATGCCTGTTTTTTGACCAAGCCCAAACTTTTGCATATATTCATAAAACCTGTCTTTGCCAAGTCGAAGAGCCAAATCCATAAAACAACAGTTGCACGAATTTGCAAAGGCTTCCACCAAATTTTGACTGCCATGCCCTATGCTTCGCCAACATTTTATCCTTTGCCCATCAACAATGCGATAACCTGGGCAATAAAACCTGTCTTCAAAATTGGTCACGCCTTCTTCCAACGCTGCGGCGACTGTCAAGATTTTGAAGGTTGATCCCGGCTCGTAAGTGTCAGTGACTGCTTTCATTTTTGAACATTCAAACAAAGTTTTCAAATCATCTCTTGGCACATTGTTGAGATCGAAACTTGGCTTTGAAGAAATCGCAAGCACTTCGCCACTTTTGATATCCATCACCATTCCGGTCACAGCTTTTGCCTTTTGCTCGATGTATGCTTGCATCAAAACTTGTTCGAGCAAAATTTGGATTTTGCTGTTTGCTGTCAGTGTTACATTTGCACCAGCAACACCTTCGACATAATATCTTATCGAATTTGAAATTTCCTTGCCCTGCAAATCACTTTGCACATAACTGTAGCCATCAACTCCCGTCAAATAGTCATTCAAATATGCTTCAAGCCCTGCCTGTCCTTGATTGTCAATCGAAGAAAATCCCAAAAGTTGAGTGAGAAGATCTCCGTAAACATAATATCTGCCAACATTTTCTGCCATATAAATTCCATCTGCTTCAAGGGCATAAATTTGTTGTGCAACATCACCTTCGATGTTCATTTTAAGCAACACTTCCGACACTTTTTTGTTTTGAAGTTTTGTTTTTGTTTTTTCAAAATCAAGTTGCAAAATGTCTGCAAGCTGTTTTGCTAATGTGTCAGCATTTTTCACTTCTCTTGCCCTGACATAAACATTGTATGTTGTGTAACTCACAGCCAATGTGTCGCCCGTTGCATCAAAAAAAGAACCTCTCGGAGCAGTCAATGTCAGATCTCTTGTCCATTGATCAGTTGCTCTTTGTTGAAGTTCTTTTCCATTTATTATTTGCACCACAAAAAGTTTTACACACAAACTGCAAAAGATGATGATCAATGTCAAAAATATTGCCTTAATCCTCTTTTGCAGTGAAAATAATGTGTAAGGTCTTTGCAAGTTTAACCTCCAAAAATCCCACCTATGAAGTTGCAAATTCTGTCAAACCAGTTGCTTTTTTCGCCTGCGTCACCTGCTTCGTGAAAATCTTCTGGATATGTCGGAATTATTTCCATGCTCTCTTTTGTCGTATCCAATTCGGCAAGGTTTTTGAGATATTTTGCGAGATTGAGTTCGTATGTTTCGTCAAGACTAACAATCGAAGATTGCATATTGTCAATGAGCACAGCATTTGTCACACAAATTGTTGCACTCAAACCAAAAGCAATCGCAAGTGCCAAAAACCAATTTCTTTTTTTTGATGCTGGTTTTTGTTTTTCCTGTTTTTTTCTTCCAAGTTTTACAATCTTTTTGTTTTCTTCAATCAAATCATAGTTTGGTTTTTCAATAATATTTTGATTGGCTGTTTGGTTTTCTTCTTCGGTTTGTTTTTCTACTTCAAATTGTTGTTGAATGAGAGTTTCTTTTTCTTTCTTAAACTGCTCTGCTTTTTCTTGTTCTTCTTTTCTTTTGAAATCACCAATCGTGATGTCATCAAGCGAACTAAGATATTCTGTCTTTTGCGAAATCTCTTCTGTTGAAGGTGTGGTTTTTTTTATGGTTATCTTTGGCATTTTGCGTTCGATCACTGGTTGGATTGTGTTTGTTTCTTCTGTTTTTGTTTCTGTTTCAACAACAGTTTCTGTTTCTTTTTCCAATACAAGCTTTTCCATATATTTATATTAACCTCCTTCATTTGATATTCTTTCTCTACAACTTTTCTGCAATTCTAAGTTTTGCACAAGTGCTGCGAGAATTGATTTTTTGTTCTTCCTCTGTTGCAATAATTGGTTTTCTGCTTGGCAAAGTTATGCTTGCTTTGTGCCCACAAATACAGATTGGTGTGCGTGGTGGACAAATACAGCCAGTGCTTGCAAACTTGAAAACATTTTTGACAATTCGATCTTCCAAACTGTGGAATGTCAAAACACAACCTCTACCTTGTGGCGCCAACATATCTACAAGTTCTTCAACCAACTTGTCAAGTCCATCAAGCTCGTCATTTACATAAATTCTTATTGCTTGAAAAACTTTTTTTGAAGCTCCACCTCTTGAAAACACAACCTTTTTAGGCATACTGTTTTCGATGATTTCTCTAAGTTGAAATGTTGTTTCAATTGGGTTTTGTTCTCTTTCTTTGACAATGTTTTTTGCTATGTTTCTAGCAAACTCTTCTTCTCCATAAGTTTGAAAAATCCTTACAAGTTGTTCATAAGAAAATTCGTTTACTACTTCTTTTGCTGTGGTTGTTGCTTCTTGTCTGTCCATTCTCATATCAAGTGGACCATCATGCACAAAACTAAACCCTCTTTCGCCTGTGTCGATTTGATAACTGCTTACTCCCAAATCAATCAAAAAACCATCTATCTTTTCAATGCCAAGTTCTCTCAATTTTTCTGGCGCTTGTTTGTAATTTGATTTGATCAAAGTCACCTTATCAGCAAACTCTTTGAGTGTTTGTGTGCTTTTTGCAATTGCATCTTCATCTCTGTCAAAAGCATAAAGATGACCACTTTTCAATCTCTTGGCAATTTCAAAAGAATGTCCACCACCACCTACTGTGCAGTCGACATAAATGCCATCTTCTTTTATGTTGAGTCCATCTAAAACTTCGTTGAGCATAACCGGGATATGTTTGAAATCCATAAAATCTTCCTCTATGTTGTTATTGTAGCACAAACATTTTTCTTAAACAAACAAATTGAAAAACAAAAAGAGAGTTGTTTTCAACCCTCTTTTCTTTTTTATTCAACATCAAAAAGTGAAATCAAGGCATTTTGAAGTTCTTCTCTGCCATCAAATTCTGTGCTGATTGCTTCGTTGATTGCCACAGCATAATCTGTTTTGTCTTGGTCTTCCAACAAAGATTCGCCCTTGTTGTCAAGAAGAGTTTTTGCAGAATCAATAATGTCTGCAAGTTGTTGGTCTGTGTTTGTCAATGTCATTTCTTCAATCACATCAGCCACAGCATCAATATATGCTTGCACATCATCTGCCGAATCTAAACTTTTGCCACCAAGCGCTGTTGAAAGTTTGTCAGCAAAGTCAACTGCTTTTTCAATTTCTTCCAACTTCTCAACAAAGTTGATTGAATAATAATCATCAATTGCACTTACTGCAAGATATGCCTTAATGTCTGCACTGTTTTCATGTGGAGTTTTTCCAGAATAGTCAACACCATTCAAAACATCGCCTGTCATATACCAAATCATATTTGCAAAAATGTTGTTGAACACGCCATCTTTTGATCCATCATTGAATGCGTTTTCTTTAAGCAAATCCAAGATAGAACCGATTTCATTATAACCAACTTCTTCGGCATACAAAACAGTGTCCAGAAGTTGTGAAATAATATTTACAACTTCTTCTTTTGTTTCTTTCAAGTTTGTCAAATCTGTTGCAGGTTTAACTCCTGTAAAATCTTCACTTCCAACAATGTTGTCAATTTCGTCAAAGATTGTTTGTGTAAGTTCTTCAAAAATAATACCTTCAAAAATAACATTCAAGCTTTCTTCCAGCTTGTTGTCTTTCAACATTTCTTTAAGCAAAGCCTCAAAATCAGGATCTGCTGAAAGCAAATATTTTACATAAGTTTTTGGTCCGTTTGCAGTTTCAATTTCTCCTTCACTCATTATAGAAAGTGCTTGACCAAAAAGTTTGAATTGGCCGTCCCAAAGTTCTATTTTTTGCTTGTCAGTCAAACCTGTTTCATCAAGTTTTGCAAAGTTTACCAAATCTCCTGCTTGAGAATTGAGATAATCAACTGTTGTATCAAACACCAAACTTTTCAAATTTAATGTTTCGAGTTGATAGAACGGAATCATAATTTTTGAAATAATATCTTCTTCGACACTGATCCCAACAACAAGATTGTCAAGGATTGTTTCCATCGTAACATCTTCGCTATTGATTTTGATAAATTCAAACTCTTCTGCAAGGTCAGCAGGTTCGGAAATAAATGTGAAGAATGATTCGTATGTTGAAAGTTTTGTTTTTTCTGTAGCCGAAGCTGTCAAATATACTTCTTCTCCAAGAAGATCCATATCATACAACTTCAAAATGTTGTCAAAAACATAAACAACTTCTTCTCTCTCTCCTTCAACAACTGGAAGTGTAAAGATCTCGAGATTTTTAAGTTTGTCAAAAGTTTTTCCTGTTTGAATAAGTGTTTCATCAATATCTTGAATTGAAGACAAGATGTTTTTTATATCTTTTCCATCAATCAAATCAGCCAATTTAATTTTTTGATTTATTGTCAAAAAGTCGTCAACGCCGTCCATCAAATCATCAACAAGTTTGTCTGTGTCTTCGACATCAAGGTTGAGGCCAATTTCCAAATCTTTGTCGTTTTCAAAAATCTTTGTTATTTCTTTGTTTGCATATTTGCCAAAAACAGAAATTCCGTCCTTGACAATGTTGAGGCTAAGTGCATTTTTTGCAACATTTTTGATTGCTGTGTTTTTGTCTTCCACAATTTCCAAAATGCCGATAAGACTCTTGTCTTCTGCTTTTTGAAAACTTGAAACAAGTCCTTTTGCAAAAAGTCCATCAATCACATCAACAAGTTTGAGAATGTCATGTTTAAGATATTGATACACATCTGTTGTTTCAAATTTTGTTTTGAGGTTTGAAACAATTTGTTTTACATCATCAGAAACTTTTTCAATATTCAAATCTTGCATAATTTGATCAAAGTCATTTACGATGTCTTTGAGTGTTTCGACAACTACCTTTTTAAAAAGCCCATTTTCCATAAATACTTCAAGAGCTTGTTTAACCTTTGAAGTGTCGATGTTTGTATATGTTTTGTTTTGAATGTTGTTGTAAACAATGATTGATTGATCATAGACATTTGCTGTTGAGATAAGTTCTTTTCTGAGTTTGATTTTTTCTCCTTCAAGTTTGAAGTTTGCCATGCCATCAAACATCATATTGTCTATGCCACCTGCACCTGCCAATTTTGCTACAGGACCTTTGTTGAAAGCATCAAGAGCTTCTCTCAAAGATTTTGGCAACGCTTTTGAAAGTTCGTCACCAATTGTGTTGAGATTTTTTGCTTGATCATCAGACAATGCTTGAACTTGTGCTGTTGTTGTGTTTGCAGAAATTTTTGCATATGTGTTTGTAAGTGATGTGATTGGTGCAAAAACAAAAACGAGCAAAATCAAACCTTGAACAAGTCCCACAAGTCCACCATAAGCACGAAATGGTTTATGTTTTTCAAAATCAACTTTTCTCTTTCCAAAACAAATTCTGTTGAAAATCATTGCAATAAGACTAAAAATGCCTGCACAAACAACACCGATCAACATAAAAATAACTGGCGAAACAATTGCTGCTGGCAATTTTGAAACAAAACCTTGTGCTGTTGGAAGGTTTGAAAGATTGAAACTTGACTGAATCACTTCCATAATATAACTGCTGATGGTATATTTTGTCCCATCAACTGTCAAACTTGCTCCCAAAATAGCATTTGTGATTGGTTTTGTGACAAAGTATGCCAAAACCAAAGCTAAAACCATAAAAATAGCACTGAAAGCTGATCTTTTGAATCCTCTAAAAAGGCCTACTCCAAAACCAACTCCCAAAAACAAAACCAAAGTGGATATACTTATCCAAGTGATTGCAGATGCCATAATTGTCTCCTTTTTTTAACTCATTTTCCTTTTATATTTTAGATATTCTATTTATATATATAATATATATCTATAATAATGCCGTTATTTTGCTATATTTCCATCTTTTATATAGTATAAAACGCCTTCAATTTTTCTTTCATCAGTGCAAGTGATAAATGTTTGTGTCCTATCAACAAATTTGAGCAATCTTTTTTGTCTGTCCAAATCAAGTTCGGAAAACACATCATCTAAAAGAAGGATTGGATATTCTCCATTGAGATTATACAAATTTTCAAGTTCTGCCAATTTGAGTGACAACGCAACTGTCCTTTGTTGTCCCTGCGAACCAAAGTTTTTAACTTCAACATCGTTGAGATAAATATCTATGTCATCTCTATGGATTCCAATTGATGTATAACCCAATTTAAAATCCTTTTCAAGGTTTTTTTGCAGATTTTTTGTCATATTTTCTTCAAAATGATCATCAAGTTTTGTGTTGCAACCACATTTATATTGAAGTGAAATATTTTCTTTTCCACCACTTATATAAGAATGTGCTTTTTGTGAATATGGCAAAATTTGCTCTAAAAACAATTTTCTTTCAAAAGAAATATATTTTGCTGCAGCAACCAAAGCTCTGTCCCAAATATCAACAGTTTCTTTGACAACTTCAATATTTTTCGAATTTTTGAGCAATTTGTTTCGATTTGCCAAAATTTTTTCGTATCTTCCAAGTTGGTAAAAGTATCTCTTGTTGCTTTGAGAAATTGCAATATCCATAAATTTTCGTCTTTCTTCTGGACTTTCTCTGACAAGTTTAAGTTCTTGTGGGGAAAAAAATACAATATTTACTTCACCTATCAATTCTCCCATCTTTCTGATAGGCAAACCATTTATTTGAATAACTTTTTTTTGTTTTGTGAAAAGTTTTATGTCAATGTCAACATCTCTATATTTTTTTTCTGCCTTAAGTTTGATAGATCCGTTTTCTTCTCCCCACTTGACAAGTTCTTTATCCTTGCAAGATTTAAAACTTTTTCCTATGCAACAATAATAAATACTTTCAAGCAAATTTGTCTTTCCTTGAGCATTTTTTCCTATAAAAACATTTATTTTGTCATCAAATGAAACAGAAAGTGATTTATAGTTTCTAAAATTGTTGACAGTAAGGCCTTGAATTTTCATCAACTATAGTTTACCACAAAACTAAAAATTTTCCAAGTCCGTTGACGATTTAATATTTTCAAACTTACTTGACAATTTCTTTTATACTACTTATAATAAGCATATATAAAAATATAACAGAATAACCTTTCTTGATTTTTTGAGGAAGGATTTTTGTTGAAAGGGGTTTTCTATGCAAAATGTAAAAGTGCTTTGGCAACAAGTATTGGAAAAATTGGAACTTAGAGTTTCTTCAGTTTCTTACACACTTTGGATCAAACCAATCAAACCAATCGAAATTGATGAAAAAGATAATTTTGTGATTGCAGTGCAATCTCTTTCTGCAAAAAATCAAATTTTGCGCAATTTTATAGACAAAATTATTGAATGTTGCAACGAAATTTCGAATAAAACGCTCAATTTGGTTGTTTTGGATCCAAATGAAGAAATCGAATATCT
This sequence comes from Candidatus Caccovivens sp., assembly GCA_045650745.1. GTDB lineage: Bacteria > Bacillota > Clostridia > Christensenellales > UBA1242 > Caccovivens. The sequence goes on from JAZRRN010000049.1 coordinate 68,852, forward strand.
TAAAAATTTGAAAAATGCACAAGAAAAAGTTGCACACAACAAAAATGACAAAAACCCATTTACACCAGAATTTACTTTTGACAACTTTGTCGTAGGAAAAAGCAACCAATTTGTTTACACTGCTGCACAAGCTGTTGCTCAAAACCCAGGTGGAGACAGTTTCAACCCATTGTTTATTTACGGAAACTCTGGTCTTGGAAAAACTCACTTGATGCACGCCGTTGGAAATTATGTCAGACAATATTTGCCAGAACTTAAAATCAGATATTCAACTTGCGAACAATTTGCAAACACATATATCACAGCTCTTATGTCATCATCAAAAAACAAATCTATTATGGATTTTAGAGATGTTTACAGAAATCTTGATGTTTTGATGGTTGATGATATTCAATTTTTGTCTAGAGGAAAAGAAATCCAAGAAGAATTTTTCAACACTATAAACGAATTGATTTTGGCAAAAAAACAAATTGTTATTTGCTCGGATCGTCACCCAAATGAAATTGCAACTTTGGAAGAAAGAATCAAAACAAGACTTGTAAGTGGACTTATCCACGATGTTGGAAAACCTGATCTTGAAACAAGAATTGCAATTTTGCACAAAAAGAGCCAACTTGAAAACTATTATGTAGATGATGAAGCAATAGATATGATTGCTGAAAAAATCGACACAAATGTTAGAGAATTGACAGGAAAATTGAAAGAAGTTTATTTTCTTGCAAAAATCAACGGAAAAAAGATTGCTTCTAAAGAAGAAGTATATGAAATTTTCAAAAATCAACAAGAAGAACTTAAAAACGAACTCACTGAAGACAAAATTATTGCAATTGTGTGCGATTATTTCAATATTTCGCGCGATGACATTGTTGGAAAAAAGAAAAATAAAGAGATTGTAGAACCAAGAATGATTGCAATTTATCTTATAAGTGAGATATTAAATCTTCCACTTAAAACAATTGGATCTGTTTTTGGTGGCAGAGATCACACAACAATCATGCATTCTAGGGATAAAATAACCCAAGACCTTAAATCAAACAAAAAGACACAAACAATTATCAATGAAATCAAAGGACTTCTTTCAGTCTAAAAAATAAGTTATGCACATCCAATTTTGTCAAAGTGCATAACTTTTTTTAATTGCACACACAGTTGTCCACATTTATCCACATACCCCAAACACTATATATAGACAACATTCGACAAATCTCGACACCACATATTGTTGTTTTTGAAATTTGCAAAAAAGTTATGCACATTTCAACACTCCCTAATAAGGGTTATTGTTACATAAATAAATTAAATAAATAACAAAAAAGGATTGCGTGTGGACAGGCAAGTGTGGTATAATATGGCTAGATGAAAAGGAGTAAAAAATTATGTTAGTTAGTTGTCACGGAATAGAACTTTCAGATGCTTTCTTGAGTGTAAGCAAAGCAATATCAAACAAAATCACAAATCCAATTTTGGAAGGAATCAAAATCGTAGCCGAAGATGATACACTTACTTTGAGTGCCACAGACACAGAACTTTCAATTGAAAAGAAAATCAAAGCAAACATCAAAACAGAAGGCGAAGCAGTAGTTCCAGGAAAATTTATCACAGAGTTTATTAAGAAGCTCACAAATGAAATGATCGAACTTGAACTTAATGACAGAAATCAAATGATTGTAAAATACAACGACAGTCAAAGTATCATTCAATGCTATAATGTTTTGGAATATCCATCATTCAAAACTCTTGAAACAATGGAATATTTTGGAATTGCAAAAAAAGATTTGAAAACAATTATCAACAAAACAATCTTCTCAGTTGCAGTTGATGATTCTAGACCAATCCTTAAAGGTGTGCTTTTTGATATTGAAAAAAATGTTATCAATGCAGTTGCCCTTGATGGATACAGACTTGCAAAAGTGAAAAAGAATATCGTTTCAGATCTCGACATCAACATTGTTATCCCTGCAAAGAGTTTGTCAGAAATTTCAAGACTCTTGGACGACAGTGATGAAATGATCAATGTTTATGTTGACAAAAATGCTTTGATGGTAGATTTTGGAGATACAAAACTTACAACAAGACTTCTTGAAGGCGAATTTGTAAAATACAAACAAATCATTGCAGCGAATTATGAAACTGTTTGTGTTGTAAACAAAGAACAATTTGAAGATGCACTCGAAAGAGCATCGTTGCTTTCAAAAGTTGGACAAGGAAATTGTGTAAAATTTGAAGTGAAAGAAAAGAATTTGTGCATCACATCAAATTCAGAACTTGGAAATGTGAAAGAAAATGTGCCTGTAAACATGAAAGGCAAAGAACTTTTGATTGCGTTCAACGCAAGATACTTTATCGAAAATTTGAAAGCAAACAATGACGAATTTGTAAAAATCTGCTTCAACGCACCAGCAAACCCATGTGTTATTGTGCCAATTGAAGGAGACGAATTCTTGTATTTGATTTTGCCAGTAAGAATGATTGGATAACACTAAAAGACATCAAAAGATGTCTTTTTTTGTTGCAAAAAAGTGACATAAAATGTGGAAAAGTTGCGTTTTTTGTGTTATTTTTAATAAAATTTTTTATATAAAATTTATATATTTTTATTATATATATAAACAGGCTTTTTTGTTTTATACTATCGCAGGAAAAAATGGTTTAGATTTTGCGACAGAAAGCGCTAGAATAATTATAAAAAAGAGTCTGTTTGCAGTTGACAAAAATGTTTTTGTCCTGTATAATAAGTCGGTAAAAGAATTTACACACAAAAATTGCTAAAAGTTTAAGGAGAAGAAAATGAAAAGAACATACCAACCAAAGAAAGGAAAAAGAAAAAAAGTTCATGGATTCCGTGAAAGAATGAGAACAAACGGCGGAAGAAATGTTTTGAAGAGAAGAAGAGCTAGAGGCAGAAAACAAATCGCTGCTTAAAAGATTGAGAGATGGAGCATAGATTAAGAAAGAATAATCAATTCAACTATATCTACAAAAAGGGCGAAAAAACTCATACAGACAATTTGACACTTTTTGCTGCCAAGAGCAAATATGAAAGTTACAAAATCGGATTTTCAATAAGCAAAAAGTTGGGCAAAGCACATGAGAGAAATCTTTTGAAAAGAAGGATGAGAGAAATTTCTAGAAAATTTGTGTCGATTCCTTCTTTTTGTAATTTTGTGGTTTTGGCAAAAGAAAATGCGCCAAAACTCAGTTTTGTTGAATTGAAAGAAGAAATGATTAAGCTGTTTGAGAAATATGAGAGCAAAAAACATTCTTAAAAAAATTTGTTTGTTTCCCGTGTATATCTACAAATATGCAATTTCTCCATTGTTGCCACACAGTTGTCTTTTTACGCCAACTTGTTCCAACTATATGATCAAAGCTGTCCACGAATTTGGTGTTTTCAAAGGTGGATTGATCGGAATGAAGAGAATTTGCAGATGTGTTCCATGGCAAAAGAAGAGAGGGTATGACCCTGTGCCGATAAATATTAAAGGAGATAATATATGGATTTTGTGAGCACAATCTTGACAACCCTCACACCTCCAAAAGGAATGTGGGAATCAATTTTGAGTGCTTTCAAGAACGGGACTGGATCTTATGTGTGGGCAGTTATTTTGATTGCCTTGATTGTAAGAGTTGTTTTTTCACTTGTTGACATTGTAAACAAGAAAATAACAATGAAAAACTCTGCAATCCAAGAGAAGATGAAGCCAGAACTTGAAGCTATTCAAAAGAAATATGGTCATGACAAAACTCTTATGCAACAAAAACAAAACGAGGTTTACAGAAAATATCAATTCAACATGATGGGAAGTTGTTTTCCAATGTTGATCATGATGGTTTTGCAACTTGTTGTGTTTATGACTTTGTGGACAGGTCTTCAAAGTGTTGCAAACTACAATATTGCAGAAAAATACGACAATATGAAATCTCTTTACACAAGTGTAATCACACTTAATGAAGATGACGATTTCAAAAATTTTGTTGTTGACTATTATCAAGATGGAGATTCTATTTCTGCTGCACTTTCGACAAATGAAGAAGGTGTTAAGATTTTGAAAGTAGAAATTTCAAATCCAGATGACAATGCACCAGATGTAAGAGAATTTTCTCTTGCAAAAACAGAATTGTCAAACAAAGAAATTTACAATTTGCTTTTGAAATATGTCATTGTACCTGAGGTTGAAACAACAGATCCAGCTGATCCAGATGCACCTGCAGAAGGCGAAACAATTGTTGCCTTGGAAGAAGGATCTGGAGAAGGTGAAGATACAACTCCACCTGCAACAGAACCAACAATCACTTATGTTGACACAGGAATTAATGATGTTGTAAAAGCTTTGGCTGAAAGTGTTTCTGCACAATATTATGTTGAAAATCAAGAAGGATTTTTGTGGATTGACAACATTTACAAACCAGATGCCCCAAAGAGCTCACTCTTTACAGAAAGAGAAATCAAGAGATATATGTCAGGTTTCTATTCAGATGAAGAAAAAGCATTGGAAAAAGAACATGACTATGAAGGAAAAATCTTCAATTATGTTGTAAACGAAGGCGTTGGAAAGCAAAAATTTGGAAACAATGGTTATTATATTTTGACAATCATCGCTGCGGCAGCATCATTCTTGTCAATGTGGTTGTCAAACAAGTTGATGAACAAAAACAAACCTGTTGATCCAATGCAAAAGAAATTTAAGATGACTTACTTCATTATGCCACTTATTTTTGCAATCTTTACAATGAGTTACACAAGTTTGTTTGCGATTTATATCATAACTGGACAACTTGTTATGATTGCATTGACTCCACTCACAACATGGCTCACCCAAAAATGGACTCAATCATCTGAAAAGAAGAAACAAGAAAAAGATGTAATCGTTGTGGATTACAGAAGAAAAGATAAATAAAAAGAAGAGTAGAAAAATCTACTCTCTTTTTTTTATGTCTGGGCAAGTTTGCCCCATGTGTTGATGCCGACAATGCCATCGACAGTCAAAGAATTTTGCTGTTGAAACTGTTTTACGGCATTTTGTGTTTTTTGCCCAAAAATTCCATCTATTTCTCCAACTTGTATAAAATTGCTTTCAAGCAGGTTTTGGAGAAAATAGACATAATTTCCGCGAGAATTTAACCTCAAAATTGGATAAGGTGGCAGTGTGAGTAAATATTGCCAAGTGTTTCGCCCAACAATGCCATCAACAGTCAAAGAATTTTGTTGTTGAAACTGTTTGACTGCGGCAGTTGTAAGATTTCCAAAAATTCCGTCAACGGTCAAATTGTAACCAAGTTGATTTAATATAAATTGCAAAAGAAAAACAAAATTGTTTGAAGATCCTTGTCTTATTGTTGGGTAGTTTTGAAGATCGTCGCGTGGTATGAATGGGACATTTAGATAGTCGCAAACACCGGCACAACACTCTTCACCCACTTCGGTTTGAAAAAGAGGATTTATCATCAAGCCAGCTTCTCTTCGATTTGTCATAAACCCTGCTTCAACAAGCGCCGAAGGACAATTTACACTTGACAACACCCCAACATCTAAAGTTTTTACGCCTCTGCCTGTTTGTGCAGTGCCCTGCAAAAGTTTTTCATACAGGTTTTCTGCCAAAAAACGGCTCTCTGTCGCCCGTCGATTGGTTGGGGAATAAAACACTTCAACCCCAGATGCATTGTTGAAATTTTCGGTAAAAGCGTTGTAAGCAAATGTGACAAGAAGGGTCAAAGATTGTCGACTGATTCTTCTCACCCTTTCGTTGATTGAAATGTCGTTTAGTTCAGGTTTGACATCATACACAGAAAAACTATTTCTAAGGCACGCTTCAATAAATTTGTTTTTTGATGCCCTGTTGAAAATGTTTTCGTATATTTGTCTGTTAAGTTCGATTATGTAAGGGGTTCGTTTGCCTGGAGTTGGTGGATTTTGTCCATGTTCGTCATTTGCCCCTATCAAAAAAATATCGTTTGCCATTTTTTCTCCTTTAACTCAATAACTTTTTATGTTTTGAAAGACAAAAGTGTTAAAGACAAAAATAATCTACAAACAAACAATTTGTGTTTTTATTCGACAAAAACACACAACAAACAGCATTTAATTTTTAGGGCAACAATGTTTTTGTGTGTTATAATATCAAAGTCGTTTCCTTCAAAAACAGTCCCTTGTGACACTTTGAAAGAACAGAAAATTTAATATAGTTTTATGTTGGGCATCAAGGGCAATGTCAAGAGAGACATTGATTTAGTTTGGGAAAGATATGTTTATCTTAATACTTTTTTGTTTTGCTGTTTTTTTGCAGCAAGTTCCTTTTTTGTCCCAAAACTAAGACTGTATTTTAAAAGGAGAACAAAAATGAGTGATTCAGATTTGTCTAATATGAGAAGTGTCATAAAACTTGCGCTTATAAAAATTGGGATAAGGTGTGACTTGATTGGATTCAACTATTTGTGTTATGCTATCGAACTTGTTATTATCAACCCAAAACTTATACACAAGTTGTGCAAGGGACTTTATTTGGAAGTAGGAAAGAAGTTTGAAACAGACAAAGAAATCTGTATTGAGCGCAGCATAAGACATGCAATTGAAAACACATACATAAACAAAGGTTTTATCGAACTTAATAGTATGTTTCACGCTCAACTTTACACAATCAACGACAAACCCACAGCTGGCGAACTTATCAGACTTGTTGCAGAATATTACAATCTGGGGTTGTATCAATTTAGAGAAAACTAGTGGTGGTTTTTTAAGAAACTTGCGAGTTTGTTTATTTGAAAACTGGTTATTGAAATTGAGTTTTGTTCGTGGTATAATCTTGTTGAACTGAAAATTTGGAGGGATAACAAAATGAAACCATCTGAAGTTGTGATGAATGACAACATTTCAAACAGAGACAAGTTTGGGTTTTATCTTAGGGCAAGAAGAAGCGAAATAGGGATAACTTTGAGAGAGTTTGCAGAAAAGTTGCATCTTTCTCCTGCATATATTTCTGACATCGAAAAAGGAAACAGATATGCACCAATAAATTATTTGGATCAAGTTGCAGAACTTTTGAGAGTTGAACAAGAAGAAAGAAATTATCTTTTTGATCTTGCTGGTTGTTCGCATTCAAATTGGCCAGACATAAACGAATATTTAGCAGAAAATCCAAATGCAAGAAAAGCAATAAGATTGGCAAGAGATAAAAATATGTCGGGCGAAGAATTTTTGGGACTTGTTGAATATTTGGCAAAGAGCTCAAAACAATCATCTGCTCAACCAACACAATCAAAAGAAAGAACAAAATAAAAAAAGAGGAAAAACCTCTTTTCTTTTTTTTTATAATGGATTTTCGCACACATTCATGATTGTGTCGAATGATTTTTTGTCGTGCAAGGTTGGGTCGGACATGCGTTCGTGTGATTTGATGTATTGTGTCCATTTGATATAGCCATAAGTTGTGTTTGTAAGATATCCAAACTTAAGGACAAGCAAAATCCATTGTCCGGCCATAATGTTGAGAGCAATTTCGATAAATGTAACCAGATACCAAGCAATCCACTGTTCGCGATAGCGCATCAAAATAAACACACCATTTGCAATGCCAATTGCGCTTGCACACGCATCAAGATATGCACCTGCATCTTTGATTGCTTCGTTGTAAGAAAGAATGCCTTCTGCATCAATCATTGAGATAAGATAACCAACAACAACAGTCCAAACTGCAATTGATGCAACCAAAATCAAATCTTGCCACCAGTTGAGTTTTTTTACTTTTGTCAAAGTTTCTGTTTTTCTGTCTTTGTGTTTTTGCCAGAAGAAGAAACTTGCAATGTCAATAGGGATCCAGAAGAACAAAGTTACTGCACAAGTTGCCCAGCGATAAGCACAAACAATGCAAAGGGCAATTTCTGTAAATTCAACCAAAAGCGAAACCATAAAGTTCCATTTGCTTTGTTTTGAAATCAACAGTTCGCAAGCGACATTTGAGATGATGTCGATTATGTAAAGCATCATGACAAGTTTTGGATTGATTGCAAGTTCTTCCGAGTCTTCAGGGAAGAGAATTGTAAACAAAATTGTCAAAATAAGAATGCTTGAAAACCAAATCTTTTCGTATAATGTGAAATAATTCCACAGTCTGACCAACCAATTTTTCTTTTTTGTATTTTCCATAATAAAATTTCTCCTAAAAACAACATTATTATATATTTTGTACATGACTTTTGTCAAATTGATAACTTACTTTACAAATCAAAAAAAATAATGTAAAATCTAAGGGTAACAAAAGGAAGAAAGCTATGTATTTTGATATTGAAAAATCGTTGCTTGAAAAAGCAACAGAAGCAGAAAACGAATGTGCAGAAATGTTTAAGAAATACGACGAGTTGTGTTTGCTTAACTCGGCAAAAATTTTGAAAGCTTTTCAAGATAAACAACTTTCAAGCACAGATTTTATTGAAGTAAACGGCTATGGTGCTTATGATGCAGGAAGAGACAAACTTGAGGCAATTTATGCTCAAATTTTTGGTGCTGAAGACGCTTTGGTGAGACCTCAAATTATGTCAGGAACTCACGCTTTGGCATTGACATTTTTTGGTCTTTTGAAGCATGGCGATACCATGATTTCAATCACAGGAAAACCTTATGACTCGTTGCAAACAATCATCGGGATTGAGGGAGACAGCAGAAATTCGCTTATCAAACATGGGATTAAATACGAACAAATTGATTTGGTTGACAATGCAGATTTTGACATTGAAAAAATTATTGCAAGACTCAAACAAAGCAAGGTCAGATTGATTGAAATTCAAAGATCAAGAGGTTATGCACACAGACAAAGCTTGTCAATTGAAAAAATTGAAAGAGTTTGCAAGGCAATCAGAGAAGTTGACAAAGATGTCATCATAATGGTTGACAACTGTTATGGAGATTTGGTTGAAGATAGAGAACCAACCCATGTTGGTGCAGATGTTGTGGTTGGATCTTTGATGAAAAACCTTGGTGGTGGAATTTGCAAGAGTGGTGGATATATGGTCGGCACAAAAGAGTGCATTAGCGACATTGCAGAAAGATTTTCAGCACCAGGCACAGGAAAGGAATTGGGTGCAAACTTCAACGAAAACCTCAACTATTTCAAAGGTCTTTATTTTGCACCACATGCAGTGTGTTCGAGTTTGAAAACTATGACATTTGCAAGCAGACTTTTGCAAAAACTTGGTTTTGATGTCGATCCATTGTTTGACGAACACCGCACAGATATTATTCAAACAATTAATCTTGGAAATGTTGAAAATATGATCAACTTTCATATAGGCATTCAAAAAGGATCGCCTGTTGACAGTTATGTGACACCTGTGCCAGGTCCAATGGCCGGATATCCTCATGATGAAATCATGGCATCAGGAACTTTCACTCAAGGATCAACAATCGAACTCTCTTGCGATGGCCCAATGGTAGAACCTTACACAGCATATATGCAAGGTGGTTTGACTTATGAATATGGCAAACTTGGCATTTTGATTGGTTTGAATGAAATTTTGAAAAATAAATAAAAATAATTAAATAAATTGAAAATTATTTTAATTATTAAAAATTTAAATAAATAATAAAAAAATATTAAAAAATATTAAAAAATTAAAAAAAACACCGATTTTTTGGTGTTTTTTTAATAAAAATTTAATTTTAATTTATTTATTTTTATATTTTTGCCAAATTAAAATTTGAATAATTCGAGTCGTTTGTAACCTCTTTCAAAACTTCAATTTGTGGTGGAAAATATATTTTTTGATCTTCTGCTTGAAGCTCGATTTCCATAATTGCTTGGTTGTCCCAGAAAGGATAGATGTCAATTTCGAAGTATTGGTTTTTATAAACTAAACAATATCTAGTTTTTCTGATTTGTTTGCAAGAAGTGTCAGCACTCATAAGAAGATTGAGATATTCTTCTTGCGAAATCCTTTCTTCAAATTCGATACGCTTGATGTTTGACAGTTGTTTTTTTGTTGTTTTTGTGTAAACAAAACTTCCGTTTTGACCTCTTTGGCGAACTCTCATTTCGACACCATCTTCTGATTTGAGATAAGTTTGAATGATTTCTACCTTTGTGCAATTTGCATCGTTTTCGAGAGATTTGATAGAAGGATATTTGATAAGAAACTTTCTTTCAATTTCATAAGGTTCTGGTTCGCCCAAAAACAAAGATATTTCTGAAAGAAGTCGTTGCATTTTTGTTTTGAAATCTGTCGAGTTGTCAATTATACGCAAATGTGGGTGGCCTGTCCAAGCAGAAATGATAGAGTTGTCTTTTTCGATTGCTTCTTCAATTGTTTCGGTGCGTGCTTTGTTGTTTGAAAGGGTGTAAAACTCTTCTGCACCTTTTGCTGCTGTTGTAAGATGAAAAACTGCATCATAGTCATCACGCAAATTTTCTTCTTTCAAACCAAACTGTTTGAGCGTTTTGTAAAATTCGTTTTCAGAATCGAAATAACTCTTGCCGTCCATTGTGCCTCTGTCGCAAACAATCAACACTTTTTCTTTGTCTGCAATCATGTGTGCAGCATCTTCAAAAAGTTTTTCTTTGTGTTTTTGGTGTTTGAGCACGCAAATTTGAAATTTTGTTGTATTTTCCATTGTCCAAGGCGCGATGCCTGCCAAGATAAGTTCGGTTGCAGTTTCTGGAACAAACAACACAGCCCAACCTTTTTTCTCAAATTCGGTTTGAATCCAGGTCATTGCTGTTGATTTGCCTGCACATGGACCACCTGTGATGACAATTTTGCAGATTTGTTTTTTCTTTTTTTCGGCTTGCATTGAAACAAGTTGTTGAAGATCTACTCCAAAAATGTCTGCAAGTTTGACGAGTTGAACAAGTGCTGGTTTTGCATCTCCGTTTTCCCATTTTGAAACTGCCTTATTTGTTATGCCAAGTTTTTTTGCAAGCGCCTCTTGTGAAAGCCCCACTTCTTTTCGCAATGAATAAAGATAATTTCCATATTCAAAATCTTTCATAAACACCCCTTTTACGCAATTATTATAACAAACAAAACAACATTTTTCAATCATTCGATGTCGAATGGTGGTAGATATCTACAAAAAAAAGAAAAAGGTGCAATCGCACCTTTCTTTATTCTTCGTCGTCAGTTTCTTCAAATTCGCCGAGTTTGTATTCTCTTTTGATTTTGATGTCATATTGTCTTACATGCACTTTGGCATTCATAAGTCGATAAGCTTTCAGTTGTTCTCGTTTTAAGTCAGAATGATCTTCAATGATGATTTCAATTCCGTCCCACAAGAAAAGCCAACCGACAACATCGAGCAATGACCACAATGGGCTAAGATCAAGCAAGCAGAAAACTGCTTCGAGTGTCAAAATGACAACTCCAAGAAAAACAAACAACAATCCTTGAATAAGGTTTTTTCTGAGTTGTCTGTCTGCAGCAACGGCTTGTTCGGCATAATGTCTTTTGATTGTTTGACGAATCCTTGTTTTTTCAACATTTGTTGTTGGGTTTTCTGTGTAAAAGTCAATGCACACATCATCTTCAAATGGGATTGATCCTTCACAAATGTCGATATATTCACTTACTTCTGTGTTGAGAAGTTCGTATGTCTTGTAGGCAAATGGCGAATAGATGTCGTCTGCATTTTGAATGCCGACATTGATGATTGCTCTGCCTTCTTTGTCATAATATTGTTCCTCAGCGTCACGCCAAGCAACACTCTTTTTAAGTTTTTTGATTTGTCTGCGTCTTCTAAGCATTTTTGTCTCCTGTTAAATTGATATGCTTCCGATTTTGTTTGCTTTGAGGGTGTTGTCCCACAAATTGTTTGCAAACTGAATGTAATAAGCAAAATCTTGATTGTTGTAGCCGTTGTGAAGTGCAACATATACGGTGTATTTGCCATTTTTGTTTGGTTTTGTGGCTGCAACATTTATTTCGTTTTCGCCGGCATATTGGCCAACGGTTGTTTGGTGTGCGATTTTTCCATCTTCGCCCACAAACAAAATTGTGATATCTTTTGCACGATTGAGATTTCCAAAACCAACATTTTTTATGTTGAGTTTTATGTTGATTTTTGAAGTGTCATTTTGTATGGTTGATTGTGTAAGCACAAATCTGTAACCCATGTGATTTTTGATGTAATCATAGGCAGTTTGTCCATAATACAACTTGTCATTTCCACAAGTTTGATTGTAAGTGGTTGTTTTCCACTTTTCCACAACTTGGGCATCATAACTGTTGTTGAGATATGACAAGTGAAGAGATTTCATTTCTGCCAAGCACTTTTCTATGTTGTTTAAGTCACTTTCAACTTTCAAAACTTCGCCACCATAAGGCATGTGATTTGAAATTTGTTGAGAAATCCAAGCAACTTCTTTTTCTCTGTTTGTGTAAGTGCCCATATCATTTTCGGTGGACAAGAATGCATCGTTGAAAAGTCCAAGTCTGTAATATGAGGCAAGTGGATTGATTGTTGCGTTTTCCAAATCGTTTACGCTTATGTCGAAAAAGTCGTAAATCATTTTTGGGGTTCTTACCAAAATGTAAGTGTTGGTTGTGTTGTTGAGAAATGTTTGAATGATTGTGTTTATGTTTTCGCTTGTTGCCAAAGCGCTTGTGTGCATTTCTCCCCAAGGCCCGATAAGTCCTGCTTCGATTGCAGTGATTGTTGTTTCAAATTTGTTTGCGATTTCGCATATTTGCACAATGTGTGTGGAAATCATTTGCATAGATGGTTCTTTGTCCACATCACTTCCAAAATCTGGTGCATAACAAAATCTCAAAATTGCGTTTTTGTTTTTTGTTTTGAGTGTTTGCAAAACGCCTTCGATGCCATCAACTGCAGCTTGAGTTAGCGCCAAATCTTCAACAGTGTTGTTTGCTTGCGAAAACTCGCTGATGTCAAGTCGAAGATGATAAATTTGAAATTCATCTGTGACATATTGATTGTCCCACTCAACGCCTGTCGCAGAAACTTTGATAGGTAAAGGTTTGTAAAATCCTTGATCTGGATTGTTTATTGTTGTGACAACTTCTGCATAGTTTAGATCTTGCACGCCGTTTGTTGGGTCTTTGTGATGTCTGTTGTTTGAAAGCACTGCCCCAACAACAATCGCAACCACAAAAGCTGCAAAACCTAGAAACTTGTATAAGAAGTTTGAAACAGATTCTCTTGAAGCCATAAAATCTCCTTTTATTATTATAGCACAAACAAATATGTTTTTGCAAAACACTAAATTAAAAACAACAAGTTTTAACTTTTTTTGATTTTTGATGTTTTGTGTGATATAATCTTGCCAAAGGAAAAGTTATGGACGCAATAGAAAAATATTACAACAAATTCAACGAAGACAAACGCTTGCTTTCTCGCCACGGCCAAGTGGAATTTGCTGTGACAATGAAATATATTGAAGAATGTGTTGCTGGCAGACAAGGTCTCAAAATTTTGGATATTGGTGCTGGCACAGGGAGATATTCGATTGCTCTGCATGAGCAAGGTCATCAAGTTTGCGCACTTGAATATGTCAAAAAAAATTTGAGTGTGCTTAAACAAAATGCCCCATACCTTGATGCAAGACAAGGGACTGCGTTGGATTTGAAGAAATATAAAGACGAAAGTTTTGACATTGTTTTGTTGTTTGGGCCAATGTATCATCTTTTTAGCGAAGAAGACAAAGTCAGGGCGTTGACAGAAGCAAAAAGAGTTGTCAAAAAAGATGGACATATTTTGGTGGCTTATTTGATGAATGAATATGCCGTGATAACCTACGCATTTAAAGAAGGAAATTTGAAAAAGTGTTTGCAAGAAAAAATGCTTGACGAAAGTTTTCATTGTCAAACAAGCGAAAAAGATTTGTATAGTTATGTAAGGATTGAAGATATAAACATTTTCAATCAAAAAGCAGGTTTGCAAAGAAAAAAAATAATTGGGGTTGATGGTGCGACTGACTATATAAGACCAGTTTTAAACAAACTGTCAGAAGAAGAATTTGAAGTGTTTGTCAAATATCAAATGTCAATTTGCGAAAGACAAGATTTGATTGGTGCATCTTCGCACACACTCGACATATTGCAAAAATAAAAAGATGGAGTTCTCCATCTTTTATTGTTTTGTTTGATGCATTGTTGATTTAACTCTTTCAACAAGTTTTTTGTCAACTCTGATTGATCGGAATGCAGAGCTTGCTGTGCTTCTAAAACTTTTTGTAGCGATGTATGCAGACCAATCAAGCATTTGATCGACCTTTTTGCTTGCAAGAGTGTCGTTGTGATATTGATTTTTTGTTTGCAAATACATTGCATGCAAACCTTTTTTGAAAGTATCCAAAGAAATTGGTGTGCTGCGATCGGCATATCTTGCAATGATTTGTGGTGTTTTTCTTGAATATGTTGGCTCGCTGTCACCTTCGACATTTTTTCGATCGGCAATAAGTGTGTCAAAGCGAGATTGTTTGAATGTGTGATTGTAAACAAGGTCTTCCATTTGTTGCAAATCTTTGACAGGATACAAACAATGAGCAAATCCTCTGCCTGTTTTTGTTTTTGCAGTTTTTGCGTCCCAAGTGGCATCTTCGACATAACTGCCATCAATGCCATATTTTGGATCTCTGATGTGGATAAGGTTGTGGCAGTGTCCACCCTCATAAGTTTTGACAAGTCCTCTCGAATAAAGATCACAACCTACGATGTCGCATTTGAGATCTGGATCATCAAGCTTGTCGATGATTGCTTTGATGAATGAAGCATAGCCAGAGCAAACAATTTTTTTGTTTTTTACAATGCCAGGAAGCACACGACATTCTTCCAACGAGCCATCGTTGTATTCGTAGTTGTGTGTGACATAAGCATGAATAAACAACATTTTTTCAAAAGGTGAATAGTTTGATTTTTGCAAAAACGAAACAATGCTGTCGATTTGATTGTTTGCATCAAGCACATCTTTGATTGACCAAGCGTCTCTAAAATCTGCAGCTGTTGCGCATTTTGTCAATTCGTTTACTCGGATATATTGTTCCATGCCCATCGAAATCAAACGATTGTTTAAGTCAACAAGCACTTTCATTTCTTCACTTGTGTAAAGATAGTCAGCTTGCGAGTCATTTGAGTTTTCAACCATTGCATGATCAACTGTGATGAAAACTTGTTTGCCAGATCTTAAACTCTTTTTTGCATATTCTTCAATCAAACCAAGCATAGGAGTGAGAATGTCGTTTTTGTCGATTGCAAGATAAACTTGATTTTCGTGTTCGTTGTGTATGCGATCGAGTTCTTTGCTGTGACCTGGATCTGGGTGCTCCGGAAATGTGTCAGCAAGTTTTCTTTGAAATTCGCTGGCAGACATAGCCCAATATTGATTGCGAAGCGATTGGCGATAGGTTTCAAATCCTGTCTTAAACTCTGGCGATGGATTTACGGCGTTTGCAAGCACGAGAAAAGAAGTGTCTGTTTTGACAAACCATTCGATAAGTTGCCCTTTTTCTTCCTGTGTCATTTGTGTAACAACTTTGACAATAAAAGGATATTTTTCTTGAAGAAGCTTGAGCGATTTTTCATATTCTTCCAATTCTTTTCTGTAAGCTTTTTCTTCTATTTCCAAATCAAGCTGATAAGATTGTTGCAAAAGCTCGGCAAGGTCGCTTTCAGAAAAGTTTTTCAAATCTTCTGCACGAATAACCATAAACCCTCCCTATAAAATCATTGTAACACAATCAAAACAAAACTTCAATAACAAAAAAGAAAAACACTCCCAAATGAGAGTGTTTTGTTTATTGCTTTCCACCTTTGTCTGCTTGATTTTGTGTGGCTGCAACTTGTTTTGCGTCTTCGATATATTCTTCTTCGCTTGCAATGTCTTCAAAATCTTCTGGGAAGTATTCTTCTGCCATTTGTCTTGTCACGCGATAATGTCTGAATGCAGAGTCTGCTTTTGAAGAGAAAACTTCTGCCGATCTCAATGCTGAAATCATGATCATTTGTTGTGCTTTAAGCTCAGAGAGTTGAATTGGCAAAGATTCGAGTTCGTTTGTTTTTGAATACATTTCCACAAGTCCGGCACGATAAGTGTCAAGTGGGATTGATGGGCTTTGTGAAGAGTATTTCAAAACAAGTTCGGAAGGTTTAAATCGGTCAATATAAGATGGTCTTTGATAATCTTGTTTAAGCTTGGCACTGTCCATGATGGTTATGTCGAAACGAGATTTGTGAAATTTTTGAACATACGCCAACTTTTTCATTCTGTCCAAATCTGCAACAGGAAGCAAACAGTGGGTAAAGCCACGACTTGCGCTGTCGCCTTCAAGGATTGAGTCTGGTGTTGCGTCTTCGACATAACTGCCTTTGATTGCATATTTTGGGTCATCAATGTGGATAAGGTTGTGGCAGTGACCACCATCAAAAATCCTTACTAGGCCTTTCTTGTAATATTCGCAACCAATCAAATCGCATTTAAGTCCCGGATAATCCAATCTGTCGATGACTGCTTTCATGAATGAGGCATAACCAGAGCAGACAATCTTTCCACTTTTGAAGATGCCTGGCAACACGCGACATTCTTCCAACTTGCCATCTTTGTATTGAAATTTGTGAGTGATGTAGTTGTGGATAAACAACATTGCTTCAAATGGAGAATATTGTTTGTGTTTGATAAATGCAACAACTTCATCAATCTTTTGATTTGCTGTGACAACATCGTGGATTGACCAACCATCACCAAACTCATCTTTTGAAACAAAACGATTCATTTCGTTGATGTGAACTGGGGTTTTCATTCCACGGTCAGCAAGATAGTTGTTTAAGTCAACAAGTCGTTGCAAATCTGTTGTCGAAAACATATAGTCAACAGGTGCATCGTTGTTTTTTTCATACATAGAGTTGTCAACGGTGATAAAAACTTGTTTGCCTTGTGCGAGAAGTTGCTCGCAAGTCCTTTTCAAATCATCATAGCGTATGCTGTGCAAATCTGCCATGTCAAGTGAGAAATAATAGTTTGTTTTGAAGTCAGCTTCAATTTCTGCAAGTCGTCTTTGATATTCGATTGCAGGATCAGGTGGAAATGTTGATTTGATTCTTTTTTGAAGTTCGTCATTTGGGAGAAGATAAAGTTCGTCTTCCAAGTCTTTGCAAAATTGTTGATAGTCAAAATCAGATTGTCTTACTTTTGAAAATTCGCTGGCAAAACGCATTGGTGCCATTTCGGTGTTGATAACCCAACCAACCAATGCTTGAAGTTGTTTGTCAGACAAAAGTTCGACATCAGTTTCGATAAACGGAAACTTTTGTTTGATCATAGCAACTTTTTGTTGGTATCTTCTTGACTCGCCGGCATACCAATTTTTTGCAAGATCCAAATCAAAGTTGTAAGTGTTGAGTCTCAACTCTTCAATGTCCTCAACAGACAAGTGTTCGAGCTCTTCAGAACGAATAACCATAGCAATCCCCTTTATGAAAAGATAATAACACAAAAGAAATCAAACTTCAATAGGCAAAAAAAGAAAACTGTCCTAAAAATAGAACAGTTTTTTTGTTTTACATCAAAAATGCAAGTGCGAGTTGGCAATAAACAAGCAATGACAAAGTGTCAAGGATTGTTGTGATGAATGGACTTGCCATAACTGCTGGGTCAAGTTTGCATTTTTTTGCAATAAGTGGAAGTGTGCAACCTACGATTTTTGCCATAACAATTGCCAAAAACATTGCAGCAGAAATCACAAGAGCAGAAATCCAATCAACACCAGGTGTGTTGAAGAGAAGTCCATCAATAAGCATAATCTTTCCAAAACAAACCACTGCAAGAGATGCTCCGAGAAGAAGGCTGAGTCTAAACTCTTTCCACATAACCTTAAACAAATCTCTGAAACTGATTTCGTTTAGCACGATGCTTCTGATGATTGTTGCCGACGCTTGACCTCCGGCATTTCCACCAGTGCCCATGATCATAGGCATGCAGGCAGTAAGCAAAATTCCATAGATGCCTGTGCTGAGAAGAGTTTCGTTTTTGCTGATAATAAGTCCGGTAAATGTTGATGAGACAAGCAACAAAACGAGCCAAGGCACACGGTTGATCCACAACTTGAATGTGCTTGTTTTGAGATATGGTTTTTCGTTTGGTGTTGTCGCAGCCATTTTTGAGATATCTTCGGTTGTTTCTTCTTCAATAACCCCAATAACGTCATCGATAGTTACGATGCCAACAAGTCGTTTTTCGCTGTCAACAATTGGCAAAGCCAAAAAGTCATATTGCTTAAACAAGTTTGAAATTTCTTCTTGGTCAGTTGATGTTTCTGCAAACACAACATTGTCGTGCATAATCTCGCCGACAGTGGTGTGATCATCTGCAAGCAAAAGTTGTCTGATTGACAAAACCCCTTTCAAAACCCTTGCGCCATCTGTGACATAAAGAACATTGATGGTTTCTACATCTTCGCCAAGTTTTTTGATGCGTTTGAGACAAGTTTCTTTTGTCATTTGCTCTTTCAAGTCAATAAATTCGGGTGTCATGATCGAACCTGCTGTGTCTGGTCCATAACCCAAATATTTGTTGATGAGTTGACGAGTTTCTTTTGTTGACGCCTTCAAAGTTCTTTCAACAATGTTGGCAGGCATTTCAGCCACAAAGTCAACGGCATCGTCAATATACATTTCTTCAACCAAGAAAGACAAATCTTTGTCTGACAAGGCATCAACAAGTTTTTTCTGAATGTCACTTTCAATATAACTGAAAACTTCAGCGCCCATATCTTTTGGCAAAAGTTTGAAAACCTTTACCAAATTTTTCGGGGGATCAACTTGCTCCAGCAAATCGGCGATATCTTGAACATGCATTTCGACAAGCGCTGATTTGACTTCTTTAAATTGATTTGTTTCGATTTGTTCTAACAATTCTTTATACATCTTTTCGTCCCCCCTTTTGTTTAAAATTGATAAAAAAAACAAGAAAATGTCCGTGGTTTGGCTTTTCTAGTTTTTTCTATAATAACAACCCAATGTCTATATGTCAATCACTTCAAGAAAATTTTTTCAAAAAAAACACCCTTGAAAGATAATTCTTTTTGTGTTAGAATATGTCGGGCAATTTGAAAGGATAAAATATGGAACATAAATATGTAGATATGTTTTTGCAAAGCATAGAAAAATATGATAGAGCAACGACAACCAAAAATGGAAATCAAGCGACAATAACTTTTGATGAAAGTTGGCAAAATGTTATGCCACAAATTGTTGTGTCAGACCTTGACAAACTTGAAGTTGCGTTGAGACAATTTTTGCTTGTGACAAAAAGTGTGGATATAAAATCAGTCAAATATGATGACAAACACGATGAGAGTTATTTTTTGCATTCGCTTATCAAAAACATTGGAAATGATGATTTTGAAAATGTGGTTGAAATGGTGAGAAGAAACACAAGATTTTTGTTGGATCAAAGTTTCTGTTGGCTCGACAAAAAACAAGATCTTGGTGTTGTTGATGAAGACATGCATTTGCTTGTTGAAAGAGTGCAAGAATATTATGGTTTTGAAACACCTTTTATGTTGAAATTTTCTGTTGCAAACAGGCACATGACATACGAACTTCCTCTTATAAGATATGGAGTGGAAGAGAAAAATGGCAAAAAAATTGCTTATGTTTATGCAGTGCAACGCAAGAAAGTTTACAAAAACGGATTTGATCAAATCGAGAGATTTGAAAAACAAATCAGAAAGATCAATTCTGGTGTAAAAACAAACAGAGACCTCACACCAAGCATGGTGTTTGTGATGACTGCTTTTTGTGGCCTTGCAAAAAGAGAAGGGATTGATGAAATCAAAATGCTTGATTTTATGAATAGAAGATACTTCCACTTCAAAAATGTGACAACCGAAGATGAGCAAATGACAGTGCAAACTATGACAACCGACAAGTTTTTAAAACTTGGACTTCGAGTTGATGATCAATTTGAAGGGGTTGACATTTGGTCATATCCAAATGATGTGGATTGTTATCTCACTTTGAGAATAGGCAAAAACTGCTCTTCAAAAAACAAAATGGCAGAATCTGTTTTTGGCACATGTGCAGGAAAGGAAAAAGTTTTAGAAAAATAAAAGACCAAAGGTTTGGTCTTTTTTTATTTCAATGTTGCTGCAAAATATTTTGCAAGAAGTGCACTGCCTGTGCACATTGTGTGAGTTGACAAAAACTCGTCAAGTTGAGAAAGTGGAACTTTGACAATCTCAATAAGTTCGGTTTCGTCCAAATGTTGCGAGCCAGACAAAGAGACTTCTGCGACATACATTTCGATTGTTTCGTCACTCATGCCAGCGCTTGTGAAACTGCAATCAAGCACTTTTTGGATTGACAAAACTTCGGCACCGGTTTCTTCGGAGAGTTCTCTTTTTGCTGCTTGCAATCTGTCTTCGTTTGGTTCTACCAAGCCGGCAGGGAGTTCGTAAACAAAACAGTTTGTCACATATCTAAAATTTTTGATAAAAACAATTTCGTTTGTTTCTTTTATATATGGCAAAACACGGACAGCGTCGCAAACATCTGCTTTTTGCAATGTGTCAGCATTTCGGCGAGAAGCAAAATGATAATCCAAATTTTTTTGGCCAACATATTTTGCTGTGTAGAAATTAAGAAATTTTGTGTCTGTTTGTTTTTCAATTTTTTCAAGTTTCATAAAGCACCTTCCGTAAGATAATTATAGCACAATCTCAAATTTTGCGAAAGAAAAACCTTGCAAAAGAGCAAGGTTTATTTTCCATCTTTTCCTTTTGTTGAAGATGATGTGAGTCTGAGTGGAATTTTGTGGTGAAGTTCGCCAAGTTCCTTAACCCAAGACACTGAAGAGTCGTGCACAAAAAACTCTTTGTCTAAATAAGTGCCAACCACTTGCATCGAACGAGAGTTGTCCAAAAACAGTGCGTTGTCAACATATTTGAGTGCATCAACAATGTGCTTGAATTGATTTTTGAATCTTCCACGAACAATTTCTTCTGGAATATCGTGTCCACCTTTTGCCACCCTTTGTTTGATGCGTTCGAGCGAAAGGTTGACATCTTGCACCCCGATAAAATTGAGTTGAATTAGAAAACCTGCTTCCTTTGCGGCTTGAAGAAATTTCAATGTTGTGCCGGTGATGATTGTGGTTTCCCAGTTGAAAGAAACTTTGTTTTCGATGCAATATTTGATTTTGTTGATTGCAATTCTGCCAGAGCTTATGACTGAGGTAGGGCTCCATTTTTTGCCGTGTTGGGCAAGGATTTCGTCTGGATTTACTCTTTCGCCAAGGTCAACGCCAACAAACTTTTTCTCGTATTTATATAAAGTTGTTTTTCCAGCTCCGTTGATGCCGGCAAAGATTGTGAGAATTGGCATATTTTACAAATCTCCGTTTTTAATTTTTTTGGCAAAATCGTTTCCGTTTTTGTAGTTTACCAAAAGCATAAACAATTTGTGATCCTTTTTTGGCAACGCTTTCAAACATTCGGCAATCGATGCCATCGAAATTGGTCCAGATTGATTGAAGTCCTTAACAAAATTTAACAATTCTTCCCTAGTCATATTGTTCCCCTTATATAAGGATTATAACACCAAAGTTTTAGATTTTCAATAGGGTTTGTTTTAGTTTTTTTAAAAGGTTGTAGTTTTTATTGTTTGGCAAAAAAGATTGTTGTGTGATATGATATAAATATGAAAAGCAGACCGGCAGAAAAAGAAAATTTGTTTCCAAAAAAATACTTTGAGTGTTTTGCTAAAAATGTGCTTAGCAAAGTTTTGCCATACAAAGTTGTTTTGAGAGAAGTCAAGTGTGGATCAGACTATCCAGACCTTGTTTCAAATGACGAAACTGTCGGCATCGAAGTTACCCGTGGCATTGATGAAGACATTGGAAAAAGGCAGAAGCTTGTCCAGCTCAGATATGACAAAGAGCATTTTAGAGAAGAGATCATTGAAGAGGCAGAAAGGTTGGGTATCGAAGATGACTTGGTGCACACAAAAGATTTTGTATACCTTGGCACAAACACAATGCCAGCAGAAGAAATCACAATCTTGGCAGAGTCAATCTATAAAAAGCTTGAAAGATTGAACGCCCCACATTTCAACCTGTATGAAGAAAACGCTTTGTTTGTTTTTTGCAGTATGCCACAAAAGGATATTGAAAGAGCATTTCATATGATTGATTGGAATTTTTATGGCATCTCTTTTGACAGAGTGTTTTTGCTTAGCGACAACATTTTTTATGTTTATGATTTTGACAAGATGATGCGCACCGAACTTTCGGCAGAAGTGATCAAAAAATTGTCAAAGAAAACAAGAAAAGAAATCAAAAACTTGAAATAAAAAGACCGCTCAGTTGAGTGGTCTTTGTTTTTTATATACTTACAATGCAATCTCCTGTCTTGTAGAAAACATTTTCGATTGCAGAGTTTTTGTAGAAGTTGTCAACAAGTGAATATTTTGTTGCACCAACTAATTCGCTAAATTGGATGATTGCACCACTTTCAGTGCAGAAGTTTGCAATATGGTTTGAAGTAATGTTGATTTCAGCATCAACACCTTTGATAAATTCGATTGCAAGGCTAGATCCGTTTTTGATTGTGTTGCTTCTTATCACAACAACGCCAGAGAAACCTTCTTCTGTGTCACCGTCACCATAAATGCCAACAGCATTGTGAGCAAGGTCGCCGAAATAATTGTTGTCAACAAGTGCGTTTTCAAAACCTGTAATGCTGATGCCTTGATAGTGTCCATAAACTGAGTTGCCAACAAAGTTGACATCTTGCATATTGGATTTTTGCTTGCAAGAAAGGTTGACTGCTGCTTTATGTTGATGAGGTGTCAGTGTTAAGAATGTGCAGTTTTCGATTGTCAGGCCGACTACCTTTGAATCTTCATAACGATTGTCAACATGGATCAAACCATTTGCCCCAGCAAATTTGAGGTTTTTGAAAGTGATGTTTGAAAGTGAAATGTGAGAAGCGTGTTTGCCTCTTTGGTCGGCTTGCATATAATCCATGCCTCTGACAGCATCATACACAATGCCACCATTGCAAGATGTTGCATCGAAAGCAAAAGTTTCGCCACTGTTTACAAAAAATTGGTTGTTGATTGAAGTGCCTTCAACCCCAACAAAAGACACATTTTCGATGTTGCGAGTATAGTGATATCTAAAGTTTGAATCTTTGACAAGTTCGTTGAGTGCAAGTGCATAATCTTTGTCATAAGTTGTGTCGCTTGTCCAAGCATAGATTCTGGTTGTAGAATCTGATTTTGCTGGTCTCAACTCCAAAATGTTGTCAAAGTTGTAAGCTCCAAAAACGATTGTCATTCCATTTATATTTGTGTCCAAAACAGATTGAACATTGTCTGGTGTGACAACAATAGAATTTTCTAAAACTTTTTTAGGGCCATACTTGTCGCATTGTTGACATTTGTGACTGTAATAAGCAGTGTCCTCTTTTACTGAATATTGAATAGTTTCTGTGTAGTTGTGAAGGTGTCCTGGTCTGCCCAAGAGTGGAAAAATCAAAGCAGCAAAACCGACGAGCACGCCGAGAAGGACGACAGCAATAATAAGTTTTTTGCTTGTTGTCATATTTCAATCTCCTTTTATTTATAATAGCAAAAATGAAACTGCAAAGTAAAACATTTTTGCAAACAAGAAAAAATAAAACACATTGTTTTTAAATGTGTTTTTCATGTTACAATTTTTTGACATAACAAACAATACGATTTGTCTCGACAAAACCCAACGATTTATGAAAGGCTTGGCTTGCTGTATTTGAAAGTTGGCAATCGCTGGCAAACTCGCAGCACTCTTTTTCTTTTGCCCAAGCTTGACAGCTTGCAAGAAGTTGTTTTGCAATCCCTTGACCTCGAAAATCTTGTTCGACAAAAATGCCTTCAAGATAACCTACTGGGCTTGTTTGTGTGCCTTCGACATAATCATATCGAAGTTGACATTGTGCGAAGCCAACAGCTCTGTCTTCTGTGAAAGCAAGAAAAATGCAAACATCATCTTTGTAGAGAAGTTGTTGAAATTCTTGTGTAAGCTCGTCAGGACTATGGCTTGGCCACAATTTAAGTGCTAAAGATGCAATTGTTTCAGCGTCTTTGCTTGTTGCTCTAAAAATCATAAAACCTCCAAACAATCATTGGTTGATTTTGTTTTTTGCATAGGGATATCCTGCTTTGTCCATAAGTTCTATCTCATGCAAAATGTCAAATTCAACAAACTTTTCTTCGAGGGTTATGTTTTCGTTTTCACAAGTTATCCACAAATATGGACCAGGGTTTTTAAGACCACTCGAACCAAGGCAGTAATAGTGTTTTTCTCTGTTTGAAAAGTAAGTTGTTTTATGTTCGTGTCCAAAGATATAATAATCGGCATCAACATTTTCAAATTGTTGTTTACGAATCTCAAAAGATGGATTTTCTGGACTGTCTACAACATTAATGTCATTGTTGAATTCTTCCCAAGCATAGTGAGAAAAGTAAAGTTGTTTTCCAGCTGCATTTAAGCGAAAGTCAATAGGCCAAGTTTTGATATAAGATTTGTTTTCTTTGGAAACATTTTGGCAAATCCATTCGAGTTGTTTAAGTTTGCCTGTGGAAAACTCTGCTTTATCCACATCAGGTATGTGATCGCAAACATAAAAATCGTTGTTGCCCAAAATCCTGATGCAATCCCATTGTTTCAAAAGAGTTATACACTCATCTGGTCTGCTGCAACCAAAGACAATGTCGCCAAGAAAAATTCGCAAGTCAGCATTTCGAAAATCTTCGGTGTTTGACAAGGCTTGCAAACAACTCAAACTTCCATGCACATCAGTAAAAACAAAAATTTTCATTTTGACCTCTCTTGAAATTTATTATAAATCACGAATAAGAAGCAAGTCAAATTGAAAACAAAAAATCACCTCTGTCACGAAGACAAAGGTGATTGCTTGGCGCAGAGTTAGGGATTCGAACCCCAGGTAGCTTTCACTACAACGGTTTTCAAGACCGCCGCTTTCGACCGCTCAGCCAACTCTGCATAAGGTCGCTAATTCAATAGCAAAGTAAGTATAATATATTTTGACCGATTTTGCAAGTGTTTTTCAAAAATTTTTAAAAATTTGCCAAGTTGTTGGACTTGGCTGTCCCCTTTTATGCTTGTTGAAAGTGGCAAGTTGTCCACTTATCAACAAAAAAAAGACCAGAAAAATTTTCTAGTCTTTGTTGTTTTTGCAGAACTCTTGATATTTTGCCCACACTTCATCTGCAAGGTCTTGTGGAGTGCGATTTTCGCTGTCAATAACCAAGTCATAATGCGAAAGGTCATACAAATCAATGTTGTAGATTTGTTTGTATCTGTCCACTTCCAAAACTTGTCGATTTGCCAAAGTTGCTTCGGCTGCTTCTCTTGTTGAATATTTTTCTTTGCCTGTGCGATCAGAGTTGATCAATCTTTCAATGCTTACTTCTCTGTCAAGATCAACAAACACTTTGAATGATTTTGGGACAAAGTGCCAAGCAAGTCGGCTGTCGAAAATATATTTTTGTCCTTCGTATTGTTTGCCAAGCTCGACTGTTTGTTGGTCGATAACATAGTCAAACGATGGATCGCTCATGCAAAATTTGTTGAATTCTTCTGTTGTCATGCCTCTTTTGTGCGCTTCTGCTTTGAAGATGTCGCCTACTCCAATGCGAGTGAAGTCGTGTTGATCGACAAGAAGTTTTGCGATTGTAGATTTTCCACTGCAAGGTTTGCCTGTGATTGTGATGATCATTGTTTTCCTCCTATGATTTATTGTATGTTAGCACAATAAACCTCATTTTCAAAACAAATGTTTCAAAAAGTTTGAAGTTTTTTGACAAATGTGATATTCTATATTCGGATAGAAAAAAAGGAGAAATTATATTATGCATACATGTGAAGCTACAGGAAAAACAATAGAACAAGCAATTCAAAACGCATTGTTGGAGCTCAAAGCAGCAAGAGAAGATGTAGACATCAAAATTTTGAGTGAAGGTGGATTTCTTAAAAAAGCAAAAGTAGTTGTTTCTATTTCAGAAGATGCAATCGAAAAGTATGAAAAGAAAGAACAATTCAAAAAATCATTGGCAGCAGAAGAAAAAGAAACTGCAGATGAAGATTTTGCTGAAAAGTTTATGGAAAAGAAAATCAAAATTATCGCTGATGAAGAATATGTAAAACCTGAACCAAAGAAAGTTGAAAAAACAGAAGCTCCTGCAAAGAGTGAAGAAGCAGTTGCAGAAAAGAAAGAAAGAATCGAAAGAAAACTTACTGCAGAAGAATTTGTTGGAGGAGTGCTTCAATCGCTCAACCTCAAAGGCGAAATTGAAAAAACAGAAGACGAAAAGTTTGTTCGATACAATGTTACTGGAGAAGATCTCAACGACCTTATTGGTCACCATGGCGATTGCATGATGGCGCTCTCTTATTTGATGACTTTGACTTGCAAATCAGAAGACAGAAAGAAAATTGTTTTGGATGTTGAAGGTTACAGAAAGAAGAGAGAAGAATCTTTGATCGCTTTGGCAAAAAGAATTGCAAGCAAAGTTGCAAAATCTGGACAATACTACAAGCTCGAACCTATGGATGCCAGTGAAAGAAAAATTATCCACACTGCATTGCAAGCTGATGACAGAGTTACAACTTTGAGCAAGGGAGAAGAACCTCGCAGATATTTGATGGTTTTCCCAAGAGAATACAAAGAAGGCTAATTTCAAAGCAAAATTACAAAAGTTGAAAGTTGGGGCTTGCAAAATTTTGCAGGTCCTTTTTTATAAGGCAATATGGAACATACAAAATTTAATCTCAATTTTAGAAAAAGAATAAACACAAGAAGGCAGTTGTTTCTTATCTTTATGTTTATCGCCTTTTATGGCGTGGCATTGGGTATTTGGGAAAATTATAAGTGTGACTGGCTTGGCGAACATGGATTTTCAATCTCAAACCTCTCGTTGATAACAAGTGCTGGTCTTTTGGTGGCTGCGGCGTTGTCTATGGCGATCGCTTTGGTTTTCAAAACTCTGTCCACAAAAAAGATTATTGCAGTGTGCAGCAGTATAAAGCTGTTGTCGATGATTGCTCTTGCTTGTTTTTTTGAAAGAAGCATTTCAAACACTTTGGTTTTTGTTGTGTTTATGATTGACACGATTTGTGGACAACTTGTTGTTTTTTCGATTTATCCACTTATGGCAGCATCTGTGCAAAACAACAAACTTTATGGAAAGCGCAAACTTTTGGATTGGTTTATGAATGATGTTGGTCTTGTGATCGCAATGTGCATTTTTACAATCATGACAAAAGGAAGTTTCAGATACAACCTGCTTTTGATCATCTCAATTTTCTTTGTTGCAGTTTCGGTCGTGCTTGCTTATATGTTTGAAGAGCCGCCGGTTGAAAAAGCAAAAGTAAATCTCAAACGCATTTTCTGTGACAAAATCACGACATTGTTTGTTTGGGGATATTCGTTTATTGGCACAATTTCTTACAACATTGTTTTGGGCATGCAAGCAATCATGCTTCAAACTTTGGCAGGGCTTTCAATCGCACAAGTCAGCATCTTCTTGCTTGTTGCAAGTTTGGCTGGTGATGTGGTTGGTTATATCTCGTTGTTGAAGTTTACGGCAAGACATGGCAAAGCGGCAATCATTTTGAAATATTGTGTAAGATGTTTTGGATATTTGCTTGTTGTTGTGACCGGCAATTGGGTTGTGCTTTTGATTGCAACCTTTGTTTCGCTTTTGGTGTCAAGATCATTTTCTCATGTCACCGATGGACCATATCTCAACCGTGTTGGCAGAAGCGAACAATTTATCATGACAAACTACAAACTCGCTGCTGAGTATGCTGGAAAAGCAATTGGTATCGTGCTTGCAGCCGAATTGTTTAAGTCGGGCATGAGAGCAGTGTTTGGTTTGTCGGCCGGTTTGATGCTTATCCAAATTGCAGTTTCGTTCTGGATCAACCATTTGAGACAAAAAGAAAGAGTTTGCAGAAGAAATGTTTATTTTGCAGATAAGATTGAAAGAAGTTGAAATAAGAAAAATCAAACAAAATCTATGTTTGATTTTTTTTGTGCTGTTTGCTATAATATAAGATATGAAAGATTGTATAGTTTCGATATCAACGCCTTTGGGTAAAGGGGCAGTTTCAATTGTGAGAATGAGTGGGGCAAAATCGCTTGATGTTGCGCTCACACTTTTTCATTGTCAAAAACTTGAAAGAGAAAATATTATCCCAAGATATATGTATTTTGGAAAGATTAAACTTGAAGAAAATGTGTTTGAAGAATGTTTGATGGTTTATTTTAAGGCACCATTTTCTTATACTGGCGAAGATATTGTCGAGTTTCAAATCCATGGTGGAGTTTTGCTTGCTCAAAAAATTGTTGAAGCGTGCTTGCATGCAGGCTCTCGCCTTGCCGAACCTGGCGAATATTCGAAGCGTGCGTTTTTGAATGGCAAGATAACTTTGGACAAAGCAGAAGCAATAATTGGCGAAATCAATGCTGAAACAGAAGGCGAACTTAAAAGCAGTTTGCAAGTCACAAATGGTCGCCTTGCAAGTGCTGTGTTGGAGCAACAAGAGCAGTTGAAATATCTTTTGGCCGAACTTGAAGTCGGCATGGATTATCCAGACGAAACAGAAGAGTTGGGATTGAAGCTGAATGTGATTGAAAGATTGCAAAAAATTGAAGATGCAAACGATTTGATTTTGCAACAATCACAAAGTGCAACCTATCTTAAAAACGGAATCAATGTCGCACTTGTTGGAAAGACAAATGTCGGCAAGAGTAGTGTGATGAATGCTTTGCTTGGAGAAGACAGGGCAATTGTGACAGACATCAAAGGCACAACAAGAGACAGTATTACAGAAAGTTTTATTTACAACGGCATCAAAATCAATCTTATTGACACTGCCGGCATTAGAGAAACAGAAGATGTTGTCGAAAGCATTGGCATTGAAAAGAGTAAACAAAACTTAAACTCTGCCGACCTTGTTTTGTTTGTAGTTGATGGAAGTGAAAGTTTGAGTGAAGAAGATGAAGAAATTTGCAAACTCTTGCAAGGCAAAAAACTTATCACAGTTGTAAACAAAACTGACAAACAAAGGGTTTTGGTCGCACAAGAAAACGAAATTGAAGTTTCTGCAATGACAAACAAAAACATTCAACAACTCAAACAAAAGATTGTTGATATGGTTATCGAAGAAGAAATTGATTTCAACAGTTTGGTGTTGACAAACGAAAGACAAATGCAGATTTTAAAAGAAGCAAAAATGTTGATTGAAGAAGTTAAACAAAAACAAAACGAATCTCTCGACATTTTGACAATGCTTGTAAAACG
Organism: Candidatus Caccovivens sp.; assembly: GCA_045650745.1. Taxonomy (GTDB): domain Bacteria; phylum Bacillota; class Clostridia; order Christensenellales; family UBA1242; genus Caccovivens. Next base: position 98,156 of record JAZRRN010000049.1, read on the forward strand.
CATTTGGCAAACATTTGGAAAAATCACAGGAAACACAGAAAACGAAGATATCATTGATTTGATATTTTCAAAATTTTGCTTAGGAAAATAAAACAATGGAAAGAAAAACAGAAATTTTTGATTCGATTGTTATTGGTGCTGGACATGCTGGCTGCGAAGCTGCGCTCGCCTTGGCAAGAACGGGAAATAAAACCCTCTTGCTCACAATCAGTCTTGATGCAATCGCCTTTTTGGCGTGCAACCCATCAATTGGTGGCACTGCAAAAGGTCAACTTGTAGGAGAGATTGATGCTCTTGGTGGCGAAATGGGTATCAATGCTGACAAAACGGCAATTCAAATAAGAATGTTGAATCGTGGAAAAGGTCCTGCTGTGCAAAGTTTGAGAGCGCAAGCAGACAAAAATGCTTATCATATCGAAATGAAAAAAACTCTTGAAAAAGAGAAAAACTTGTTGGTAAGACAAGGTGAAGCTGTAAGCGTTGAAATTGATGGAGAAAACAAAATTGTCACAACTCAACTTGGCATGAAGTATCAAGCGAGAAGTGTTGTTTTTGCAACAGGTGTTTATCTCAAAAGTGAGATTATCATTGGCAGTTGCAGAGAAAAAGTTGGACCAAACGGTTTCAAAAACAGTTCAAAACTCTCTGACAGTTTGAAAAAATTGGGTATCAAACTTGAAAGATTTAAGACAGGCACTCCTGTCCGTGTGCATGCAAGAAGTGTAGATTATTCGCAAATGGAAATCCAAAATGGTGATGATGACATAATGCCATTTTCTTATATGACAAAAGAAAAACCAAAAAACAAGGCCGTTTGTTATCTTACCTACACAACCCCACTTACGCATGAGATAATCAGAAACAATTTTGACAAAGCGCCTGCAATCTCTGGAGAAATCAAAGGCGTTGGTCCAAGATATTGTCCTTCAATTGAAACAAAAGTTTTGCGTTTTGCAGACAAAGAAAGGCATCAACTTTTCTTGGAACCAGAAGCGCTTGACACTCAAGAGATGTATTTGCAAGGTTTTAGCACATCTATGCCTGCAGACATTCAACAAGAAATGGTTGAGTCTGTGATCGGCATGAAGGATGCTGAAATTATGAGAGATGCTTATGCAATCGAATATGATTGCATTGATCCTACACAACTTAAACCTACATTGGAATTGAAGACAATCGAAGGTCTTTTCTTTGCAGGACAAATCAATGGGACAAGTGGTTATGAAGAAGCTGGTGCGCAAGGATTGATTGCGGGCATCAATGCAAGTCTTTACAACCAAGGCAAAGAGCAAATTGTTTTGAAGAGAAATGATGCGTATATTGGTGTGCTTATTGATGACATTGTCACAAAAGGCACAAACGAACCTTATCGTATGATGACAAGTCGTGCAGAATATCGTTTGTTGCTCAGACAAGATAATGCCGACATGAGATTGACAGAAATCGGCAGAAAAGTTGGTCTTGTTTCTGATGAAAGGTACCAAACTTATCTCGACAAGATTGCAAAGATGAAAGAGATTGAAGCAAAGCTCGAAGAAAAGGTAAAGGTTGATGAAAAACTTATCAAACTTTGCCAGGATAATGAAGAAAACATTCCAAGAGAAAGTATGAAACTTCGTGATTTGATGAGAAGAAACAATATTGATATCTACAAACTTGATGCAACCTACAATTTGTTTGATGAAAGCGAAAAGGGTTTGCTCGATTTTGTAAACATCAACATCAAATACGAGGGATATCTTAAACAACAACAAGAAGATGTTGAAAGAATGTTGGCAAACGAAAATGTGTCAATCCCTGAAGATTTTGATTATCAATCTGTAAAAGGATTGAGACAAGAGGCTATCGAAAAACTTTCGCAAATTCGCCCACTCAACTTGGGACAAGCGTCAAGAATTTCTGGTGTGTCTCCGGCTGATGTTTCGGTGCTTTCGATTTTGGTGAAAAAGACAAACAAAAACTAGTTTTGGATAGGAAAAATGAAAGATTTAAAAGAGATTTTTGAAAAATACGATATCGAAGTTTCGCAAAATCAAGCAGATATGTTTGACAAATATTTTTCTATGCTTGTCGAAACAAACAAGCATCTCAACCTGACTGCGATAACCGAAGAGAGAGAAGTTTTGATAAAGCACTTTTTGGACAGTGTTTTGCCTGCAAAACTCATTCCTCAAAACGCAACGCTTGTTGATGTTGGCACTGGCGCAGGATTTCCTGCATTGCCTCTGAAAATTGTTAGGCCTGACCTTAAGGTTTGTTTGGTTGACAGTCTCAACAAAAGGGTAAACTTTTTGAAAGATGTTTGCGGCGAGTTGAAACTTGAAAATATTTCTGCCCTGCATAGCCGTGCCGAAGATTTTGCAAAAAACCACAGAGAAAAATTTGATGTTGCTGTTGCTCGTGCAGTTGCGCAACTCAACACTTTGGCAGAATATTTGTTGCCACTTGTAAAAGTTGGTGGCGTTGCAGTCATCTACAAATCATCAAAACTTGAAGAAGAATTGAAAGATGCAAAAAAAGCTATTGAAATTCTTGGCGCAAAGGTTGAAAAAATCGAAAAGATTGTTGTTGATGAGGAAAATCTCGAAAGAAATATTTTGGTGCTTAAAAAGGTTAAAAATACACCAAACAAATATCCTAGAGACAAAAACAAACCTAAATTAGATCCTATTAAATAGAAAAATAATAAAAAATTATTCTTAAATTAAAAAATAGGCAAAAATAACGATTTTTTGCTTATTTTTCTTTATTTTTTTGATGTGTTTATTGTATAATTTGAAAAAGGAAAAATGACTATGGGAAAAATTATTGCATTTGCAAACCAAAAAGGTGGAGTTGGAAAAACTACAACCTGTATAAATGTTGCAACATATATGGCCCTTATGGGAAAAAGGGTTTTGATTTTGGATTTGGATCCTCAAGGCAATGCCACAAGTGCTGTTGGTATAACAAAAACCAAAGATCTTAAAACTGTTTACGATCTTATCGGTGGCGAAAGCAACTATGACGATGTTATCAAATCTACGATTGTGAAAGATTTGTTTATCATTCCTTCAACCGTTGATTTGGCTGGAGCAGAAGTTGAATTGATTCAAATTCCACAAAGAGAAAAGGTAATAAAGAGAATTTTGGACGAAATTTCAGACAGTTACGACTTTATTTTGATTGATTGTCCACCATCTCTTGGATTGATCACTGTAAATGCTCTTACAGCATCAAACAGTATCATCATACCAATTCAATGCGAATTTTTTGCTTTGGAAGGTCTTACTCAACTTATGAACACTGTCAGATTGATCAAATATCACCTCAATCCAGATTTGGATGTTGAAGGTGTTGTAATGACAATGAAAGAAAAGCGTTACAATTTGACAAATCAAGTAAGCAATGAAATTATCAAATTCTTCAACAAAAAAGTGTATTTGACAACAATTCCAAGAAATGTGAGATTGGCAGAAGCGCCAAGTCACGGTTTGCCGGTGGCATTGTATGACTCAAACTCAAAAGGTGCAGAAGCATATTTGAGTCTTGCTGAAGAAATTATGAGAAGAAATGGAACTGCGTTTACAAGGATTTCAAAAGTAAAAAAAATAAAGTTTAAAGGGGATAATGATGAGTAGTAATAAAGGTCTTGGAAGAGGTCTCGAAGCCCTTTTCGGCGTATTTGATGATAACAATAGTTATGAAAATATAACAAATAAAAGTGCTAAAACAAACAATGGTGTTTTGGAAGTTGATATAACAAAAGTAAAACCAAATCCAAATCAACCTCGTAAAAATTTTGATCCAGATGCTTTGAACGAACTTGCTTCTTCAATCAAGATTCATGGTATTGTTCAACCTATCGTAGTTAATCAAGAAAGCAATGGCGAGTATATGATTATTGCCGGAGAAAGAAGATGGAGAGCTGCAAATATTTGTGGTTTAAAAACTGTTCCTGCAGTAGTTAAAAACTATACAGAAAAACAAGTAAAAGAAATTAGTATTATTGAAAACTTGCAAAGAGAAGATCTCAATCCTATTGAAGCTGCAAGAGCAATCAAACAGCTTATGGACGAATATGGTCTTACTCAAGAAGTTGTTTCTGAAAGAATTGGAAAGAGTCGTTCAAACATTGCAAACACTCTCAGATTGTTGACTTTGTATCCAGATGTAATTGACATGGTTGAAGTTGGAAAGCTTTCGGCTGGTCATGCTAGATGTTTGGTTGTTATTGAAGATCAAACCGAACAAATTAAGTTGGCTCAAATTGCTGTTTCTAAAAATTTGAGCGTGCGCGACCTCGAAAAGTTGGTTAAAAACTATACGCACCCTACAAATAAAGTGGTGGTAAAGCAAGAACAGTCGTTGGAATTGAAAGAGTTGATCAATCAAATGCAAAAAACATTTGCAACAAAGGTTTCTGCTATTGGAAATGATAATAAGGGAAGAATCTATATTGATTATTATACAAGAGATGATCTTGACAGAATTGCAGAATTGCTCGAATTGCTCAATAAAAAGGAAATGACATTGCAAGATTTGCAAAACTACAACAAAAGAACTTCTAAATAAGAAATAATGTTATTTTGAGAATGTTTCACGTGAAACATTCTCTTTTTTATATCTCAAAACTTTCAAATGTTCTTATATGAGCAATTGTTAGAATTTGTTGAGATAAAAGCCGGCCGTTGAGATATTCTTGGTTAAAAAATGTTTCACGTGAAACATTTTAAGAAGAAATTGGCTCAAAATTTTCAAAAAAGAGGTTCGAAGCCGTAGTTATGCACAAAAATACCTAAGCGCTAGGCAATTTTGTTGTAAAAATTATGTTTTGGGAAATGTCTGGAAAAGAACAAAATTGTTGATTTGTTGATTGGACAGTGTTGATAAAAAATGAAAAACAAATTTTTTCTACAGGTTGACCAGCTTGCAAAAAATAGATATAATATTATTGTACTTAATATAGGAGGTATACAATGAAAGAATTAAAAGGTACAAAAACAGAAAAAAATCTTATGGAAGCATTTGCTGGAGAAAGTCAAGCAAGAAATAAATATACATATTATGCTTCAAAAGCTAAGAAAGAAGGATACGAACAAATCGCAGCTGTATTTACAGAAACAGCAGACAACGAAAAAGAACATGCAAAGCTCTGGTTTAAGGAATTGCATGGTGGAGAAGTTCCAACAACTTATGCAAATTTGCTTGATGCTGCAGCTGGCGAAAGTGAAGAATGGACAGTAATGTATAAGAGAATGGCAGAAGAAGCCAGAGAAGAAGGTTTCGAAACTCTTGCTAGAAAATTTGAAGGGGTTGCTGCTATTGAAAAGAGACATGAAGAGAGATATCGCAAACTTGCTGCTCTTGTGACAGAAGGGAAAGTGTTCAAAAAATCTGAAAAGAAAATGTGGATTTGTAGAAATTGTGGACATGTTCATGTTGGAGATTTTGCCCCAGAACTTTGCCCAGTATGTGCCCATGCAAAAGCATACTTCCAAATTTTGAATGAAGAATTTTAATAGATTGGTATAATATAATTGCTTAAAGTATAGTTATGTAAATATAACATTATATAGCATATTTAATATGTTTTGTAAAAATATTTCAAAATAATCAAATATAATAAAACAAAATGTTGACAAGATAACTCTAATTGTGTTAATATACTAGCACAAGGGTTTCTTGTCTGTATGCAGAGATACTCAAGAGGTCGAAGAGGCTCCCCTGCTAAGGGAGTAGGGTTGTAAAAGGCCGCGAGGGTTCGAATCCCTCTCTCTGCGCCAAAAATTATTTTTTGAGAAAGGTTGAGACAAACAACCTTTCTTTTTTTGTCAATCAAATTGTTTTGATAATATATTGAAAAATTTAATTTTTGTGCTATAATGACAACATGAAGATATATGTAATGAGACATGGGACAACCATTTGGAATGAGAAGGGAATTGTTCAGGGGAGATCTAACAATAGATTGAGCAATAATGGTGTTGTTGAAGTTGAAAATGCATCAAAAGAGCATAAAAAATCACAATTTGATATCATTTTTTGTTCGCCTTTGATGAGAACTAAACAAACTGCCAGAATCATGAATCAATATCACAATGTTGAGATTGTTTATGATGAAAGGTTGACGGAAATTGACAAAGGGATCTTTACGGGAAGGAGAAAAAAAGATTTTGTTCCTGAAGAAGAATATCAAAGAAGCGTGCTTGATCCTAAATGTAAAATGGAAACATCAGAAAAGGTTATGGACAGATGTAGAAATTTTTATCTTGATTTAGTCAAAAATTGCGACAAACAAACTGTTTTGATTGTTACACATGCTGGTGTTGCAACAAGATTGGAAAGTTTGATTTTGAAAAAAGAATTTGTTTACCTTGATAAAAAAGATAAGAAAAACTATAAAAATGCAGAAATAAGGCAATTTTCTATTTAAAAGTAATGCTTAAAGGAGGATAAAGTGAAAACAGAAGTAGAAGCAAGATTGTTGGAATGTGATGTAGAAGAAGTGATCAAAAAGTTGAATAAAGCAGGAGCAGAGTTTGTTGGAGATTGGTTGCAAATAAGAAATTGTTATGACTTTTCGCCAGTGAGAGAAAACAGTTGGATTCGCCTTCGCACAAATGGAGAAGAAACAACTTTGACAATCAAAGAAATTGCAACATCAAAAATTGACGGAACTAAAGAAAGTGAGATTGTTGTTTCTGATTTTGCAGCAACAGATGAAATTCTTAATAAATTGGGTTATGTCGCAAGAAGCAAGCAAGAAAACAGAAGAATTAGATATATGCTTGATGGCGTTGAAGTGGATATTGATTTCTGGCCACAAATCCCTGCTTATGTAGAGTTTGAAGGTCAAAGCGAAGTGGCGATCAGAGAGGCTTGTCAAAAGCTTGGTATTGATTTTGAAAAACTTACGACAATGGATGTTTCTTCGGTGTATTTGCATTATGGAATTGATATTGAAAAACAATCAATTTTGGTTTTGGAAGAAGATAGAAAAAATGCAAAAATAAAAAATAATAAAGAATTGACAAAAAATCGATAAAAATGAATAAAAAAAGCATTTTCCAAATATTTTAATATTCGAAAAATGCTGACAAAAAACAAATTTTTGATAATTAAAAAAAAAGAGACCAACAATCTCTTTTTTTTGTTGTTTTTTTGATAATAAAATTATATTTAAAATTAATTTTTTTTGAATTTATGTATATTTAATTTTTTATTTTAACAGAGTGATTTTAGGCAATAAAAAAAGAAGTCCGAAAACTTCTTTAGTAGGGACACGCGGAACGCCATATTGTTTTTATATTCCCCATTAATCCACAAATCAACAAAAGATATGTAAGTAAGTTTGTTGATCCATCAAAGCGATTTTTTTGATGAATTCAAAATATAACGAGTATATCTTGAATATGCAATAACCATGCTCTTACAAGCAAACTTTGACAATTACTTGAACTTGTCAGGTTTAGACTGAAAATTGTTGGGTAATCAACTTTTCAGCTTTGAGATAAATCTCAGGTCAGATTATTGTTCTACTATTACCGTGAATCGTCTTTGGCCATGGCAAACTGTATATTTGAACATCTCAGAACAAACAGTGACACATGTAATACAACATGATATGTTTTTCGGTCAGACTTAACATCAACCATTCAAGTGATTAATGTTCAATCATTATACTATATATAAAAAATAATGTCAAACAAATTTTACAACTTTTTTCAAAATTTTTTATTTTTTTTAAAAGGCTTTAAAAAGTGTTGCATCTGCCAAATGTTAAAAATTTTTCAATATTTTAAAATTGGGTCATTTTTGTCGTTTTGCTTGCAAGGTGGACAAGTCTTTGTTTTTTGCAAAAAATCGGCATTTTGGGGCATTTTTGGCTATTTTTTAGTATAATTTAAAAATTGTTTTTAATGCAATTTTTGTTTTTTTTAAATTTTGTTAAAAATGGTTTTTTGTCTTTGTTTTACGCAAGCAAAAATGTGTGAGCGATAAAATGTTATTATATTTTTTTAATAATATATTTTTTTAATATAACTCTTTTATTTTGAAAGCAAGTATGCTATAATCTTTTTGTATATTAAACAACACTTAACCTCGTGAGAGATTGAGAAAAACGGAGGAGTTTTGAAATGAAAAAATTTTGGGTTGTTTTGCCAGTGTTGGCGTTGATGGCTTTGGGAATTTGTTTGCCAAAGGCTGATAAAGTGAACGAATATATCAACAATGCAGAAGCTGGTCCGGTTTTGGAAGTGTCGGTCGATTCTTTTGATGGATTGAAAGAAGCATTGCGTGCAGAAGAAAATTCTTGCATCACGATTGAAGAAGATATTTTGATTTCAAACACTCTTTACACAGGAAATGCAAATTACACAATTTTGGCAAGCAAAGATGTAACTTTGACAAGGGCAGAGGGTTTTGTTGATGATTTGGTTTATATTGACAAAAACAGCACATTGTCTGTTGGGGAAATTGGATCATCAAACAAAATTGTTTTTGATGGAAATGGTTTGGTGGCAACAGATGTGCCTGCCAGAATTTTTGAAAACCACGGAACTTTGAATTTGACAAACGGTGTGTCTGTGACAAATGTTTCTGGAAATATTTCAGGTTGTGCAATTTACAACGCAGGAAATTGCAATTTGGACAAAGTTTCAATTCATGACAATGTGATGAATAACGCCAGCGTGTATGCAATGATTTACTCAACAACAGGAGCAAATCTTGTGATCAACAACAGCGAAATCTTCAACAACAGAGTTGACAACGCAAGTGGTGCTGCAATTTTTGTTAATGTTGGCGGCTCAGCTTGGATTTCTGGAAGTAAATTTTACAACAACACAACAAACATGAGAGGTGGCGCAATTGTTGCCAAAGGTTGTGAAATGACAGTAAGAAACTGTCTGTTTTATGAAAACCATGCAGATTATGGTGCAGCCATTCATGCTTATGAAGGTGGAAATGTAAGTATCAACGGAAGTGAATTTTATGGAAATGTTGCAACACACTATGGGGCAATTTCGTCGATAAGCACAAATCTTTCGTTGGTGAATGTCAATGTGCATGACAACACTGCAATCAACAAAGGCGGTGCATTGTATATTGAAAGCACAGAAAGTTTGCCTGCAACACTCACTGTCAATGGAGGAAACTTTTTAAACAATGTTTGTTGGAATGCAGCGCAAAGCAGTGGTTATGGTGGTGCTGTCCACATCAAGAGTCCTTCTACAACAGCAAGCATTTTTGGTGCAACATTCAAAAACAACAAAGCAGTTTATGGCGGTGCGATTTCAGTTGAAAATTCAAACTTGATGATGGCTGGTGGTCTTGTTGAAGGCAACACTGCAACAAATGGCACTGCATCAACAGGATATGGTGGTGGTTTGTATCTCAACACAAATGCACAAGTGGAACTTCACGATGTTGTTATTTCTAAAAACAATGCAATCCAAAAGGGTGGTGCTGTCAACTTGTTTGGCGAATCTGACCTTGTGATGTATGGCGCAAAGATTTACAGCAACACTTCTAAATATGGTGCTGGTGTTGGTGTAGAAAACGGAACTTTCACACAAGAAAGTGGAGAAATTATGTATAATGTTTCTTCTGCTTCTGGTTGTGGGGTTTTTGTAGACAAAGGTTTTTATAAACTCAACGATGGAAAATTGTCTTTCAACAAAACGACAGGCTCAAACGGTGGAGCAATCAACAACAAAGACAAAGTTTACATCAATGGTGGAATTATTGAAGGCAACTCTGCTCAATGGGCTGGTGGTGCGATCCATTCTTACATCAGTGACACATCTGATGATGTCAGAGTTGTTGTGACAGGTGGCACATTTAAAGACAACGGAAAAGTTTTGACAATTGATGGCGAAAGTGCAACAGTTGGCGAAGCGTATTCATATTATGGTGGAGCAATCAACATCAACAGTGGACTTTTGCAAATCACTGGTGGAACTTTTGTTTCAAACGCAACAACAAAAGATGGCAGCAACAAGTATGGCTATGGTGGTGCTGTTTGCGTGCAAGGTGGCACAGCAGAAATCTCTGGTGCAACATTCAGTCAAAATGATGCTATCACTGGTGGTGCTGTTTATGTGACTGCCGGAACACTTAAGATTGAAAACTCGATTTTTGAAAAGAACACATCAAAAAAAGAGGGTGGTGCTGTTTATTTGAAAGATGTTGCAGGCACTGTTTCAATCAATGACTGTTTGTTTGATCAAAACACTGCGACCACATATGCTGGTGCGATTTATACAACAGGTTCGGTTGCAACTTCAAGCAGATCAACATACACAAAAAACATTGCTGTTTCTGGAGCTGGTGCAGTTGCTGTTTATGATTCGGGTGAATTTGTTGTAAACAGTGGCACATTTTCAGGAAACAATGCGACAGCAGAAGCTGAAGGTGTAAGAGGAAAAGATCTTTACATTTATGGCGCAGCAAAAGCAACAAGCACAGCAAAAGCGACTGTCAATGGTGGAACATTTGAAAACATTGGCGTGCACTACGGAAAAATCAGTGTTGGTGGAAATGTTTCAGTTTCAGAAAAGATTATGACTTGGGCTGGTGTTGCAGAAAACAATGTAAACATGATTGTTCATGACGAATTGAAAAATCCAATTGTTTTCTTCTGTCGTTATAATGTTTATTCAGACTCACTTACACAAAACTATATGATTCAAATCAACAACAAGACAACAAAAGATCCATTCAAGTTGATTTACAACATTGTTGTTGATGATGCGAAAGCATACAACTATTATGTTGATTACAACAGAGAAACAGGCAAAGCAACAATCAAACAATGCGCTTACACAATTTCAAGTCCAACAGATGTTGCGATTGCAGTAAGAAAAGGTGCAAACGCAGACGAAGTTGTGACATTTGCTCCTATTGCTGGTTACAGCATTTCAAATGTAAAATACAACGGCATAGAAATTGTTGCAGATGCAACAGGCGAGTATTCGTTTGTTATGCCAGGATCAAATGTTGAAATCACTTATGATTGCGAGCTTGCTCCGGTTGACATTTTGATTGATGATGATGCAAAAGGATTGTTGAATGTTGTCGAGAAAGCTACACTTGATGCAAGAGTTGAAGTTACTCTTGCAGAAAGCACAACTTGGTTTGTTGACAATGTATATTACAACCACAACGGACAAAAAGTTTATTTGACAAACAGACAAGGAAAGTATTATTTTACAATGTTTGATGGCGTGAAACTTTTTGTTGAAAAGACTCCACTCTATCAAATTGTGTTTTCAGAAAACAATATTCTTGCCGAAGATTCTTCTGCAAGTGTTGATGGCAAAAAGGTTGTCAGCGCTTTGGCTGGAAAAGAAGTAGAACTTGAAATTTTTGCAAACGACTATAAATATTTGTTGGATATCGAAAATTCTTATTATATGATTGAGGGCGACTCAACAAAACATTCAATCAAGACATTAAATTTTGTTATGCCAGAAGCAAATGTTGTGATTTACACAGTTTTTGCAAATGTTTATTCTGACCTTAAAAATGTTGTTGAGGTTTACACTTTTGAAGAATTGAAACAAGTGTTGACAACTGCGACTGATGCAGACATTATTTTGAAGGCAGACATTGAAATTGGCGAAACAATTACACTTGCATCAAACACAAACTATACACTCGTTGCTTTTGGAAACAGAACAATCAAAAGAGCAAGTGGTTTTACAAAAACTATGTTTGTGTTGCCAGAATTTACAAACTTGACTTTGGGTATGGAAAACATTCTTGAAGGGGTTGAGTGCAACCTTGTGTTTGATGGAAACTCGACAGTTGTGAAAAACACAGTGGGATCATTGTTTGCAGTGATCAACAGCTCGCAACTTGTGATGAATGAGTTTGTTACACTTACAAACAACAAAGTTGGCAAAAACGAATATGGATCATTGATTGAGAGAGTTTCTGGAAATGCCGGTGGTGGCGCATTGATGATCTTTAGTGGCAAGTTTGTTATGAATGGTGGCGAAATCTCATACAACTCAGCAAGTGGCTATGGTGGTGCGATTTACAGTCACGGTTATGTAGAACTCAACGCAGGAAAGATTTCTTACAACACTTCAACACTTCATGGTGGTGCGATTTACACCAACAGAGTTTTGCGTATCAATGGTGGCGAAATTTCTTACAACTCTTTGACAACAAGTGATGCAAATGGTGCTGGCGTGTATTGTGCAAACAACTTCCTTTCAATCATGACAATGACTGGTGGCAAGTTTGAAGGCAACTCAAGCAAAGCAAGTGCCGGTGCACTTTATATTGGCACAAGAGCAACATTGACAATCTATGATGGCGAATTTGTTGACAATAGATCAAGTGCTAACAATGCCGGTGCGATTTACTTGTATGGAAAAGCAACTATATACAAAGCAACTTTCAGAGCAAACTATGCAAAAGGCAATGGTGGTGCAATTTATGTCAACAGTGGCGACACCGTAAACATTAATGGCGAACTTTTTGTCGAAGGTGCAACATTTGACGGAAACAATGCCGGTTATGGTGGTGGTGCGATTGCAGTTCATCGTTTGGCAACTGCTTACATCAAACATGATGACATCGAATTTAAAAACAACAGCGCAGTTGAAAGAGGTGGTGCGATTTATGTAATGTCAGATTCTGACCTCGCTCCATCAAAAGCAATTGTGTTGAATGGGCGTTTCCAAGCAAACACAGCAAAAGAAGGAAATGATATTGCAGTGCAATACGGTGTGCTGGAAATTGGTGGAAAAGTTTCCAACCTCGATGTTAGGACAGTGGCAAACCCAAGAGCAAACTGTGGATATATCAAAGTGGTTGAAGAGCTTGAAAATTTTGTAACAATCAAACCTATTTCTTACACAGTAGACACAATCACAGGTGACAGGTTCTTTAGAGCAGAAGCAGGCGTTGATGTTGCAAACATTTTTGAAAAAGTGATTATTCCACAACCATCAAACACAACTTATTGTTTGGTTTACAAAGATGGCGAATTTACTTTGAGAAACAGGGTGTTTATGATCTCTGTTGCAGGAAATTCAAAAGCAATCAGCGTTGTCCCAAATGCAGACAATGGCGAAGAGGTTGTGATTCAAGTTCAAAATGGCTACAAAGTTTCAAATCTCAAATACAATGGCACAGACATTGTTGGAAACAAATTTGTTATGCCAAGAGCAGATGTTGAAATCACATTTGATGCAACATTGATTGAATATCAAATCACAGTTGCAGAAGGTTTGACGGGTGGACAAATTGCACTTAGTCAAAACAAAGCAACTGTTGAAGATGTTGTGACAATCACTTTGACACCAGATCAAGGTTGGTTTGTGACACAACTTTACATCAACAAAACTCTTGTTGAAGTTGAAGGAAACAGCATTGAAATTTTGGTGGAAGCAGATACAACCATTTCAGCAAAATTTGAAAAAATCAAATATATGATTTGCTACAATTTCAACTATGACAACAAAACAGAAATGAAGAGTGTTTATGCTGGCGAACTTATCAAAGAAAAAACTCCAACTAGAAAAGGTTTTGAGTTTGGTGGTTGGTATGTTGACAAAGCATTGACACAGCAATATGACTTTACTGCTCCGGTTTATGGAGTTGTGCAGTTGTATGCAAAATGGACAGAGAAATAAGAAGGAGGTGGAAAATGAAGAAAAAAAGAATGAAAAGCGTTTTGTTTAAAAAGATTTTCTTTTGTGCTGCCTGTCTTCTTATGGCTGTTTCAGGGGTGGTGACATCTTATGCAGTGACATTTGACAAAAACAGCATTGCAAAAATGACAACATCATACACACTTGGTGACGAAAATGTCAAAATCGAAATCTACCAAAGAGAGGTTGGAGAACCAGATGATTCGCCAACTTTTGCAGTAGGTGACACAATCATGAAGGCGATTGCCTACAAAAAAGCAAATTTGACAGAAGATGTTTCTATTGATTTTGCTATTTACAGAGTGTATTACAACACAGCATTTTATTATGTGCCAAACACTCCTGACTATGGAAAGATGACAAATCTTTCTTCTGACGAAACAAAAGATTGCATCAGATTTACATATGCGATGGTCAAGGCTGCACAATGGGGGATCAAGACAAACTTTATCTACCATGCAGACAGTGGAAAAACAATGCCTTATATGACAAAGTTTTTGAATGAAACTTGTTTCCATGATTCGTCTAAAAAGGTTAAGGACTATTTGACAGTAAGACATTGCGAATGGCCACTCGATGTGTCAACAATGTCTTATCAAATGCACTCAAAGCAATTTATTGTTTCGGATTATCTTGACCATGATGGACAAGAATATCACAATGCAGTTTGGGCATCAAGTGCAAACATTGATCAATATGCAGCATTCAGCAAAATGCCAATTGACTACAAAGATTGGGCTCACTCTGGATTTATGATCAGCAACAATTCCGAACTTTACAGACAAAACAAAATGTTTTTCGATATCACATTTGACAACTACAACAACAGAGAAAGATTTGGCGAACAAGTTCAAGAGCAAAAAGCGCTTGGCAATCTCAAGTATGTTGATGACAAAATTGAAATGTATTTTACGCCAATGACAAGAGATTATACTGATGCGTGGAATGTTGATGACAACCCAGTCGCAAAATATATGGAAAGACTTGCAAATTGCAAGGGAGAATTTGCTCTTTATATAAATATGTATAGTTTCAGCAATCATGCTTACAGCGAAAGAATGATTGAATGCATCGAAAGAGCTTTTGCAAACAATCCTGACACAAACAATATTTTCAGCATGACCATCAACGATGGCTTGGGTGGAAGAGATGATCTTGCTCTGATTCTCGGTCAATATGGCGAACTTAGATTTGATATCAAAACCCATGCAAAGGATTATATTTTCTACTTTGGCGACACAAACGAATATGTTGTTATCACAGGCACAGCAAACCTCTGCGAAGGCGAATCTTTGTGGAAGTCAAACCAAGTTGCAGTGTTTAAGGAAAGTGGCGATGTTCACCCAATCTTTGACACATTTGTAGAATATTACAACAGATGCACAGTTTCAGAAAATGCATTAAACAAGTTGGGGTGATGATATGGGAAAGAGAATTGTAAACGAATTGAAACAATGGTCAAAACAAGAAATCATTTTTTACTCAATTGTGATTGGTCTTTTCACTGTTATTATGACTGTTGCTGGCATTATTTTGGATTTTAATGTCCTTTACATTTTGTTTGGTGTTTTTGCAATGCTTTCGTTTGCACTTGCAATCAAAAAGACTTTTGTTGGTTATGTTTTGATTGTGGTGACGATGGGTATGTATGCCGTTTTTGCTTACACAAACAAATTTTATAGCGAACTTTTTGCAGTGGGTTTGTTTGTTTTGCCTTATGTGATTGTTGAAATTATCAGATGGGTGAAACAAAAGAAAAACAAGCCAACCTTGCCTCAAGGAAAAAGGTTGATTGTCGAAACTGTTGTGGCTGTGGCGTGTGCCGGATTATTGTTTTTTGGAGCTTACAAAATGTTGTATGTTTTGCAAAACAACTGGCTTGTTGGAGCAACCTTTGCAGTGGTTGCAGCAGCAGGATTTTTGTGTATGACAACTTACGCAAGCAAACTTTTGTCTTCGATGTTTTTGTCAATCTATGTTGCACTTGCTTGTGCTTGTTGGGTGTTTTGTGCAGTGTTCAGCGACATCAGTTTTGCTGCGATTGGACTTGCAATGCTTGCAATCACAATCATGGCATTGAGAGTGTTTGTAAACTACGCAATCGCTTATGCAAAACAAAAGAAGTGCAAGTGTGGACAAGTGGAAAACTTGCACGCTGTGATTGTTGAAGAAGAACCAAAGGCAGCAGAAGAAGAAATCGAAACTCAACCAGTTGCAGAAATGACAGAAGAAGTTTCGACTGAAGAACAATCTTTTGAGGTTGCTGAGGTGGAAGCTGAAGTTGTGGAAGAAGAAGTTGTCAAAGAAAAAACACCACAACCAACAGAACACAAGGTTAAAAGAAGAAGAGGAAAAAGAAAGTAAGAGATAAATAAGTTTCCTTAAATTTGTTTTTGGGAAACTTATTTGTTTATAAACGGGAGGCCGTTATGGCAAAGAAAAAACCTGAAGAAAAAGAGATTGTTTCTCAAAGCGAAACTGAGAAGATTAAGGGCGTTGAGGTTGAAAAAGATCAACAAATCGCACAAAGTGAAAATGAAAAATCACAATCTCAAGAGTTGGTTTCAGAAAGAAAAACTTATCTTGACTACATAAGGATTATGGCTGCATTTTTTGTGATTGCAATTCATGTTGTGTCATTTTTCTTAAATCAAAGAAAAGCAACTTTTGGATCTGCTGCATGGAACATTGAAATGATTATGGACAACTTTATCCGTGTTGCAGTGCCATTGTTTGTGATGATAAGTGGTGCGTTGTTTTTGGACGAAAGGAAAAAAGTTTCCACCAAAAAACTTCTAAAAAACAATGTGCTTAGAATGTTTGTTATTTTTGTTTTCTGGGCGATTGTTTACAAATTTGGATCGATGTTTTCGAGTGGCAAACCAATAACATGGAAAGGTGTTGGCAATGCATTTTTGGAAATCTGCAAAGGTGATTTTCACTATCATTTGTGGTATTTGCCAATGCTTATTGGTTTATATTTGATCACACCACTTTTGAGAAAAGTTTGCAAAAAAGAAAACAAACAGCTTGTCGAATATTTTTTGATTGTTTTCTTTATTGGCACAACATTTATTCGTTTTATGGCAAGCAAAAACCTTGGTGCGCCAACAAATGCAATTTTTGACTTTGCAAATCAACTCACACCAGATGCGTTTGTAAATTATGTTGGCGTTTATATTTTGGGTTGGTATCTTGCGACCTTTGATCACTCAAAAAAGTTTAGGATAATCATCTATTCTGTTGGATTTGGGTTGTATTTCTTGGGCGCTGGTGCAGATCTTCTTTATTCTTATGTAAGAGGTGGCACATCATTTTTTAGCAGTGACAATCTTGGATTTCTCAAACTTTTGCCTGCATCTGCAATCTTTTTGGCTTTCAGATACAGCAAGTTTGCAAACAAAGAGCACAAGTTTGTCAAATATCTTTCAGGGTGCACCTTTGGCATATATCTCACACACGCCTTTGTGCGAAACATTTTGTTCAACTTGTTTGGCGAAGGTATGATGGTGTTGTGTGAAACTGGTTGGGCTGTGCTTTTGATTCCGGTTTACACAATTGTCATTTTTGTTGTAAGTTTTGGCGTGACGGCTCTGATTTCGTTGTTGCCGAAAAAGATACGGAAATGGTTTTTGTAAAAAAAGGCAAAAATTTTTGCATGAGACAGGAAAAATATCCTGTCTTTTTTTGTGTTGAAAAGTTTTTTTTGTTTCAATAAATAGGTAAAACAAAAAAGATGTGATATAATACAAACAACAAAGGGCAAAAGGAGTCGTCGATGAAGAAGAAATTCTTTGGTGTAATTATATCATTGTGCTTGTGTCTTTTTGGGGGAGTTATGTTGACTGCCTGTGGCGAAAACACAGATACATATGCTGTCAATGTGAGTTTTCCAAACAAAATGATTTACACAAAAACAGAATTGGCAGACAAGGTTACGCATGGAAATAGCATCAGTTTTGATGTTTATGGGCCGGCATACTATGACTATTCTGAGTTTAACGCTTATCTAAACGGAAAACTTTTGAAAACGGAATTTAAAAAAGAAGAATTGCCAACAGACGCCATCGACACTGCAGTCGACTATGTCTTGATTGGTGTGGTAACTCTTAAAAATGTTCAACAAGATTGCTTGATAAGATTTCAAGGTGCGAAAGAATATCAAATCAGCTACAATTTTTATTCACCAGACAAAAACATTATCAAAGCATCAGACAGAGCAAATTTGTCTGAAAAACAATTGGCTGTGGCAAGCAACTTTTCGCTCAGATTGTCTTCTGCAGATTCGATGAATTTTGATAAAGACGAAATGACTTTGGCAGAAGTTATGACTGCTACTTACGAAGATTTGGACGAAGGGGATTTGATTCTTCCAGACAAATATGTGTTTACATATTCTGCATCAGAATTGTATGAAATCGAAACAGTGCCAGGCGAAACTCTTCCAACGATTACTTACAAAGGGTTGCCTATTTTGGCAAACAAATCATATGGCTATTATGCAGATGATGGCGACATGCAAAACATTCAGTTGTTTAAGGGACTTCAAGAGGCTTCTTATGGACAACTTGAGACAACAGATGTGATGGAAGCAAGATTTGCTTTGCCAGAACAAATCACAAGAGAAACAAAGCGCACTTTCATTTTGGATCAATCAACCGAAGACAGTGAGGGTGTGATTTCAACAAGATTGAATCTTGAAAACAATCTTATGGTTTTTCCAAGTGAAAAAATTGACACAACAAAAATCACAATGATCAACAACAATAATGTCAAGTTGTGGAATTTTGTTGGTGGACTTACAAGTCTTGCAGATTTGTATGATGTGACAACAGACAATCAGACAACTTTTGATGTTTATCTTGACATTGCAGAAGGTGTAAATGTTGACAACTTGAAGGTGTTGATCAATGGCAAACTTTTGGCTGGCGACTTGGGAAGATATTCGTTGGTTGAAGAAGATGACAAACTCTCGGTATCTTTGGCAATGGGGCTTACACCAATAGACTTCTTTTCAGATGCATCACTTGCAAGTGAATATGCCGCTTTGCTTGAAGAAAACATTGAGTCCTTTGGATTTTATTTGACAATTGAAGGAGCTGTGCTTTCAGATGTTTCAAACTTTACAAAAATCAAAACTTCAAATCTTGAAGTTGGTGGACAAAAGTTGGCTTCTTGGACAACAACAGGCGAATTTAATACAGCTCAAACAGGCATTGTGCCTGCAGATAAATATAAAAATGTTTATTATGTTGATGGCGAATATTCTTATTATAGAAATGCTGATATAGCAACAGGAAACAAATTGGTTTCAACTTTCTATAAACCTTTCTATGGTGACAAACTTGAAGAAAAAACTGAACATCTTGCATGCAAAATTGGCCAAGCAGAAACAAAATATTTTGACATTTTGTCAGAAACCTCAGAAGGGACAATTGTTTATCAGTCAAGTGACAAAGCAATTGTAAAGTTTGTGATCGATGAAAACTTGACAGGTTATGCACAATTTGTTTTAGGAGAAGGTGCAGCAGAGTTGGCATTCTCAACAAACGAAATTGAATATTTGTTTATAGAATTTGTTGCAAAACCAGCATTGGCAGAAGTTGAATTTTCAATCGAAATGAGAAAACAAGATATTTCTGTGGTAGATCCAGAATAACAAAAAAACACACTTTCGAGTGTGTTTTTTTATAATGCTAAATCTTCATA
This sequence comes from Candidatus Caccovivens sp., assembly GCA_045650745.1. Classification (GTDB taxonomy): domain Bacteria; phylum Bacillota; class Clostridia; order Christensenellales; family UBA1242; genus Caccovivens. The sequence continues at coordinate 117,517 of JAZRRN010000049.1, forward strand.
CATTTGCAGGTTGTAATATTGGGCGCAGAGTTTTATAAATTCGCCAGATGTTGGTTTGTCGTGTTTTGAATATAAATTTGTTTTGAAAATCTTGTTGAGCAAAGCAAATCCATTTGTGTTTGCCAAATGGTCAATCGCATGTCTTATGCTGCGCTCGATGCAGTTTGAGTTTTCGATTTCAAAATGTTTGGCTGTTTGCACATAAACATTGTTGCAAAGGTCGTATATCAAATTTGGTTGTTTTGTGACAAGGTCTGCTGCAAAGCAAAGATATGCAAATCCGTTTAGGCTGCACTTCATGCCAATTTTGATGAGGAACAACTTGATGATGTTGTGTGCCTCTGTTTGTTGATAGATTGTCATAAGTTTCTCCTTTGTATACAAGATTATAGCACTTTTATATTACTTTTTCAAAATTTTACAAAAAGATTTTCAATATAATTTTGAAATATTTTTTACAAAAACAAACAATTTGCGTTTTACGCATAGATTTGTTTTTGAATGAGGGTGCACATAAGTTATAAAGTTATAACAAGAGTGTTGGCATATCTTGCTTAAAAGGTTGTCAAGTTTTTTTGATAAAAATAAAAAAAATATTTTTTTAACAAAATTGCAAAAACACAATATCTAGTGAATTAAAGTTGACTAATCCACAATATCTATTGTATAATGGGTCTGTAATACTTATTATTGGGGAGGCATAAAATGCAAGTAATCAAAAGAAATGGTTCGATTGTAGAATACGATCCAGCAAAAATCAAAATTGCCATCGAAAAGGCAAACAAAGAGGTTTTGGAAAAGGATAAAGCGACCAAAGAAGAAATCAAAGGTATCCTTGAACATATTGAAAGCCTTAAAAAGAAAAGATTGCTGGTTGAAGATATTCAAGACATCATTGAAGAAAAATTGATGGAATACGGCCACTATGATCTTGCAAAAAAATACATAATCTATAGATACAACCGTGCACTTATCAGAAAGTCAAACACAACAGACGAAACGATTTTGACTCTCGTTAAAAATGCAAACAAAGATGTTATGGAAGAAAACTCAAACAAAAACGCTCTTGCTGCAAGCACACAAAGAGACTTGATTGCAGGGGAAGTTTCTAGAGATTTGACAAGAAGATTGTTGCTTCCAGAAGAAGTTTCGAAGGCGCACGACGAAGGTATTTTGCATTTCCATGATGCAGACTATTTTGTTCAACCGATTTTCAACTGCTGTTTGATTGACATTGGAAACATGCTTGACAATGGAACTGTTATGAACGGAAAATTGGTAGAATCTCCAAAGAGTTTTCAAGTTGCCTGCACAGTAACAACTCAAATTATTGCAGCTGTTGCGAGCTCACAATATGGTGGACAATCTGTTGACATTAGACACTTGGGCAAATATTTGAGAAGAAGCAAAGAAAAGTTTGAAAAGAAACTCCGTGCTGTAGATCCAGATATGGACGAAGCATCGTTCAAAAAATATATTGATATGAGAGTGCAAGATGAATTGGCATCAGGCATTCAAACAATTCAATATCAAATCAACACTCTTATGACAACAAACGGACAATCTCCATTTGTTACACTCTTCTTGTATTTGGATAAAAACGATCCATATTTGGAAGAAAATGCAATGATCATCGAAGAAATCTTCCGTCAAAGAATTCAAGGTATCAAAAACGAAAAGGGTGTTTATGTTACCCCAGCATTCCCAAAACTTGTTTATGTTTTGGACGATATTAACTGTCTTGAAGGTGGAAAGTATGACTATGTGACAAAGCTTGCATGTCAATGTTCAGCAAAGAGATTGTATCCAGACTATATTTCAGCAAAGAAAATGCGTGAAAATTATGAAGGAAATGTGTTTAGTCCAATGGGTTGCAGAAGTTTCTTGTCTCCTTGGAAAGATGAAAACGGAAATTATAAATTTGAAGGTCGTTTCAACCAAGGTGTTGTAAGTATCAACCTTCCACAAATTGGAATTATTGCTGATGGCGACGAAGACAAGTTCTGGAAGTTGCTTGATGAAAGACTTGGCATTTGCTTTAGAGCGTTGATGGTTAGACATGAGGCGCTTAAAGGAACAAAATCTGATGTTTCTCCAATTCACTGGCAATATGGTGCGATTGCAAGATTTGAAAAAGGTCAAACAATTGACGATTTGCTTTATGGTGGCTATTCTTCAATTTCTTTGGGATATATTGGTTTGTATGAAGTTACAAAAGCAATGAAGGGTGTGTCACACACAGATTCTGTTGGCGAAGAATTTGCTATGCGAGTTATGAAGCATTTGAGAGCAACAACTGATAGATGGAAAAAAGAAACAAACATTGGTTTTGCTTTGTATGGAACACCTGCAGAATCATTGTGTTATAGATTTGCTCGCATTGACAAAGCTCGTTTTGGAACAATTGAAGATATTACAGACAAGGGTTACTACACAAATTCATACCATGTTGATGTAAGAGAAAACATTGATGCGTTTGAAAAGTTTAAATTTGAAGCTCAATTCCAACCAATTTCATCAGGTGGCTGCATTTCTTATGTAGAAATCCCAAATCTTACAAACAATGTTCAAGCAATTGAAGAAGTTGTTAAGTTTATCTACAACAACATTCAATATGCCGAATTTAACACAAAGAGCGACTATTGCCATTGTTGTGGATATGATGGAGAAATCATCATCAACGAAAACAACGAATGGGAATGTCCACAATGTCACAACAAAGATCAAAAGAAAATGAATGTTACAAGAAGAACTTGTGGATACCTTGGCGAAAACTTCTGGAATGTTGGAAAAACTAAGGAAATTAAAGCAAGAGTATTGCACTTGTAATAAATCGCAAAAAACGCAAGAATGTGTCTAAAATCGCCGATTTTGACGCATTTTTTGCACAAAATAAAGGAAAATGCTTATGAATTATGCAAACATTAAATTGCATGACACTGCAAACGGACAAGGCGTGAGAGTCAGTTTGTTTGTAAGTGGCTGCACTCACCATTGTAAAGGTTGTTTCAATCCTGAAACTTGGGATTTTTGCTATGGTTGCAAATATACTCAAGAAATCGAAGATAAATTGATTGAAGCTTGCAACAAAGATTATATAAAAGGGCTCAGTCTTTTGGGTGGAGAACCTTTTGAAAAGGCAAATCAGCCAGATTTGGCAAAATTGTTGAAAAGATTTAAGAAAGAATATCCAAACAAAGATGTTTGGTGTTATTCTGGATATACATTTGATGTAGATATGGTGCCAGGAGGCAAGGTTTGGACCGAACATACAAGAGATATGTTGGACAGAATTGACTTTTTGGTTGATGGCGAATTTGTAGAGGATCTCAAAAACCTCAGATTGAAGTTTAGAGGGTCAGAAAATCAAAGAATAATTGATGTTCAAAGGTCTCTTAAAGATGGAAAAGTGTATGCTTTCCATGATGATGAAGTGTAAAATGGAGGATAAAATGCAAAAAACAAGATTGAGAGTAAAAAAATTGGATGAAAGAGCAATTATTCCAACTTATGGCAGTGCAAATGCAGCAGGAGCAGATCTTTATGCTGTTTTAGATGAAAATGTAACACTTTTGCCTGGCGAAACAAAGTTGATTAAGACTGGTTTGGCGTATGAAATCCCAGAAGGATATGTTGGGCTTTTGTTTGCAAGAAGTGGATTGTCGACAAAACAAGGCTTGGCGCCAGCAACAAAGGTTTCTGTTATTGACTCTGACTATAGAGGAGAATTGATGGTGCCATTGCACAATCATTCGCAAGTTGAAAGAACAATCGCAAGTGGAGACAGAATTGCGCAAATGGTATTTACTCCTTATATAATGGCAGATTTCGAGGTGGTTGATCAGCTTGAAGATTCTGTAAGAGGAGAAGGTGGATTTGGTTCTACTGGCAAAAAATAAAAAAATAACAAAAAATCGAATAAAATAGCGTATTTATTAATTAAATATGCTATTTTTTATTATTTTTAATTAAAAAACCTATTATTTATTAATAAAAAAGATAAAAAACGCCACAAGTGCCTATTTTAGGGCTATATAAATTGTATAAATAATATTAAAAAAAATGTTAAAAATGCAAAAAATGTCGATTTTTTGCTATTTTTTTAATTAATAAAATTAATTTTTATATTTTTTCAATAAAAAAATAATTAAATAATAAATAAAAATTAAATTTAAATAATTAAAAATATATTTTACAAACATAAATCCAGGCACATCATTATCACAAATCCTAGCAAAAAGCAGCAAGTGTTTAGTATTGGCAGTTTTGGTTGTATTGAATCTGGCAAAAGTTCTTCAAAAATCACAAAAAGCATTGTTCCTGCAGAAAATGAAAGCAACCATGGCAGCAACGAAGTGATGTGTGATGCAAGAAAAAATCCCAAAACTGCAAAAACTGGTTCGCAAATGCCACTTAAAGTGCCCAGCGCAAACGCTTTTGCCTTGTTTTTGGTGCAGCTGTATATTGGCAGAGCTGTGGCAAGTCCTTCGGGAATGTTTTGAAGTGCAATCCCAATTGCAATTGCGGCAGAAGAGAATGTGATTGAGTTTGTTGAAACTGCATTTCCAACAGCAAAGCCGACAATAAGTCCTTCGGGAATGTTGTGAAGAGTGATGGCTGAAAACAAAGAGATGAGTTTGTTGTTTTTGGAATGCATTTTTGATGTTATGAGATTTGTGGCAATCATAATCAACACTCCAACGCACAGGCCGACAATAATAGGGATAAGAAAGTGAATGGAAAAGCTTTCTTTTGACTGTTCTATTGCCGGAAGCAATAGAGAGAAAATACTTGCCGAAAGCATGATGCCCGAAGAGAGATTGAGTGTGATGGTGTTTAATGTTGGAGAGAATGATTTGAGCAGGTATATGAAGGTGCAGCCAAGTGTGGTTGCGAGAAATGGTATTGCAAATGCGATTGTCATCAGTATAGTTTGATTCATGAAAAAAAACTTCCTAATGGCAGTATATGGTGAAAAAGTTTTTTATGTCACGGCAATATTTTGACGGAAAAAGGTTGTGTGTAAAAATGATAAAAAATTGACAAAAAATCGGCAAAAATGCAAAAATAATGCAATTTTATTATTAAAAAATAGCATTTTTATTATATTTTTTAACAAAAATTAAAAATGGTTAAAAATAGAGCGAAAAATGCAAAAAATCGACATTTTTCAATGTTTTTAATGTGCCTAAATTACTGACAAAAGTCCACTTTTGAAAACTTGAAATAAATTGTTGGTTTTAAGTGTTATAAATTGACTTTTTTTGATAATTATAATATAATATACGCGTAAGATAAAACACGAAATTATTTTACAAAACGATTTACATGAAAATTGCAGATGGCCGTTTCTCAAAAAGGAAGATTTGAGAAACCTTTTTGCGTATTGTAAATCTTTCGTGTTTTGAAAAATCCAATAAGCATAGGAGAGATGTTATGGATAGAATGAAGCGCAGATTTATGTTGGGAATTATGGTGAGCTTATGCTTGCTTGTTTCTGTGTTTGGCTTGGGAATAGGATTGGCAAATGTGCCGGTCGGTGTTTCTTCGTCAATTTCACAGGAAGTTGAAAATGAAGACAATGCGATTGAAACGGGATCGGAGGAGATTGTTGAAGATTTGCCAATAGGGGCTAATGCTACAAAAGCTACATATAATTCTGCTGTGGGTAGCGTTTCTGGATCCGTCACATATGATATGTGCAAATTTACATGTTCATCTGGCCCAATTGTTACATTGACTTCTGGGGTTGTCGTTTTTAAGAACTGTGAATTCTGGCTTGGGGGAAATATAACAATTGTTTCGCCGTCTTCCGGAACAAAGGTTTACTTCTATAACTGTATTTTCTATAGCACTTCGTCAACAGCAGATCGCTCAATAGCTTTGTCTACATCAACTTCTACTGCTATTGTTCAAGACTGCTTGGGTGTTGGTGTAAGTTTTTCGGGTGTAAATGCTGCTCAAAGTAAATGCTATTATTCAAACAGCTGGAATGATGGTATGGCTATCGTTAAAGAAGCTTCCAAATTTTTGACTTCTGGGGACGGACTTTGGACTGGAGCTTGGGATCTTGACGCAGCTTGGGCATATCGTGGATACAAGACAATGTCTAGTGGTACCGACACAGGTGTGGTTGTTGCTGAATTGGTTTTGATTCATTCAATCAACTCAACAGCGACAAAGTTGTTGAACCTTTATTCAAAAAACCCATACAATGGTCAGGTATATCACATTATTTATGACGCATCTAGTGCTGGCTCAATTTCAAAAACATCTATTGGATTTTCGTGGCCAGGTTACACCTTGTCAGGTTGGGCATATGACTACAACGGAACTGGTTATGGCGAAAGTATTGCTGTTTCTGGGCCTGGAGACTTCTATGCCGTATGGAAGGCAAATGACATCACTGTCACCCTTTCTCGAACTCCTGCCACAAATGGAACTGCAAACATTTATTATACTTTTGGAACTACAAAATACTATAGCAACTCTACACACACATCGGCAATTACAAAAGTTACTTGTCCAACTAGAACAGGCTACACTTTTAATGGTTATTACACTGCAAGTGGTGGATCTGGAACAAAGTATATTGGAAGTGATGGAACAATCGACAGCGGACTTTCGGGAAACAGTGTGTTGGCTAGAGCGCAAACTGCAAATTTAACATTGCACGCATATTGGACTGCAAATCAATATACAATCACTGCAAACGCAAACACTGGAACAATTTCTGCGACCACAGGTTGGACCGGCACTGGAAATACTGCAACAAAGAAGGTTGCGTTTGATGCGACATACAGCACATTGCCAACTGCTGCGAAAACAGGTTACACCTTGACAGGTTGGTATACTGCTGCAAGTGGTGGAAGCAAAATTGAGACTTCTACAAAAATGACAACAGCTTCAGACCACATAATCTATGCACAATGGTCAATCAACAATTACACATTGACAGCAATGAGCGAGTTGGGTGGATCTAAATTGACGCCAAAAGCAGGTTGGACTGCAAATGGCGATCAACAATGTTCTAAGGCTGTTGCATATGGCACACAATATTTCAACGATTTGCCTACAGCGACAAGGGCAGGATATACATTCAGAGAATGGACTTCTGACTCTGCTGGAAAAAATGCTGTTGTCACTACTGTAAAGATGGGTGCTGCAAACGCAACAGTTTATGCTCAATACACAGCTCACACATACAAAATCAATCTTGTTCAAAACAACTCTTCAAGTGACACTACATCAGTTTCGAATTTTAATGTAACTTATGCTTCTGCTGTTTCTGTGCCTTCGGGAACAAAAACAACTACAACAAGAACAGGTTACAACTTCCAAGGTTTCTTCTCGGCAAGAAGTGGTGGGGTTTTGGTAATTGGAACAGATGGAAAAGTTAAGGCATCGGCATCTGGATATACAGACGCAAACACTAAATGGATCAATGCTCAATCTACAAACGAGGCAACAATAAATCTTTATGCACAATGGACAGCAAAGACATACAAGATCACTTACAATGGAAACGGATCCACAAGTGGCACGATGGCACAACAAACTGTCACATTTGATCAAGCTGTAACTTTGACAGCAAATGCATTTGTCAAAACAGGTTATAGTTTTGTGAAGTGGACAACAAACAGTGACGGAACAGGGTCGTCTTACTCAAACCAACAAAAAGTCAATCCAAACTTGAGTGCGACTGCATCCAATGTAAACCTTTATGCACAATGGACAGCAAATCAATATACTGTTACAGCAAATGCAAACGGTGGTAGCATCGCTTCGACATCTGGCTGGACTGGCACTGGAAATACTGCAACAAAGAAGGTTTATTACAATTCGGCATACAGCACTCTTCCAAGCGTTTCAAGGACTGGTTACACATTGTCTGGTTGGTATACTGCGACAAGTGGTGGAACCAAGTTGGAAACTACAACAAAGATGACTACTGCCAACGACCATACAATTTATGCGTTGTGGACACCAAACAAAACAACTGTTACGCTTTACAAAAACGAAACTGCTTCTGACACCAATACTGTTACAACTCTTACATTTACCTACGATTCGACTACAAGAACACCTTCGTCATTTACAAAACCTGCAAAAACAGGTCACACATTGACGGGTTATTATACAGCAAGATCTGGGGGCACAAGAGTGCTTGATGCAGAAGGCGTTTTGCTTGCAAGCATAACAAGCTATTCAAACGCATCAAAGGCATGGCAAAATACAAGTTCGGCCGTTTCTCTTTATGCACAATGGACACCAAATCCATATTCTGTAAACTTTAATGCAAACGGTGGTTCTGGTGGCTCGACTGTTGCTTATGTAAAATATGGTGTTGGCTGGTATAAAGAACAAGCCTGCACAAATGCATTTACTCTTACAAAACCATCAAGGACAGGATATTCCTTTGCTGGATTTAGACAGAGTCAATCAGCATCTTCTAGTCTTGTTTTCAATGCAGATGGCAGTGCGGCTTCTGGTTCAACAACAATGTTTACTTCAAATGGTGCCACAATTTATGCACACTGGACAGCAAACCCATATGAAGTTACAGCAAATGCAAATGGTGGAAGCATTGCATCAACAACAGGCTGGACCGGATCTGGAAATACTGCAAAAAAGACAGTTTATTATGATTCGACATACAGCACTCTTCCAAGTGTTTCAAGAACTGGTTATTCATTGACAGGTTGGTATACTGCAACTTCAGGTGGAAACAAAGTTGAAACTACAACAACTGTAAAAACTGCTGCAGCTCATACAATTTATGCACAATGGTCTCCAATGTCATATACATTGACTGCAGAAGCTAATGGAGGAACAATCCCTTCTACATCTGGTTGGACTGTTGCAACAGGTGGTGCGACAGCGACAAAGACGGTGGTTTATGATGCAAAATATGGCACATTGCCAGCGCCTACAAAAACCGGATATAATTTTAGTGGTTGGTATACAGCATTAACTGGTGGAACTGCAATAACTGCTGATTCAGTAGTTAAAACTGCCGAACATCACAGAATTTATGCACACTGGGCGGCAAAAGAATATACAATCACACTCAAATATGATGAAGATGCAAACTCGGGCACAACAGGCGATGTAAAAACTCACAGTTCTTTCAAAGTGAAGTTTGGCTCTGCAGTTGCAAATGCTGGATTTACACCAAGAACTGGATATACATTCAACGGTTATCAAATTTCACTCAACAGTGGGGCTTATTTGTTTAACAGTGCAGGTGCGGCTCAAGTCGTTTCTGGCTACACAACAACTGGCGCTGTTTGGAATAGAGATGGAGATGTAACTGTTTGGGGTAATTATACCGAACATACATATACAATTGCGTTTAATGCAAATGGTGGTTCTGGAACAACTGCTTCGATAACAGGTGTTAAATATACAGCAACAAAAACTCTTCCAACTTGTGGATTTACAAAAACGGGTTATGACTTTGTGGGTTGGAACACAAGTGCTGCTGGAACAGGGACAAAATATAATGCCGGAGATCAAGTTTCTAAATTGACTTCTACAAACAATGGAACTTTCACTCTTTATGCTACATGGGCAGAACATTCTTATGTTGTTAAATTCCATAATGGTCTTGGCACACAATTGGTGAGCGCTTATTTGGTTTACAACAAGACATGGAGCAAGAGTGCTGGTGGTGTTGGTCCGGTTTCTACATTTAGCGAAATTCAAGCACTTCCTACAAGAACGGGATACACTTTTGCAGAATTTTACACTGGCACCGGTGGCACAGGCACAAGAATCACTGAAAGTGCCGGAAGATTTACTTCTTCGTCTTTGACATTTACATCGGCAGATACAAATGTTTATGCGCATTGGACTGCAAACACTTACAATATTGTGTTCAATTCAAATGGTGGTTCTGGCACAATGTCAAAACAAACAATGACCTATGACACATCTGCAAACTTGACAGCAAATGCGTTTACAAGGACTGGATATACATTCCAAGGTTGGTCAAAGTCAGCAAGTGGTGCAAAAGAATATGCTGACAAAGCTTCAGTTAAAAATTTGGCTACAAGCGGTGAAATCACACTCTATGCCGTTTGGAAAGCAAACACATACACAGTTTCATTTGAAGAAGGCGGCACCGAACATGGCGAAACAATCACTCAACCTTCTATTACAGTGACTTATGGAACTGCGTTGAAAGGTATCACAATCAGCGTTGGTGCTGGAAAAACAGAATACAAACTTGGACACAACTTTGCTGGATACTTTACACAAGCTGGCTCAAGTGGATCAATGATCTACAATGCAAGTGGTCAAGCAGTAAAAAGTGTTTCTGGTTACACAGATGCAAGTGGAAACTGGGTTAAGGCTGCAAACACAATTTTGTATGCTCATTGGACAACTGCATTCTATACTGTGACTTTGAATGCAAACAACGGAACTTTCTCAACTGCAAACACAAACGGTTGGACAATTGGTTCTGGAAATGGCAGTGCAACAAAGAGCATTGAGTTTGGCACACAATACGGAAACTTCCCAACAATCTCAAGAGCTGGTTATGATTTCCAAGGTTGGTGGACAGCAACAAGTGGTGGAACTCAAGTGACAGCAACAACTTCATTCTTGCAAGGTGCAACACAAACACTTTATGCAAGATGGACTGAACATACTTACACAATCACTTACACAAAAAATGCAACTGATGCACAAATTGATAAGACATCAGAAAACTTTACAATTTCAACAAATATAACAATGGCGACAACAACTCGCACAGGTTATCAAATGAGTGGTTGGTTGGTTACTTCAAACGGTGGAAATTGGGGAACAGTCAACTCTCAAAAATATTCAAACGGACAGTCAGGCATTAAGGGTATGTATGGAAATGTAACCCTCACTGCACAATGGACTGCAAACACTTATACAATTGCCTTCAACGCAAACAGTGGCTCTGGCACAATGAATTCTGTTTCTGCAAGATATGATCAAACAGTAACATTGCCAGCAAACACATTTACTCGCACAGGTTATTCGTTTACTGGTTGGGCAAAGAGTGCTGGTGGTGCAAAAGTTTACAACGACAGTGCACAAGTTTCAAACTTGTCTTCTTCAAACAATGCAACAGTGACACTTTATGCTTGTTGGACAGCAAAAACTTATACTTTGGTGTTTGATTCAAATGGTGGAAGTGCAGTTGCTTCTGTTTCGGGCAAAGCATACGACACAACTTATGGAACATTGCCTTCTCCAACAAGGGCAGGTTATGATTTCCAAGGTTGGTTTAACACTGAAACATCAAACAACGGATCTGGCACACTCGTAAGATCAGATTCGAGATTTAACACAACAACTGCAACATTTGCAAATGTCGGCACTGCTGGCACAAATGCAACTGTTTATGCACAATGGAAAGAAAAGACCTTGGTTGTTTCATTCAACGGAAATGGTGGTACTGCTTCGTCAGCATCAAAATCTGTTGTTTACAATTCTGCTTATGGAGATCTTCCAACAGCAACAAGGACAGGTTATTCTTTCAAGGGTTGGTATACAGCAGCGACAGCTGGCACAAACATCACAAAAGACAGCAAAGTGACAGCAACAACTGACCATACCCTTTATGCACAATGGACTGCACTTAGATATCAAGTAAAACTTTCAAGTCAACTTACAAGTGGAAGCTTGGGAGATGGCTGGACAGAAAAAATTGTCTATGCAGAATATGACAGTGCAACACTTTACGCAGCTGCAACAGGAAGTTCGGCAGCTGGCGAACAAAAACCTACAAGAAGAGGTTACACATTTGCTGGTTGGTTTACAGCAGCAGAAGGTGGAATGATGATTGTCAAGGCAGACGCAACAAGCCTTGTTTCATCAGCTTCTGGATATGTAACATCAGGCAAGTGGTCAAGGACATCAACTGATGTTGTTACACTTTATTCACAATGGACTTCAAATTCTTATACAATCACTTACAACCTCAACGCTTCTGATGCAACATTTATAAACGCTGCAACATCAACACAAGTTTATTCGACATCAGCAGGGGTTAAGTTGTATGGATATGGACAAGTGCGCAGAGCAGGTTACACATTCTCATGGAAACCTTCTTACACAGCAGGAAGCGAAGCTGCTTCTTGTCCAACTTGGGTAAACAACACATCGTTGGCTGTTGATGCTTCACTTACAGGAGTTTATGGAAATGTAACTCTTACAGCACAATGGACAGCAAAAACAACAAACATCACACTCGTTTTGCACAATGATGGTGGACAAGGTCCAAGTTCTCACACAGCAACTTATGATCAAAAAGTTGCAACAATTCAAGCACCTGCATCAAGACCAGCAACTGTGACAACAGTCGCATGGAGAGCAGGTTGGACATTCCAAGGTTACTACACAGGCACAGAAGGTTCTGGATCAAAACTTATCAACGCAGACGGCACTGTTGTTGCTGCAGCAGTTGATGGCTGGTTGAAAACTGGTGGAATCTGGGCTTGGGACGGAACTGTAGGAAGTTCGCAAAACTCAAACTCAGTCGACTTGCATGCCCACTGGACAAGAAATACATATACATTGAATTATACAATGGATATGGGTATATCTCTTGTAAAGATTACAGGATCTTTGAATGATGGCGAAAAGACATCAAACGGATCTGTGACAGTGACATTTGGACAACAAGTTACAGTTGTTGCGACTGCATCAGTCGGATTTGACATTTCAAACTTTGCAGGTGGTTTGACACCTGGCCCTACAGCATCAATTGCCGGAACAGTTTCTGGAAAATCATCAACAATCACACTCACATTTGACGAAACTTTGCTTGGGGCAACAAACAATGTTATTTCAAACAACACATATTACATTGCAGCAAAGAGTGTTCCACAACAAGTGGGTTATAGAGTGAGATATATCCTTCAAAACGCAAAAGGAGAATATGGCACTCCAAGCGAAGCAGGCACATTTACTGCGGCAGCTGGCTCAACTTTGACTTTGGACGATATCAAAGCTAAAGTTTCTGCAGCTTCAACAGCTGGATACACTTATGCAAGCAACAAATATTACACTCACAACAACGAATCGGCTGCCGGCTCAAACGCATCAACATTTATGGTCGAAGGCGATGGCACACTTATTGTTGTGTTGTATTACAGCTTCAACAGCTACACAATCACATTTGATGTTGGCGAAGGTCAAGCATTGTCTTCACCTCCAGCAGTTTACAACATTCATGGTTATTTCAAGACAAGCGCAAGTGCAACATCTTGGACAGCAAACGGAATTTTGCCAACTCCAATTCGCACAGGATATGACTTCAAGGGTTGGAAAGCAAATTCTGTAGGAAACTGGGGAACTTCAGTTTACAATGGTGGAACTTCTCTTACTGGAAAGTATGGAAATGTTACACTTTCAGCAGAATGGAGTGCCCATGTTTATACAATCACACTCAACAACAATGACACATTGTCATACATTTATGAAAAATATGCTACAGGTTGGTATAGCAATTCAAACGCTACATCTTCAATTTCAAACATTGCAATCCCAACAAGAGCAGGTTACACATTTGAGGGTTACTTCATACAAAAAGCTGGAGCAGGCGCTCAAATTATTGGATCCAATGGTGGAATCCTTGCATCAAACACAACATTTACAGCAGATGCAACAATCTTTGCACACTGGACACCAAAAGTGTTTACAGTGACATTTGATGGAAATGTGGTAGATAACAGCATTTCAATCACACCTGGATCAAAAGAGATTACATTTGCTGCCGTTTATGGCACACTTGCAACTGCAACAAGAACCGGCTACACACTTGAAGGTTGGTATAAAGAAGCGGCTTGCAAAAACAAGGTGACTGCTTCAACAGTTGTTGACACAGCAGACAATCACTTCTTGTTTGCAAAATGGACACCAAACAAATATCTCGTAAAACTTAATGGAAATGGTGGAACTGTCGGCACACTTTCAAACATCACAGGCATGACAGGCACAGCAAGTCCATTGACTGCAACTTACGACACAACAGGAAACTTTACTGCTGTGATGACAAGAGCAGGTTACACATTTACTGGTTGGTCAGTTGACCCAATTGGTGACAACACAACCGGCATCACACAAGGCGCAATCACAGGTCAAGGTGGAACATTTACTGTTACAAACACAAAGATCCTCAATCTTGTGCCAAGTGGCGAAGCAAATCTTTATGCACAATGGAGTGCTGACTATGTTGAAATTTCACTCGATCTCAACGCAGACACAGGCTCTACAGTGCCAACAATTTTGCACACAAAGATTTATGCAAAAACAGGTTCTGCTTACAGCGAAGCTGTGACAGACAAAAACAATCCAAACACAACAAAAGTTGGTTTGATTTCTCCAGACAGATCAGGTTATACATTTGCTGGTTGGTTTGAAGGAAAAACTACAGGAAGTCAAGTGTTGCCAGTGACTTTGGTTGAAGGAACTTATTCAAGTGGCGCATACAGAAAAACATTGTATGCTCGCTGGACAGCAAACACTTATTCAATCACATATGCCAAAAATGATGGCACAGGTGCAACTTATGTTGACACAGTGAGAGCAACATTTGATCAAGACTACACAATCTTGGCAGAAACAAATGCCAAATTTGACTTCTTTGTCACAGGACACACATTTGTAAATTGGGCTACATCACCTCAAGGTGGCACAACTTACGCACCAGGTGTGTTTACTTACACAGTGCCAAACAACTTGACATTGTATGCAATCAGAAATGTAAACTCATACACACTCTACTATGAGGCAAATGATGCAAGATATCAAGGCACAGCCGAACTTTTGGCAGGCAAGACAGACAGCGAAGTTTATTTGTATACTGCATCTGTTGACATCAGTGCAAGATATAAGAGAATTGGTTACAACTTTGTATCTTGGAACACTCAAGCTGATGGCACAGGCACAACACTTACAAATGCAAACAACAAAGGTTTGGAAGCGACAAATGGTGGAATCTTTAGAGTTTACGCTATTTGGGAGCCAGGCGATGTTGATGTGACTGTTCACCACATGACACAAACAGTTGGTGCAGCAATTGCAGGCGATGTTGCTTTCTCGATTGCAGACCAAACAAACTACATCGAAAACTCTGCAGAAGTTAAGAAAGAAAAAACTGGACTTACACTCACTCCAGAAAATCTTGCAACTTACTTCAAGACAATTGATGGATTTACAAAAACAAGCACAACAGTTTCAAACACAAACGCATACCTTGTTTTGTATGACGGAAGCCTTGAAATCTATTTGCTTTACACAAGAAACACAAGCTCAATGCAAGTGCAAATTGGCACAGGTATCAGCTCTGTTGCTGCAACAGGTGATGCAGGCAGAACACTTTCTTCAACAACATCAAATGGTGTTTCAACATTTGAAAACATCTTCTTTGGCGAAAGTGTGACTGTTTCTGCAGTGCTTAGAGCAGGATATCACACTCCAGTTTTCACAGTTGTTGAAAACTCAATCCCTGCTTTTGCAAACAACACATATTTGATGCCAAGCACAACAGCAAAACTTGCAGTTGCTGCAACACCAGGAAAAGTTCCTTACAAGATTGAAATCTATTTGATGACAACAGCGGGGGCTTATCTTGGATCAGCAAGCGAAGTGTTGACAGAAGGTTTGAGCGCAACAGTTGATACAGAATTGGAAATCAATTCGACAGTATATTCAAAAACTGGATTCACTTATGATTCAACTCAAGCAAACGAGTTGAAGAAGATGGTGGCTGGTGATGGCTCAACAACATTCAAATTGTATTATTCTAGAAATAAATATACATTTGTTCTTACAGCATCATTCAACAATGTTGATGCAACTTCAATTGCTCCAAACACAATCAAAGTAAACGGAACAGTTGTAAGTGCAGCATACAGCAAAGAATATTATTTTGAAGAACAAGTTGTTCTTTCAGATTTGGTTACATTCTCAGGTTACGAATATGTTGGTTTTGACTTTGCAGGACAACACACAGCAGAAAACGCTTTGACAAGCAAGACATTTACAATGCTTTCAAAACAAACTGATGTCAAGTTGTATTTCAAGAGCAAAGAATACACAATTTCATATTCTATGAATGGTGGTGTAAACGACTCTACAAACCCACAAAAATATGCAACTCAACTTACTGATCAAATTTTCAATTTGGTCAACCCAACGAGAGCAGGTTACAGTTTTGCTGGTTGGACAGAAACATTTGCTTCTGCCACAATCGCAGGCCCAAAACTTACAATTTCTGCAAATGCTTACGGTGACTTCACACTCACAGCGACATGGACTCCAATCACATACACCATTTCTTACAACACAAATGGTGGCACACTCGCAGCAGGGGCTCCTGTTTCTTACAACATCGAAAGCACGACAACTTTGCCAACAATCACAAAGGTTGGACAATCATTTATGGGTTGGAAAGCAACAACAGTTGCTGGCAACTGGGAATTGGACAAAGTTTATGCAAACGGATATTTGCTTACTGGCATGTATGGAAATGTTGTCCTTACAGCAGTATGGCAACCAAATGTTTATGAAATTGTGTTTGACGGAAACCAAGGCGATGGCACAACAACTGTTGAATGCTTGCCTCCAAAGGCATATATTGCATATGGTTCAACTCAATTCTATACAGGTTGGACACAATCAACTTATCCAAACAATGTTTCTGGCTCAGTAGTTTCACCTATTGCAAAGAGAAACGGTTATACATTTAAAGGTTGGTACACTTCATCAACTGGTGGCACACAAGTTATCACAAACTTGGGTGCACTCAATGCAGGGGTTTCTGGCATCACAAGTGCTGCCGGAAATTGGTCTGCTGCAGAAGGAAAAACATTCTATGCACAATGGACAGCAAACAGCATTGAAGTTGCATTTGATGCAAATGTTACAACAAGTTATCCAACAGACAACTACAATGTTACACCTACAACAAAGACTGTGACATTCAACAACTTCTATGGTGCTTTGGCGACAGCAACTCGCACGGGTTACACATTTGCTGGTTGGTATTCTGATTCAGCTTGCAAAAACCAAGTTGCAGAAAACACACAAGTTGTAAATCACGAAGCGCACACATTGTATGCTAAGTGGACTGCAAACACACAAACAATTGTTTATACAACAACAAATGTTACTGTTGGTGCATCAAGTCCAACAAGTGTTAAGTCACACGAAGCAAACATCAATGCAACATTCACATCAAACACTGGTTATTCAATGCCAGAAAATGTTCAAGTGAAAGTTGGTGGCGTTTTGCTTACTGATGGATACACTTACACAAGAGGCGCTGATTACAATTCAGCAACACTTGTTATCGAAAAAGAATATATCAACGCTTCTGTTGAAGTTGTTGTCCCTGGTGTGCCAGGCATCAACGATGTTACATTCAATGTGACAAATGTTACTGCTGCTGGCGATGCTACAGCAACCAGTGGTGTTACATACACTGCAACTCTTCACAGAGCGTATGGTTATCATTTGCCAACGACAATTTCGGTTACTGTCCTTGGCGAAGTAAAAGTTGCCGGCACAGATTATTCTTACACAATCTCTGCTGACCAACAAACAGCAACAATAATTATTGTTGGCTCAAAAATCATCGGACCAGTCGTTATTACAGCGGCAGGTATCGCAAAAGATGTTGTTGTTACTTTCAATCCAAACCTTGGCACAGTAAGTCCAACAACAATGACAACAAAATTCAACGAAAATTATCCTACACTTCCTGTCCCTGTAAGAAGAGGTTACACATTTGGTGGTTGGTATACTCAAGCTTATGCTGTTGATGCAACACCAACAACTGAAGCTGTGACTTCAAGCACAAAAGTGACAAACGAAGAAGCACACACACTCTATGCTTACTGGATTTCAAAAACTGTTTCAGTAAGAGTGCAAAACTTGTCTGGCACTTCTGCAGAAGGAAATGTTATGGGCACAAGCACTTGGACATTCACACAATCATTCAAGACTGGTGAAATCGTTCAATTTGCTCACGATGCAAAACTTGATGCTTACGGAACCCCATTGTATTCATTTGCTAAATATGTCAAAGGCACAACTTGGTCAGGAGACACACTCACTTCTTACACAATCACTGCTGATGACACAGAAGCAGGCGTTCAACTTGAATTTAGAGTTTGCTATGCAATCCAAATCAATTTGTATGCAGTCACAAATGGCGTTGCGCTTGATGCGTCTGGTGGTAGCGTAAAAACTCACGAAGGTGGCGAAGTAGGTGCAACAAGCACAAACTCTTGGGCGTACGGCGAAGTTATGTCATTCACTCCAGAAGCAATCGCAGAACCTGGCTATACATTTGAAGGTTGGTATGCAAATCAAGAATGTACAGGTGATGTGGTTTCAACTCTTGCCAAACCAACACTCCAATTTGGCACAAGTGGACACTTGGCATACTATGCAAAATTTGTTTCAACACCATACACAATCACTTATGTGCTCAATGGTGGCGAATTTGCTCCAGGATTTACACCTGTCGAAATTTATAATGTAATCACAAAGGTTACACTTCCAGTCGAAGCAAATGTTGTCAGAACAGGTTACACATTTGTTGCGTGGAAAGAAAACGAAAACTTGAGTGGAACTGCTGTTACAGAAATCCCACTTGGCACAATCGGAAACAAAACTTTCTATGCTGAGTACACTCCAAATTCTTACACAATTTCGCTCGATCAAAACAGTGCGACAACTGATGGAACATTAAGTGTTGTTGCTGTTTACGAACAAACAAAATCATTTGCAATCACAGCACCACAAAAAGTTGGTTATGCATTTGATGGTTGGTCAATCACCCGTGACGGAAAAGATATCCTTATCGATGATCAAGGAAATCTCGTTGCAAGCATGACTGGCTATACAACAAGTGATGGCAGATGGCAAAGAGCAGAATCTATCCAACTCTATGCAGTTTGGGCAGTAAACTCTTATGCAATTCAATTTACTTTGGACAGTTCGACAAGAATTGCTCAAATCACAATCAATGATCAAGTTTACACAGAAAGTGGATCTGCATTGATTGTTTATGGCACAAGGGCAGAAATTTCTATCGTGCCAAGTGTTGGCTATGTTATTCAATCTGTAAAGGGTGGCACAAACCCTTCAGCACTTGAAAATGTCGGCACAATCGCACTTGATAGAACTGCATTCTCATACACAATCGAAAAATTCAACTATGTTGCAGCCGTAAACAAAGGCGTTGCATATTATCTTGATGTGCAAAGCAGAGATATGAAATATACAATTTCATTCAATGCAAATGGTGGCGTTGGCACAATGGAAAACCTTGATATGGAATACCATGTTGACAAGGCGCTTCCAACAACAAGTTTTGTGCGCACAGGTTACACATTTGCAGGTTGGGCAACATCATCAACTGGCGAAGTAATTTTGGCAGATGGTGCAACTGTTACCGAATCTTTGGCTACAACAGAAGGTCAAGAAGTTACACTTTATGCAATTTGGTCAGAACACTCTTATACATTGACATTTATGGGAGTGCATAATGCATTTGATGTGAAAGTTGCTGCGGCTGATGGAAATGTTTATAAAACAGTTTCAATCACAAGTGAAGCAAATTCAATCGAAGGCATCAAATATAGCGACATTGTTGTTGCTGGCGCAAGTGGTGTAGGCTTTACACCTGCAGGATTGCAACTTGGCTCTGACATCAAGGGATCTGATCCATCAAGAGTAGGTTATACTTGGGGTATCCAAAGTGGTGCAACAAGACATTTGTATGCAATCACAACAGACTCTTCAAGCGTTTACTTGGGTGGCAAGTCATTCAGCAATCACTGGACATCAAGTGCTGTGACAACAGGACAACGCACAGAAGGTTATGCTTTTGCACAACTTACATCAACAAAAAATGGTTCTGTAAGAATTGAAGTTCTTTGGACAGCAAATCCTTACACAATCACATTGGATCAAAACACAGCAACCACAGAAGGAACAAAAACTGTTGTTGCAACTTATGACAGTGCTTCTTTGAATGTGCCAATCAGCAACCCAACCAAGACAGGTTACACCTTTAGAGGTTGGACATCTTTGAGAGATGGCGAAATTGTTGTGATTGACACAGCAGGACATTTAGTAGAAAATGTCGAAGGCTTTACAGGTGCAAACGGAATTTGGAAGAAAGCCGAAAATGCAACTTTGTTTGCAAAGTGGACTCCAAATGAATATGTTGTGACCTTCGAGCCAAACGGTGGCACAGTTGACATCGCAACAAAGACAGTTGTGTTTGATGCTGCTTATGGCACACTCGCAGTTGCTCAAAGAATTGGTTACACATTTGACAATTGGTATTTCGAACCTGCATTTACAACAACTTTGACAGAAGAAACAATTGTAAAAACTCCTGCAAACCACACTGTTTATGCAAAATGGATACCAAATCCAGACACACCTTACACAATCTATCACTATAAAGAATCAATCGGAGTTGAAAACCCATCAACTTCAAACCCAGCTCATTGGGACGATCCTGAAGTAGAAGTTTTGAAAGGTGTTACTGACACAATGGTTACACCTGCCGTTAAAAATTATATTGGTTTTGTTGCTCCTGCAACTCAAACAATTTTGATTAAGCCAGACGGCACAGGTGAAGTTCATTATTATTACACTAGACTTCAATATCAACTCACACTCAAAGCAAAATTTGATGGCGAAGTTAATCCAACTCTTGACATCAACAAGGTTGACTTGACGATTGCAGGAGTTGCAAACTCACAAATTTCTGCATATCAATCAAACATTGATTACGGTTCAGAAATCGTAGTTTCAAATATGGATCTCTATCCAGGTTATACTTACGAAGGTTTTGTTGTTGAAAGATTTGTAAGTTCTGCTTGGGTGACAGATGCAGAAGCAAATATTGATTCTTATTTGATGACAGAATTTGACACAACAATTTATTTGTTGTTTGAAGGAAGAGATTTTGTGATCGAATTGGATTTCGTTGAAGGCACAAGCATTCAACAACCAACAATCGAATATAGCACAAAGATCTCAAATCAAGTGTTTGCTTTGGCTCCAGTCGTAAGACCGGGCTACACATTTGTAGAATGGGCTTTCGCTTGGAAAGATGCCACAGATCACAGCACACAAACTCCAGCAGTTGCAACAGGAAATATCGAACTTGCTGCAAATGTATATGGAGACATCACACTCACAGCTGTATGGCAACCAAACACTTACACAATCACATACTATCCAAACAGTGGAACAGGAAACGAAGTTACGGATTCTGTTGTGTTTGACTCGAAATATACAGTTAGACCAGCAAACCTTTACTACAAGACAGGTTACACATTTGTTGGATGGAACACTCTTGCAAACGGTTCTGGCAATGGCTGGACTGCAGGAGAAGAAATCACTTGGCAAGTGGTTGGAAATGTTGATCTTTATGCACAATGGGAAACAATTGTTTATTCAATCAAATTCCATGGCACTGGCGAAAACGTCAGAGGATCTATGGAAGACATGACATTGGATTATGATGTTGCATACAACTTGACAACAAATGCTTTCACTCGAGCAGGTTATATCTACAAAGGTTGGGCAACAGAAGAAGATGGCGAACTTGTTTATGAAGATGGACAACAAGTTTTCAACTTGACTATCGTTCCAAACGATGTTATCCACTTGTACACAGTTTGGGAAGCAAGAACTGACACTCCATACATCACAAAAGTTTATTTGATGGACAAAGACGGAAACTATTCTGCAAGTCCAACATCAGTTATCACAAAGCAAGGTGTAACTGACACTGTGATCAACTTCACAACAACAGGAACTTCTGTGACAATGGATGCAGTGAGAAAGCGTCTCGAAACAGGAGAAGAAACTCATGAAACTTCGGTTTACGAATATGTTGGTTTCTCTTATGACGAAGCAAAAACTGGCATCACAAGTGACACAAATGACATCACAATCAAGATCACTTTGATCAATGATGGTGATGGCGAAATTGAAGAATTTAGAGAAATTTCTCTCTACTTCGCAAGAAATAAATATACCTTGACCGTAAATCCAAATGGTGGAACTTACAACGAAACTGGCGCAGAAACTGTTTACAATCAATATTATCAAACAACAGTTGAAATCGCCGACCCTGTAAGAATTGGCCACACATTTGACGGTTGGGAAAGAAGTGCAAACTTCCATGGTGTGTTTGAAAACGGCGTTTACACATTCAATGCCGGAGATGACACATTGACAGCAAAATGGATTGTAAACAGATATAAGGTTGTGCTCAACATCAATGATGCAACATTCTCAAACGGAACAACATCTGTTGAAAATGTAAACAACATTGCAAATGCAAGCCTTGTAAACGGAACAATCACTTTGTATATTGATTACGGCACAAAATATCAAACTCTTTATACTGAAGAGAAGGGTAACACAACCGTAAATTATGCAGACTTTACAAGCGTAAATGTTTCAAGACTTGGTTACACATTTGTTGGATTCTATGACAGAAACATTGCTTTGGGTGGCACTGTTGATGGTGCAACTCAAATCACAACAGAAACGCTGTTTGAATATACAGGCAACGATACTGTTTTGTATGCATTCTGGACAAGAAACCAAGACACTCCATATGTTGTAAATCATTATCAAGAAAAGAAGCATATTGACAACGCTGACATTTCAAATTCTACACATTGGGATTTGGTAAAAGAAGAAAACTTGACTGGAGAAACAGATTCTACAAAAACTCCAGCAGTTGAAACATACAAAGGCTTTACTTCTCCAACAGCACAAACAATTGTGATTGATGCGAGAGGAACAACCGTTGTAAACTATTTCTACACAAGAAATCAATATTATGTTGACATTAGCGGTAGTTTTGCTTTTGATGGAACAGAAACAATCGTCGAAGGACTCAACACATCTGTCGTTGATGTTTTGGCTGACACAAGCTTGCTTGCAGGAGCTTCTGATTTCAACAAACTTGTTGACTTTGGAACTCGCATCACACTCTCAAACTTGCAAGTTGGTGGAGGTTGGACATTCAAGGGTATTGTGTGGAACTACACAGCTGTTGAAGACAGCGAAACAGCAGTTGAAGGAAATGTAAATCCACTTCTTGACATTGTTGTTGAAGAAGAATCACAACTTGAAATTGTGTTGAAGTTTGAAGGTAATGTTTATGCAATTGATTATGATCTTGATCATGGCACTGCAGAAAACGAAACTCAATATCAA
The DNA here is from genome assembly GCA_045650745.1 of Candidatus Caccovivens sp. Lineage (GTDB taxonomy): Bacteria > Bacillota > Clostridia > Christensenellales > UBA1242 > Caccovivens. Next base: position 140,776 of record JAZRRN010000049.1, read on the forward strand.
ACATCACTCAATGACCGTTCGATCACTGTAAACACACCAGTGCGCACAGGTTGGACATTTATGGGTTGGAGACATGTTTGGAAAGGCGACGATGAACACTCATCAAATCTCCCTACACTCACACAAGTCAACGACTCTTCAGTGCTTGCAATTTTGGCAAACACTTATGGTTCGATTGCAATTACTGCAACATGGAAAGCAAACGAATATACAATCACACTCAATCAAAACAGTGCCGATGTCGAAGGCACAACAAGTGTTGTTGCAACTTATGACAGCAACACATTGAGCAAGGCAATCTCAAACCCAAGACGCACAGGATACACATTCCTTGGTTGGGCTAAGACTCAAAACGGAAACGATTTGATCATTGATGTTGCCGGCAAATTGATTGCAAACACAGACTACACTGGCGAAAATGGCATTTGGCAACATGTCGGCGATGTAGAATTGTTTGCAGAATGGAAAGTTCACAAATATACAATCAAGTTCCACGCAAACACTGGCGCAGGAACTATGGCTGATCTTCAAATGACATACAACACTGCACAAACACTCACACCAAACGGATTCACAAAACTCGGTTATGATTTCACTGGTTGGGCAACAAGTGCAAGTGGAAATGTTGTTTACACAGATCAACAAGAAGTCATAAATCTTACTGCAGTAGATGGTGATGTGCTCAACTTCTATGCAGTTTGGGTTGCAAGAAATGATATTGAATACAGCATCGAAATTTATCAAATGGACACTGCTGGCAATTATCCAGAAACTGTCGAACCTATTGTAAGAAATGACGGAACTACTGACACAAATCTTAGAATCGAACAAATCACCGAAGGTGCAAAAACAACAGCAATCTCAATCAACGAGGTTACTTACTCTTTCGCCGGCTTTGTTGTAGACACTGATCTCTCAACTTTGGGAAATATCAATGTCAATGCTGACGGAAGTGCAATCGTGAAACTCTACTTTATCAGAAATACATACACACTCACAATCCGTGTACAAGCAGGAACAACTGTAAAAGTTAAAGAATCTGCTGTAGTTGATGGAACACAACTTACTATGTATTTTGAAGAAGAGTTTACGCTTGAAACAATCCTTTGGGAAGGTTACACATGGGAAGGATATTCTGCGACAGGCACACCACTTCTCAAACTTGTGGCAGATGCTATGGGTGCTCAAACAGCACAAATGGGCATGGGCGATGCAGAAATCACATCTCAAGCGACAATTGATTCTTACAAATTGACAATCAAACCAAATGGTGGTGTATACGAAGGTAGTACAACTGACATTGTGATCGAACAAACTTATGGCTCGACATACACAGTTGCAAATCCAACAAGAGTTGGTTACACATTCATGGGTTGGGTTGTTGACCCTGAAGCAAACTCAAACAGACTTGATGCAGGGGTTTATACTTTCGGTGTTGGTGTAAACACAACAGGAGTTGGCGATGACACTATCACAGCTCAATGGAAAGTAAACAGATATAAAGTTGTTCTTGATCTCAACGACAGCAAAGCTGGAAACGGAACAACAAGAGCAGTCACAACAATCGGCACAGAAGTCGGTGGACTTGTTGAAATGTATGTGACCTATGACACAAACTATGATGCAATGTATTTGCAAGAAGAAGGTGGCGAACCTATCGCTGTTGAAGACTTTACTGACACAGTTATCACAAGAAATGGTTACAGATTTGTTGGCTTCTACACAGAAAGAAACTTGCTTGCAGCAAATGACAACAAGGGCACACAAATCACAAATTCAACACACTTCTTGACTGCAAATGATGACACAATAATCTATGCTAAGTGGGAATACAAACTTGTAAACTACACAGTAGAACACTATCAAGCAAACATTGGCGTTTATAGTGACCTTGACACAACAAACAGCACTCTTGCAAAAGACGAACACGGAAATGATCTTGTTGAAGTCTTCCAAGCATACACAGACAGCACACAAACACCAGCAGTAAAAACATTTGAAGGATTTACTTCTCCAAACGCTCAATCTGTTGTTGTTGATGCAAACGGTGTGACACTTGTAAGATACTTCTACGCAAGAAATTCTTACATCTTCGTATTGCTTGCAGGAAACGGTGTTGCTTCTGTTGGTGCAAGTGGAACTGGTGTAAAACTTGACGCAACAAGCACAGAAGTTGCAAGAAGATATGATGTTCAATATGATGCAGAAGTTTCTTTGACTGCAACAAACAAAACAGGTTACACATTGACAGGTTGGGATACAGCTTCTGGAATCTCAATTGTTGATGACAAATTTGCAATGCCTGCAAAACTTGTAAATGTTACTGCAACAGCACAACCAAACAGATACAAAGTTGTGTTTGACACAAATTCTACAGATGAAGTCACAGCATCACAACCAGTGACAAATGGAAAAATCACTTTGTATGCAGAATTTGACAGCACATGGGCAGTGCTTTACACAAACAAACAAGTTACAGCTGGCGAGCAAGAAGTGTTGTTTGATGCTCTCAATCCACAACGCATCGGACACACATTCAATGGTTGGTATACAACTGCATATGCAGCAGATGGCACGGTTGACCTTGCAACTCGCATCTACAGCACAACTGGATTTGCGACAGCAAATGATGACACTGTGATTTATGCAAATTGGACAATCAACACATATACACTCACAATTGACTATCTCTACTTTGATGGCACAGAAGCAAAACCTACATTTGAAAGAGTGCTTAAATTTAGAGAAAGCATTAGCGTTGACAGTGCACTTATCTATGGATACACTGCCGACTTTACAAACATCACAATCGACTCAATGCCTGCAAATGATGTTGAAAAGACTGTTGTATACAGTGCAAACAAATACAACATCACTTATGATTTGGCAAAAGGTAAGTGGTCAGAAGGCGAAACACCAATGACTGAATACACAATTAGAGATTCGATTGTGTTTGCACAAGCAGAAAGACTTGGTTACACATTTATCGGTTGGAAAGTTACAAGCGAATATGCTGATTTGGTTGACGGAAACTTTGTGAAAGATACAATCTATACAGAATCTTCAGTAAATGTTGGAATGTATGGACATGTTGCATTTGAAGCACAATGGGAAGCAAACCGAACAACCCCATATATGGTTTATTTGCACAAGATGAACACTGTTGGTGGATATGACGCATCTGGACTTTCAAGTGAAGAAAGAAGAGATGGTATCACAGACCAATATCTTGAAACAGAGATCAACGCAGATTTGACAATTGTCACAATCAATGAAGTTGCATACTCATTTGATGGATTTACAATCGACACTGTGACAACAGGAGATATAAGCGAAATCCTTGTTGAACCAGATGGTTCTGCACAAATCCACATTTACTTTGCTAGAAATACTTACACATTGACAATTTATGCTCAAGAAGGAACAACTGTAAAAGTTAAGGGAGTTCAAGTTGAAGACGCTTCAGAACACACATTGTATTTTGAAGAAGAATTTGCACTTGAAACAATCCTTTGGGAAGGTTACACATGGCAAAACTATGTTGCTGGTGGCACACCATTGCTTGCTCTTACAGAAGATCAAATGGGATCTCAAATTGTCAAGATGGGTATGGGAGATGCGACAATCACATCTCAAGCAAAAATCAACACTTACACACTTACAATTGATCCAAACGCAGGTCAATATAATGCAAGTGAAGAAGTGTTTGTTGTGACACAAAACTATGGCAGCACATATCAACTTGCTGTTGCTGGCAGGGTTGGTTACACATTTGTAGGTTGGAAGTTTACAACCGAAGCAAACGCTGGCAGATTGGTTGGCGACACTTACACATTTGGTATTGGCGTAAACACAACAGGTGTTGGCGATGACACAATCACAGCACAATGGAAAGCAAACAGATACGAAGTTGTCCTCAACTTCAACGATTCACACTTCAATGCAGGATCTACTGTTGCTGACATCACAGAAGTTAAGACAAGCGAAGGCAACTCGCTCGTTGCAACAAATGGATTGTTGAGTTTGTATGCTATCTACGATGTAAACTATTCAAGACTTTATGTAAACGATGATGAAACTGCTCCAAACGGCGCAGAATATGTTACATTTGCAGACTTTGCTCACCCTGCAGTTGACAGAGTTGGTTACGAATTTGTGACATTTGCATCTTCAACTGAAGAAGATGGAGAAGTGGTGGATTCTTCGACAGTATGTCAAACAGCTGGAAGTGTGACTATTTACGCAATCTGGCAAGTTGAATCATACACATTGACAATCGACAAGACATTGCCAAAAGTTTCGGTGGTAGTTGAAAATGCAACTGAAATTGGCACTGATCAATATACAGTTGTGTTTGACACAACAATCAAATTGACAGCAACAATGGATATCGGTTATCACTTCAACAAGTGGACAGAGGACGAATATGATCTTTCTACTGCACTTGAATTGACTTACACATACTTGCAAGACAACGACACAACAATCACAGCAAATGTTGCTCCAAACACATACGAAATTTCATACCATGCAAACACAGGCGTTGGATCAATTCAATCTACTCCTGCGACATATGATGTTGAAGTTGTTTTGAGTGATGGAACTGGATTTACAAAACTTGGTTACACACAAGTTGGTTGGGAATGCGAAGGTCAATCTTATGAGTTGGCTGACACAGTTATCAACTTGACAACACAAGACAACGGTGTTGTGACAATGATGGCTGTTTGGAGAGCAAACACATACAATGTTTCATTTGAAACAAACAACGGAAGTGCAGTTGCTGACACATCTGCAACTTACGACCAAGCAAAACCAATTGCAGAAACAACTTTGAGAGCTGGTTACAGATTCCTTGGTTGGTCGACAGTAAACGGAAAAGAATCAAATCATACAGAATTGACTGCCGAACAACTTGCAGGCAAAGATGTGACAACATATTTGGTTGAAAACAGCAAGGCAAATGGAATTTACTTGTACAATGAAGTTTACTATATGTTCAACTTGAGTGCCGAACACGGTGGCGAAGTTGTTGTTTATGCAATCTGGACTCCAGATTATGCTCCATACAGATTGGAATATTATTTGGAAGGATTGGACGGCAATTATGTGCTTGATACAGAAATTGTAGAAACAGGTCTTGAAATTGACAGAAATTCTACAACAATCACTGATCAATTTACAGAAACAGTGGTTTCAATTCCACAACTCACTTACTATGGATTTACTCTTGATCTCAACAATCCAAACACAATTTTGACAGGAGCTGTCATTGGTGATGGATCACTTGTTTTGAGAGTATATTACACAAGAAACACATACAGCATTGACTTTGTTATTCCTTCACTTGGTGTTGACAGCGTTTCAGCAACAAGCGAACATGAAGTTGATGAAGATGTGTTCAAATACAACAGTTCGGTTACTGTTGGTGTTGTTCAATCAAAGGGTTACAGATTGGACGGCATCGTATGCGGATTGTTGGAAGTTGAAGCTGCAGAATTGCCTTACACATTCTTGCTTCACGAAGATATGGCATTTGAAGTTAAAGTTACTGCATTGCCATTTGAATATATTGTAAAATACAGATTTGAATCTTTGGACGATACAACTCTTTACGAAGAAAATCTTGCTCTTGTGACAGACAAGACAAAGATTGATCTTGTTGATGTGCTTATTGACTATGACAAGATTGCTGACGACATTGAAGATGTGGCAGGATTTAGTTATGAAAGATTTGAAGGTGGCATCGTAAAACCGGTTGTTGACCCAGGCGATCAAAATTTGATTGTTACAATTTATTATTCAAGAAATTATTATGCACTTTCATTGCAACTTACAACAGGTATTTCACAACTCGAGGCAATCACAGATACTTTGAAGGTTATCGAAGAAACTGAAAATGTTGCTGAAGGCACAAAACTTTATTCTGTAAGATACGAAGCAAGAGTAGATCTTGTCTATGACACCGAACCTGGCTATGCTTATGGCAGTTGGTCAGATGAAATTGTTGTGGGTGAAGATCCTGATTGGTATATTGCATCTATGCCATCAGAAAACTTGAGCATCTATATGAATGGACGCACATTGCCTGCAGATGTAACAATCAAATATTTCTTTAGAGATATGGCAGACAGCAAGTGGGTTTATGATGCAGATGAAGATCAAGTTGTAAAACACTTGTATACAGCAAGCGAAATTGAAAGCGTTGAAGGTCTTGGACTTAAGACATACGATGGATTTACATTCTCTACTTTCCAAACAGGAGTTATTGTCAAAGGTGACGGAACTTCTACATTGGATGTATTCTATTCAAGAAATTCTATCCAAGTTTCAGTTTCAATGACAGAAGGTGTTGCTTCAGTAAGAGCTTTTGTCAACGAAGAAGGTGGCGCTTATAGATTGGACTTCAACTTTACAGAAGATGGACAATTCTCGTTGAAATATGGCGCAACTGCAACATTGACTTATGTGTTGTCAACAGATGGCTACAGATGGGTTGATTTTGAAGGCGCAACAAAAGTTGGAAATGCTTACACAATTACTGCAGGCATCGAAGACATTTCTGTGAGAGCTGTTGCTGAAAACAAAGTTTACACAATCACATTCTACGGATACGACACTGATGTTGATGTTGTGACACAACAAGCAACATACAACAGAACTGTGATTTTGACACCAAACACATTTACAAGAGTGGGATATACTTACAAAGAATGGAACACTGTTGCAGATGAAAGTGGCGTTGTTTACACAGATCAACAAGAATTTAACTATTTGCTCACAGCAGATCTCGAATTGCACGCAATTTGGTCTCCTATTGCATACAAAGTTGCTTATGATGGCAATATGGCAACAGGTGGCGAAATGGAAGGACATGACGAAATCTTCTATGATGCACCATTCACACTTAAGAAAAACTTGTATGTTCGCACAGGTTACACATTTAAGGAATGGAACAGAAATGCAGACGGCACAGGCGAATCTTTTGCAGACGAACAAGAGGGCGTTGTAAACCTCACTTCAACAGCAGGAGAAACTGTTGTGTTGTATGTAATCTGGAATGAAAACACATATACTTTGGCATACAATTCAAACTATTCATCTGTTTGTGCAAAAGAAGATGTTTTGAGTGATGCCGAAACATATCTCTATACAGCGAATGTTGCGATTAAGCATGCTGATGACCTTGGTTATTTTGTTGAAGGATACACATTTGTTGGCTGGACAATTTCAATTGAAGGGGTTGAAACTGTTGTTTATGCAGATGACATTCTTCGTTCGCTTACAAGCACACCAAATGGAAGCGTGATTGCACACGCAATTTGGGAAGCAAACAAATATATCATCAAGTTTAATCCAAACACTGGTATAGGCGAAATGGAAGATGTGAAAGCAACTTATGACGAAACTCTTACACTTCCAAAATCAACATTCACAAAGATTGGTTACACATTTGACGGCTGGAACAGCAAAGCAGATCGTTCGGGTGATGAATATGCGGATGAAGCAGAAGTTATCAACCTTGCTCCAGAAGGTGAATTTGTCCTTTATGCACAATGGAAGACAATCACTTACACAATCACATATCTTGCAAATCTTGAAGGTTTTGCTGGTGGATTTGAAGGTGTTGAGGGCGAAACTTATACATCAACATTTACAATCGAAGATGAAGTTCATCTTGTTATCGAACCATTCTTGTCAAAGATTGGACACACATTGCTCGGTTATACTTTTGAAGAGTCAGAAGGAAATTGGCAAGTGGTGTTCTCAGGAGATATTGACCTCAATACTCTTGAAGACGAAATCCTTGATGTTGGCATTTATGGAAATGTTACATTGAAGGCAAAATGGTTTGTAAACTCTTATGATTTGACTGTTGTTTACAACTATCAAAACGGAACAACTGCTGCAGAAACAGTAGTTCAGTCAATCAAATATATGCAACCATATGAAGTTGCATCTCCAATCATCACTGGATATACAGCTGACATTTTGGTTGTTGAAGGAATTATGGACGAACTCGGCAAGACAATTGTCGTAACATACATTCCAAACAAATATAAGATCACATTTGATCTCAACAATGCAATCGGAACTGGTGCAACAACAATTGAATATACAGAAGCAATCGTAACTTACGACAGCAAGTATGCTCTTGCAACAGTTGAAGGGGTTGAAAGAGGACTTGTCTTCCCAACAAGAAGAGGTTATGACTTTGTTGGCTGGTATTTCGATCAAGCACTTACATTGCTTGTTGTAAACAATGACACTGTAAAGATTGTAGAAGACACAACTCTTTATGCTAAGTGGCAAGCAAGAAATGACACCAAGTTTACAGTGCTTTACAATTTTGAAAGCTTGGACGGAAAGTCTTATGAATTTAAGGCTGAAGTTCCATCTTTGGAAGGTCAAGGCTACACCGACACTATGGTTACCGAACAAATGGTGGTAGATTTGACAGGTGGAGCATTGCCAACTTTGGCAGGATTTGCTTATACTCACACAATCTACGCATCACTTGATGCAGATGTGCAAGCACAAATCAATGTTTACTATTCAAGAAGCTACTTTGATTTGGATCTTTCAACAACAATCGGTATCACAACATTTACTGCTTCGGCACAACAACAACCTGATGCAGATCAAGAAGAAACTTTCTACATCACAAATGTTGGCGAAGGAAACTATTATGTAAGATTTGAAACAACAATCATTCTTGCATACACAATCGACAACCCTGGTTATGAATTTGTTGCTTATTCGAGCGAACAAGTTGATGCAGCAAGTGGACAATTTGATATGATTGCCGAAAGAGTTGAAGTTTTGGCTTCAGCAAGACCAAAACCATACACAATCACCTTTATTGGAAACAATGGTGCAACAGAAGATGGAGACACAACATATCTTCAATCTGGCACAAACATCTATCGCGAAACAATCGTGCTTGATGCAACTCAATTTACTCGCACAGGTTACACCTTTGCAGGTTGGGCATTGACAGAAGAAAAGGCTGATGCAAGAGAATATGATTATGCTGATCAAGCAGAATTTATGTTGGAAGTATACAGCGAAAATGTAAATCTCTGGGCTGTTTGGGAACCTATCCCATACAAGTTCTGGATTGACGGAACTGCTGGTATTGATGCAACACAAGTTACAATCTTCGTCGATGGAGAGTTGTTCCCATACGAAGAAGAAATGATTGTTTACTACGATCAAATCGTGAGAATTTATCACACATACACAATTGAGGAAGAAACAAAATCTGCACTCAAGGGTGGTTATGACTTTACAAGCTTCAATCTTGGTGACGAAGTTCAATCAACAGGTGCGTTCTACGAATTTATTTTCCACGGCGAAACTTTGGTGACTTTGGTTGCAACACCAAGAAATGACACTAAGTTTAGAGTTGTTTACAAACTCGAAAATGTAGCTAGAGATGGTTATGAAGTAGATGAAGAAATCATTGCAGAAGGCACAACTGACAAACTTGTGACTTATGACTATTTGGTAGAACTTGGTTTGGTGCGCACTTACACAGGTTTCGACTATTCGACATTTGTTGATGAAAATGATCAAGAAGAAATCTTCATTATCTACAGCAACGACAATCCTGAAGGTTATGCAGTTGTTTGCATCAAATATGTGAGATTGCACTACAGTTTGATCCTCAACACATCTGTTGGAGTTCAAACATTTGTGCCAAATGTAAAAGATGCAAGCACAATCACACAACTTCCAGATCAATATCGTGTATACTATCAAGCTTCATTTGAATTGCAACTTGATATGTATCCTGGTTACAGATTCCTTGACTTTGTGGTTACTGCTCAAGAAGCACAAGGATCAGAAAGTCTTGGCACAACAGAAGCTGTCCAACTTGAATTGAGAGAAGATGGATATTATTATGGTGCAAAACTTATTTTGAGTTTTGTTGCAAATGCAGAAACTGGCTATTATGATGTGATCATGGCGCCTTATGACATCACAATCACAACTCAGTCAGAACCTATCGTTTACACATTCACATATCACAGATATCTCAACGAAGAAGATGAAGAAACATTCAGTGAAGAAGTGACATTCAACACTGCATACACAATTTACTATCCTTCAAACATCAAAGAAGGTTGGTCAAAACTTGGTTATGACTTTATCGGTTGGGCAACAACAAAAGAAGAAGCGATTGCACAAATCCCTGTTTACACTTATGATGAAACATTGGCAGATTTGCAATTCGAACATTATCTTGATCCAAACGATACAGAACTTTGGGCTGTTTGGATTCCTGCTGACAATACTTACAAGATTGAATACTATTTTGAAAACATTGACGGAACATATAGTTTGCACGAAGACAAAACTGCCGACAAGATTGGCAAGACAGATTCGACTGCAAATTACGAATTGCTTCCAGTGGAAGAAGTTGTTGGATTTGAGTTCTTCCCAGATCACGAAGATTCAATTTTGAGTGCAAACATTGATCCTGCAGGAGATATGGTGCTCAAGGTTTACTACAAGCGTATTTGGTATGATGTTGTTGTAAATTATGACATCGGCATCGAATATATCAGAGTGGCAGCTGGTGCAAATGCTACTGTTGAAGAAGAAACAACAGGCAAGATTGTTGTAAAAGTAAAATATGGTGCACATGTAACTGTTTCATACAGAGAAAACCCTGGTTATACATTTGTTGAATATGTTGAAAAGACAGAAATGGGAGTTGAAGTTGACGGCACATTTGAAATGCCAGCAGGCAATGTAGAATTTGACGCAATTTCTCAACCAAACATCTACACTTTGACATTCAAAAATGGATTTAAGCCAGAGCTTGCAGATGATTACACACAACAATATGTGTTTGCAACATATATGCCTTTGGAACCAAACAGATTTGTTAGAGCAGGTTACACATTTATTGGTTGGGACATCACAATTGGCGAAGAAACAACTCGCTACGAAGATTGTCAATCATTGCTTTACAACCACCCAGATGACTTGGAAGCAATTGCTGTTTGGGAAGCAAATCCAGACACTCCTTATGTTGTTGAATATTACACACAAAAAATTGATGGAACCTTTGTGTTGGCAGAAAGTGTAAATCTTGTAGGTAGAACAGACACAGAAATCACCGAAGAAATTGTGTTTGCTGCTTATATCAACACTTCAATCAACAAGCAAGGTTACGCATACAGCAGAATGAGAGATGATGCTCCACTCATCAATGGTGATGGAAGCACAGTTACTGGTGTCGAATATGTTTTGGTTGACATGGATGTAAGATTCAGTATGTCAAAACCAAACACTGATCCACCAGAACCAATGGCTGGACTTGACAATGTAGTTATCAACTACTTGGATCCAAATGGTGATGTTGAAAACTATTTGGTTGAAACAGAAGAAATTGTTCCAATCAAATATACTTCAACACTCAAAATCAAGGTGACAGCAAAAGAAGGATATCAACTTTTGAGAATTGTCATCACAACAGCAACAACAAGAATTGAGTATTTGAGGACTGATGTTGGCGAAGATGGATTCTTCACTTATACAGTGCCTTCAGAAAGTGTTACTGTAAAAATTGAAGTAGAACCTAAAGAGTATTCAATCACATACTACAAAAACTTCAAAGAAGAAGGTGAATTTACAACTCAAAGAGTGAGATATCTTGAAAGAGTTGTGTTCAACGGTTACTTCTCTGAAACAGGTTATACTTTGCTCGGTTGGTCAACAGATCCATTGGCTACAGAAGCAGAATATCGCATCAACCATGTGCTCGAACAATATACTTGGACAGAAGATATTGCTATGCATGCAATTTGGCTTGAAAACGAATATACAATCGTTTACAACTCAAACACTGCAGCAGGCGAAATCGAATCTGTTGTTGTCAAGTATAGCGAAATTTACAAACTTGCAAGTGCAAGTGCGTTTACAAAGACAGGTTACAAATTTGTTACATGGACAACAGATACAGCAGATGCAAATCAAGTTGTTGAAGTGCCAGATGTATCACAAATTGAAAACAGAGGCATTTACAAAAACCTTGCAGATGATGCATACTATGCAACAAAGATGGTGACAGGCACAATTGGTGACGACACTGTCGAATTGTATGCAGTTTGGACTCCAATCGAATATACAATCAAATATGCTTATGATGAAACGGAACAACAAACCCTTTCACTTGGCACATTCAAATATGATCAAACCTACAAACTCAGAGCATTTGAAGTTGTTGCTTGGGTAAACAGAGGTTATGACTTTATTGGATGGAAATACACAACAGATGATGGCGAACAAGTCAACATCTATTGTGAAGAAAATGGCATTCCTGAAGTTACAAATCTTACAACACAAGACGGAAAAGTTGTGATGTTGTATGTGATTTGGGGACTTGGAGATTCTCCATTTACAATCAGAATCTTGAAAGAAACTCTCGATGGAGTTTATGGAGAAACTGAAGGAAACTATATTGATATTACTGGAAACGAAATTCAAACAGAATCAATCGTGACTAGTGACATTGCTTACCACTACTTCGTGGCAGGCACAGATTATGACAAACTTGAAGGTTATGCTTACACAAGCAGCAGACAAGATTCTCAAGCAATCTCTGCTGTTGGAAACACAATTGTAAAAGTGTATTTTGCAAGAAGATATTACAACTTGACAATCACCAAAAACGCAACAGTGACTGATGTTGAGCTTGTATCTTCAGGCACAAACACACACTACTTGATCAACAATACCGTAAACGAAAGAGTTTATGCAGTTAAGTATGGCGACAGAGTGACTTTGGGCTTGAGTGAGGCCGAAGGTTACAGCGATGGATATTTTGAAGTTGACTTGGCAAACAGTGTCGAAGGAACTGTTTTGGAAGCTGACGGAAAATCATTGACTATCGGACCTGGCGACATTACAATCAAAGCAAACGCAGTTGCAAGTGGTGACACATTGTTTACAATCAAGATTTACAAAGAAACCCTTTCTGGCGAATATAAGACACCTGCTTACACAACATATTCAACAGGCGCAACTGAGAGTGTGGTTGACGTTGATGCTGTGAGAGAACTTGTTGAAAACGAACCAGGATATGATTTCACAGGCTTTAGTTTTGGTTTTGTAGACGAAAATGTTGTCATCATGGGTAACGGACAAACAGTCGTAGGAGTTTACTTCACAAGAAACAGCTACAAGTTGTCAACAAAAGCGACAAACTATCGTGCAGTTGTCAACTTGTCAGATGAAGCAAATTACAGATACGAAGCAGAAGCAAGCGTAACAGGAGTGCTCAACAGAGGTTACTCACTTGCCGAAAAAGATATCTGGGTTGAAGACTTGGAAGGAAACAAACTCGAAGTTGAATTGTCTGTAACAATTGCCGAACTTGGAAATGGAACAAAACAATATGCAGTGTTTATCAAAAATATGCCTGCAGCTGATGCAGTGGTTGTGTTTGCTTCAACAAACAACACAGACACCAAGTTTACAGTTGTTTATATGTTCCAAGACATAACTCTTACAAACTATCTTGAAGATGTAAGATATCCAAGAGTAGTTAAGACTGGCGAAACAGAACATGTCTTGACAAGAGAAGACATTGGATTTGACGAACTTGTTGTAGATGGATTCAATCCAGCATACAGCTCAATCGACGGAGAAATTGTTGAAATTCTTGGTGATGGCTCTGTAGTCGTTTACATTTACTTCAACAGAGATCAATATGTTTTGACATTGACTTTTGAAGATCCAATGAACGGTTTGATTGTAGACAGTCTTAGCGTTACTGGACACGGTATTCAAGAGCTTACAACCTTGGCTTGGTATGTATATTCAGGTCAAACAGTAACAATCGAATTTGAGCTTGATGCAGGATTTACATTTGGTGGATTTGAAGTCAACGGAGTCAAGAGAGAAGAAACTGCAACAAGATTGAGAGTTGTCATCTCTGATTCTGACATGGATGTCACAGTTTACATCGTGGCTCAAACTGACATTGAATACAGAATTGAATATTACAGACAAGAATTGGTTGACAATCAAGCTTCTGACAAATACAACAGAGTTCACTACATCAACTTGCACGGAACTGCAAACGAATATCTTGCTCCAGAAGCATTCCTTGAAATGTATGTCGAAAACCTTGAATCAATCGAAGGTTACAGACCTGAAATGTTTAAGGGATTGAGATTTGACCATTACGAAGTTTCAATCAAGGGACTTCCAACAGACCACCCAGTGGTTTCTGGTGATGGTTCAACAATCATTAGATTCTATTACAACAGAATCATGATCAATGTTTCGTTTGAATATGACAGCGAGTTTACTGCAAATCATCTCGAATCACTTTCTGGTGATGGAGAATATGCATACGGAAGTGAAGTGACTCTTGAAGCTGTCGCAAGACCTGGTTATGTGTTTGACCACTGGACAATCAATGGACAAACAATCATGACTGCGACTTACAGATTTACAATCAATCAAGAAGCTGACATTGTTGCACTTGTTGCCACAAGACTTGGTGAGGCAGAATATACTCTCGAACACTACTACGAAATTTTGGGAGATTCTGGACACGAACTCAAGTATACTGACAAAAACAAGGGCACAACCGAATCTGTGATTGATGTTATGGCAGCTCTTAGAGAAGACCCTGGTTATTCATTCTCTTACTGTGAAAACGGTGCAGAAAATGCAATCATCATGGGAGACGGATCTACGGTTGTAAGAATCTACTATATTATCAACTATGTTGAATTTAAGGTTACATTCTCTGAAGGTGTAGAAAGCGTGCTTGTTGAAGGTTATGGCGATTCAAACTATCTTGAATTGTTAAACTACAACGAATACACAAAGATTTACACTTACAGAGCAAAATACACAAAGAGATTGAGTTTGACAGTCGAACTTAAATCTGGTTACAAGATGATGGGCTGGATCGTTGATGACAATCAACAACCAGAACCAAACTCAAATGTGGCTCGTGGTTTCTTGTTTGATGTTAGACCTGTTGACTTTGTGTTGACAGCAGTTGCAGAAACAAAGAAGATCGTGATTATCTACGATCCAAACAACAATATCTCAAGTGAAGTTATCGACAATGACGAAGTGTTGTATAGAACCTACGCTATTTTGAGAGCAAACACATTTGAAAACGGAAACAAATTGTTCCTTGGTTGGTCTCTCAGCAACGATGGTGATGTTGCATTCTTCGACGGAGAAGAAATCTTCATCAACTTTGAAGATACTTTGACTTTGTATGCTGTATGGCGTGATCAACCTGGATCAATGTGGTGGATCTGGCTTGTAGTTGGGGGTGTCGGTGCGTTGGGCATTGCCGTTGTGGTTGTGCTTATCATAAGAAAACGCAGAAAAGACAGAGCCAAGATTATGAGCAAACAATAAAAAAAATGAGTGAGGATTTTTCCTCACTCTTTTTTTTAAAAGTTGCAAAAAATCGCAAAAAAATTGTTGTTTTGTTTTGTTTTTTGGGAAAAATGTTATAAACTACAAGAAGGAGGAACTAAATGAAAAAATTAAACATAGTTCAATACGGATGCGGAAAAATGAGCGTCTACACAATGCGCTACGTGTTTGAAAAAGGCGCAAAAATCGTTGGAGCTTTTGACATTAACGAAAATGTTATTGGCAAAGATATTGGCGAAATCATTGGAGATGGAAAAAAATATAAAGTAAAGGTTGACAATGCACAAAATTTTGAAAACTTTCTCAAAACTCATGATGTAGATTGTGTTATTGTTACAACAATGAGTTTGCTTGCAGACATCGAAGAAACATTTCTTGTTTGTGCAAGATGTGGCGTAAATGCTATCTCAACTTGCGAAGAAGCTTTCTTCCCACAAAACAGCAATCCAAAAGCATTTGAAAAAATCAATCAACTTGCAATTGAAAATGGTTGCACAATTTGTGGAAGTGGTTATCAAGATGTTTTCTGGGGCAACCTTATCAGCGTGCTTGCAGGTGCAACACACAAAATCACAAAAATCAAAGGAAAGAGCAGTTACAATGTTGAAGACTATGGCATTGCGCTTGCAAAAGTTCATGGTGCTGGACTTTCTGTTGAAGATTTTGAAAAAGAAGTTGCTGCTGCAGACAACATTTCAGAAGCTGCAAGAAAGAAACTTATCAACGCAGGCGAATTTGTCCCAAGTTATATGTGGACAGTAAATGGTTGGCTTGCTAGCAAGCTTGGCTTGACAGTGAAAAAACAAACACAAAAATGTATTCCACACATCGCAAAAAAAGCACTCAAGAGTTCAACTCTTGGTATGACAATTCCAAAAGGTGCTTGCACAGGAATGAGCGCTGTTGTTGTTACAGAAACTAAAGAAGGCATCACATTGGAAACAGAATGTATCGGAAAAGTTTATGACAACACAGAATTTGACTGCAACGACTGGACAATTGAAGGCGAACCAAACACAAGAGTTGTGATTGAAAGACCTGCAACTGTCGAACTTACTTGTGCAACAGTTGTAAACAGAATTCCAGATTTGATGATGGCACCAGCTGGATATTTCACAACAGAATTTATGCCAGAAAACTTCTATAAGACAGAATCTTTGGAAAAATATGTTCTTGATCTTGAAGGTTGCTGCTGCGAAGGCGAATGCGACTGCCACGATCATAAGTAATCAAAAAGCAAAATTGTTCGATTTTGGTCGAACAATTTTCTTAATGCCCAAATTTGACTATGGAGAAAAAAGATATGAAAAAGAAAGGTTTGTTGATTTCGTTTGAAGGTGGCGAAGCTTGTGGCAAAGGCACCCAAATTAAAAAAATAAAACAATATTTCGAAGATAACAATATTGATTATCTTATCACAAGAGAGCCAGGTGGCACCGAAGTTGGTGAGCAACTGAGAAATTTGTTGTTGCATTCAAAAGCAGATATGTCATCAGAAGTTGAATTTTTGATTTTCAGCGCAAGCAGAAGACAAATTGTCGAAAAAGTTATTGCCCCAGCGTTGGCAGAAGGCAAGGTGGTTGTTTTGGACAGATTTTATGATTCGAGTTATGCATATCAAGGATATGCTGGAAACATCAAAATTGACGATATAAAAGCCATCACAGATTTTGCGATTGCCGGATACGAAACTGATTTGACATTTTTGCTTGATGTCGATTATGACGAAGCGATGCGCAGAAAAATGAGCGATGAAAATCTGAAAAATCTTGATCGTATGGAATTGAAAGGAAGAGAATATCATGAAAATGTTCGTGCAGGATATTTGCAACTCGCAAAAGACAATCCATACCGAATTTTTGTTGTTGATGCTCTGCAAACACAAGATGCTGTTTTTGAGTGTATTAAAAACAGACTTGAAGAAGAACTCAAAAAAATGTAAAACAAACAAAAAAACGCGAATTTTCGCGTTTTTTTAATGCTTTTTGTTGTTTTTCAAACTAAAAGTTGAAGAAGTCAACAACATCTTGCCAAACTTCGGCTTTGTCAGTTTCATTCAAAATTTCGTGTCTGTCGTTTTTGTAAATCTTAATTTTTGAGTCAATGTTGTTTTTTAAATAGAAGTTGTGCAATGCTTCAACATCTTTTCCACCATTGTTTACAGGGTCTTGATCTCCTGCAATAAAGAAGATTTTTTTGTTGCCGACTTTTGCGATTCCGTTGTTTACTCTTGTGAGGTTGTTCAACATGCTCTTATAGAAACTGAATGGGAAACTGCCGCCGCAATATTCGTCTTCTTGATATGCTTTGAAAACTTCTTCGTCTTTTGTGAGCCAGTTTCCGTTTTCAAACTTTTTGCCATAAGCTTTGATGCACATTTTTTCCACGAGTCCACCACGCTTGTTGTGATTTTTGAAAGGTGACATAATGTTGATCAAAAGGTTGCCAAGTTTTATAATGCCGGCATCGCCACTTGCAGTGCCACACAAAACTGCCTTTTCAACAATTGGCGAACATTGGATAAGTTTTTGTGTAAGCATTGAGCCATAAGAATGGCCAAACAAATAGATAGGCAAGTTGTAAGAATTTGCAACTTCGCTGATGATGTTGAGTTGGTCATTGATTGTTTCTGCAAATATATCATTTTCACCAAAACCCAAATCGTTTTTAGATGGTGCTGTCAAACCATGTCCACGCAAATCGCTTGCAACAACGATAAAATCATTTTTGTTGAGATATTCTGCAAATGCTTTGTATCTCAAACTGTGTTCTTGCATTCCGTGAAGAAGAATGATCACTGCTTTTGGATTTTTTGTGTTGTCATACAAATAAACATTGAGTGGAAGATCGTTGTATCCAGCAATTGTAAAGTTTGCTGCTTCATACACTTCGACTGTCTTTTCTGCTTTTTCAACTTTCTTTGTAGGTGTTTTTTTGCTTGCAACTTTTGCTGCTTTTTTAGGTGCTTTCTTTTTTGCAGTGGTTTTCTTTGTTGAGTTTTCCACAACAACAGAGTTATCCACAGGTTTTTCGTCTACTTTGCTAGAAACTTTTTCTTCAACCTCACCCTTTTTAGCTGTTGTTTTTTTAACTGGTTTTGCAGCAGGCGCTTTGGTTGGTTGTGCTTTTTCTTGCTTTTTAGGCTCTTCAACCTTTACTTCTTCCACTTTCGCCTTTGGTGTAGGTTTCTTTGCAGCAGATTTTACAGAAGTTTTTGCAGCTTCAACCTTTTTAGTTGCTGGTTTTTTTACAGAAGTTGTCTTCTTTTCCACAACCTTTGCTTCAGTTTTTTGAGCAGCTGGTTTTGGTTCAACTTTTTCTGTCACTTTTTTTGCAGCAGGTTTTGTTGTTTTTGTTGCTGCAGTTTTTGTTTCTGCCTTCTTTGCAGCTCCAGTTGTCTTTTTTGCAGCTGGTTTTGCTGTGGCAGGTTTCTTTTCTGCAGTTTCAACCTTTTTTGTTGTAGGTTTTTTAGTTGTCTTTTTTTCTTCCATAAAATCCTCCGAAAGTGCATAGATTTGCTGTATATATAAAGATTGTAGCACAAAGTTTGTTTTTATTAAAACAAAATAAAAAAGTTTCAACAATTTTTAATCAAGAAAACAAAAAAAACAGGCAATGCCTGTTATTTTTTCTTTTGGAATTTTCCATCTTTTTTGTGAACAACAAAGTTTACATCGTTTGATTTTGACAATTGTTCAACTCTGTCCAACGCTTCTTGCTTTGTCACGAAAGATGCAATAGTGCGTTTTGCACCATCTTTTTTGATAAGCCACAATCTTGCTTCTTTGTCATAAACAATGCGATAGATTGGCTTTCTTGAAGAATCTTTTTCTGCTTTTGTTTCTGCCTTTGCAGCTGTTTTCTTTTCTGCAGTTTTTGCAGGAGTTGCTGCTTTCTTTGGCGCAGTTTTTCCACCAGCAGCTTTCAAAGGGATTCTTTTTTCAGTTGCAGGTTTTGCTTCTGGCTTTTCTTCTGTTTTTGCCTCTGCTTTTGGTTGTGCTTTTGGAGCTGTCTTTTTCGCAGAAGTTGTTGTCTTTTTTTTAACAGGTTTTTCAGCAGGTTCTACAACAGTTTCATCTGCTGTCACAACTCTAACTTCTTGTTTCTTTTGTTGTGCTTCTTGTTGTTTGATTTCTTCTTGTTTTTTCTTTTTTCTTGAAAATGGCCACATAATTTTTCTCCTATGTTTTATTTCTATTCACATTATAAAACTTTTTTGATTGTTTTGCAAGGCAAAGTTTTATTTGTTTAAAATTTCTTTTTGATACAAATCTAAACTTTCTTGAATGATTTGCAATGCATATTGACGATCGCCAAGCTCTTTGACTTCAACATTTTTGTTTTCGAGTTGTTTGTAAACTTTCAAAAAGTGCATAAGTTCGTCAAAAATGTGTTGTGGAAGTTCGCTGATGTCGGTGTAACCATTGTATTGTGGGTCGCCATAAGGGATTGCAATGACTTTTTCGTCTCTATCGTTTCTGTCAGTCATGATCACAACTCCGATTGGAAAGCATCTTACCAAACAAAGTCTTTCGAGTGGTTGACTGCAAAGCACAAACACATCAAGTGGGTCTTTGTCGCCACAATATGTGAGCGGAATGAAGCCATAGTTCATAGGATAGTGGGTGCTTGTGTAAAGCACTCTGTCCATAATAAGACAGCCGGTTTCTTTGTCGAGTTCGTATTTTGTTTTGTCTCCTTGCTGAATTTCGATGCAAGCGACAAAATCTTCGGGAGTAACTCTTTTTGGATTTATATCCTTCCAAATGTTCATGATTTTCTCCTTTAAGTGAGATTATTTTTCGAGATTGTTGTCTTTTTTATTTTTATTTTTTCGATTTAGATATATCTGTTTTGTTTTTGCATAAAAATTATCAAATTTTTGTTCAGCTTTTTTGCCAAGTTTGCAATATTTGACAACAAAGAATGTTGGGACCATAATTGCAAATGATGCAACAAAGTCAATCCAATAGTGTTGTTTTGTAAACACTGTTGACATACAAACCAAAATGCCGATTATTGTGCCAATGATGCGATATGACCAATGCATTTCTTTTGTGTCGATGCAAGCAAGGCAGCAAGCCAAGCCCATGTAACAATGTTGAGAAGGAAACACATTTGTTGGGTGACTTGCATTCCAAGTCCAAACCACAAGTTTGTCTGTAAACGAATCTGGTGTGAAGTCAGGTTTGACAAATCTTGATTGGAAGAAGAAATAGATGATGCCCGAAATCAAGAAACTTACCACCAAAGTCAAAAAGATGTTGTAAAGTTTTGTTTTGTTTTTGTATGCCAAATAGAAAAATGTCAAAAGTCCAGCAGGGAATGTAAGGTAATATATGTAAACAAATGCTGGCACGAGTGGGATTTTGTCATCAAGTGGTGTGTGTGGCCAAGTTGTGCCATAATGCCAATCGCCAGGTTGAGTTCCGTTTGTGATGACTTGGTTGAGATACCAACTGAGCAAAAGCGAAACTATAAAAAGCACCAACGGAAAAATTGAATAGCTGATTTTTTTGATAAAGTTTATGATTTTAGTCATCGGATTGTCCTTCTTTTGTTTCTAATTCTTTTTGAGCAAGTTTTTTTCTTTTTTTAATTTTGATTTGAGACCACAAAATCCATACAACTTGTGCAGGAATGCCAATGAAGTAAAGTGGCCAAAGATTGATTATGCTCAAAAATTGCAAATGGAATGAGAGCAGCAGTGTCCAAGTGAAAACAGACAGTGCTACAAAGTTGAAGATTGGTTTGCCCCAAAGTGCGTTGCAAATCAAAAGAGAGATGGAGCATGTTGGGATTGCCCAGATAAACAATGTCCACACAATTTTGTCTGCAAAAATACGCAAAAAGACATAAAGCAAAATTGCCACCAGCCACACGCAACTTGCCGAAAGCAAAGTGATGACAATTCGGTTGGTTGTCCAATTGCTTTCTTTGGTTTTTGCCACGATTGCGAGTTTGTTTTTGAGGTTGTCTTCAATCAAACTGTTCATGTTGATGTTGTAAAATTTGCTGAGTTGCCAAAGGGTTTCAACATCAGGGACTGCGTCGCCATTTTCCCATTTTGAAACAGTTTTGTCAGAATAACTCAACTTTTGAGCAAGTTCGCTTTGGGTGAGTTTGTTTGCTTTTCGCAAATATGCAAGATTTTCTGCCAAGTTTTTAAATTTGTTTTCCATAGCAGCATTTTAGCATAAAATTGCCTAAAATACAAGCAAAAACCAACAAATTCTCTTCTGATGAGAGTTGAGAAAAGTGCATTCTCTCGTAATTAGAGAGTTTAAATTTTCTCTCTTTTTGCAATCTCAAAGAGTAGAATGGAAAACGGTTAATTCTATTGAATTTTGTGCATAATCATTGTTAGAATGAGGACAACACGAAGGCCAGAAAGGCGTTCGTAAAGGAGGTTATTATGAAAAAAGAAATCGTATCCTTGGTTTTTTCCGTTGACAACAACAGTTTGCCATTTTTTGGCGTAACACTCAAAAGTATTTCGTCAACTTGTGATAAGAAAAGAATTTATGATATTTATGTTTTGCATGCAGGACTTGATGCAAAAAATCAAAAAAGAGCAAAAAAAGATTTGCCACTAAACTTCAACATTCAATTTGTTGATGTTTCCGAACAATTGAAAAATGAAGAATGTGCCATCTTGAAAAATTATGGTCAAGCAAAAACAAACTTCTTCAAAATTTTTGCTGCACAAATTTTCGCAAATTTGGACAAGGTGTTGTATTTGGATTCGGATCTTGTTGTTTTGGAAGATATCAGCAAACTTTATGACACCAACATAAAAGACAAGCTTGTTGGCGCTGTTATGGATTTGTCTGTCGAAAACTCTAAAAAAGAAACAGAAGAAGTTGAAAAAGCATACAACATTGATCCTTCAAGATATTTCAACACAGGGGTTTTGCTTATGAATCTTAAACAAATGCGCAAAATCAACTTCCAACAACGATATCTCAAAACTTTGCAAGATTTGGATTCGGTTGTTTCGCCAGAACAAGATTGCTTCAATGTTGTGTGCAAATATCAAGTGAGTTACATTGATTTTTATTGGAATGTTATGCCGATAGAAGATGTTTGCCCAGATGATGAAGTCAAACTTATCAACTACAGCAAATTGTGGAAACCTTGGATTTGCGAAAAAACAAAATTCAGCAAAGAGTTTTGGAATGTTGCCTTTGAAAGTCAATATTATGAAGATGTGCTCAGTGTCAAATTGAAATATTCAAAAGGTTTTGTATGTTAAAAAAAGTGGACAAACTTGTCCACTTTTTCTTATTTTTACAGATATTTTGTCAGTTTTTGAAAACTTATCAACCAAACAATTTTGCAATCAAGGCTTTTACCAATTCGCCATTTGCTTTGCCGGCTGTGTTTTTCATAACATAACCAACGATAAAACCGATAACTCTTTGAGGTTCTTTCTTGTAGTCTTCAACTGCTTTTGGATTGCTGTCTTTGAATGCTTGCAAGAGTGATGTGATTTGTTCTTCTGAAATTGTTGTCAAAAGTCCAAGTTCTTTTGCAAGAGTCATAGGATCTTTTCCTGTTTGAGCAACTTGGTCAAGAAGTTGAAGTCCAACAGTTTTGTTGATTTTCTTTTCGTCAACCATCTTGATGATTTCTGCAAGTGGTTGTTCGGCGATAGGAAATTCGAAAACTTCTTCTTCCTTTACGAGCTTGAGAAGGTCTGTCAAAATCCAGTTGCTGATTTTCTTTGGTGCATCATAGCAAGCAACACATTTTTCGAAATAATCTGAAATATATTTGCTTGATGTCAAGATGCCTGCATCGTATGCTGGCAAACCAAACTTTGTTTGATACATTTCTCTTCTTTCAACTGGAAGCATTGGCATTTCGCCTTTGATGCGAAGCACATCTGCCAAGTCAACTTCGATTGGCAAAATGTCTGGATCTGGGAAGTAGCGATAATCTTGTGCTTGTTCTTTTGATCTCATTGCTGTGTTTTTGCCTTTGTCGTCGCTCCATTTTCTTGTTTCTTGAATGACTCTTTCGCCACTGCCCAAAACTTCGGATTGTCTTTTGATTTCATATTCGATTGCACGAGTTACACTCTTGAAAGAGTTGAGGTTTTTCATTTCAGTTCTTGTTCCAAACACTGGCGAACCTTTTGGTTTGAGTGACAAGTTGACATCGCATCTCATTCCACCTTCTTCCATTTTACATTCGGCAACATTTGCAAAAACAAGAGCTTCTCTGACTTTTTTCAAAAAGTCGTCAACTTCTTCTGCTGTTGAAAAATCTGGTTCGGTTACGATTTCGATAAGTGGTGTTCCACCACGGTTGTAGTCAACCAAAGTGCCAACGCTTTTGCTGATGTGAGTGAGTTTGCCAGCATCTTCTTCCAAATGGATTCTGTTGAGGCGAACTTCTTTTCCACTGTCAAGTTTTACTGATCCACCTTCGCAAAGAGGGTGAACCATTTGGCTGATTTGATATGCTTTTGAAAGGTCAGGATAGAAATAGTTTTTTCTTTCCATAACTGCATAGTCAGCAATCTTGCAACCAAAGCAAAGGCCTGCTTTGATGCAAAGTTCGACTGCTTTTCTGTTTATGATTGGGAGAGCCCCAGGCATGCCTGTGCAGACAGGGCAAGTGTTTTTGTTTGGATCAGCACCAAATTCGTTTTTGCAACTGCAAAAAATCTTTGTGTTTGTCTTGAGTTCGGCATGAACTTCAAGGCCGATAACTACATCAAATGCAGACATGTCTAGTCCTCCTTAATCTTTTTTGCAACATCATACAAGAGATGTTCGCTGTGTTTTTTTCCAATCACTTGAAGTCCAAGTGGCAATCCGTTTTCTGCAGTTGCATAAGGTATGCTTATTGCAGGCACGCCAGCAATGCTTGCAGGCACGGTAAACAAATCTTCCAAATACATAGAAATTGGGTCGTTTGCCTTTTCGCCAATCTTGAATGCTGTGTAAGGTGTTGTAGGGGTGATGATTGCATCGCAATCTGCAAATGCATCTTCAAATTCTTGTCCAAGCCAAGTTTGAAGTTTGCGAGCTTTGTTGTAATATGCGTCAAAGTATCCACTTGAAAGCACGAAGTTTCCAAGAATAATTCTTCTTTTTACTTCTTTGCCAAAACCTTCGCTTCTGCTTTTGATGTAAACATCTTCCAAAGTTTTTGTGTCTGTCGCTCTTGTTGTGTATTTGACTCCATCAAAACGAGCAAGGTTTGAAGTTGCTTCGGCAGGAGTAAGCACATAATAGCAAGGCAAACTGCTTTCAATGTGTGGAATGTCAACTTCAACAAATTCAAATCCTTTTTGTTTAAGTCTTTCGATTTCTTTTTCAAAATAAGTTGCACTAGCAGATTTTTTGATTGAGTCTGCAAGTTGTTTGCAAAGTCCAAGTTTGTAAGTTGATTTTGTTTCAGCTTTTTTCAAGTCGATTGAAGTTTGGTCGTTTTCGTCTTTTCCGGCCATAATATCAAAAACATATTGGTTGTCTTCAACTGTTTTTGTGATTGGGCCAGCTTGATCTGTTGAGCTTGCAAAAGCCACAAGGCCAAATCTTGAAATTGCACCATAAGTTGGTTTGATGCCAACCACACCGTTAAACGAACTTGGTTGTCTTACAGAGCCACCAGTGTCTGTGCCGATTGCAATAGGTGCAAGGTCTGCTGCAACTGCCACAGCACTTCCACCACTGCTTCCACCAGAAACATAGTTTGGGTCGATTGCATTTTTGCAAGGACCGTAAGCGCTGTTTTCGCAACTTCCACCCATTGCAAATTCGTCCATGTTTGCACGGGCGATAATGATTGCACCTTCTGCTTCAAGTTTTTTGACGATTGTTGCAGAGTAAGGAGAAACAAAATCTTGCATAAACTTGCTTGCGCAAGTCATCTTTTTGCCTTTGTTGAGAATGTTGTCTTTGATGATGATTGGCACACCAGCAAGTTTGCCAAGTGTTTGTCCTTGAGCGATTTTGCTGTCAACTTCTTTTGCTTTTTCTATTGCATCATAAAAGATTTCCAAAACAGCGTTGAGGTCTTGCTTCTTTTCGCATTGTGAGATGTAAAAAGAAACAACTTCTTCGCTTGTAAATTTTTGCGTTTTAATCCCTTCGACCAATTCTTTTACGGTCAATTGTGTAAAATCTGTCATTATTCCACCACCATTGGAGTTACATAGCAACCATCTTTTTTCTTTGGTGCGTTTGCAACTACATCACATTGTTCTTTTGCGACAACTTCGTCTTCACGAAGTTGAGACAAGCAAACTGCTTTCGACTTGTCTTCAAGTTCTGGCAAATCAAGTTGAGTGATTTGGTCAACAAAGCCAATGATGTTGGCAAAATCTTTTTCAAACTTTTCTTTTTCGGCATCATCAATTTTGAGTTTGCTTAATGCCTGCAAATATTCGATATCAAATTTTTGTTCCATTTTCTGCTCCTTAAGGTTTCAATCTGCTTGGTCCACGGAAGAGGAATATGCTGTCTTTGAGTGATTGCAAATCCAAAAGTTTTGAAATAAATCTGTCAATTCCAAAACCAATTCCGCCGTGTGTAGGGCAACCATACTTGAAAAATTCGAGATAGTCAGCCATTTTAGAACTGTCGATGCCGTGTTCTTCGATTTGTTGTTTGAGTTGAGCATATCTATGTTCTCTCACAGCACCACTGTTCATTTCCCAACCTCTATATAACATATCAAAACCCATACAGTCAAACGAATCATCTGTGATTTTCTTTGAATAGAATGCTCTTGCTTCTGCTGGATAATCTGTGATAAACACAAATTCGCTGTCAAGATAATCTCTTGTATATTCGCAAATCAACTTTTCAGCTTCTGGGTCAAGGTCGAGTTGTTTTTCTTCTGGTGTTTCAATTCCATAAACATCTCTAAAGATTTGGAAAACTTCTTTAAGTTTAAGTCTTGGGATTTTTGTTGGCACTTTGACTTCGATATCAAAAATTTCTTTGATTTGTGTGCCATAAGTTTCTTTGATTTTTCTCATAACATAAAGCATCCAATCTTCTTCAACATCAATGACATCGTGATGTGATTTTACATGGGCGATTTCAAAGTCCAAGCAAACAGCTTCGGCTGTGTGTCTTGCAGTAAATGATTTTTCTGCTCTGTAATATGGTCCAATTTCAAACACTTTGTCAAAACCACTTGCAATCGCCATTTGTTTGTAGAATTGTGGACTTTGTGTCAAATATGCTTTTTGTCCATAATAGTCAAGAGTGAAAACTTCTGCACCACCTTCAGAGCATTGAGAAGTGATTTTTGGTGAGTGGATTTCGATGTAGCCACGATCAACAAAATATTCTCTCATCTTTGCTTCTGCAAAAGTTCTGATTTGGAAAATCAATCTTTGTTTTTGTTGTCTAAGATCAATCCATCTGAAATCCATTTTAAGTTCGCCAGCAGTTTGTTCGTCAATAGGCAAATCTTCTGCCAAGCTTTCAATTTCGATGCCAGAAGGCACGAGTTCGATTTGTCCCAATTTTACGCATGGGGCAGAAACAACTTTTCCCCAAATTGTCACAACGCTGTGACGAGAAATTTTGTCAAAGTCTGCCGATGCGAGTTCGGCAATCTTGTCTTTTTCAATTGCGACTTGAATGCTTCCTGTTGTGTCTGTCACAACGAGAAACATCATTGTTTTTTGTTCTCTAATTTTTTCGATCCAACCTGAGATTTTGCAAATTTCATCAACTTGGACATCTTTAATATAAGTTCTTTTCATTTTTTATCTTCCTTTTTTATTTTTATTTGTTTGATTTTTTTTTGGTTTTACGGAAACCATCACCGTCCTAAATTTTTATATCTACACTGCCCTTTGGGGCATTATTAAATTTGTGATAAAACTTTGTTTTCATATTTTCTCCTGATTATAAACAAAAAAGAGCAGATGTGGGTTCCATCTGCTCTTAGTTGAAGTTTTTATTTTCCGTTTTGATTAAACGGCATAACAAAAGGAACCCATTATAGCTAATGTGTTGAAATTGTTATTATTGTTATTAACCAAAACAAACAATTTTGACATAAGTCTGGCTCCTTAAATTTTTATTTGCGATGTTATTATACCACTGCTGAGAGATTATGTCAACACTTTTTTCGCTTTTCCGTTTTGAAAAAACGCTCTCGTATGCTATATATAATATATATTATTAGTCAAATTTTTTTCATTTATTAAGCGTAAAAATTTTGACTTTGGGAGAAATTTATGAAAAATTTTGGAGTGTTGTGCCATGTTACATGCCTTCCTGCAAAAACAGGGCTTGGTGATTTTGGCAAAAGTGCATTTGAGTTTTTGGATTTTTTGAAAGAGCAAAATCTCAACTTGTGGCAAATTTTGCCACTCAACAATGCAAACGAATTCAACTGCCCGTATGGTCCACTCAGCACTCAGGCGATTGATGAAATGTTTGTTGATCTTGATGATTTGAAAGACAGGGGGTTGCTTGAAGAGAAAGAGTATAAGCACCTTTACAAATTCAAAAAAACAAAAAAGGTTAAGTTTGCCAAAATAAGACCAGAAAAAGAGAGATTGTTTGCCCTTGCTTATTCGAGAATTGACAAAAAGACAATCGCAAAACTTGAAGAGGTTGCAAAAGAGAAAAAGCACTTTTTTGAGTATGCATATTATCGCACCATGCTTGCAAAGTTTGGTCAAAAGAGTTGGCGTTTTGTTGAAGATAAATATTGGAATATTTATGGAAAGACCGGCCAAAAGTTTGCAAAAGAAAACCAAGCTGATATTTTGAAGTTTGTGTTTTTTCAATATGTTTTGCATGAGCAATGGGCAAAGATAAAAAACTATGCAAACAAACTTGGCATAAAGATTTTGGGCGATGTGCCAATGTATTGCGACAAAGACAGCGTTGATGTTTTTGCTGGCAAAGCGTGGTTTAAGTTGGACGACAATTGCATGCCAACAGTCACAGCAGGTTGTCCACCAGATGTGTTTTCTGATGTTGTGCAAGATTGGCAAACTTGCATTTATCAATGGGAGAAAATGAAAAAAGACAACTTCTCATACATGACAAACAGATTGTGTTTGCTTTTGGATAAATACGACCTGTTGAGACTTGATCATTTTGCAGGTTATGTGAGATATTACGAGCACGCAAAAGCGCCGGGCACAAAAACTCAATATGTCGATGGTGGTGGAAGCGAATTTTTTGCACAACTTAAAAAACTTGTCGATTTCAAAAAGCTTTTTGTGGAAGATTTAAGTGACGAAAAAAGTGCGACAGGCAAGGTAATAAAAGAGTTTTCACTTCGCAAAATGAATGTTTTGCAATATGGTTTTGATACAGACAAAAACAATCCACATTTGCCACAAAATGTAAAAGCAAACATTGTGTATTACACCGGCACCCACGACAGCGCAACCTTTTTGGGATATTTGAAAAAACAAAACAAACAACAGATTGAAAAGATAAAAAACTTGATTGCATCTCAAGCAAAAAATCATAAAGAGTTGCAACTTGACTGCATCAGAAGCATGCTTGATTCAAAAGCGCAATATGTTGTTTTGCAAGCGCAGGACTTTATGTTTCAAGATGACCGTTGGCGTATGAACTATCCGGGCGTTGCAGCAGGTTGTTGGGAATATAGATTGTGCAACGACTATCAAAAAAAGATGGCAAAAATGCTGGCACAACTTGGTCAAAAATAAAAAAATAGAGGCAAAATTTTGCCTCTTTTTTGTTGGTTAGTTTATTTTTGAAAAGTCGTTTCCAATTATTGTAGGGTTGAAACCTATCAGCTCGTCTTTCAGCATATTGTCAGGGATTTCGTTGACGAAGTAAATCTTTTTGTTCATTCTGAAAGCATCATAAATTTCCAAAAATGTAGCCCCACCAATGTAGTTTGCTTGTCCGTTTTTGTTGAAGTTGAGCACCAAAACGGCATCAACATTTTTTATTGCTTCTTCCGATTGCCTATACATTTGAGCTTTGAAGATATGGTGTTGTGCAGTGCCACGATATTTTGCCTCTGTCTCTGGGGCGTCCCAGCAGTTTGGCATAAACACTTCGTGTCCCAAATTTTCTAAACTTTGTTTATATTCTGTCAAATTTCCATAAAAAGCTTTGCTGCATATCAACATTATTTTCATGACTTTCTCCTGTTGGTGTTATGTCTGCAAAATCAAAGCAAGTTTAATGTTGCCAAGTTTTTGTCAGTGTAATTTTTGATTGTCAGTTTTGTGATTTCTTTTATTTTGTCGGCATTTTTCTTGTTGTATTTGTGCACAAGTCCACAACTGTCGATGTTGAGAGAATGAGCACTTGTCAGTGATGCAAACGAATCTTCAAACAAGAAAATGTCTTCTGCTTTGCACTTCAATTGTTTCAAGCACTCTTCATAAAATTGCACGCTTCTTTTTGGTTGCGCCAAACTTTCTTCGGTGTAAATGTGATCAAAATGTCCATCAAGGCCATAATGTTTGAGCGCAATTTCCAAAAGATATTTGCTGGTTGCAGAAACCAAGACAAGCGAATATCCTTTTGCTTTGAGATTGTTGAGAAGTTCTCTTGCGCCATTTATAAGTTTGATTTTGTGGGTGTAATAATATTCCATGCGATTGTTCCAAAAATCAACAACTTCTTGTGCTTGCACATTTTGCAATTTTGTAAGATCAATAAAGAGTTGGGCAATCTCATGATTGCTGAGACCTTTTCGCAAAGTGAGAATGTCTTTCACAAACTTGACATTCCAATGTTTGAAGGCTTCTTTGTGCATAACCTTATACCAAAGTGTGAGAGAGTCAACAAGTGTGTTGTCAAAGTCGAAGAGAATATATTTTTTCATAAGCCGTCCTTTTAGCAAGTTAAAATTTCTTTGGATTCATCATACAACAATTTTACAAAAGAAGCAAATTCTTCTTTTGAAAATTGCGAACCTCTTGGTGGAAAACATTCCAAGCAGTTTGAAATGTTTTTGTCTGTTGTGAGTTGTTTTGCAAACCAAACAAGATCTATCTCTCCATCTTTTGGACAACGGTGATCGTCTTGACCAAAATTGTTGTGTATGTGTGAGCAAGCTACATACGGCTTGCATTGTTCAAACAATTGTTTTTCATCCGTATAACAATGGGCATGTCCAACATCAAAACAAACGGCAACATTTTTCAAGCCAAGTTGCAAAATGCGGAAAAGGTTTGTGCAGTTTCTTACATTTTCAAGGCACAAAACGGTTTCTTGGTTGACAAAATTTTTCATCATCTTTTCAAACTTGTCAAGTTGTGGTTGTGCCAACAAAGGTGGATTGTCTCCTTTGGAAGCGTGAGCCACAACATATTTTATTTGCAACAAATTTGCTTCGGCAAGTTTTTGCGAGATGTAGTCAAAATATTCGTTTGTGTTTGGGTCGCAGATAGAGTTTGACAGGTGATAATCCAAGTGAACTTGTTTGACAGTCAACCCAATTTCTCGGGCATAACTGATGATGTCAACATAGTTTTCGTCGTTGCGATTGTGCTTGTCGTCAAGATAAAGAGCAACTTCTGTGAAACCTGCTTGTTTGTAGATTTCAAGTCGATCTTTGTATGTTAAATCAGAACACAAATTCAAATCATAAATGCCAAACATATCCTATCTCCTTTGATTTAGTTGTCCAAAACGCAAATGTCTTTCAAGTTGCGATACTGTTCGTTGTAGTCAAGTCCAAAACCAACCACAAACAAATCTTCGATTGTTTTTCCAACATAGTCAGCATCAAATTTGACCTTTCTTCTGCTTGGTTTGTCGAGCATGGCAACAAATGTCAACGAATGGGGATTTCTTTTTTCGAGTTCTGCCTTCAAACAACTGAGTGTTGTGCCGGTGTCAACAATGTCTTCGACAATAATGACATCTCTGCCGGCAATGTCAAAATCCAAATCTTTTTTGATGTTGATTTTGCCAGTGCTTTCTGTGCCAACATAACTTTTGACTTGAATATAGTCAGCTTCAATTTGCATGTCAAGGTGCTTCATAAGCTCGCTGTGAAAAGGTGCTGCACCTTTAAGCACGCAAGAAACGATAGGGTTTTTGCCAGCAAACTTTTCGGTAAGTTGTTTGCCAATAGTTTTACACATGTCCACAATTTCGCTATGAGAAATCAAAACTTTCATAATCTTTCTCCTTTTGTGAGATAGTCAATTGCATAATCAAGTTGAGGGTCGGTGTTGTTTTGAATATTTTCGATTGTTTTTTCAATTAGCACATCAGGAGCAATCGAACCTTCATAGCCGAAGATTTCGCTAAAATCCCAAAGACGAATAGAATAACAAAATTTTTTACCTTCCACTTCAGCCATTTCGTTGTAGCCATAAGATTTGGCCGCACCACCGGTTGGCTCGCCAATCAAAAGGGTGTTGAAATCTTTTTTAAATCTTGCAACGGCAAATCTGCCACTTGAAAAGACTCCACCATCAACAAGCAAAACTCCATGCAGTTGTTTTTCTTTTACCAAATCTTGAAAAGGATTGAGGATTTCGGAGTTGCCACCGTTGTTTCCTCGCAAGTCAAGGATATATTTTGTTGTGACGGTTTCTTCGATTTTGGTTGCGATTTGTTTGACAAAATCTTCAAAAGACAGTTCGGTATCGTTTCGACAAGCAGCATATCTTACATACAAAATGTTGTTGTCTAAAATGTTGAAGTAATAGCTTTTTCGGGTTGATCTTTTTTCCTTTTGCTTTTCTTCAAATTCGGTATCATACAAAAAGTTTACTTCAACAAATTCTGTCGAGTTTTGGTTTGCCAATTCAAATTTAAGTGGTGGACAGGACAAGCCAAGCATTTGATAGAAATATCCGTTTTGAAAACCTCTTTCGATCTTAACTTTCTTCCAAGGTTGGGTTTCAAAGTTTGACATTTGCACGATTTGTTCCACCAATTCTCTTACAAGGATTCCGTTTATTGAAACAACTTTTTTCCAAGTTTTGTTGTCTTTGAGATACAAGTTTTGTTGGTTGAAAATTACAGAGTGAGAAAGTTCAATGTGTTTAACAAAATAAGATGTGTGTGCATCTTTGAAAAGTGCAAAAAGTTTCAACATTTCTCTGTCAAAACCTGTTTGGTCAAGATTGTTCCAATCAACGCTGTCAATATATTGCTCGACTTCCTCTTTTGAAATGTCGTGAAAAAGATTTAAGTGTCCAGTTTTACACTTTTCCACAATTTGTGTTGCAATAATTTTATTGTTGACAGTGTTGTTCATGTCGCTCCTAAAAAACAACTCAGCCGACCCAATAAGGGGACGACTGAGTCTAGTGTTGGTGCGTCGCAAGGGATTCGAACCCCTGACCTTTCGTTCCGTAGACGAACGCTCTATCCAGCTGAGCTAGCGGCGCATATTTTTGCTTGCGAAAGCATTATATCACAATCAATATTGATTTGTAAAGTTATTTTTCAAAAACATGAAGTTTTCTATTTTAATTCAAGTATAATAAGAGTGTTAAAAATGAAAAACCCCTTAATCAAAAGGGGTTTAATCAATATCGTTTAAAACAAATTATTTAACAGTCACACTAAAATATTCAGGATTGTATGGTTCGTCAAACTTGTCGTTGTCTGTTGAGTTCCAATCTCCTTTTGCACAGTTGGTAAATGTGTTGTTTTGCAACAATACCGTGTTTATTTCTACATTTGTGCTGTCAAGAACAATAGCAGGTTTTTCAGTTAAGCCAACAAAAGTGTTGTCTTTAATGGTTATATCTGCTCCAGAAGTTACGACTTTAATGCCTCTTGTGGTGTTGTTAAATGTGCATCCTTCTATTACAAAAGTGTCAACAAAATCCATATTTGTACCACCGTCTCCACCAACATAGCCTGCCCAAATAGAATATCTGCTTGCGATGTTGAAATCAAATACGCAATTTTTTATTGTGGCTTTTGTGCCACGATTGAATTGAACACAATTTGTAAAGGTGCAGTTTTCAATAAACAATTCGCCACATTGAAATTCGGTGTTTGTAAGAGTGTAATGACTGCTTGATGTTTTTCTAGTATCATTGATTTTCAATCCGACCACACTTATCTTTCCAGTTGCCGCAGTCGCATTTTGATTGCTGTGATGTTTTGTTCTAAACACAGCTGTATCAGCAGTTGTAGTGTCGCCTGTTACAAGTGTCAATTCAGGATTTTGTCCCAAACCCACCAAATATACTTCTGTCGCAGAACCTTTTGCCAAATCGGCAGCACCGCCGGCTGTCCCAGCCACTGCCGCATCATAATCAACAGATCCTGAAATGATAAAAGTCATTTTGCCATCAATTGGTTGAACATTTTCATCAAACAGAATGCCATCAAGAGTTTGAGCAGATTCGCCAGTTTTTAAATATTCGCTGCCGACCCCTTTTATCAAATAGCCTCCACACCCCTCACAAAAATCAATTTTTTCATTTCCTGCAAGAACTTCAAATGTGTGCGTGTGTGCTGGTTCCGCTGGTGGGTTGTTGTCATTAGAACATGCAACACAAACAGCACCTACAAGCATTATTGACAAAACCATAATAAATGTTGTTAGTTTTTTGTACATAGTTTTCTCCTATATAAGCAATTATATAATAAGGGGGGGGGAATGCAAGCAAACGAAGAAAGAATTAAGCGTTTTAGCGGGTTTTTATCAAAAATTTGTCGAAGGAAAGTTTAATTTTGCAGAAAGTTTTTGATTTCGACTGCAAGTGATTGATGTATACCTTTGATTTGGCAGAGTTCTTCAACGCTTGCATTTTTTATTGCTTCGGTTGTGCCAAAAGCGTTGAGCAGGGCATTGATTTTTACTTTGCCAAGTCCTTTAATGTCTTCCAAGGTTGAGGCTGTTTGCGATTTTGTTCGCACAGTGCGATGGAAGGTGATTGCAAAGCGGTGAGCTTCATCTCTAAGTCGTTGCAGAAGTTTGAGTTCGGCGCTGGCGTACTTCAAAATCACAGGGTGTGATTGTTGTGGCACAAAAACTTCTTCCAATCTTTTTGCAAGAGAGATCATCTCTATTTGGTTTTCAAGCCCAAAGGTTTGCAAAATTTCATAACAAGAAGAAAGTTGCCCTTTGCCACCGTCAATGACAAGCAAATCTGGTTTTTCTTTGAAACTTTCACCATTTTGATCGACATATCTTTGCAATCTTCGAGAAAGGGTTTCTTTAAGACACTCAAAATCGTTGTTGCCGGCAACTGTTTTGATTTTGAATTTGCGATATGCTTTTTTGTCGGCCGTTCCGTTTGTGAAAATGACCATAGATGCAACTTTGTTTGTGCCACCGATATGCGAAATGTCATAACATTCAATGCGCTTTGGCAAAGTTTTGAGTTTTAGATTTTTTTGAAGTTGTGAGATTGCGCCAATGCTTGTGTTGTAAGCAATTTTTTCCTTTTCTAAATGCTTTTCCAAATATTCTTTTGCATTTTCTTTTGCCATGTTCAAAAGTGTCAAGTTTGCTGCGTGTGGGTTTGAGACAATGCTTATCTTTTTGCCTAAGAAATCTGAAAGTAGTTGACTGTCAAGTTGGTGGCTGACCACAATTTCATTTGGAACAATCACATTTTGATAATATTGACAAACAAAATTGAAAAGAGTTTGTTCTTGTTCGAGTTCGGCATCGCTTTGTGCAAAATTGGTTATGCCAAGGATTTTGCCTCCACGAATTACAATCAAACTTACAACGCCGCTAAGGCCATCGCTGTAATATGCCCAAATGTCTTTGTCGACATCTTTTGCAAGGTTTGCAACAATGCGAGATTTGAGTTTTGAAATCATCTTCAAGTTGTCACGCAACTGAATGGCTCTTTCAAAGTTTTCAAGGTTGGATGCGGTTTGCATTTTTTGCATAAGGATTTGTTCGATTTCTTCGTCGTTTCCGTTTAAGAAATTGATTGCTTTTTTGACTTCTTCAAAATATTCTTCTTTTGTTGTTTTTTGAGTGCAAGGGGCAAGACAAAGGCCGAGAGAATAGTTGAGGCACTCTCTTTTTGCACAAGTGGTTGTTGTTATTTTTGAAGTGCATGTGCGAAGTTTGAATGCAGAACCGATTGTTTTCAAAATTTCTCTTGGGTCAATGCCAGAAATGTATGGTCCAAAATATCTTGCACCATCATTCTTTTTGACCTTTCGCACGATTTCTAAACGGGGAAAATCTTCTTTAAGATCTATTTTAATGTATGGAAAAGCCTTTCCATCTTTGAGAAGTATGTTGTAAAATGGTTGATGTTTGTGGATAAGGTTGCTTTCAAGTCCCAGAGCATCAAGTTCGCTCATTGCAATAAAATAATCAAAGTCGTCAACATTGTTGACCATAGCCTGAACTTTGCTTGGTTTTGGCGACGAGCGAAAATACTGACTAACCCTGTTTTTCAGGTTTTTAGCCTTTCCGATGTATATGATATTTCCACCGACATCTCGCATGATATATACGCCGGGTTTTGTCGGCAAAGTTTGCAATTTTTGCTTTATTCTGTCGTTCATAAAAACATTGTAGAGCATTTTTTTTCAAAAAACAACCAAATATAATAGAAAAAATATTATATAAATATTTGTTTTTTATTTTATTTTACCGAAAATTGTTGCAAAATAAGTTTGTATTTGTTAAAATGATAAAAACTATTTAAGGGAGGGTTGCAGATGCAAACTTCAATGTTATTGGGTATGTTCGACTGGATTGGAGAGTTTTTTAAGGAACTTTTCAACCTTATTCCAAAAATTATGTACTTGCTTTATGCGTCAATTGCGTGCGTAATCGATGTGTTGCAACTCTTTTTCCGTAAACTTGCCGGACTTGATGTTTATTATGTAGACGGCGAAGCAATTACTGGAGACTTGGTTACAAACTTTATTACCGGGATTTTAGGTATCAATGCAGAAGGCCTTACATATTCGGCACTTTCAACCGTATTCTGGTCAATGTTGATTTTCGGTATTATCATTTGCTTCATTTCAACATTTATCGCAATCATCAAAAGTCACTATACTTATGATGACAAAGCAGCAAAAGGTCCAATGCAATATGTTTACACAGGTGTAAAAGCAATCATCAACATGGTTGCAGCACCAATCATCATTGTTTTGGCATTGTTTGTTTCAGAAGCATTGTTGTCAGCACTTGACACCATCACTTCTACCGGAAGTGGATCGGTCGCAGCGATGTATGGCGATGCAGTAGATCAGTTGTCGCTGGTTGACACGGTTAAGGGTGCGACCGGAAAGGCAAAAGAAAAAACTTACATATTCTATGATATATTCGGATTCCAAGCAGGCATTTTGTATGGTCCATCTGGAGGACCTGCAGAAGGCACTTCAAACGAAAAGAAGAAAGAGATTGCAAAGATTGCATCTAAAAACGAAACTTTCTCAGGATCACTCTTCAAAGTGGCAGCATTCAATGCAAACAGAGCGAGACTTGGACAAATCAACACAACAGGAGCATTTACAGGAAACGCTGGTTCAAGCTGTACTTTGTTTAGAAATGCAAAGAGTCAGGAACACTTGGCAGAGATGATTGACATGGCGTTTGCTTGCAACTTGAGAGCTGACAAAGGTTACACATTGGACTACACACCATTTGCAGAAACAGGTGGGGGCATCGTGTCAATGAAATACTTTACAAACTTCTTGTCCCTCAGGGGAACTCACTTCAGTAAGTTTAACATTGGTGCCGTTTGGTACTATTATGACTTGTGGCAATTCAACTTTATCGTTGGTTTTGCAGGTTGTATCGTTTGTACTTCAATTTTCATAAACATTATCCTTGGTCTTATGACAAGATTGTTTATGTGTATCGGACTCTTCCTTATCGCATCTCCATTGTTTGGTCTTGCACCAATGGATGGAGGAAAAGCAGGAAAGAGCTGGAGAGAAAGCTTTACAAAGCAGGTTCTCATGACGTATGGTTCTGTCGTCGGCATGAACTTGATGCTGATGATCCTGCCATATATGAACACAATTGACTTCTTCAATGTGGCAATCGCAGACTATTTTGCAAGAACATTGCTTATCATTGTTGGTCTTATCACAATCAAAGCATTCATCGGTGTATGTTCGAGCTTGGTTGGTGGTGAAGATGCCAACAAGACAGGTGACGGAATTAAGAAAGAAGTTGCTTCAGTTGCCGGAAAAGCAACAAGCATGACTGTTGGTGCTGCAAAACTTGGTGTCAAAGGTACAGCGCTTGCTGCAAAGGGATTCAACCAATCAGTTGCTTTGGGTGCTGCTGGTGTAAGAGCTGCAGCAGGTGGAATCGATGCACTTCGTGCTGGCGCAAAAGGTAGAGAAGCTACTAGATTGCATACAGAGTTCAACCTCAACAGACAAACTAGAGCAGGCACTGCTGGTGCAACAGCAAGAAGCACAGCCGTTGGCCGTATGACAATGGGTGCATCTGGCAGAGCTGGAAGAAGAGAAGACAATCAAGCAAGACAAGATTTGATGGCTGCAGGATACAGCAGAAGAACAGCAAATCAAATGGTTAGAGATATGCGTGCTGAAGTAAATGCTGGCCGTGGCGCAACAGCCGCAGCAACAGCAAGAAGCAACGCAGCATCTACACTTGCAAGCACAAGAAACGCTGCTCGTAACGCATCTGCTCAACTTAGAACAAGATCTACAACAAGACTTAGCAGAGCTGCTACAAGTGTTGGAAACAACCAAATTGCTCAAGCAGTATGGAGACCAATGAGAGCAGTTGGATCTGCAGTTGCTCATCCAAGAACAACTCTCAGAGCAATGGGCACAGGCATCGCAAATGCAGGAAGAAGTGTAAACAGAGCAATCAACAGTCAAACAATTGGTGGAACAATTGGTGGAGCACTTGGTTTTGCAGGTGGTGCATTAACAGGAGATGACTTCACAAAAGAATTTATGCACGAATCTGGCATTAAGAGAAAACCTGACCATGCTAGAGATACAGCAAACAACACAGCTGCTACTAGACAAGCCGCACAAGGCATGGCTAGACAACAAGCCGAAGCTAGATATCAAGCTTGGTTGGCTACTCCAGCTGGTACTAGAGCAGGTATCCCAGCAAGAAATGCTGAAAGAGCTCGTATTTACAGAGAATATGGTTTGACTCCATAATCTAAACAATAAGAAAAGGCGGAATTGATTTCCGTCTTTTTTTGTTATCTTTTTGAAAAAGGTGTTTTTTGAGAGATTTTTATTCGACTTTCAAATATTTGCCACAAATAGAATTTTGATTTGAGTTTGTTTTGTTATATAATGTTGACAAGAGGTCTATGTGGTAACAATTATAAATCAAGATTATTTAGCAAACAAAA
Source organism: Candidatus Caccovivens sp. (assembly GCA_045650745.1). Lineage (GTDB taxonomy): Bacteria > Bacillota > Clostridia > Christensenellales > UBA1242 > Caccovivens. Next base: position 179,456 of record JAZRRN010000049.1, read on the forward strand.
AGCGATATTTCGAAGTTGAAAAGTGGCTTAAACAAATTGTTGGAGGTCAAGTTGAAATCGAGCATGTTGGGTCGACAGCAATCCCAGATATAAAAGGGAAAAATATTATTGACATATTGATTGGTGCAAATGATAAGGTGCAGTTTGAAAAATTTGCACAATCATTGACGTCAAGTGGGTATTTCGGCAGCGAAAAGAGCAAGACGGACATATATCAGTTTTTTGCATCACGACAAGAAGAAACAGGTGATGGAGATGTACACATTCATTTGGTTGTTGTTGGGACGGATCGTCATGATGAGTTTTTGATTTTGCGAGATTTTTTGTTGGCAAACGAAAATGAGGTACAACAATATTCTCAACACAAAGAAGAGATTTTGGCTTTAAGTAAAATTGACAGAAAAACTTACCGAGAGATAAAAAGCAAATATGTGACAGCTCTTATTCAACGAGCAAAGGATTGGCATAACAAGCAAATTTGAAACAACGAAGGGAATGTGTATATGAAATTGATAACAATTCAAACAAAAAAAGCATACGAAAACTTTCTCAAAGAAGGTTTTTTGATTGCAGATTCGCAATATATAAATAGATTAAAATATGGTGTGCCATATCAATATATTGTTGACAATATGCAACATATCGAAAATCCACACAAAGCAGAGTTTCCTCTTTGGACATGGGTAAAATATGGTGGTTTTGTTTCGCCACCCAAAAACAAATTGTTGGGATTTTTTGCAAAAGATGAAGATGAAATCGTGAGAATAACTTTTGAAAAACCAGACAAAGATGTGTTGGTGAGCGATTATGTGAAATATCATTTCTTGCTTACAAACGAATATTTGCCAAGTGGGTTGAACGATTTGAAAGCAGCCAAAAAGAAGATTCAAGATGCAGGCATTTCAAAAGAAGATCTTTTGGCGTATGTGAGAAGGGATAAATTTGACATTTATCGCAAAGATAGAAAATTTGAAGAAATCAATCAAATGATTCGAGAAAGTTACAAAAAAATCTTTTCAGATTTGGGAGATTTCAGACAGGGCACAGTTTGGTCAATTGAAAAAAGCGAAGTAAAAAAAGTTGAAATAATTTGTCGCAAAGATTGCACAAAGAAAGCATCTGTTGATTATCGAAAGCAGTATATAAAAAATCTGAAATAAAAAGGAGACAGAAATAAAAAACACTCTTTAAAAATGTTGTTGAAAAACATTAGTTTGCTTGATTTTGAGTTTTTTTGATATTTCTTTACTTTTGATGCCAGTTTGATATATTATGTTTATATAAATAAACTTCACTATATAAGAGGAAAGCAAATGAGAAAAAAGCATTTTATTTTTGTTTTGTGTTGCATGATGTTCTGTTGGGCAGTGACAGCCTTTTTGTCAATGCCTACACAAATGACTCTTGCTCAAGAAAATGTTCATAGTCAAGAGGTTTCTGACTTTTTGAGATTTGAACAGGCGATCATCGACTTAAACAATTCGAAAGATCAACAAGTGATTTCTCAACAGGTTGCTTTGGCAGAAGTAGAGATTGAAGAAGATATTGTTTGTGAAGATGTCCAAAGTGTCGATTTTTCGTTGAAGAGGTTGATTGTTCAAGGAAATGTGACAAACACTTATGGGGCGACTGATAAATTGTCGTTTAGCAACCTGAATGTTTTGTGTTACAAGACCGAAAAAGAAACAAAAGATGCGTTTGAAAAACTTGCGCAAAATTCAAACCTTGATGTTGTTGTTGACAAAATTGAAAAAGTTGATGGATATGCTCAACAAGATTATACTTACACCAACAAAAACTGGGGCGCAGAGGCTATTGATGTTGGGGGTTACAAGCAATTTCTTGTTGACAGCGATGTGCAAGATGAAGTTGTGGTTGTTGTTATGGACACAGGCATCAATACATCTCATTCAATGTTTGCAAACAGATTGCTTAAAGACAGAGTAGGAAAAATAAGAGGCTTTTCTTATTATGATTCAAAATACAAATACAGCTATCGAAATTTAGGTTTTGATGTTGATGATTTGACAACACAAGACATTGATGAAAGTGATTTAAACAAATATAGTTTTGAAGATGATCATGGACACGGCACACATGTTGCAGGCATCGTTTGTGATCTTACACCAAAAAATGTAAAGATTTTGCCAATCAAAGTTGGAAATGATGAGGGGTTTTCTTCAACATCAATTTTTTTGGCAGCTTATTTGAGAGTGATCAACATTTATTCAAAACAATATAAAATTGCTTGCACAAACTTGAGTTTTTCCGGAGCTGGAAAATCAAGCGAGGCTGACAAAAATCAATTTAACGAACAATGCTATCAACCAATGAAAGAACTTGGAATCTTGGCAATCACAGCAGCAGGAAATGAAAGCGAAGAGATCAATATTGAAGGGTTGGAAGCGATTGTTGTTTCTGCTTTGAAACAATCAGAAGGCGAATATAAATTTGAAAATGAATATTCAAACTATGGAAAAATGATTGACATTTCTGCACCAGGAACAGATATTGAATCTGCTTGGATTGCAGGAAACGCAGCAAACTCGACATACGAGACCCATTCAGGGACTTCAATGGCATCACCACAAGTTGCTGGGGTTGTTGCATTGTTGGCTCTTCACCCAGATTATCAAGGTTTTACAGCAGAAGAAATGGAGCAAAAGTTGTATGATCTTGCTGTTGATTTGGGCGATTGGGGAAGAGATGATTATTATGGCTACGGCATGGCAAACATCAAATATTTTGAGGCTGAGGAGTTTGATGAAACTTTGTCTTTTTATCGTGACAATGTTTTGATTGAAGTGCACCCAAATTGGGAAAACTTTGAAACAGACTTTACTCTTAAAATAGAATGTTCAGATGCAAGTTATCAAATCATTTACACAACAAATCAAGCACTTCCAACACTGACAAATGCGACTGTTTATTCAAATCCAATGACAGTCAGCGACACAATTTATTTGAATGTTATGGGGGTGAAAATTGACAACGGAATAGTTGTTGCAAAGACAGATGTTTACAATGTGGCATTTTTCGATTCTCGCAATCCATTGGAACAATATTTTGAAATTTCAAACGGCACATTGAGAAAGTATACTGGACACTTTGACAATTTGGTTATCCCAACTGTTATGAAGGGACAAACAGTCAAAACTGTTGGCAATAGCTTGTTTTTGTGGAACAATCTTCAGTCAATCACTTTGCCAGAAACCGTAACAAGCATTTCAGGATATGCATTTCAAAACTGCAAAGACCTTGTTTATGTTGATGCTCCAAGTGTTGCAGAAATTTATCTTGCAGGATTTAGTGGTTGCGATTCTTTGACAATGATCTGCGACAGAAATCCAGTGCAAGGAGAAACAGAAGGTGTTTTCTTGCCAAATCTTACAACTACAAAAGGGTTTGTGTTTAATATTTGCAAAAATCTTCAATCTGTAAATTTGTCAAAATTGACCACTGCCGGAGAATATGATTTTCAAGCATGCTATCAATTGACATCTGTATATTTGCCAGCAGTAAAAGTGTTTGAAGAAGGCATGTTTGCTTTTTGTGAAAACCTTACTGGAACATTTTTCTTTGGCAAAGATGTTGAAACAATTGAAACACGAGCTTTTTCACACACAAAGATAAAAAGATTTGAGATTGCAAAAGGAAACACAAACATTTACACTGATGGGCTTGGCGTTTACACAAAAGACACACTTGTTTGTTTTGCTGCAGGAAACACAAACATCAATTATGAAATTTTGGGCAGTGTTTCAATTGGAGGAGAAATCTGCACAATCACAAAACTCGGAGAAGTTGCTTTGGGGTTGGTGGAACTCAACAAATTGACAATCCCTGAAACGATTAACATTATTGGTGCGTGGGTGGGCTCAGAATCTAAAATCCACCACTTGTATTTTGATGCTAAAAACTGTTCGGAAGATGGATATTATAAGACAATAAGTGGCGTTACAGGCAGATGCCCACCTTGGGACACTTTTTCTATCATAGAAATCGGCCCAAATGCAACAAGGGTGCCATTGAGAATTTTTCAAGATGTTTATTTTGATGAGTTGATTATCAATTCTCGAGCAACATATTTTGAAACTGCAAGTTTGTATAGATTTAGAGATCAAGGAGTTTTAAACAAACTCGTGTTCAATTTTGCTGACAAGATTGATTCAAGTTATTTGAATATGGTTGTTGGGACATCAGCACTTTGCACTTACAATGACATCAATTATATTTATTCAAAAGCAGAAGTGCCAGTCAGTTCTTCATCATATTTATCAAGTTTGAGATATTCAACATACGACGGAGAGTATTATATTTACAGCAAATCTCCAATTGTGACTGAAGAAAAATTTGTCATCAGTGCCACCTCAAACACTTATGGAAAGATTTCACCTTCGGGAGACAATTATTTCACAAAAAACAGTTCGGCAACATTTATGTTTGAAGCAAATACAGGTTGTTATGTTGCAAGCATAAAGGTTGATGGTGTGGCATTGTCTGTTGAAGAAGTTGAAATAGCAAGCACAAATGGTTACACATTTGAAAATATTGAAAGTGACCACACAATTGAAGTTGTGTTTGCGAGAAGAATTTACAGAATTTCAGTCGTTCAGTCGCCAAACGGACTTATAAGTGGTGCGGCAGATGGATATTATTATGGCGAAGTAGCAACCTTTACGATCACGCCAAGTGTAGGCTATTATGTCGAATGTTTGATTGTAGATGGCGAAGAAGTTTATGAGCATCCAACCTGGCACAAATTTTTGTATATCACAGAAAACCATACAATAAGTGCAAAGTTTTCTCCAAAACCAAACACTGGATACACTGCCAAACATTGGGTTGAAAGTTTGACCGAAGAAGGGGCAACTCGTTTTGGTCAAAAGTATTACAACTTGATCACAACAGATTCGTCATACGCCGGCACGACTGCAGAAATGACAGCTGTTGTGGCAGGAAGTTATGAAGGTTTCACTGTTCAACAATTTGAGCAAAAAGTTATTTTGGGAGATGGAAGCACGGTTGTTGATGTGCTTTACAACAGAAATGCATATACTGTAAACCTTGCAAAAGGCGAAGGCGTGACAGCTGTTTCTGGAGATGGAACTTATTTGTTTGGACAAACAGTGACACTGACTGCAATTCTTGCAGAAGGATATGATTTTTCAGTTTGGACAAGTTCAAACCATTCGGTTGTTGCAAACGGAAATGTTGCACAATATTCGTTTGCAATGCCTGCAAGTTCGGTTGGATTTACTGCAAATGCGGCAATAAGACAGCTTGCTGTGTCAATAAGCGCAACAACAAATGGCAGCATTAGTCCTGCAACAACTCAAACTGTGAGTTACGGTGATGATTTGTTGCTGACTGTTGAGGCAGATTATGGTTACGAATTGAAAGAACTTTTAGTTAATGGGGTTGATGTTTCGAATTTGGTTGAAGATGGAAAATATACCATTGAAAATATCAAACAAACCTATATTGTTGTGGCAAACTTTGGTTTGGTAAAACACACAATCACAGCAACTTCAAACTTTGGTGGAGAAGTTGGTCCAGAAGGGACAATATTTGTGATTCATGGAGAAATGCAAAACTATACCTTCTCGCCAAGCGAAGGTTACAGGGTTAAAGATGTCAAGGTTAACGGAGTGTCTGTTGGCAGTGTTGAAAATTATTTGTTTGAAAGAGTGTTGACAGATCAAACTGTTGAAGTCGAATTTGAAAAACTTGTTTTCACAATCGAAGTTGTTTGTGGTGACAACGGAAGTGTGGGACCAAACGGTCTTGTAAGTGTTGAATATGGAAACAGCAAAACTTTTGCGATCACACCAGATGAAGGTTATGGAATTTTGACAGTTGAGTTGAATGGTGAAAGTTTGGCTATTACAACACAAATCATTGTAGAAAATGTTACAGAAAACAAAACTTTGAGAGTTGTGTTTGCTCAAATGTTTTTGCTTTCTGCCGAAAGTGATGAAAACGGATCGATCACACCATCTGAAATTGTTATTTGGGGTGGACAAAAGAGATTTGATTTTCAACCAAACAAGGGATATCAAGTCAAAGATGTCAAAGTTGATGGCGTAAGCATCGGGGCAGTTGATTTTTACACATTTGTCAATGTTGATAGAACGCACAGAATTTCAGTAGAATACGAAATCAAAAAACTCAACATTGTTTTGTATGTTGACGGATGCGGCATTGTTGAATGCGAAAACTTGTTGGAAGATGTGCTTTACGGAGATTCGAGATCTTTTGCTGTCACAGCTGACAAAGGTTGGAAACTGAGAAGCGTTTTTGTCAACGGAGAAACATTTGAAGTTTTAAATGGAAACCTAGAAATAGACCATGTGACAGAAAATTTGACAATCCAAGTGATTTTTGAAAAGAGTTACACAAAAACTGCAGTGTTGATTGTAGTGATTGTTGGATCTGTTATGGTTTTAGGTCTTGTGGCATTTGTGACAATCAATGTCAACAAGAGATTAAAGAAAAAGAAAATGGACAGCATGCTAAACGACTCAATGGGTCAAGGTGGTGTTCAACAAGCGCAAGCGACTGCATATATGACGCCACACCCAATGGTTAATCATGCATTGAATTTGGCTTCACAAAATCAACAAGACTTTGTTAAGTATTGTGAAGCAAACAAACTTGACCACAAGCAAAACTATGTCAATGCGGCATTGAGTTATTATCAATCTCGCATAAAAACTAAAAAATAAAAAAAAGAGTGAGAATTTTCTCACCTTTTTTTATTAGTTAAATTGTTTCGATGTCAAAGTTTAAGGCTTGTGCTCTTTTTACAAACTTGACAATGTTGAAGATGCCCCATTGTGTGCAAACCACAACCTTTTGATTTTGCAAGGTCAAAACATCTTCGTCTTTCATAAAATATCTTTTTGGTCCATCGCTGATTTTGCTGGCATTGTCGAAAAGCTCCACCACGCCCAATGATCCTTGCAACGACTTGTCAAAAACTTTGCACAACTCTTCATAAGTTGGGTTGTTTTGTGCGACATATTTTTTGATTATCGCCAAAACAAGACGGTTTTTAGGAAAAACCTTTCCTTCAAACATATATTTCGTTTTGTCTCTGTTGACAGATTCTTGTTTTGCGACAAAATCTTCTTGCTTTTGGAAAACAATGCGTTCCAACTCTTCAATTCTTTTCTTTAAATTTGCTATTTCCAATTCGTAATTCATACCAATATTATAGCAAATGTGGCGCAAAAAGTAAATAAAAACCACAAAAAACTAAAAATATTTTAGAAAAACTAGAAAAAACTAGAAAAAACTATTTACAAACCAAAAAACTTGTGTTATAATGTGGTCATCAAAACAATAAAGGAGAAAAACAAATGAAACAAATCAAAACAGTTGCTGGAGTTATCAAAAACGAAAAAGGGGAAATCTTGTGCACATTGAGAGATCAAGGAAAATACGAATATGTTTCTTTCAAATGGGAGTTTCCGGGTGGAAAGATTGAAGAAGGCGAAACAAACCAACAAACACTTGCAAGAGAATTGAGAGAAGAGTTGGAAATTGAAGTTGAAATCGGAGATTTCTTCTATCAAGTCGAACATGACTATCCAGATTTTCACTTGTCTATGGCCGTTTACGAATGCGAATTGATTTCAAAAGAAATGAAGATGAATGTTCACAAAGGTCTCAAATGGCTTGCACCAAAAGACATTATGTCTTTGGAATGGGCAGCAGCAGATATCCCTGTTGCAGAATTGATCTACAAAAACCACCAAAACTAACAAAAAAGAGAGGCACCTTACCCACCTCTCTTTTTCTTTCATCATGCACCAATCCTCTCGCCGGAGCGAACAAATTTCAGGTTGAACTAAAAGTTGACAACAACAAAATTATAGTAAACATACTCCAAATGAGAAAAAATCTCACAAAAGTGTCATAAAGTATTGATTTTTTACAAATTTATGGTATACTAAGTGTGAGAACTTATCATAATATATAAAGGAGGTGTACTATGATAATACAATTTAACTTCAAAAATTTTAGATCTTTTAAGGATAAAAATACAATAGATATGCGAGCTACAAAAATTACAGAATATAAAGACCAGATTGTAGAGGTTAATGATTTAAAGTTATTGCCAATTGCTACATTTTATGGTGCAAATGCTAGTGGTAAATCAAATGTTTATTATGCTCTTGAATTTATGAGGACGATGGTATTGAGGTCTTTTTCTTTTGGGGGTACTTCTAAAGAAACAAGTGAAATTTTTTATGATTTTAACAATAATGTGCAATTTGCTTTTGATGACGAAGCAAATAAGGCAGATACTGAATTTGAAATTATTTTTACAACTAAGTATAACGAAAAGAGTTATGTCTTTGATTATGGTTTTTCTCTCAATCCAGATAACATAATAAAAAGTGAATGGTTGAAAACGAAAGCACCATCATCAAAATCATTTAAAGATATATTTGCTAGAAATGAACAAGAAATAAATTTATGTGGGCTGACAAAAGAATATGCCAACATGATTAGATTAACATTAGAGAAAGAAGTTTTAATATTATCATTAGGTTCAAAACTTAAAATCGAGATTTGCAAAATTGTTAGAGAGTGGTTTGAAAAAATAGAATGTTTGAATTTTTCAGGCGGTTTAAATGCTTTATTTGCTAGTGAAAGGTCTCCTAAGCAGTTTGAAAAAGAAGAAATTCAAAAAAATATTTTAGATTTTATTTCTAGTTTTGATGATTCAATCAAAGGTTTTAGAAAAATTGATGACGAAAAGAAAAAGTTTTCTAATTATCCTGTTAATGCACTGCATGATACGATTGATAATTCAGGGCAAAAAGAGTTGTCATTAGATAATGAATCTGCAGGAACTAGAAAGATGATTAGTTTATATTCGCCAATTAAAGACGTTTTGGGCAATGGCGGAGTGTTGCTTGTTGATGAATTAAATGCAAGATTGCACCCACTTTTAGTTCGAAATATTATAAGAGAATTTGCAAATAAAGGAACAAACCCACTTGGTGCACAATTACTATTTACAACACATGATACATTTCATTTAGGAGATAATTTATTAAGAAGAGATGAAATATGGTTTGTAGAAAAAAATAAAGGAATTTCTAATCTTTATTCTCTTGCTGATTTTGAATATAACGGGACAAAGATAAGAAAAGATGCTGATTTAGAAAAAAATTATTTGCTAGGAAAATATGGTGCGATTCCTGACTTGAAGCCATTTAATTTGAAATAGTGAGGTAAAAAATGGCAAACAAAAGAGAAATCTTAGCACCTAGAAGGTCCGGATTCAAGAGTCAAAATTTACCCAGATACTTAATTGTCGTTGATACAGAGCAAACGGAATTTAATTACTTAAACGGATTAAAAAACACAATCCCACGACATCTTGTTGATAGAGTTGATATCCAAATAAAAAATACTAGTACTGATAATTTAGTGGACTATTGCTTAAATATGTGTAGAAAAAATCCGAATTATGTAACTCCTTGGATTGTTTTCGATAGAGATAGAGTGGTAAATTTTGATGAAATAATCCGTGATGCATATAGTCATAAAATTAATGTTGCATGGTCTAATCCTTGTATTGAAACTTGGTTTTTTAGTTATTATGATAAACCACAAAATATTTCTGAGTCTACTATTTGTGTGTCAAAGTTTAAAGAAAAATTTAAACAGGAGACCGGACAAGAATATAAAAAGAATGACAAAAACATATATAGAAAGTTAAATCGAACAGGGTCTCAAGATAAGGCAATAAAATATCATGATGTTAAATTTAGAAATTATAGACAAGATGCGACTCCTCCATCGGAGATGTTTTCTTGTTCCACAATGTATATGTTAATTTCTGAACTACTTGAAATTATTAGTAAATTGAAATAAATACATGGCAATACTTACCATTTTACAGATGGCAATTCGCATTAAAAAGTTAACTGATTTAATTCAAAATATTTTTCTTCTAATTAAAAAGGAGGTAACTATTATGGCTTATGAAGTTAATAAACTTCTTGTTGTTTGCGTGTGAATTGGGTATTGCCGGACGCGAGTCACAAGAAGTTTACCAGAGTTTTTCTCTGGTTTTTATTTTGAAAAATTTCTAAAAACAAATAAATTTAATTTTGTTTGTTTTTTATTTTGAAAATTCAATACTTGATTAATATGTCGTGTAAAAAAATATTTTTCATAGTTTCAAAAAATCTAGTAAAATATAAAAAATTTATAAAAAACAAAACAAATATAAAAAATATGTGTTATAATATATCTTATATTGGAGAATTAAAGGAATTTTATGAAAAAGACGATTTGTGAATTATTCGCTGGTGTTGGCGGGTTTAGATTAGGATTTGAAAGACAATCACAAGATTGGGAAACTGTTTGGTTTTCTCAATGGGAACCAGGTGCTAAAAATCAATGGGCTCATCAATGTTATGTAAGTCATTGGGGCGATATTGATAATAACACAGGCATTGATATAGCAGAAGTAAATAAAAGCGAAATACCAAACCATAACTTATTGGTTGGTGGTTTTCCATGCCAAGATTATTCTGTTGCTCATAGTTTAAGTAGTAGTCATGGTATTGAAGGAAAGAAAGGTGTTTTATGGTGGCAAATAAGGGATATTTTAGAAGAGAAACAACCACCTTTTGTTTTGCTTGAAAATGTAGATAGATTATTGAAATCTCCAGCAAAACAAAGAGGTAGAGATTTTGGTATTATTTTATCTTGTTTTGCTCAACTAAATTATTCTGTAGAATGGAGAGTTGTTAATGCTGCAGAATTTGGTGCTGCGCAAAGAAGACGAAGAATTTTCATTTTTGCTTACAAGAATACTACAAATTGGGCTAATAATAAAACAAATGAAACTTATAAAGATATTATTCTAAATACAGGACTTTTTGCAAGAGCATTTCCTATTGCAGAAAATGGTGCTATTAAAAATGAAGAGTTTAGATTTGATGACTTGTTGAAAGTATCAAACGAATTCAAATATGATTTTAAAAATGCTGGAGTTATGTCAAATGGAAATATTTATTCTTGTGATGTTAAAGCTCAAACAGAAGAAAGCACCCCATTAATTAATATTATAGAGCATAATGTTGATGAAGAATTTTATATAACCAATAATCTTGAGAAGTGGCAATATTTAAAAGGATCCAAAAAAATAAATAGAACCAGCAAAGATGGACATTCTTATGTGTTTAGCGAAGGATCTATCGCTTTCCCTGATTCATTGGATATGCCAGCTAGAACAATGCTAACATCAGAGTCTACACTAAATCGTAGCACTCATGTTATTAGAGATGTTGAGACAAATAATTTGAGACTAATTACACCTGTTGAAGCTGAAAGAATACAGGGATTTGATGATAACTGGACAAATACAGGCATGCCAAAGAAAATGAGATATTTTTGCATGGGAAATGCCTTGGTTGTTCCAATGATAACAAGAATGGCAAATATACTTGAAGATATTTTTAATGAGGAGGATTAAAATGCAACAATACTCCACAAAAAGAGAAATATTAGAAAGAGCTCAACAATTAATAGGGATTCAATTTAAAGACATAGATACAAAAGGTATTTTATCTTCTGGCAAAGGTGCAATTGGAAATTTAATTCAAGAATGCTGGTTTAATATTCCTGTCAATAGCGACCCACGACCGGATTTTATTGATGCAGGTATTGAGTTAAAAGCACACCCTTTTCGTTACAATAAAAAGGGAGAGGTTGTCGCAAAAGAAAGACTTGTCTGTGATATTATAAATTACATGGAAGAATATAATAAAACATTTGAAACAAGTGCATTTTACTTGAAATGTCATGATATGTTATTACTTCCATATGAAGACAAAATTAATATAAGTAAAGAATATTTTTCAGTCGCAAAAGCTGTATTATTTTCTTTTCCTGAAGAAGATTTAAAAATAATAAGAGATGACTGGGCAAAAATTATATCTAAAATCAAGGCAGGAATTGCTGAACAAATATCTGAAGGTGATACTTTATATTTAGGAGCTTGCACAAAAGGTGCAAACGCAAATAGTTTAAGAAAACAACCTTTTTCTTCCGTTTTAGCAAAACAAAGAGCATATTGTTTAAAAACATCTTATATGACTTATGTTTTGCAAAACTACATCTTTGGAAATATTCAAAACGAAAGAATTATTTCAGATGTTTCGCTATTACAAGATAAAACATTTGAACAATATGTCGTCGAACAAATAGATAAATATAAAAACTATTCAGTTGATGAACTATGTGAGTGTTTTGATATTGATAAAAGAAAACCTATAAAAAATAAAGAATCTATCTTGGCATTTAATATTCTCGGAGTAAAAAGCAATAAAGCTGAAGAATTCATAAAGGCAGGAATTAATGTAAAAACTATTCGATTAAACTATAACAATATGATTACTGAAAGTATGTCTTTTAGAACATTTAAGTTCAAAGAAATAGTTGACCAAAAATGGGAAGATTCAGATTTGCAAAATTATTTTTCTGAAACTAGGTTTTTATTTGTTATTTATAAGCAAGATGAGAAAGGTGTTTTAAGATTAAAAGGTTGCCAATTTTGGAATATGCCATATGATGATTTAGAGATTGAAATGAAACAAGTATGGGAGAAAACTAAACAAGTTATTTCTGATGGTTCGAGTTTTAGAAAAATTGACAATAAAAATACAAGCGATTTGCCTAAACTTAGAGATAATAAAGTTGGTCATGTTAGACCACATGCTAGAAACTCCAATGATGTGGATGAATTACCAAATGGAAAAACATTCCCTAAACAATGTTTTTGGCTTAACAATTATTACATTGTTTCGCAATTAAATAATTCGTTTAAAGATTAATAGTTAAAAATTTAATACTGTTTTAGTAAGCCTAGTGCTTCATTGAGATACAAAAATGTATCTTGACGAAAGTACTAGGTCTTTTTTTTGTTGTGCAAATTTTTTTTGAAAAAGTTTTTGTTTTCGGAAAGATGGTTGCCGAATACTTTTGCAAAAATATAATCGAAAAGTTTTTTCGAACGGAATAATGGCTTCCGAACGGATATGTAAAAATATTTATGAAAAGTTTTTTAGTAGGACAGGCGTTGTCCGACTAACTTTGTAAAAATAAATTTATAAAACTTTTCCCGTGTGTTCAAATGGTGAACATACGGTTATGTCAGAATTGTTTTAAAGGAGGTGTATATGTTGAAAAAAGTTTTTTCGTATTAGCAAATGGTGCTAATGCGACTATAAGAAAATAATGTTAAGGAGGTATAAAATGACAAAGAAAAAATTAATAACAAAAGAAAATAATGTAAGGATAAAAGATGACGAATTGAGAAGTAGACTTAATACTGCTTTTACAAAGTATGATATTGGCGATACATCAAAAAACACTTTTCTTGTTTATCTTTTAAAAATTGGGGTTGCGACTTATGAAAAACAATGGAAAGATAATTGGGCTATAAAGAATGAAACAACAACACTTTTAGACGCTATTCATGAGCATACAAAGAGAATGAATTTCTTTATAAAATTTAGCAAACCGTTTATTGAAGAAACTTATGCAAATAATGAAATAAATCAAACCCTACTACTTAGAATGTATCGCAATATGCTAGACAAATTGTCTCCAGAAGAAAAGCAAGCATTTAAAGAAGTGGTTGAATATTATGATAAGTTGCCTAAAGAACTTGAAATTTCTAAAAAGAAGATGATTGACTATTATAGATTTAAAGTTGAGTGAAAAATGAGCATTTTGCTTAAATATTTTAGTAAGCAGGATAAGGAGTGGATTCATTTTGGCACTATCATACCCCTAAAAGCCCCTAAATATCGGCATTTTAGCTGTATTCATTTTTGCAAAAAATCTTTTGCAAATGTGCCATTTTGTTCCACTTCCCAAATTACGACAAATGGGATACCCATTTTCGTTTTTATAGATGAAATTGCAAAATTAAAAGGAGTAATAATGACTAAAAAATTAGAACAAATTTCTTATGCTAAAAATATACAAAGCATAAATTTTACAACTAACAAAGAAAGAGTTGGAAAATCCAATTTCTATCCGTCTGTTATAGAGAATTGTGGAACTACACTTGCTAATCGGTTAATTGATTATATGAAAAAAGGTGGAGATATAAGTAATCTCACACC
>JAZRRN010000050.1:0-60804 GCA_045650745.1 Candidatus Caccovivens sp.
ACATTGAAAGGCACTTTCTTTTTGTTTTTGTCTTTTGCCATTTTTGTCTCCTTTTTCCTTCTTGATTTAGTATGTCAAACAAAATCAATAATACTCATTCTGAGTATACCCCCCCCCGAAAGAAAAAGTCAAACAAATAAAGACACTTTGTTGAGTTAAACAAAAAATGTATGCAACTTTGCACACATTTCTTTTTGCCAATCTCAAATTTTATTGTTATCTCTTGTCGGTTGACAACATTTCATAATGACCAACATTGTAATATCTGTCAAATCTAAACTCGTGGTCTCTAATTGTGCCAACATAAGTCATTCCGCATTTTTGCATAACTCTGCCACTTGCAGGGTTGATGTCAAAATATCTTGCAATGATGCTGTGCAATCCGAGTTTTTCAAATCCGAAGTCGAGCATAAACTTTGCCGCCTCTGTTGCGATGCCCTTTTTCCAATAGTTTCTGTTTACCCAATATCCCAATTCTGCTCGCTTTGCCTTTGGGTGAACATCTGTCAATGCAATGCAACCAATGATTTTGTTTGGATTTTCCTTAAAACAAATTGCAAATTCGTAAGAAGTCCCCTCTTCTTCTCTTGTTTTCAATTTTCCAATCCAACTTTCTGCCATTTCTTTCGTATAAGGCCAAGGTATGCCAAGTGTAGTTTTAGCAACTTCAAAATCGTTGCAACACTGATATATGTCATAAGCATCTTCTGCAACAAATCTTCTTATTATCAATCTTTCTGTATCAAACATAACAATCCCCTTTTTCTCTTGTGTCATTATTTTATATTTTGTTTTACATTTTCTACAAATTCACCAAGCACTTCCATTTGATTGTGCGAAGTGTCGATAAAAGTTATGTTGTTTTTTTTGCAAAACTCTTTATTTTTTTTGCTTTGTTTTATCCACCCTGCACACCATCTCAAAAGAGTGTCGTCATCAAGCCTTTTTGTCCAGCCATAGGTCTCTAAATTTTTTTCATATTTTCTTATTTCATTAAAAAACTCTTCAGGTGAAATTAGTGTTTTGCCCACACAAACAACTTTCACATTTTCATTTTGATTCAATGCCAACAAACACGCATCACTAAGCCCACCACCTTCAACAACATGATGTTCGCTTTTGTTTTTTGTGTTTATCAAAATCTCAAAATATTCTTTTATAAAAGCTGACAGTTGCTTTTGGCTTGTTTCGCTTCTAGAAAAATTGATGTTGAGTTCTGGAAATACCTTTTCAAATGCCATAATGACAAGATCCAATGTTATTTTTCTCACTCCACCAATTTCTCTTTGCAACATGTTGGTAAGTGTGCTTTTTCCACACCTGCTCTCTCCAAAAATAACAAAATTCATATCCTTCCACCTTAATTATGAAAGCATTATATCACAAAAAAACAAAAATGCATGCATCTTCTGCACACATTTTTGTCAAATTTTCAAAATTATAATCCTCGTCCCAAGCCTGCATTTGAATTTATGCAATCAAACTACAAACTGACTAACCCATGTATTTGTCATACAAGAGTTTTCCAGAAATTTGATAGTTGCTTGTAACACCAGTGATATAAGGATGCAAGTTTTCGATCACAGTAGCATTGTCAACTGTGCAAACTTCCAATGGAATTTCTTCTTCAATACATCTTTCGATAAGTGCTTCTGTCACTTTTGTGTTGTCAGCACTGAAGAACACTTCGTTCTTGCCTGTTCTCAATTCTTTCAATTCAGTGATTTTTGCTTCTGTAATTGGAGCAGCCAAATAACCCAATCTTGCTGTGTCGTCTACACCTTTTACATATCTCAACATATTGATGTCAAAAGAAATCCAAGTAACTTTATCAAGCATGCCTGTTCTCTTAACCATTGTCACCAAGCTTTCTACATTTGTTTGAGTAGCGCCTGCTTTGATTTCGATATATGGATGGATTGCCAAATATTTGCAAAGAACGATAAATTCTTCAAATGTTGGGATCTTTTCACCAGCATATTCAGCAGATTTCCAGCTACCGAAGTCATATTGTCTAACTTCTTCAAGTGTCATTTCAGAAATTTTTCCAGAACCGTTTGATGTTCTGTCAATTGTGTCGTCGTGCAACAACACACCAACACCGTCTTTAGTGAATGTTACATCACATTCAGCCATTGTAAAGCCTTTTTGTTTTGCAAGTCTGTATGCAGCAAGTGTGTTTTCTGGAGCATCTACAGAATAACCTCTGTGAGCAACAGCATTCATACCATATTCAACATATTCTACTTCTTCTTCAGTTTTTACATGAATTGATTTAGATTCTTCAAGGTAATATCCGTTTACTTCAATAAAATCTCTCCAATCTTCGTCATTAACTGAAATATGAGCGGTATTGTTTACTGTAGATTTGAAATTTACTCTTACATAGCCATCTGACATCAATGTAAAAGTCTTTGTAGTTTCATTATAAGCATGCCTTACATTTCCACCAGCAGGTGTATAAGTGCTTTTTGTTGTGTTGTCAATCCAGCCTGAATCGTCTGCGAGAGCAGCATTTGTTCTTGCATCAAATACTACACCGTCATGAGAAATAGAGAATCCAACACTGTATTCATCAAGATCTCCAACCAATTTAAATTCTGTGCCTTTTTTAAACTTGTATGTACCAAACCAGAGTGAAACTCTGTTGTTCATTGCATCGCCTGTTGTTGATTGCAAAGCATTTCCTTGTTTAGATTTAACACTGCTATAGTTGCCTTTTGTTGTTGCATTATATACAAATTCGTGTGGAACTTCTGTTTTATAAATGCAAATTTCTGTCTTTTTGCCATTGATGTAAAGGTAACCTTCTTCATCAAATTCAACTTGTGGTGTGCCACCTTTCAAGCTTTCAAGCCATTCTTGTTCTGTGCCTTCAAAGCCATATTCCACAGCTATATCATAAGCACTTTTACCTGTAGATCCAGTATCTCCTTTTGGACCAGCACTTCCACAAGCAGTCAACATAAGTGGTGCCGAAGCGATCGCACCAGCAATTGCCAACGCTGCCAAACCTTTTCTAAACACATTAAAAGGCTTTTTTGTTTTTTGTTTGTTTTCTTTCGACATGTTTTATCCCTCCATTTTTTCTTGTCGTTTTTTAAGTTTCTTCACTTAAATGCTATTTGCAGTATACCCCCCCCCCGCAACAAAATGTCAAACAAATTTGCAATATTTGTTGATTTCAGCAAAACAAAAAAAATGCATGCACATTTGCACACACTTTTTTATTTTTGATTTGATTGTCTTGCAACATTAAGCACCACACCAATCGCTGCCATAAAAACAGCGACCGAAGTGCCACCACTTGAAATAAATGGCAACGGCAAACCAGTTGGAGGGATTGAGCCTGTCACAACTGCAACATTGAGAAGTGTTTGCACCCCAATCACAAGCCCGGCCCCACAAGCAAGCAAACAACCAAACCTGTCTTTTGCATTGAGTGCGACTTTGAAAATCACAAACACCAAACATGCAAAAATTGACAGCAAAAGCACAACACCAACAAAGCCAATTTCTTCGCCTATGATCGAAAAAATAAAGTCGCTTTCTGCAAATGGCAAAAACAAATATTTTTGTCTGGAATTGAAAATGCCAACACCAAACAAACCTCCATTGCCAAGACTATACAGCGATTGAATAAGTTGAAAACCTTCGCCAAGTGGCGATTGCCACGGATCAAGAAAAGCAAACAATCGCTTCAAACGATAAGGTTCGGCAACAATCAACAGTGGCACACAAGCACCAGCAAGCGAAGAAAACAAAATGGTGTGGGTTTTGCTCATTCCACCCAAAATCAACATAAACATTGTCACAATTGCAATGCACATTGTCACACTCATGCTCGGCTCGATAATGACAAGCACACACACAATCCCTGCCACAGCAAAAGGATACAACAACCCTTTAAAAGTTTTGATTTTGTCGTGATTTTTTGATAGATATGCAGCCAACATCAACACTATGGCAAACTTGGCAAGTTCGGACGGCTGGATTGAAAGCCCAAACAAGTTGATCCATCTGCTTGCACCAAAACTTTTGACACCAAAACCAGGCACAAAAACAAGCACCAAAAACACTAGGCTGATAGCAAAAATGACATATCTAAATTTAAGCAAAATGTGATAGTCAACAAAAGCAAACACACCCATTGCAACAATGCCAAGCACCACACCAAACAATTGCTTCCACAAAAAGAAAAATTGATTGCCATATTTGTATTGTGCCGAATAGCTGCTTGCGCTGTAAACCATCACACAGCCAAACGCCACCAAAAACAAAACCAACAAAACAATGCAAATCTCTCGTTTTGAAAAATGCAGTTTTTGGTGTTTGGTTTTGATCATCTGTCGCACCCCAAAATCAAACTCGCAAAGCAATCCCCTCTTTCGGCATAACTTGAAAACTGATCAAAACTCGAACACGCTGGCGAAAGCAAAACCACATCTCCCACTTGGGCGTTTTTTACACAAAACAAAACTGCATCTTCAAACCTTTCAAACAAACTGCAATCACAATCAAATTTTGTTGCGACTTGAAAAATGTTGTTTCCATCTTCGCCAAAGCAGACGACTTTTTTCAAAAACGAAACATCTTCAAAAATTGGCGAATAGTCACACTCTTTGCTTCTGCCACCAAGCAAAAGAAAAATCGGTTTGGCTTTGAAAGTTTGCACAGCAGCAACAGTCGACGAAACATTTGTCGCTTTGCTGTCATCAACATAAACAACACCATCAAGTTCGCCCAAAACTTTCATTCGGTGATCTGCTGGCACAAACGAAGAAACAGCTTTTTCAACAACTTCTTTTTTGATTTTAAATTGACAAGCAAGTGCAATTGCAGCCAAAACATTTTCCAGATTTTTTTCACCTTTAAGTGGAATTTTTGCAATATCCAAAACAGGCCTTTTGTTGACAAAAATCTGTCCATTTGATGCAAAAACACCCCTTTTTAGCATCTTTTTTGAAAAATAGTTGCATTTTCTGTCCAAAAACATTCCTCTTGCAACATCATCATCAAAATTAAGCCAAATTGGGCGATTTTTTGACATTTTTTGTGCAATTTTGCTCTTAACTCGCAAATATTCTTCAAAGGTTTTGTGCCTATCCAAATGATCAGGTTTGACATTCAACACACAAGCAACATCTGGACAAAAATCAACACTTGTTTCAAGCTGAAAATTGCTCACTTCGCAAACGACAACATCATCTTTTTTGACTTGCTCACACACTGCCGAAAACGGAAGCCCAATGTTTCCACAAAGAAAATTTTTGATGCCTGCCTCTTTCAAAATTTTTGCAGTTAGCATTGCTGTTGTTGTTTTTCCGTTGGTGCCTGTGACTGCCAAAAGTTTGCCTTTGCAAAATTGAAACGCAAGGTCAAGTTCGGATATTATCGGGGTTTTTGTTTCAACAAAATGCTCAACAAGTTTGTTTCCCAAACATTTGATGCCGGGACTTATGACCACAAAATCATATTGCTTGTCCCATGGGTTGCGTTCAAACCCGACATATTCAAAACACCTCAAATCATCATCATAAAAACTCACATTCGCCTTGTGAGCTTCAAGCAATTTTATTGCACTTCGCCCACTCGCCCCAAGCCCGTAAACTAAAACCTTTTTGTTTTTCAATCTCATTTTGTTGTTGTCCTTGTCAATCAAATTCCAACAGCAAGATATCCTGCAAGCACAGCCAAACAAACTGCCGTTGTTATAAGTATATATACGACAACAATTTTGTTTTCATTCACTCCTTTTTTTTCAAAATGGTGATGAAGTGGTGCCATCAAAAACACCCTCTTTTTTGTCCTTTTGTAATGCAAAACTTGAATGATGTCTGAAACGGCCGAAGCCACAAACATAACCCCAACAATCGGCAACAACAAAACCTGTCCACTTGCAAGTGCAACCATGCCAACAAATCCACCCAATGCAAGCGATCCTGTGTCACCCATAAAGATTTTTGCAGGAAAACTGTTGAAAGCCAAAAACCCAAGCAGTCCACCACACATGCCAAAACAAAGCATTGCAAGATTGTTTACTTCGAGCAGATTTGAAAAACTTAGCACGATGCCAAAGCACATCAAACACACAAACGAAACACCACCTGCCAAACCATCAAGCCCATCGGTGAGATTTACACTGTTTGTTGTGGCGACCATCACCAAAAGTGAAAGTGGGATTATCCAAAACCCAATGTCAAACTGCCAAGCAAAAAAGGTAAGGGTTGTCCTGTTTGAAAAATAAAGATAAAGCGAAACTGCCAAAGCAATGCCAACTTGTCCAACGATTTTTTGATAGGGCTTCAACCCGGCATTGTGCCTGTGTTTTATTTTGATAAAATCATCTAAAAACCCAAGCAATGCATACGAAAAAGTTATCAAAATGACAAACCAAGCCAAAAACTTGTCTTTTTCAAACAAAAAGCAACCAGCAAGAAGCATTGCAAGCAAAAAGATAAATCCACCCATTGTTGGAGTCCCCTCTTTGCTGGCGTGCTTGTCCACATAACCAAGAATGCTTTGTGAAGCTTTCAATTTTTTGCAAACACAAAGCACAACTGGTCCAATCAAGCACGAAAAAATCATGCAAATCAAAACACAAACAACATACTTAACACTCATACCCTTGCCTCTTTTCTGCCTGTGGCGATTTTGTTGATTGAAAATATCTGTAAACTGCCTCAAAATCACTGTAAGGTCTTTTTTCGGTGCCAACCTCTTGATATTTTTCTGCACCTTTTCCGGCCACAATCACAATATCTCCCTCTTTGGCATAATCAAGCATTTTGGCAATTGCTTTTTCTCGGTCTGGCTCGACAAAGTGTGGGCAGTCAATGCCTGCTTCGATGTCTCTGATGATATCCATCGACTCTTCAAGTCTTGGGTTGTCATCAGTAAGACAAACCCAATCTGCAAGCTGACTTGCAATCCTTCCCATTTGAGGGCGTTTTGTTTTGTCTCGGTTTCCACCACAACCAAACACAACAAAAACATTTTGTTTTGCAAGTTTGCGTGCTGCCGAAACAACATTCAAAATTCCATCTGGCGAATGAGCATAGTCAATCACAACATATTTGCCTGCCACATTCATCACATTAAATCTGCCCTCGATTGGTCTGATGCCATTGACACCGTTTGCAAGTTGCCTTTCATCAAGTCCCAACGCAAACCCAACACTCATCGCTGCCAAAGTGTTGTAAACATTATATTCGCCAACCAAACCATTTTTGACTTCGACCACCTTGTCGCAAATGTTTGCAACAAACTTGTTTCCACCAAGTTGACAGTTTATGTCAATTGCAAAAGCGTCGCTTGGATTTTTTATGCCATAAGTCAAAACGGGGATTTGTGCAACAGACAACAATTTTTTTGCCCTTTCATCATCAACACAAACAATTGCAGTTTTGACATTTTCTTTTTTAAAAAATGAAAGTTTTGTTTTTTCATATTCTTCCATCGTTTGAAAATAATCCAAATGATCCTGCGTAATGTTTGTCAACACTGCAACATCAAACTTGATCCCCTCAACTCTTTTTTGATCTACAGCGTGAGCAGAAACTTCCATAACGACAATCTGCACACCACTCTCTTGCATAAGTGCAAATGTCTTGTGCAAAAAGTCGGCATCTGGTGTGGTCAAAGGCGAAGGAAATTCTTTGCCGTCAAAAAACACTCCACTCGTGCCAATCACACCAACCTTGACGCCATTTCTCTTAAACATTTGTGCAACAATATGCGAAGTCGAAGTTTTTCCGTTTGTGCCACACACAGCCACCATATTCATTTTATCGCACGCAGCACCATAAAAATTTTTACACGCAAGCGAAAAAGTTTTTCGCACATCTTCAACTTGAAAGCACTCTGAGATGTCAAAGTTTGAAAAGCAAAGTCGTGCACCCCTTTCAAGTGCAAGTTTGCAAGCTGCCTCTGCTTTTTGTCTGTTTGCAGACAAACAAAAAAACACATCACCTTTGCCAACTTTTTCTGCTTCTCGCTTTATGTCAACAACTTCCACATCTTCAAATTGTGGCAAACAATTTTCTCTCAGCAAATTTTTAAGTTTCACATTTTCCTCCTTGTGCCAAACTATTTTAGTCGACTCGCCAGCAAATGCAGCCACCAAGTCAAAATAAGTTTTTTTTAGACAAAAAAAGCAATCACTTTTTCACAGGTTTTGCAGTTTTGAAAATTTCAAGAGCATCACTTTCAAAGCTGCTGATCAATTTTTGTTTTTCTGTTTTTTTTCTCAATCCCTCAACAATAAGTGATCTAACAAGATCTTTAAAACTCACACCTTCAAACAAATAAAATGCAAGTGATCCCGGTATCGAATTTATCTCGTTGACATAAAGTTGTTTTTCTTTTGCATCATACAAAAAATCAACTCGCACCACCCCAGCACAATCAAAAAGCTTGTAAACTTGCTCTGTCAACTCTTGAATTTGTTTTGACAGTGTTGTGCCCACTTTTTTCTTTGTCGGATTTGAGGATTGCAAATATTTGTTTTCAAACGAATATATGTCACCTTTGTCAAAAACTTCGTTTACATTTGAAACAAACAAATTTTGTTTATATTCAAAAACTGCACAATTAAACTCTCGCAAAGGCTCAACATACTTTTCGACGACAACTTTTTCATCAAACTTAAATGCCAATTCTATCCCATCAAAAAACTCTGCTTGTGACTTGCAAACTGAAATGCCAATGCTGCTTCCACCATTTGCAGGTTTGACAACAAGAGGCAAAGAAATTTCATCAAAAATTTGTTGTTTTTCTTTTTCACTCATATGCACAAATTTGCACTTTTTCAAAACCAAATGTTTTGGATTTTTCAAATCGTGTGCATTGAGCACATCTTTCATAAACGCCTTATCCATGCACAGTGCGGCCGATGCAACATCAGAACAACTTTGTGCAATCTGACACAACTGCGACAAACCTTGCAAACTTCCATTTTCGCCAATACTTCCGTGACAACAATTGAAAACAAAATCAATTTTTGCAAAAACTCTATAATTTTTGCCCTTTTTGAAATACAATTTGTCTTCACCAAAAGCAAAAGTCAGTTGTTTTTTATTTTTTGCAAATTTGTCAAAATTTCGGTAAATTTCAATGTCTGTCAAATTTTCTGCTGTCCACCAAAGCGAATTTTTGTCTATATAACAAAACACAAAATCAAATTCTTCTGGCAGGTTTTTAGCCATCTGCAAAGTTGTGATAATTGAAATGTCGTGCTCGACACTTTTTCCACCAAACAAAACCAAAACTTTTTCTTTCTTCATTTTTCACTTTATGTTGTCAGGAAAATCATTTTCAAACAACACTACATCTCCTTTTTGCAATATCTTTTTGAGCACCTCTTTCTGCTCCTTTCTGTTTTGCGCAAAACAAATGTTTTCTTTTTTCATGCCTTGCGCAACTGCACCATCAAACAATGCCTTTTTGTTTGTCTGATTCATAATGACAAAAACATCTGCAATTTTTGCAATTTCTTGCCCAATTCGAAAATTGTTTTCTTTTTGCATAAATCCAAGTTCGACCAAACCAGGTGAAACAACAACCTTTCTTTTTGAAAAACCGGCAAGTGTTTCAAGTGCTTGCATAACCCCATCAAAATTGCTGTTGTAAGAGTCATCTATCACATCAACAAATTCGCCATGAATAAATTCAAGCCGATGTGGGATTTGTGCAAGTTTTTCGATGCCTCGTTTTATCGAAAACAAACTCTCTCCCAAAAGATAAGCCATTGTTGCTGCGACCACAATGTTGTCTATGTTTGCTTTGCCCAAAAGTTTGGTTGAGCACGCAATTTGATTTTTGTCAACCACCAAAACAAACTTTGTCACATCTGCAAAATTTTTAATATCTTTGGCGTAAGCAAACGAGTTTTTTTCGCACACCAAATATTTTGTTTTTTTGTATCTTTCGCACATCTTTTTGCTGCTTTTGCTTTTGCCATTAAACACAACAAAATCTTTGGCATGATTGCATAGTTCAAACTTTTCGTTTTCTATGTTTTGCAAACTTCCAAAAGTTTCAAGATGACAATTTCCAACTGGTGTAATTATGCCAAAATCAACACCCAAAAACTCTGCCAAAAACCTGATGTCCCCAAGTCGCCTTGCGCCAAACTCTGCAACAAAAAAATCATCGGTTTCTTTCAAATCCTGCAAAATTGTTTTGCACAATCCCATAGGCGTGTTGAAACTTTTTGGTGTTGCACACACATCAAATTCTTCTTTCAAAATTTGATACAAAATATTTTTTGTTGAAGTCTTGCCAAAACTTCCAGTGATTGCAATTTTTTTGCACATGCACTTTGCAAGTTTTCTTTTTGCTTTTTTTAGATAACTTTTCTTTATCGCCTCTTCAATCGGCCAACAAATCAAAAATGTAATCAAAATAAAAAATGGCCCAAAAATCAGCAAAAACAAAACAATAAACAAATTCCACAAAAAACTGTTTATCAAACCGAAAAATAGCAAAAAAGTGGATATTTTAAGCAAAAAATCGCAAAAAATCAATCTTTTTGCTCTTGCAGTAAACACAAGAAAGCTTTTGTCGCCAAAAGCAAAGTTGAATTTTGAAACATTTTTTATGTATTTTTTTATTTTGTAATTTTCGAGCTGAAACAATTTTTCATATACCAAATCAAGCCCAACAAAAACCAATGTCACAAGCGCAGCATAAAAAACAAACATAACCTTATCAATCCTCTTTCAGAAAATCTTTCATAAGCACAACAAATTCCATCTGCCGATCAACAAAACAAAAATGCCCAGCCCCCTGCACGACAACAAGCTTTGAGTTTGCAATTTTTCGCTTCAATCTCTTTGCCATATAAAGTGGAGTTTGCAAATCTTTGCTTCCATAAACAATCAAAGTTTCGCATCGTATCAGCGACAACAATTCTTCCAAATGCGTGTTGACAATGCTGCAAAAAACTGCCTTCAATTTTGCCGGCATCGCCTTGTAATCTGCACTTGCAAACTTATCCACATTTTTGCCAAATTTTTTGCATAAACGATATCTCAATTGGTTGATTTTGTATTTCAAATTTCTTCTAGGTTTAAGCCCAGCACTGTCAACAAGAAGCAATTTGTTTGTCTTCTCTTTGCAGATTGAAGCAACAATGATTGCCACCCTTCCACCAAAAGAATGGCCTATCAAATTGAAGCAGTTTATTTGCAAATGTGCACACAGTGCGATGATCATGTTTGCATAGGTAAACACCGACCAGCCGACAATGTTGTCGCCACTTTTTCCAAATGGAGGAAAATCAACAAACAGCGTGCTGTTTGAAGTGTGGTTTTTGCAAAACAACAAAGTTTCGCCACTACAACCCCAACCATGCAAAAAGACATCAACAACCGAAGTTTGTTTGTCATCAAAGTCATAAAAAATTTCAACTTCTCGATAACGAAATACCATAAGATAATTTATGAAACAAATTTGTTTTTGTGCAAAATGTCGGGCAAATCACCTGCACCCAAAAACAAAACGACAACTTTCTTTTTGTTGAAAACATCAAAAAAATCGGTCAAATCGTCGACATTTGCAAAATATTCTGTAAACTTGTTTTTATTTTGCAAAATTTTTACAAACTCTTTTGCAGAAATTCCATCACTCTCTTTTTCTCTTGCCGAATATGTTTTAAAAAACAATGGCAGCTGCACATCTGCAAAAACATCAACAAACTCGTCAAGCAACAGTTTTGTTCTGCTGAAAGTGTGTGGTTGAAAAACTGTGATAAGCAATTTGTTTTTTGACAATCTTTTTGCAGTTTCAATCGCTTTTTTGATTTCGGTTGGGTGATGAGCATAATCAACAAACACATTTGCAAAACCTTTTGCCGAAACCTTTTCAAAACGCCTTTCCACACCCTTAAATCTTTCAAGCGCAATTTTGATCACACAATCAGGCACGCCCAACTTTTTTGCAGCCCTGTAAGCATAAATGCAATTTTCCACATTTACATCTTCAAACAACTTCAACTTCAAGCTAAAAACAAATCTATTGTTTTCAAAAAGATCAAACCTCACTCTACCCGATTTGTCATGCCCAACATTTCGTGCACAACAGTCGCCAACCCCTTCAACAACAACTCGAGATTGTGCCTTAAATTTTTCAAATGATTTCTTTTGATTTTCAAAAGTTTTGAAATAATCCAAATGCTCTTTTTCAATATTGGTTATCACGCTCAAATCTGGGTGTAAGCTCAAAAAGTTGTCATAATATTCACACGCTTCAGTGACTAAATATTCGTTTCCATCAAGCACAAAGTTTTGACCATCTTCTTTTCTAAATCCACCCAAATGCAAAGATGGCTTCAACCCTGCAACTGACAAAATTTCAAAAATCATTGCAGTTGTCGTTGTCTTTCCGTGCGAACCTGCAACTGCAACCACACAATCAAAGTCTTTGGACAGTTCTGCCAAAAGCTGACCACGGGAGATGATTTGTTTGTTTTGAGATTTTGCAAAAATCAAAAACGGATTGTCATCTTTTATTGCTGCAGATCTTACAACAACATCTGCATTTTTGATGGCATCAAAATTTGCTTCAAAATCCACCAAAATCCCATTTTTTTGCAACAGTTTTGTCGTGCGACTTTCTCTTTCGTCACAACCAGAAACTTGAAAACCTTTTGTTTTCAACATCACTGCAAGCGCAGACATAGACACCCCACCCAAACCCAACAAATAAAAACTTTTTTGCATAAATCTCCTCAAAAAATCAGTCTTAATATTTGATATATGAAAGTCAAAAATAATATGACAATTTTTCAAATTCTTTTGCAAAATATAGACAATGTGCTATAATTATTTTGACCGAACAGGTTAATCTAAAAAAGGAAGGTAGGCGAGTTGAACATTACAGACGTTAGAGTAAGACTTGTAAACAACGACGAAAAGCTTAAAGCAGTTGCATCAATCACAATTGATGACGAACTCGTTGTTCACGACATCAAGATTATCAACGGAAAAGATGGATATTTCCTTTCAATGCCAAACAAATTCAACAAAGAAGGCAAAAGAATTGATACCGTTCATCCAACAAGAACTGATGTCAGAGAATCATTGAAAGCATTGATTGTTGCTGAATATGAAAAAGCACTTGCAAATGCAGACATTCAATAAACTGCTTGCAAAACAAAAAGAAACCTAAATTTAGGTTTCTTTTTTTGTTTGTCCGTTTGCTCATCACATAAGCTTGCTTCCATCTTCGGTTTCGACAACCTTCAAAATGTTTTCTTCTTGACCTGTTTTGTGATTTATGTAGATATAATAAGTCGCACCATCTCGTGTGCATTCAAACTCCCAGCACACGACTTCTCTGTTGAAGTCAAGGGGCGAAAGCACAACTCTGTGATTTTTTATTTCAAAAGACTTGTCAATTTTTTGTTGCGCCTCTTGAGGTGAAACCCCTGCCAAATCAAGTTTGCGATCTGTGTGGTTTGTCCAATAAGAAATTGCATCATAACCAATCACATCACCCTTGTTCATGTCAACCTTAACCTTTACCAAATCCGGATAAAGCACGATTGAGTTTTGTGTTGGAGTTATGTTGAAATATGCTTGATTGTCGAGTTCTTGAAACCAAACAATTTCACCATTTTCAACCCCATTTGCTTGAGCAAAGTTGAGAGCTATTTTTTTTGCATTTTCAATGTCGATTGTTTTTGTCTGAGTTTGAGCATTTCCACTGACTGTCAAAATGTGTCCACCTTGCTTGGTCGCCTGCACATACAACAACTGATTGTCAAAAGTTGTCACTTCAAAGTTGTAAGTTGAAAACCTTCCATCTGCCTGCCCTTGATATCTTGCTTGCTTTTCGTTTTTGAAAACATCTTTGATTTTTTTCAAAACTTCTTCGCTTGAAAGCTTTTGTCCTGACAAACCTTTTACTTTTTGATTGACGACCGAATCAGAAAATGGGCCATCATAAATCATTGTTGGATAATCAGTTCCGTCTGTTTTGATTTGTGCAAAGTCGCCACTAAATTGACCAAACTGTCCATTTTTCTTGATGCTTTTTTCGATTATGTCATAATCTTCAAACATATGATAAGACATTTGATTTAAGTTTTGCTTCATTTGAGTCAAAGTGTCATGCATTTGTGCAAGGGTTTGCACATCTTGTTCTGACAATCCTCCACCTTGATTGAGTTTGTCTTCCAAAGTTTGAGTATAGCCAGACATTTGGTTGATAAATCTCACACTTTGCAAAACATTGTCACCTTCAAGTGGCAAAGATGCAATGCTGTCTTGCATCTCTTTTGCACTTTGCGAAACTTCTCTCAACATTTTTGCTTGATATTTTTCGTCAGATGCTGCCATCAACTTGCTTATGTTTATGTCGGCTGTGTTTACACTGTCCACAAGGTCATAATAGTTGCGTTTGTAAATGTTTTCAAGTTGAACATGACTTTGCGACAACTTGTTTTGAGTTACTGCCAACCCAATGCCGAGTCCCAAAGTGGTTGCACCTAAAATGCTTGTCGCAATCACAAGCCCAACAATTGCTTTGCTTCGTTTTTTGTCTTGTCTTTTTTCTTCCATTTTTAAACCCCCTTACACTGCAAACACATGTTTGCCAATTGTCACAGTTGTCTTTTTGCTGTAAATCCATTTGTTTGTTGCTGTCCTTGGATTGTAATAATACAGCGCACCATATGTAGGATCCCAACCATTGAGAGCATCTCGTGCTGCGTTGTATGCCGATTGGTTTGGTTCGAGATTTATCTGCCCATCATTGACTGCAGTAAATGCCCAAGGCTGATAAATAACCCCGGCAATTGTGTTTGGAAAGTCAGCACTCTTGACTCTGTTTAAGATGACAGCAGCCACAGCAACCTGCCCTGTATAACTTTCGCCACGAGCTTCGGCATGAACACATTTTGCAAGCAAATAAAGATCATTGTTTGAAACAGAAGAGTTGTCACTTTTAAGTGTCATACCTAGCGCTGCGGCAGTTTTTTTGCCGACAATCCCATCAACAACAAGTCCATTTTTGCTTTGAAAAAGTCTTACTGCCTTTCTGGTCAAATTTCCATAAATGCCATCTACCGTGCCACTATAATATCCCCAGCGTTTAAGTTTTGTTTGCACCGTGCGAGTTTGCGAAGTGGTCAGTGCAGCTTCTGCAATTTCGATATGTGAATTTTGACATATGTCAACAATCACAAATGTTGTGGTCAAAGTTGCAAATGCCATCAAAATTGCAAATGTTGTAGCTAAAAATTTTTTCTTCATTTGATAAAAACTCCTTTTGTTATGTTACACTATTTATCATTTCCCAAATTTTTGAAATATACTCACAATCTGCAAAATTTTCTGATGGAACATAACACACCATTGGATAAACAACACACCACCAGTTGTCACCACTTGCTTTCCCCAAATCAATCCTGAGGGTTTGATATTTGCCTTCTTGAAAAACTTTGTTTCCATAAGAACGAAGCGGAAAATCCTCTTGCACCACACTCACTTTGCATTGATAAGAAAAGCCATTTTCAGCCAAAACAAAATCAACCAATCTTTTGATTTGCGATGTCAAATCCAAAATTTTCAACCTTGCAACGGCAGCACTTTCTTCGTGTGCAAGTCGCTCATTCAAAAACTCTATCACCAAATCTTTGACCATATATTTTATGTTTTGATCCTCTGCGTCTGCTGAATTTGCAACAACATGCAATCTCAAACAATCTTTGTTTTCATCTTTTGTGTCTTTCAAAAACAACACCGAACACACAATCAAAATTATTGAAAAAATACCACAAAAATATTTCATAAATTGTTTCCCTTTTTCAAACTTTTGCCATAAAAACAACAAAAAATCGCAACTTTTTGCGATTTTTTGTCTCTTTTTTGAACATTTTGATTTGGGAAATAATATTTATATAAATTATTTTTAATTTCTTTTTTGATAATAAACAATCAAATTTTCATCTTTTTCAAGAGGGAACACAACCTCAGGATTTTGCAAACAAAGCACTTCTTCTTCGATCCTGATCATCTTTGCAACGTCCCAAGCACTTTGACCAGCCGATGCAAAAACAAGTTGAATTGCACAATCAAATTCTTGATATTGTGTTGATTGTTGAGCATGCGAAATCACTGCACCGATTTGCAAACAATAATATTGTGCATTTGTTTTCAACCTTGCATCAAAATAAAATTCTCTGCCTTTTTTGACAACAACATCAACATCACAAATCGCAACATCAACTTCAACCTCTGTGTTTTTGCAATCAACATCAGCTTTGTCAGAAACAACAAAAGGCAATTCGATTGTCACGCTGTGCAAAGCATTTGTTTCGTCATTCAAATAGATGACATTTGTTTTTGTTACACCTTCAACAACAATCTCTCCATCTTTGAGATAAGAGTTTGTTACACTTAAATTTGCACCACCAACAAACATAACTTTGTCAACTCGTGGTTGAGAAGAATCAAGCACAAAACTGCCGTCAATTTTGCTTTCAAAACTTTCGCCAACGAGTTGTTTTGTCATCTCAAAAGACTCGGTACTGACTTCAAACTCACACTTTGTGCTATACAAATCTTTGACAACAGTTTCGGTTTTTTCTTCATAAGCAAACACTTTGACAACCACCGGAAGTGAAAGATTTATGTCAAGGCCTTTTTCTTGCGAGTCAACTTCGCATTTGACCATATTTTTCTTTATGCAGGCATAAGCCTCGCACACAGCATCACGAGTTGTGCCTTCAAGCTCTATTTCTTCCTTAAACAACTCTGTCACATAAGCAGTTTCAAACCTGTCCTTTTCGGTGAGATACAAAATCCTTGAAACAACTTCACCACCAACCGAAACAAAGTTTGTGCCACATTCAACACTTTTGACAGCAACTTGACTATCTGAAAACAAAACCTTTTTGACAGGTTCTCTTATCGAAAGCTTGCTTTCCACAACAAAAGTTTCACTCGCATCGCCAAGCAAAACATTGACAAGCATTTCATCTTGTTTTGCACAAACGCCTTCGCCAGTTTCAATCTTTGTCACTTCGCTCGAATATACAATCGTGCCACCTTGCACGCACATACATTCGAGTTTGATGTTGCTTGCTGTCACGCTTTCAATTTTGCAATCATCGACATCAACCTTGATGTAAGCTTTTTGTCCAACCTTGATGTCTTTGTCATCAAATTTTGATGAAAATGGGCAAGAAGAGTTGATTGTGCCAACTTCCCCATCAGGTGTGCTGTAAAGCAAACAAACTTCAATTGTCCCATTGTAGTTTATTGCCCCATTCAAAATCTCGACATTTTCCACTTGTGCAGAATGGCAAACAGACAAAATTTTGTCTATCTCCGTTTCAGTCGAAATATTGCATTCTACACCGAATTGTTGCTTTTCAAGTCGTTTCTTTCTCGCAACATTAAATTTGTTAGTTTCTAAAGCCATAACCCCTCCAAATCAAAAACTACTATATCTTACTTAGCTGGCAAAATTGTTAGAACAAAAAGTTTGAATATTTTGTGAAAATGTGGAAAAAATCTGTCAAGGAGTAATTTATGAGAAAAATAGTGTATGGTCTAGATGAAATAAAATTGCAAATAACAAATCTTAAAGGACAAAATGTCAAAATGCACATAAATCGTGGAAGAAAAAAAATCGAATCAATCAACGCAATCATCAAAGATGTCTATCCCAGTGTTTTCACAATCAAAACTGATGACGAAAAGTTGCAAACCTTTTCTTATTTTGATGTAATGTGTGGAAATGTTGTGTTAAATCAATGATTCAATCTCTCAAACACCTGCTTTGCAACAAAAAAAGACACCTCAAATGAGATGTCTTTGTTTTTTTGAAATCAAGCAAAATTATTTGCTGTGTTTGCTTTTCTTTCTTGGATATTTGATTGCAGCTTGAGCAGCAGCAAGTCTTGCGATTGGAACTCTGTATGGAGAGCAAGATACATAGTTGAGTCCTACTCTGTGGCAGAATTCTACAGATGATGGTTCGCCACCATGTTCGCCACAGATACCAAGTTTGATATCTGGTCTTGTGCTTCTTCCAAGTTCGGCAGCAATTCTTACAAGTTTGCCAAAGCCGTTTTGGTCAAGTCTTTCAAATGGATCGTTTTCAAACACTTTCTTTGAATAGTAAACATCAAGGAATTTGCCTGCATCGTCACGAGAGAATCCGTATGTCATTTGTGTCAAGTCGTTTGTACCAAATGAGAAGAATTCTGCATATTTAGCGATTTGATCAGCTGTGATTGCAGCTCTTGGGATTTCGATCATTGTACCAACTTTGTAGCTCATTTCAACACCCTTAGCAGCAAGGATTTCGTCAGCTTTTGCTGTTACGATATCTTTAACATACTTAAATTCTGTGCTGTCACAAGTAAGTGGAATCATGATTTCAGGAACTACTGCATAGCCATCTTCTTTGTTTACTTCGATTGCAGCGTTGATAACTGCTTCTGTTTGCATTTCTGCGATTTCTGGGTATGTTACAGCCAAACGAAGACCTCTGTGTCCCATCATTGGGTTGAATTCGTGCAAGCTTTCAACAGTTGCCTTCAAACCTTCAAATGTCAAGCCCATTTCTTTTGCAAGAGCTTTGATTTCGTCATCTTCGTGTGGAAGGAATTCGTGAAGAGGTGGATCCAAGAAACGGATTGTCACTGGAGCGCCCTTCATTGCCTTGAAGATACCCTTGAAGTCTTGTTGTTGCATTGGCAACAATTTTGCAAGAGCTTTCTTTCTTTCTTCAACAGTTGTAGAAACAATCATTTCTCTCACTGCTGGGATTCTGTCTGCTTCGAAGAACATATGTTCTGTACGGCAAAGACCAACACCTTCTGCACCAAAGTTGAATGCAACAGCTGCATCTTTTGGATTGTCAGAGTTTGTGCGAATGTTGAGGTTTCTATATTTGTCAGCCCAAGCCATGATTGTTGCAAATTCGCCAGAGATTTTTGCTTCTTCTGTTGCGATTGCGCCATCATAGATCTTTCCTGTAGAGCCGTCAAATGAAATTACATCGCCTTCTTTGTATGTGTTTCCACCCAAAGTGAATGATTTGCCATCATCAGCAAATTTGATTGCAGAGCAACCTGCAACACAGCAAGTACCCATACCACGAGCAACAACGGCTGCGTGAGATGTCATACCACCACGAGCTGTCAAAACACCTTGTGATGCTGCCATACCTTCGATATCTTCTGGAGAAGTTTCAAGTCTTACGAGAACAACCTTTTCTTTGTTTGCTCCCATTTCTTTTGCTTTGTCAGCAGTAAAGCAAATCTTACCACTAGCGGCACCAGGAGATGCTGGAAGTGCTTCGCCAATAACAGTTGCTTTCTTTACAGAGTCTGCATTGAAAGTTGGGTGCAAAAGTGCATCAAGTTGTTTTGGATCAAGCATCAAAAGTGCAGCTTTTTCGTCGATCATACCTTCAGCAACAAGGTCAACGGCAATTTTGAGAGCAGCTTTTGCAGTTCTCTTTCCGTTTCTTGTTTGAAGCATATAGAGTTTGCCATTTTCAATAGTAAATTCCATATCTTGCATATCTTTGTAGTGGTTTTCAAGTTTCTTTGAAATTGCTACAAATTGTGCATAAACTTCTGGATTTTGTTGTTCAAGTTGAGCGATTGGTTGTGGAGTTCTGATACCAGCAACAACGTCTTCACCTTGAGCGTTCATCAAATATTCTCCGTAAAGAACATTTTCACCTGTTGATGGGTTTCTTGTAAATGCAACACCTGTTCCACTTTCATCACCCATATTTCCAAATACCATTGATTGAACGTTTACAGCAGTGCCCCAGTTGTATGGAATGTTGTGCATTCTTCTGTAAACATTTGCTCTGTCGTTATCCCAGCTACGGAAAACGGCTTTAACAGCTTCGATAAGTTGAACTTTTGGTTCTTGTGGGAAGTCAACTTTTTGACTTTCTTTGTAAAGTTTTTTGAAAAGATCAACGATTTCTTTCAAATCGTCTGCTGTGAGGTCTTTGTCAAACTTAACCCCTTTCTTTTCTTTGATTTCGTCCAAAATTCTTTCATATTTAGATTTGTCTTGTTGCATAACAACATCACTAAACATTTGAATAAAACGACGATATGAGTCATAAGCAAATCTTGCATTGTTTGTAAGTTTTGCCAAACCTTCAACTACAACATCGTTGAGTCCAAGGTTGAGAATTGTGTCCATCATACCAGGCATAGAAACTCTTGCGCCAGAACGAACTGAAACAAGAAGTGGATTTGATGGATCGCCAAATGCCTTGCCTGTAATCTTTTCGATTTGAGCAAGTTTTGCTTCGATTTGAGCTTTGATGTCATCATTGATCATCTTGCCATCATCATAATATTTTGTGCAGGCTTCTGTTGTGATTGTAAAGCCTTGAGGAACTGGCAAACCAATCTTTGTCATTTCTGCCAAGTTTGCACCCTTTCCACCGAAGAGTGCTTTATTTTTGCCGTCTGATTCCTTAAACAAGTAAACATACTTTTTCATAAATTAACATCTCCTTTTGTTACTGTCTTATTATATCAAAATCGTGCAGAAAATGGCAAACAATTTGCACTTAAAACACAACTTTTTTTTAGGTTTTTTCTCTTTATTTCACGAGACAAAAAAACATTTGAGATTTCTCCCAAATGTTTTTGTTTTTTTAGTCTTTTCCTCTAAGAATATCCATAATTATTTCAAAGATTGATTTCTTTTTTCTCAAAGAAGATTTTTTGTTTGAAGCAACTGCGACAGCTCCTGTTGCAATAATCAAACAGCCAAGCAAAATTGCTGCAACAAGCACAACTGTTTTGTTTTCTTGTTCTTCTGGTGCTTCTGGTGGATTTGGTTGTGGATCTTCTGAATCAGTATCATCTTCACCACCTTCTCCTGGTGTTGGGTCTGGAGTTTCGCCACCATTTGGATCTTCTGGCTCTTCTGGCTCTTCAACCAATGGTTCTTCAACCCAATTCATTGACACTTTTGAAAGCGAACTTGTCAATGTGTCATATTTTGTTCCGTCTGCAGTTTCATATTCGCCACCAAGTTTAACAATCACTCCTTCTTCAATAATCGGAGCAACAAGAGTGTCAAACTTAGATGTCAACATGTTGTCTGTTTTCACGCCTTCTTTGATGACAAATTTTGAATCTTCGCCACCAAGCACAATCTTTCTTTCTTCTATGATAATTTCTGCAAGCAATTGTCTTTTCATCACTTCCACTTCTTCAGCAGTGCCAAGAATAATACTTATTTTTTGAAGTGCACAAATGCGTCCAGCTTCAACCCTAATCAATTCTTTTACTTCTTCTTCAGTATAAGGTGTGCCATCTTCTTTTTCAGTCACCCCAAATGCAGATGGGTTTTCGTTGATTGCCACAACAAGCTCAGCAACTGTCAGATAACTATATTCTGTAACATAAGCAACCATTTCGTCGTATGAGAGAGCAATTTCATTCAATGATCCTTCATTGAGCAAAACAAAAACAACTTCAATTTTTGCTTGCATCAAAGTTTCTGCTGGATTTGTAGCATATTTTGCTTTCCAGTCTGCATTTTCTTCGATAAAATACAACGCATATTCTTCCCATGTCATTGTTGTTGCATTTGGCGCCACAACAACATCTCCATTAGCTACAATTTGAGGAAATACATTTGCAGAAATAATTTGTTGCATGTATGTTTCTCTTTCAATTTCTACTTCTTGATATTCGTCATACACAACAGATTTTCCTGCATAGAAGTCTGAAACTTCATTTTCTGTGCCAACCACAAATGAATTGTTGTCAGCAAACATTTCTTTGATAATCCATTTAATTTCATTTGCCGTATAAAGAGTTCCATCTTCTTTTGCTGCCAATCCAATCAATGATGGATCTGCATTTACAGCATCTACAAATTCTGCAAAAGTAAAGCATTGGAATTCACTAAAAACCATCGCAAATTCGTCATAAGTCAAACCAATCTTGTCAATAAATCCCAATTCTGCGCCTGCCATTGCAATTTCAAATTTGGCCATTTGCAAAGTTTGTTGTGGATTTTCTGCATATTCTTGCTTTAAGGCTTCATTCATTTCAATTATATACATTGCTGCAGAATCCCATGTCCAAAGTTCTCCATTGTCTGTAGCTGGAAAAACTTCTTCCCCTGCTTGTGCATTTACATAAGGGATCAATTGCGAATTGATAACATCTGCAACCAAAACATCTCTTGGTGGATTTGCACAAAACATATATGACATATCTTCAACCTTTGAAGTATCCAAAGTTGTCAAATCTACATCTACAAGATTCGGACAGTTGAAAAACATATAACTCATATCTTCTGGTTGATGACCTTCGAAAAAGTTTCCAAAATCAACTGAAACCAAATTTTTGCAATTTGCAAACATGTGAGACAAATCTCTTATTGCAAACTCACTGCCAAATCCGGTAATATTGTTTAATCTAACCTTTCTGCAAGGCAAATTGTGAAACATATAACTAAAGTCGTTAAAATCCAAATATTCAGCAATGCCCATTTGATCAAAGTAAACACTGTTCAACGCTGGACCAAGCAACTTACTAAACCAAACTTTATAATTATCAAGATTAAACCCATCAATAATAAGTTCTTCGAAATCAGGAAAAGCAATATGTCCATTATAGCCTTCAGACATTTCACCAGCAAAATTTTCCACTGTTGGTGCATCAAATTCAAGTTTCAAACGACCGGTACAACGCTCTTCAATTTTGAATGTGTTTGTTGAAACTGATTCGCCAGTCTTTTCATCTGTTTCAAAAATTTCAGTAACTACATAACAACATTCAGGCACTGTGGCAAGGTTTATTTTTGTGTAATATGAGTTGGTCAAACACTTTCCTTCTGCATCGTAAACAGCATCATAAATTTGATCTCCATAACAACCACAATATGTTCTAGATGTGTCAATGACAGCGTATGTTTGGCAAGTACATTCCGAACCTTCTTCTTTAACAATTTTTACATTAATGTTCAACATGTCATAATGTGGATCGCCATATATAAACAATCTTTGTGCATTGAAAGGCACCATTGGATAAAACCCATTTGCAGTGTCCCCATTGATCACAATAAGAGGATCTCCTGCCATTGTTGGAAGAGAACACAAAAAGACAAATTCCATCATTGGATTTATAATTGGAGTGTAATCTCCTGCATTTCCTTCTGGGGCAACCGTGCTCATAACAATGTCAACTGTGTTGTTGCTTGACACATAAGCATAAATGCCTGCCTCTTTATAATCGTCAAAATCCAAAGTTGTTGTGGTTGACGAACTAGACTCCCACTCTATCTTTCCACTAAGCAAGGTCTTGCCTGCAGTATATTTTTCAACATTGTCGGTATAAATCAATCTGTTTATTGAATAACCCCTTTCGTTTATCCCTCTGAAGAAGGAACTTTGACAGCCAGCCAAAAGAAATGCAAATCCCATAAAGAAAATGCCAACAATCGCAAACAAAATGCTTCTGGTTTTTCTTGTCACTTTTTCCATTTTATTTCTCCTTTGTGCGTTTATGCAAAGCATAAAGACTTTTTCTCTTTTAGTTTACATTTCTCCAATCAAACTTGTCAAATTTTTAAAACAATAAAAAACAAAAAAAGATAGGCTTTCTACCTATCTTTTGTCCTATTCTACAATTCCCCCAATATAATCCAAAAGTTTGTCTTTGCCAAATCCGTTTTCAGATGAGAAAGCAAAGATAATTTCTCTTCTTACCCCAAGTTCTTTTGCAATGGCTGCACACGCTTGAGGGATTTTTGATTTTGCAAGCTTGTCCACTTTGGTTGCAACCACAACAAATGGGATTTGATATGTGTTTAAAAATTCGAGCATCATTTTGTCCAATTCGTTTGGTTTGTGCCTGCAATCCAAAAGCACAAACACCGTTTTAAGGTTTGGCGAGTTGAGCAAATAGTCTTCCATAAGTCCTGCCCAATTTGCGATGTGTTTGTGACCTGTTTTTGCATAACCATATCCTGGCAAATCGACAATCCTAAACAAGTTGTTGACAACAAAATAGTTTATCATTTTTGTAAGCCCTGGCGTTGATGATGTTTTTGCCAAGTTTTTTTGATTTGTTATGCAATTTATGAGAGAGGATTTGCCGACATTGCTTCTGCCGACAAACGCAAACTCAACCATATCATCTTGCAAAATTTCTTTTGATTTGACAACCGATGTCAAATATTGTGCACTTGTTATGTTCATAAAATTATTTTACCACACTTGAAAGTTTTTTTCAAATAAAAAAGTTTCAAATATTTTAAGTTTTTCTTTGATTTGTTGATGGCAAATTGTTATAATGCATCTATGAAAAACAAAAACCTTATTCAAGCAATCAAATTTACATTATTTTCAGCATCTGCCGGCATCATTCAAATCGGCGTTTGCACTTTGATGGACGAAGTTTGTCACATAACCTATTGGGTGTCATATTTGACATCTCTTGTTTTGTCCGTAATTTGGAATTTTACTTTCAATCGCAAATTCACTTTCAAATCAGCAAGCAATGTCCCTCTTGCTATGGGCTTGGCGCTTCTTTTCTATGTGCCATTTACACCTTGTTCGACCCTCTGGGGAGCAGCAATGGAAAAAGCCGGCGTGCCAGGGATTGCCGTAACAGCATTTTCGATGATCATAAACTTTGTGCTTGAATTTTTATGGCAAAAATTTGTTGTGTTTAGAGATTCGCTCAACACAGAAGAAGACAAGTCATTTGCAATCATCATGAAGTCGCTTAAAACAAAATAACAAACAAAAAAGTCAGGATTGCTCCTGACTTTTTTTATGCTTCTTCGATTTGATCGTTCAAGATTTTCATAATCTTGTCCATCTTTTTGCACTCTTTCTTTGTCATGTTTTGTTTAAGTTCGTTTGCCACAACATAGTCATCTTTGTTTTCAAAATGATCAAAAAACTTTTGCGTTGGGACAAGTTTGTATTCTCTTCCGTCGTTTTCAGACTTCTCTTTTGTGATATAACCTTTTTTGATCAATTGCTTGACTTTGTAAGTTGCATTTGGAGAAGAGATATCCATAAAAGAGGCAAATTGAGAAATGGTTGGGCAATCCATAAGATAGATGCATTCGAGGCAGAAATAATCCAAAGACGAAATTTCGGATTCGCCTTCCATATTGTTGAAAATGTTTTTCAAAATATTAAGTTTTATTTTTTTGTAAAACTTGTTTACTGCTTTTTTAAATCTCATTTCTCTCTTCCTTTATACAAGTGCTATTTTAACACTTACGGAAAATAAAAACAAGCAGAATAGTTAAAATGTTTTAATTTTTTTGCACGAAAAATCAATCTTTTATGCATTTTTTTAACAAATTTTCAAAAGCAAGTTGCAATTGTTGAAAAAAAGTGATAATATATTATTGTTTCAAAAACATGGTCCCATGGTCAAGCGGTCAAGACGTTGCCCTCTCACGGCAAAATCAGGGGTTCGATTCCCCTTGGGACTACCAATAGAGACATTGTCGAACCCATATAAAATGGGGCAGATAGTGTTATATATTAAAAAAGAGAGGACTCCCTCTCTTTTTTTAAGCTACCCGTTTATATCGATAACAGCCTTTTATGTAACGACATAAAAATGTTCCTGGATGATTATGTGTTATCATATATGTATAATATTCTTCGGGAACATTATAATAATGATAAACCCATCCGCTTAAAAAACAAACTTCCAATGTGTTATTTTCATAACCAACGGAATGAATGTTTGATGAAAAAACTCTAGTTCTTGCCATATATCCCTCCTTTTAATAAATCTAGGCTTGTCCTAGGACAAGTTCTCATATATATTATATGCAGATTTTCTGGAAAAGGCACCCCTAATTTGTAAATTTTCTCTATTATTTTATAATAGAGAATTCAATTAAAAAATAAGTGTTCGACTGAGGTTCAAAACTGGCTACCAAAACCCAAAGCAGTTTGCTTTGGATTTTTTATTTTGCAAACATAAATATTTTGAAGTTTTTGAAAATATGTGCTAAAATTGTTTTGAAAAGTTGGAGGATATTATGAAGCTTTTGATAATTATGGGAAACAGTTCGGTAGGCAAAATGACAGTTGGACAAGAAGTTTGCAAAATCACAGATTTTCGCCTTTTTCACAACCATATGTCAATAGAGCCTGTGCTTGAAATTTTTGGAAAAATGAACAAAGCCGTTGTGCAAGATTTTAGAGAATCTGTTTTTAGAAACTTTGCAAAATCAGACAACTATGGTTTGATTTTTACTTGCATGATGGATTTTGACAGCAAAGAAGATTGGGCATATCTCAATCGCATACGAAAAATCTTTAAAAAGGCAGAACAATATTTTGTCGAACTTGTCGCCCCACAAGAAGTGCGACTTGCAAGAAATTCGACAGAAAACAGATTGAACAACAAAGCCTCAAAACGCAATATCGAAGTCTCAAATCAACGCCTTATCAATGACGACAAAAAACACAGGCTTGAAAGTCGTGATGGCGAACTTGATTTTGAAAATTACATCAAAATCGACAACAGCAACCTGTCACCTGAACAAACAGCACAAATGATCAAAGAAAAATTTGGCTTCACAAAAACAGAACACACCGAAAATGGAAAACTTACGCTTTTGCAGCAACAAGAAATTGCAGCAAACAAGCTTTCTCAACCTTTGAATGTCATTCAAAAAACGGGATTTGTTGATCAAAACACAAACATATTCTGCATTGTTGCAGCAACAGACAACGAAGGCAACTTTTTGACCGGCGAAAAACTCAAAGGTTTCAAAGGTGGATTTACACTTCTTGTTGGTCCAGATGGTGGGATTTTGACAGGTGGAAGTGCTTTTTCTGTGCAACAACTTATTCAAAAATATCAAGAAGGAAAGAGAAGCAAATAAGAAGACAACAATCGTTGTCTTTTTTTGTATTTTTTTTTGAAAAATAAAACGCACTCTATTGAAAATCACAAAACTGTATGTTATAATAATCTTATACGGTTGATTTTTTTGAAAAGGAGCGTTTTTTTATGAAATATGATAAAGTGATCGAACAATATACATACACAACAGACCCATTCCGTAACGGAAGTTTTGGAGTTTTTGCCCAATCAGAAGGTCTTTCAAGAGTTGAAATTTCTGCATTGAATGAAATCATCTCTCATTGCTATTCTTGCATGCCTGGTGCTTTTGATGCCGAAACAAGAACATTTGAAGAAACAAAACCTTCTGAAAGTCGTTCGGTTTTTAGCAGACTTTTCAAAAAAACAGAAACTGTGAGAGTTGAAAAAGTTGTCAAAAACCCAGTTGATATTGTTGCCGAATCTCACTCTGGAAATTTGAGATCTGCAATTTCAAGTGATGCCGATTTTCGTGCAAATCCAGAAAAAGCACCTTTCAGAATCATTCGCACAAAACTCACTGATGGCAGAACTTTGGTTTGCAGAATGGCTGCAATTGGAAGAGTTTATTCTGACCTTGACACAAGACAAGGCAACATTTTCTATCACGCAATGGTTGTGCCTGCTGGCATCGAACTCACCGACAAAGAAATTGCAAACATTCCTTTCAACCTTGGCCTTGACAAAAAACTTCTCACACCAAATGCAACAAACCCTTCAAGAGTTATGCCACTTCTTTCAATGGCTGAAATCACAAGAGCGCCACAAAGACAAGCTTCTCAACAAACAAAAGCAAAATTGCCTGTTTCGCAAGCATCTCTCTTGGCAGAATTTGCAAATTTGCCAGAAGACAAAAAGGTTGACTTTGTTATCGAACTTGGCCTTGCAAGCATGAGATATGGCAAATACGAAGGTCTTGATGGAAAGACAAGAATGGAATATCGTTCGGCACTCAACAAGATTGTGCACACACAACCAGAATTGACAGCACTTGCAAAACTTGCAATCATCAAAAATCAACAACAAATTTATGATATCGCACCATTCAAACTTGATGCTTTGGGCGATGTAATCTTCCACCTTGACTCAATCGAAACTTCATACACAACACTCATTTCTTTGACTGCACAATACATAAAAACATCAAAAGAAATCGACAAGCTCAACACACAAGAAACTTGGACAGAACAAGATGAAGTTATTCTCAAACACAAAGAAGCCGAACTTGCAAGACAAGAAGAAGCTGTGCAAAAACATTTTGCAACCTTGGATCCTCAAAAAGTGCTCACTTATGTAAATGCCGAAATGGAATATGAAAAAATCCACGGCAAAATTTGTGGAAGCAGACCAGAAGCTGTTTATGCTGACACATATTATCAAGCAGCAAGAAGCATTTCAAGAATGGCAACAAAGGTTATCACAAAAAATATCCCTGTTGAAAAAACACCAATCCTTTAATAAAAAAAAAGATGCAACTTTGCATCTTTTTTTGTTGTCTTTTAGTCGTTTTCTTTGAGTGTTTCCACTGCCTTTGCTCTGTTTTCGCTTTTGTAAACATAAGAGCCACTGACCAATATGTCAACACCACATTCAATAAGCTTTTTGGCTGTTTGAGGGTTTACCCCACCATCAAACTCAATCTTAAATCTCAAATTGTTGTCTTGTCTAAACTTGGCAATTTCTCTGACTTTGTCAAATGTTTCTTCAATCAAAGCTTGTCCACTTGCACCAGGTTCGACCCCCATAACAAGCACAACATCGCAGTTGAACACATACGAACGGATTTCTTTGAAAGGTGTGCTTGGTTTGAGTGAAATGCCGGCAAGAGTGTTGTTTTCTTGAATAAATTTGAGAGAATTGATGAGAAGTTCTTTGTCTTCAAACGCTTCGTAATGCACGGTCAAAATATTTGCCCCTGCTTGAATGTATTTTGGAATGTCATCAACAGGTTCGTCAACCATCAAATGCACATCAAGCATGATAATACTGTTGCTGTTGATGCTTGTGATGAGATTGTAGTCAAAATTGCTTTTTGGCACAAAGTTTGTGTTCATAACATCACAGTGCAAAAAGTCTGCAACTCCCTGCATCTGCTTTGCATATTCGATAATGTTTTGATAGTCGGTGATCGGATCAGTCGAAACTGAAACATCAATATTTCTTTTCATAAAAACTCCTTGTTTTTAGTTTAGCAAACAATTTTGATTTTTCAAAATCTTTTTATGCTTTTGACAATCTCATGCAATTTGAGATAGTTTTCATATCTTGTTTTGTTGATTTCGCCTCGTTTGAGGGCTTTGATAACTTCGCAATCTTTGCTGTTTATATGCACACAAGATTTGTATTTGCAAAGCGAAGCATACTTCAAAAATTCTGGATAATATGTTTTGATTTCTTCCGGCTTCAAATCAAGCAAGCTTTCGTCAAGTTTTGAAAAACCTGCAGTGTCTGCCAAATAACCGTTTTCAGAAAATTTGAAAAGTTGCACAGTGCGAGTTGTCTGTTTTCCCCTCTCAATCTTTTTGCTGAAAGTGTCCACTCTTGCAAGTTGTTCGCCTTTCAATGCGTTGATGATTGAAGATTTGCCAACTGCACTTTGCCCTGCAAGCACGCAAATGCCTTTGATTTCTTTTTCAAGTTTTGTCACAGTGTCATCAAGTGTCGAAAACACCATAGTTTTTGCA
This sequence comes from Candidatus Caccovivens sp., assembly GCA_045650745.1. Classification (GTDB taxonomy): domain Bacteria; phylum Bacillota; class Clostridia; order Christensenellales; family UBA1242; genus Caccovivens. The sequence continues at coordinate 29,572 of JAZRRN010000050.1, forward strand.
ACACCTTTGTAAATTGTTGCCAACTCTTGACAATATTTTTTGTCTAAATCACTTTTGTTTATGCAAATTGTTGGTTCGATGTTGTTGAGTTTGCAAAACAACAACATTTTGTCCACAGTGTATAAATCTGGTTTTGGCACTGGCGCAAAAACAATAAACATTTTGTCAATGTTTGCAACCGGTGGTCTAATCAAGATGTTTTTTCTTTCACATACTTTTGAAACAGCATTGTCTTCGTCAATTTCCACCCTGTCGCCAACAAAAACGCCTTCTTTTTTAAGCACCTTTCTGGCAACGCAGTCAACAATTTGCCCATCTTGCAATTCGACCGTAAACAAATCAGCTTGCTTTTTAAGCACTCTACCTTCAACCATTTTGTTCTCCTACACGATTTCTAAGTTGTCCACAAGCACCTTCAATGTCTTCGCCCATTGTGCGACGCACAGTTGCACTTATGCCCAACTTTTCAAGTTTGCCTGCAATTTGATAACCTTTTTTTCTGTTTGTGCCAATCAACTTTCTCTCTTTGACCGAATTGAGAGGGATAAGGTTGACATGGCATGATCTGCCTTTCAAAACACGAGCGAGTTGTTCGATCGCCTCGTCTGTGTCGTTAAGGCTGTCAACAAGAGCATATTCAAAGGCAATTCTTCTGCCCGTTTTGTCAAAATAATAATCACACGCTTTCAAAATTTCTTCAATTGTATAAACATTTGCAATCGGCATTGTCTTTTTTCTCAACTCGTCATTTGGTGCGTGCAACGAAATTGTAAGTGTAACCGTAAACCCATCATCTGCCAACTTGTAGATGTTTGGCACAAGCCCACAAGTTGAAAGTGAGATGTTTCGTTGACTGATGTTTAATCCATCTTCTGCTGAAACCAATCTCAAAAACTTTGTCACATTGTCATAGTTGTCCAAAGGTTCGCCACAACCCATAAGCACAACATTTGTGACTTTTCTTTCTTTCAAAGTTCCACCCAAGAGTTTGTTGAAAAACAAGATTTGGAGCAAGATTTCTCCTGCCGACAAATTTCTTTTCAATCCGTTGAGAGTTGAAGCACAAAACTTGCAACCCATACGACAACCAACTTGTGTCGAAACACAAACAGTATATCCATATTTATATTTCAAAAGCACCGATTCGATTATGCTTCCATCTTCAAGTTTGATTGCAACCTTTTGTGTCTCATCTTTGCTTACAAGATGTGCAGCAATTTCGTATTTTGGATAGTCTTTTTCTATCTTTTCTTTAAAACTTTTTGGCAAGTTTGAAATCTCGTCCAAACTTTTGCCCAAAGTGAGCGCTTCGTAAAGTTGTTTCGCTCTAAACGCTGGCTCGCCAAGATCTTTTACATATTGACAAACTTCCGTATAAGTCAAATCCAAAATCATACGCTCACCACCATTGTTTTGAAGCGATAGCCATTTAAAAACACATTTGCATCAAGCACTTTTCCACCCGGTGCTTGGCACTTCAAAATTTCAAAAATTCCGTCTTGTGCCTTAATCAAAAATCTCTTCTTGTTTGGCACCACTTCGCCAACTTGTGCGTCGGTTTGTATGTCTGTGGCAAGTCTCGCTTTGTAAACTTTTATTCTGTCTTCGCCCAAGAAGAAATATGCCACAGGGCTTTCAACAAATGCTCTGACTTTGTTTACCAAACTTTGAGCTGGTTTTGAAAAATCAAGAAGACCGTCTTCTTTTTCAATCAACTTTACAAAAGTTGCTTTGTCGTGATCTTGTGGAGTGCGAACTGCTGTGCCATTTTCAATCTTGTGCAAAGTTTCGACCAAAAGTTCTACTCCAACATTTGCCAATTTGTCTTGCAAAGAAACATAGTCGTCTTCTGGCAAAACTTCAACTTCTTTTTGAACAAAAATGTCTCCGTCGTCCATGCCAATTTCGGTTTTCATAACAGTAACCCCTGTCACAGTGTCGCCATTGAGAAGTGCGCTTTGGATTGGTGTTGCACCACGATATTTTGGCAACATTGATGGGTGAACATTTATGCATGGGTTGATTGCAAGCAAACTCTTTGGCAAAAATTTACCATAAGAGGCAGTCACTGCCAAGTCATATCCAATCGCCTTGAAATCTTCGATATGCTCTGAAAGTTTTTCAAATTGATAAACTTCGATACCTTGTGATTTTGCAAAGTCAACAATTGCTGGCGAAACCATCTTTTTGCCTCTGCCTGCAGGTTTGTCGTTTTGACAAACAACCCCAACAACTTCAAATCCGTTGTCAAGCATACCCTTCAAAATCACTTCTGCAAAATAAGGTGTCCCAAAAAACAAAATTTTCATTATTCAACTCCGTGTTGTTTTTTATATTTTTGACCTTCTTCGGTGTGATCGACAAACAAAATTCCGTCCAAATGGTCAATTTCGTGACAAATGCAACGAGCAATATAGTCAACTGCTTCAAACTCATATTCTCTGCCCTTGCGATCTTGTGCCTTGATTTTTACATATTGAGGTCTTTCTACATCACAGAAAAATCCTGGCACACTCAAACAGCCCTCTGCGTCCGAAACTTTGCCTTTGGTTTTAAGGATTTGTGGATTGATGATTTCAAGATATTCTTTAGGTTCGATTTCAACAATGACGGCTCTGCGCAAAACTCCAACTTGCACTGCCGCAATGCCAACGCCTTTCTTTTCAATCATTGTTGCTTTCATTTCATCAAGCAAAACAGCCAAACTTTCGTCAAAATCAACGACTGGTTTGGATTTTTTTCTCAAAGTAACATTTCCCAAAGTTACAATTTTTCTTGTTGCCATAATTTTTCTCCCTTTAACTTAAATTGTTTGGATTTATCTCAAAGAAAACCAAACTCTTTGTGTTTGGGTCTACGCTTTCGTAAACTTCTTTTTCAATTTCATCTGCTCTATCCAACTTAAATCTCATCATAATTTGATATCTAAATTTGTTTTTGATTTTGTTTAGTGGTGCTTTCATAACATCAAGATAAACAAAATCTTGTGGATATTTTTCTTTTATCTGCTGTATTTGATTGTAACAAACTTTGCATTCTTGTGCAGCTGTTGTTTCGTTTTCGTGTGTAAACAAAATGCGCACAATCCTTGCATAAGGTGGAAAGTTTGTCACCTTTCGCAAATTGACTTCTTTTTTGAAGAATCCCTTGTAGTCATAGTTTGTCGCAAAACGATAAACATAATGTCTTGGGCTGTAAGTTTGAAGGATCACTCTGCCCTGTGTCGCACTTCTGCCTGCTCTGCCTGCAACCTGTGTGATAAGTTGAAATGTCCTTTCAATGCTTCGATAATCTGATTGATACAGACTTTGGTCTGCATCAACAATGCCCACCAAAAGCACATCTTCAAAGTCATGTCCCTTTGCAATCATTTGTGTGCCAACCAAAATGGCTGGCTTGGTGTTTTTAAATTCGTTTAAAATTTGTCTGTGCCCATTCTTTTTTGAAGTTGTGTCGTTGTCCATTCGCAAAACTCTAACACCTGGAATAAGTTTTTGCAATTCTTCAACAACTCTCTCTGTGCCGATTGCTCCTTGCTTTATATCACGACTTCCACAACTTGGGCAAATGTCAAGTGCCTTATACCTCTTTCCACAATAGTGACATTTGAGTTTGTCTTCAAATCTGTGATAAACAAGCGAAACATCACAATCTGTGCACTTGGCCACATATCCACATTGTCTGCATCTTTGGAAAGAAGAAAATCCTCTGCGATTGATAAAAATCATCGCTTGCTTTTTCTGTTCGACAATGCTTTTGAGTTCGTAAATAAGTGGAATGGAAAAAATCTGATTGTTGCCCTGTCGCATTTCCATAAGCATGTCAATCACAACAATTTTTGGCATTTCCATACCATTTACTCTCACAGGCATTTCAACAAGTTGACTGTCGCCATCAATCGCCTTTGCATAACTTTCGATTGATGGTGTTGCGCTTCCCAAAACCAGTGCACAACCGTTGTAATTTTTTCTAAACTCTGCCACCATGTGAGTGTCGTATCTTGGATTGCTTTCGGACACATAACTTTGTTCGTGCTCTTCGTCAATGATGATAATGCCCAAATTTTCGAGTGGGCAGAAGATTGCCGAGCGAGCTCCCACAACAACCTTTGCTTGTCCAAAGAAAATACGCTTCCACTCATCAAATCTTTCTCCTGCCGAAAGCCCACTGTGGATAAGTGCAACATTATCCCCAAATCTTGCCTTAAAGTTTGCAAGCACTTGTGGAGTAAGTGAAATTTCTGGCACAAGCATAACTGCTGTTTTTTGACAAGCAAGTTGCTTTTCAATCAAATTCATATAAACTTCTGTCTTTCCACTTCCGGTAACCCCGTGAAGAAGATAAGTTTTGTTTTCACAAATGCTGTCAACTGCTCTTTGTTGAAGAGGAGTGAGTGGTTTTTTGCTGGTTTCAATCACATCAAACTCTGGTGCTCTCAACTCATGCACTTCTTCGACAATCACTGTGCCCTTTTTGACAAGTGCCGAAAGGGCAGCATGCCCAAACTGAGCAGAAACATCTGCAAATTTTTGTTGTCCGTTGGTTTGCAAACACTCAACAATTTGAAGTTGTTTGCCTGCTCTTGCAGATGGCATTTCAAAACTGTCAGCAAGCCTAACTTGCCTAACCACCAATTCTTTGACTTTGTCGGTCCTCATCTCGCTTGGCAAAAACAATCTCAAAACACTTGCAAGTTTGAGATGCAACTTGTCTGCCATGTGAAACATAAGTTGCAACATTTCTTTTTTGATAACAGGAAAATTTTCTATTTTGTTTGCAATAGGTTTTACTTTGCTTGCGTCATAACTGCACTCGTCACAAATTTCAACGATAAAGCCTTGGAGATTGCGAGCGCCAAATGGCACCATAACCCTCTCTCCAACTTCGACCTGCATATCATCAGGGATTTTATATTCAAAAACTCTGTCCAGCGCCTTTGCATCTTGATCAATGATTATCTTTGCAAACAAATCGACTACCCCTTGTTGAAATAAAAAATTCTACTGCTATATCTAGCAGTAGAATTATAACATAAAAACTTTTGTCAAATCAATCATTTAAGTCGCTTGGTTTAACTTTGCCTTCGTGAATTTCTTCAAGAGCAATACTAATTGATTTTTTGTCAGCAGTTGCAAGTTCTGCTCTGCGAACAGTTTCGATTTCTTTTGCTCTTTTTGAAGCAAGAATAGAAAGTACATATTTGTTTCCATTTGCCTTTTTTGTAAGTTCGTCAATAGGTGGTTCAATCATCATAATTTCAATCTCCTAAAATTTAGTCGATTGTATTTTAGCACACACACCAAAAAAAGTAAAGTCTTTTGGTTGATTTTTGTGTCAAAAACGGCATTTTAACCGACAAATCCTAGCGAAATTAAGAGGGCTCTGTTGACTTCTTTCATTTTTTCATCATCAATCTGCGAAATTTTTTCTTTCAATCTGCGCTTGTCTAGGGTGCGAATTTGCTCCAACAATATCACCGAATTTTTTGGCAAATGATAAAGTTGACTTGAAAGTTCGATATGTGTTGGAAGTTTTGCTTTTGTCAGTTGGCTTGTGATGGCAGAGACAATCACCGTTGGCGAATATTTGTTGCCAACATCATTTTGAATGACCAAAACAGGGCGCACTCCACCCTGCTCACTGCCCACAACAGGGCTTAGGTCTGCAAAATATATCTCTCCTCTTTTAACCAAATTTTCCATCAAACCTACCAATTTTGTTTTTGAAAATCAAGCAAATCAACAAACTGCAAATCTTCAAGTTGCTGATAGATTTTTTCCATATCTTGCCATTGAAAAAACATTTGCCTTTCTATTCTTAATGTATGTTTGTCAATGCAATTTGTTGTTTGAATTGCAAAGTTTTCCACACTGCCAAATTTCTTTTCAATCGTCTTTGCTTTCTCTTCAAGTTTTTTGTATTCTTCTTGCATAAACTATCTCCACTTTCGATTTTGTTTATACCTAGTTTGAGTGGAAAAAGTGTTTTTATTCTTTGGTATTTTGACAACAAAAAATGCCAAGTTTTCTTGGCACTTTTGATATTTATTTGACGATCATCGCTATCGCCCCAACAACATTTTTTTGATGCGAAATCGAAACCTCAATTCGCTCTGCATTCAACTCTTCAAGTCTCTGTTTTGCCTTGCCATAAAGTTGCACAAAAGGTGCACCGTTTTCTTTGTGGCAAAGTTCGATTTCTTTAAACGAAATGTCCCCTGCACTCACATCAAGAGCTTTGAAAACTGCTTCTTTCACGGCCCAAAGGCTTGCGACTTTTTGCTTTTTGTCTTGCTTGAATCTTTCGACATATGCAATCTCGCCCTCAAGTGCAATTTTTTTCAACAATTTGTCTTCATCGCCAATTTCTGCGACTTCTTGCAAATCAAATCCAATCATCATTTTCTCCTTCGTATGAGTTGAACACATTGTTTGTTGCTTGTTGTGCCACAGAATAATCATATCCTTTTCGCACAAGATGAGCAAGGCATTTTTGTTTGTTTTTTAGGGATTTTTCTCGATTTTTTGCGAATTTTTCAGCCAAAATGCTCGCCTTTGAGATTTCGTCTTCATCTTCGATTTCTTCAATCAAGTCATCTATTATTTCTTTTGCGACACCTTTTTCTCTCAATTTGTTTGCAATTGCCCTTTTCCCTTTTGAAGCAGTCAAACTGTCAAAATAATTGCGAGCAAACTTTTCATCATCAACATAACCATATTCTTTCAGCTTGTCAATTGTCGCAGAAATTGTGTTGTCATCAAACCCTTTCTTTTTGAGATAATCCTTTATCCCTTTTTGACTGACAACATATTTTTCCATATAGCAAACAGCCATATCAAAGGACACTTTTCTGTCGTTTTCTTTTTTGATTTTTTTGAAGTCATCTTCATCAATTTCTTGATCAGTTTTGAGTTTGTAAACTGCCAAGATTTCGTCCAAAAAGATGCCTTGCCACTGCTCGTCTGCATAAAGATGATATCTGTTTGTGCTGGCAATTCTTTTGATTTTTGTGATGATCATTTGAGCACCTCACTTGTGGTTTTTGTATACATTCTCACAAGGCCACCAGCACCAAGTTTGATGCCACCAAAATATCTGACAACAAACACGCAAACATCTTTGATCCCTTTCTTTTGAAGCACCGACAAAATTGGTCTGCCGGCTGTGCCACCTGGCTCGCCATCATCAACTGCCTTTTCCAAAAATGGAGAAGCAAGCGAATAGGCATAACAAATATGTGTCGCTTTTTTGTGTTCTGCTCGCAACTGTTGCAAAGCAGAAGCAACATCTTCTGTGGTTTTGCAAGCAAAAAGATAGCCAATAAACTTTGACTTCTTTTCGATTATTTCGACTTGCTTTTCAAAACCTTTCATAACTTTCCTTAAATTGCTTGAACTTTAACAAAACTCTTTTTGCCTTTTTTGAGAAGTGCACCATCTGCAACATCTTCAACAGAAACTTGCATATCAAATCTTGCAACTTTTTCGCCCTTAAATGTGATTGCTCCACCTTGAATAAGTCTTCTTGCTTCGCTCTTTGAAGGTGCAAGATTGCACTTAAACACAAGGTCGCAAATGTTCATAGGAAACTCTGCCTTTTCAACTTCAACAACCGGAGCATCATCGCCACCATCTGTAAACAAGTTTTCGCTCATCTTTTGAGCAAGCAACGCATCTTCTTCGCCACGAACAAATTTTGTAACTTCAAAAGACAAAACTTTCTTTGCTTTTACGATGTCTTCTGCAATCAACTTTTCAACATCAGCCATTGGCACATCTGTAAAGAGAGCAAACATCATCTTCACGCAAGCATCTGGAGTTTGGTAAACACCTTGATAGAAGTCGTAAGCAGAAATCTTGTCTCTATCAATCCAAATTGCACCTCTTTCAGTTTTGCCCATTTTCTTGCCATCTGGTGTGAGAAGCAATGGGTTTGTCGCACCAATAAGGTTGATGTCTGTGCCGTTTGCAAAGTTGAGTTTTCTTTGAAGTTCTACGCCGGCAACAATGTTTCCCCATTGGTCTTGACCACCATATTGCAATGTGCAACCATATTCTCTGTTGAGATGAACAAAGTCGTATGCTTGCATCAACATATAACCCATTTCAAAGAAAGTCAAACCACCTTCTTCAATTCTCTTTGAATAGATGTCGTTTGAAAGCATTTTATTGACATTGAAGTGCACCCCAATTTCTCTCATAAAATCAATGTAACTATAACTGTTAAACCAATCAGCATTGTTTACGATGATTGCTGGGTTTTCGCCATCAAACTTCAAAAACACTTTGAGTGTGTCTTTGATTTTTTCGATGTTGTTTTGGATGTCTTCCTTTGTCATCATCTTTCTCATTTCTTGCTTTCCACTTGGATCGCCAATGCAAGCAGTTGCTCCACCCATCAAAAGCACAACCTTGTGGCCAGCTTGTTGAAATCTTCTCAAAATGCAATATGGCACACAGTGACCAATGTGCAAACTGTCTGCAGTTGGGTCTGTGCCTTCATACAAAGTGATTGGTTCGCCACTTTCAATTCTCTTTTTCAAAGTTTCTTCATCTGTGCATTGATACAAAAGTCCTCTTTCTTTAAGCACATTAAACAAATTTTTGTCTGTCATTTTTTCTCCTTAAACAATAAAAAAGCACGCCTATCCTATTTTTAGGACGAAGCGTGCGTTTCGTGGTACCACCTAAATTCAACTGAAAAATCAGTCCTTGTTATGCCCATTCGTTGACAATCACGCAAAACTTGATGAAATTGTAATTCGCCAAACACTTGCCAAGGTTTTTCATCAACCAACCCCTTTCTGTAAGCCCTAGTGCCCAACTACTCGGTTTTTCACCACCATTTTGATTATGTTGATATTTTACAAAGTTTTTTCTCTCTTGTCAAGAAAAAGTTGCTTTGCATCGGTTTTTCTTTGCAAACATTTTGAAGAATTTTTCATATTTGTTAAAATGTAGGTTGAAAGGAGAAAAAAATGGAAAAACAATGTAACTGCGTAAGAAATATGCCTGGTTATGGTCCATCACCAATTCCACAAGAAGGAAAGTGGGATCAAACTAAGGAAATCACACAAATTTCTGGTTTTTCACACGGCTGTGGCACCTGTGCCCCACAACAAGGCACTTGCAAACTCACACTCAATGTGAAAAACGGAATCATCAAAGAAGCCCTTGTTGAAACAATCGGCTGCTCTGGCATGACACACTCTGCTGCAATGGCAGGAGAAATCTTGACAGGAAAAACACTTCTCGAAGCACTCAACACAGACCTTGTGTGCGATGCAATCAACGATGCGATGAAAAACATCTTCTTGCAACTCGTTTATGGAAGAAGTCAATCTGCATTTTCACTCGGTGGACTTGAAGTTGGCACTTCTATGGAAGATTTGGGAAAATTTAAAACAAGCCAAGTTGGCACAATCGTTTCGACTGAAGAAGGTGGAGTAAAATATCTCAACCTTACAGAAGGATACATCACAAGAATGGCTCTTGATGAAAACGGCGAAACAATCGGCTATGAATATGTAAACCTTGGACTTCTTCTCAAGAATCTTGACGACAAAAACTTGTCAAAAGAAGAAGCAATGGCAAAATCTACAAAGCATTATGGCAGATTTGAAGAAGCTGCTCGCTATGTAAACCCAAGAGGTGAACAATGATGAAAGAATTTGAAAAATACGAAAACATTCCACAAGTTTTGAAAGCAAACGGCTTTGCAACTTTGGAAGAAGCAAGAGATCTCTGCCTTGCAAATGGCATTGATGTTGAAAAAACAGTAAAAGACATTCAACCAATCTGCTTTGACAGTGCTGTTTGGGCTTACACCCTTGGCACAGCAATCGCTCTCAAATCAAACTGCAAAACTGCAAGCGAATATGCCGAAAAAATTGGCGAAGGGTTGCAAGCGTTCTGCATCAGGGGATCAGTTGCTGACGAAAGACAAATTGGTCTTGGTCACGGAAGACTTGCTGGCAGACTTTTGGACGAAGAAACAAAATGTTTCTGCTTCTTGGCTGGTCACGAAAGTTTTGCTGCTGCAGAAGGTGCAATGGGCATCGCTCGCACAGCAAACAAAATCAGAAAAGAGCCACTCAAAGTCATTCTCAACGGACTTGGAAAAGATGCTGCCTACATTATCGGCAGAATCAACGGCTTCACTTTTGTAAACACTCGTTTCAACCGCGAAAAACAACAACTTGAAATTTTGGAAGAAATCCCATTTTCAAAGGGCGAAAAAGCAGCCGTAAAGATTTATGGATCTTATGATGTAAGCGAAGGTGTGGCAATTATGCAACACGAAGCAGTTGATGTTTCAATCACAGGAAACTCAACAAATCCAACCCGCTTCCAACACCCAGTTGCAGGCACATACAAAAAGTGGTGCAACGACAATGGCAAAAAATATTTCTCAGTTGCTTCTGGTGGTGGCACAGGCAGAACTTTGCACCCAGACAATATGAGATGTGGTCCTGCAAGTTATGGTATGACTGACACAATGGGAAGAATGCACTGTGATGCACAATTTGCAGGAAGTTCTTCAGTGCCAGCCCATGTTGCGATGATGGGCTTTATTGGCATGGGCAACAACCCAATGGTTGGTGCAACTGTTTCCTTGGCAGTAGCCGTATCACTTGCTAAAAAGTAAAACAAACTGATAGAAATAAAAAAAAAGAATGTGTTTTCTAACCACATTCTTTTTTTGTTTTTTAATATTTTATTGGAAAATAATCTTTTCCAAGTTGCCACAAATATCTATCTATATCTTTAAGATTATATTGCTCGATTTTATAAAATTTTTTAAACTCAAGCAAAACATTCTTAAATTTTTCATAATCTTTTAAGTCTTTTCTTGCGAACTCTGCAAATCCGTCCAACTTTTTAAAATGCCACAAAACCTTTTCAACATAACTATCGTATATAGGAAATTCTTTAGGGTTATGATGACTGCAATATTTAGTAGCAAAAGAATAAAAATTTTTATCTTTGCCACCAATAACAATTCTAGCAATATCATTAACAAGGGTTGGATCACCCTTTCTCAACCTTCCATCCAATTTTAAATTTAAAATGTGCTTTGCAACTGGAAAAATTGAAAATATGTTAGTGCTATAAAAATCATTTAAAGAACTGCATTTTATTAAAATATCATTTATATCGTTATTTTGAGGATAAGTTTTAAAAAATAATTTATCTAAACTGCCTTCTTGCAAAACATAGTTTTCAAGAGAATCCCACCTTGCAAGATAACCTTCCACTTCAATTGAAGTTGGTTTTGGTATATTAGGTATTATTTTCATATAATTCTCCTATTCTTCTTTTGTTGAAACAGAGTTGAACATTTCGTTAAATTCAAAATATTTTCCGTTTTGTTTGTAACCTACAAAAGTGTCCAAATTGACATTGTGTATACTTTTGAAAATGTGGTTTTCAACTTCTGGAATATCTTTTTTGAGTTGTTTGATAAGTTTTTTGACTTCCAATCTCGCAGAAGGCGAAATTTCGTCATCTGCCAAGTTGCACGCTTCGGTAAATCTGCAAGCGCATTGCAAGAAAGTCAATTCGTTTGCATCTCGCCAAGCGATAATGTCGTCTTCGTGCACACAATAAAGTGGACGGATGAGTTCCATACCCTCAAAGTTTTGCGAACGAAGTTTTGGAAGCATTGCTTGAAGTTGTGCCCCATAAAGCATGCCCATCACAGTTGTTTCGATCACATCGCTGTAATGATGCCCCAAAGCAATTTTGTTGCAACCAAGTTTTTTTGCTTCGTTGTAAAGATGTCCCCTTCTCATTCTTGCACACAAATAGCAAGGCGATTTTTCGATGTTGACAACATTGTCAAAAATGTCAGTTTCAAAAATGTTGAGTGGGATTTCAAGTTTTTGTGCATTTGCTTCAATCTGTTTTCTGTTTGCAGGGTTGTAACCTGGATCCATACAAATAAAAACAACTTCAAAATTTGTTTCGCTGTATCGGTGAAGCATCTGCATAAGTTTTGCCAAAAGCCAACTATCTTTGCCACCAGAAACACAGACAGCGACTTTGTCTCCATCATTTACAAGTTGATAATCTTTGAGTGCTTGAATAAATTTTGACCAAATCCCCTTCTTAAATCTCTTCATAATAGATCTTTCAACAAGTTGGGCTTTGGTAAACACTTTTTCTTTTTTTTCTGTCTTTTCTTCCATAAAGACATAATACAATTTTTTGCAAAAAATATCAATTGTTTGCTGACGAAAATTTACAAATCATCAGCATCTTGCACTGGTGTTTCATTTGGATTTTCTGGCACACCTGTATAAGCACCCAACGGATCATTTTTGCTTTGAAACAAATTTCTCTTTTTTCGGCTTTTCTTTTTCATATTGAGAGTTTGTGCAAAAAACAAAAAAATAGAGCAAAAATGCCCCATTTTTTCAATTTTTTGATATTATTGTCCATCATTGAGATACAAAATGCCCAAAGTGTTTTCGCCACAGTGGCTTGTGATTGTCGCTCCGGCAACGGTTTCGTAAATGTTTTTAAATCCTCTTTCTTGCAATGCTTTCTTTGCCGAATCTATCATCTCTGGTGTTGCTGTTGTGTAAGTCACAAAACCAACTTCCAAATCTGGTGTCGAAAATTCGTCCAATGTGTCTTTGCAATAACTTGCAATAACCTTGTCCATGTTGCCTCTATATTTTCTGTGGACGCCCATCTTGCCTTCTTTCAAGATGATTTGAGGTCTAATTTGCATCAAGTTTGCCCCAAAAAGAGCGATTGACGAACATCTGCCGCCTTTGTGCAAATAATCCAACTTCTTAACCACAAAACTTGCCTGAACACTTGCTGTGCGATCTTGCACCTTTTGGCAAATCTCTTCTGCAGTCAACCCTTGGTCTGCAAGTTTTCTTGCATAGATTGCAAGAAGTGCAATGCCTGTTGAAAGTGATTGAGAGTCCACAACATAAACATTGTCCATTTCGCTTGCTGTTTCTCTTGCATGTGAGCATGCACTTGAAACTTGACTAGACAAACAAATGTGAACAATTGCATCATATTCTTTCAACAATTTGTCGAAATAATCTTGATATTGTGCCGAATTGATTGCGGCAGTTTTTGGCAAAACTTTTGTCTCTGTCACATAATCAAAAATTTGTTGAGGAGTGATTTCTTCTCCGTCTAAATATTCTTTATCACTCAAAATGATTGTATAAGGCAAAATGTTGATTTGATATTTTTCCAACAATTCCTTAGGCAAATCAATGGTGCTTTCTGCTGATATAGCAATTTTCATATCTTTCCTCCAACAATTTCATTATACTACCTTTTGGCAAAATATAAAAACAAATCAACAAATTCGCCAAAAAGTTGTTAAAAATTTTTAATCATTTCAACAAAAAAAGAGTGGCAAAATTTTGTCACCCTTTTTGTTTTTTCTCTTTGTTATGGATTTCCATAGAAATAGAAGTTTTCAATGCCGTGGATAGATTCATCATAATTTGTGTTTGTTGTGTTTATCCACATAACTCTGATGTATTTTGCGTTTTCAGGCACATCAACTGTTCTGTCGAAAGGCGCATAAGAAGATCCCGCATTTGTCATGCTTCCTACAACTTTGTCACTTGCATCATAGAATGTATAGCCCAATGTTGTTTTATCATTTGTTGTTTGAATGTGTGCAAATGTAACACTGCTGTATGCACTTATATCAACTTGGTTTGAATACAACCATGCTGTATCTGAAGAACCTGTGGCACCACTTGAAGCCACGATTGTGCCTGGAGTCCAAGTAAATTGACTTGTGATATCGTCAACTGGAATTTCTTCTTCAATTGTGATTGTGCAAGTTGCAACAAAGTCGCCTTCTGCAGTTTTTACTTCAACAACAACCACTCCTGCTGCTGTTGGTGCAAATGTGCAAGTCAATCCATTTGGAGTGATTTGTCCAAATTCGGCACCACTCTTAATGCTCCATACAACTTCTTGGTTTGTTGCGTTTGTTGGGTTTAAAACAGCTGTCAACACAACATTGTTTCCACCAACCCAAGTGGTTGCTGTTTCTTTGTCCAAAGAAACTCCTTCAACAGGATAAACTCTCGCTTCGTTGCTTGCAATGATATAGAAATGTTCAAGTTCTGTTTCGCCAACAATTTTGTTTGCATTTGTTTCGTGGTTCATCCACATAATTCTGATGTATTTTGCATTTGCAGGCACATCAACAATTTTTTCTGCTGGGGCATATCCTGCACCTGTGTTTGATGCTCCAGAAATGTATCCCTTGCTTGCATTGTAGAATGCATATCCCAAAGATGTGTCTTGCGTTGGTGTTTGAGCCGACATAAAAGTCAACACAGTATATTCACCAATGTCAATATAATTTGATCTAAGCCAGTTGTTGTCAGACACATTTGCACCTGTTTTCCAGTTTACACCACCGGCTTCCCAAGTAACTTCGTCAGTAATGTCGCCTTTTGCAACTTGTTCTTCAATTGTGATTGTGCATGTTGCAGTAAAATCACCTTCTTCAGTTGTCACTTTGACAACAACAGTGCCTACTGCTTTTGGTGTGATTGTGCAGTTTAATCCGTCAGAAGAAATGCTTGCAAATTCGCTTCCACTTTCGATAACCCAAGAAACTTCTTTGTTTTCGGCATAACTTGGGTTGATTGTTGCTGTCAAATCAACAACACTTCCACCAACACGGGTTTTTGCAGTTGTTTTGTTTAATGAAACACTCTTTACAGTTGTGTCAAGTTCTGGTGGATCTACAACATCAGCGCCACCTTCGCTTGCTGAAAATGGATTTCCAAAGCAATAGAATCTTGCAAGATCTGTCACTCCATCAATCTTGTTTGAGTTTGTTTCATTCATCCACATTGTTCTGAAATATACAGCATTTTCAGGAATGTCAACAGTTCTGTTTACTGGAGCATAAGATTCGCCACTGTTTGATGCACCAGAAATATATGTCTTGTTCTCGTCATAGAATGCATAACCCAAACTTGTGTCTTTTGTTGTTGTTTGAATGTGGCTGAATGTAATGCTCTTGTATTTGCTTACATCAACATAATTTGAATACAACCAATTTGTGTCATTTGTGCCTGTCACACCTGTTTTCCATGTGATTGTTCCTGGAGTCCAAGGTGCAAATTGACTTGTGATATCTTCAGATGATGCTTCTGCTTCGATTGTGATTGTGCATGTTGCAGTAAATCCACCTTCAACTGTTGTAACTGTGATTTCAACTTCACCTGTTGTGGTGCCTGGTGTAAACACACAAGTGCGACCATCTGTGGAAATTGTTCCAAGTTCTTGACCTTTTGTGATTTCCCAAGTCACTTTTTTGTTTGTTGCACTTGTTGGATTGAAAATTGCTTCCAACGAAACAGTGTTTCCGTCAGCCCATGTTGTGGCTGTTGTTTTGTTTAAAGAAACACCTTGAACTCCTACTACAACATTTGAACTGTAAGTCATTGTTCTGTTGTCGCCAGCACCAATACGGATTGTTTCGATTGTGTTTGTTGTTGGGTTGAAGAAAACAATGTCAAAAGTTTGTTCTTTTGTTGATCCTGATGGTCTAGATGGGTTGACAATGTCGTATGTTGATTGTCCACTGCTTGAACAGTCCAAAGTTGTTGCAATCAAAGCATATCCTTTGTCTGCTTGTTGATAATAATCTCTGTGTGAGTGTCCTGTGTAAATTCCGGCAATTGTGCATGCTGCTTCATCATAAATTTCGTCAATGGCATCAATCATCAATTGTCCATCGTTGTTGATTGGGATTGTCGCATCTTTGCTTGCAGTCCAAACGCCATGGTGGAAAACCATAACAGTCCAGTCACTGTCCAATTCAAGAATTTTTTCTTGCATCCAAGCAATTTGTTCGTTGCTTGTCAAATTGTTGTTGCCATCAGATGAAGCATAAGTAGAATCTGTGAAGATATATCTGATTTTTTGTGCTTCGTTGTCATAACTATAATACAACTCATCAAACATATCTACTTTGCCTTCCAAAGGTCTGTTCATAATGTCCCAGAAAGAGTTTTCTGTGGCGTTGCCCCAAACATCATGATTTCCTCTTATTGCCATAACCAACAAATCGTCGTTGAAAGAGTTTCTGTATTGTCTCAACAAGGCATTGTCAGAAGCGCTTCCTTGCACAATATCTCCACCCATAACAACTTTTTTGATTGATGTGTTTTCGCAAATATAGTTGATCAAATCTGCTGAATAATCCAAAGATCCTTGCAAGTGTTGGTCAGTGATAAAGATAAATGAATCTGCTGCACTTCCAAGCAATTCGCCTTTTGAGTTGATTTCTTTGATCTTTTGATCCAAATATGTTTTCCAATAAGAAGGGATAGATGTGCCAGTTGTGCTTCCAGAGCCAGCAGCACCATCTTTGCCCTTAATGTTTCCAATTTCAATCCAACCTTCTGCATTCTTTTGCCAAATGTCATAAGTAGATGTGTTGAGATAGAAATCTCCAACATTACCTTCTGTTGATGGGTCTTTTGTGCCAGAAAGCCATGTGTTTCCATCTTTGCCTTCTGCCTTGATGTTTGTTGTTGTGCCGTCCAAATACCAATAGCCGCCTACAATTGAAATTGTTGATGGAGTTGCTTTTGTTTGTGTCGCAACGCCGTCAATCACCCAATATCCCTCTTCGTTGATTGTGACAACTGGTGAGTGTCCTGGCGCACCATTTTCTCCGTTTTCGCCATTTTCGCCGTCTTCGCCTCTTGCTTTAACACCTGTCGAAACTCCATTGACGCACCAAAAACCTTCTTCATTGATTGTGACAACTGGCGATGATCCAGGTTGACCGTCTTCGCCTCTTGCCTTTACGCCTGTCGAAACTCCGTCAACAGCCCAACAGCCATCTTCGCCAATTGAAATAGTTGGCGCTTGTGCTGGTCTGCCATAGTTTTCCATCACAATCACCCAATCAGATTCTCCCCTTTGGTAAAGAATGTAATCATCAGTGTCGATAAAATAGTCTCCGACTTTTGCATCAGCAAATTCGGTATAGCTTGCACCTGATTTCCAGATTGTGCCATCAAGTCCGTCTTTGCCATCTTTTCCGTCTGCACCTTGTTTGCCACAAGCAGCAAGTGTAACACCACTTGCAAGGATTGTTGCACCAATGAGTGCGCCGGCAATGCCTTTTCTAAAAACATTGAAAGGCACTTTCTTCTTTTCTTTGTCTTTTGCCATTTGTTTCTCCTTTTCGTTTTGTTTAGTATCGCTCCGAAATAAACTTTTAGTCATTTTGAGTATACCCCCCCCGAAACAAAATGTCAAACAAATCAACAGAGTTTGTCAAATTGTTGACATTTTCTTTTTGCCAGTATGTGGATAATTTTCAACAAAAAAAGAGTGGCAAAAACCACTCTTCTATTTTTTCAATTTTTCAACTTTAAGTTTTACGCAAGTTGTTGCACCATCATCAACTCTTACCTTTTCGCTGATTTCAACACCTGCGATCACAAACACTTCGTTTCCATCTGCAAGCACAGGGATAAAATCTCTGATCCTTGATGGCACTTTTCTGTCAATCAAAAATGATTTAAGTTTTTTTGTTCCACCACCAAATTTTTGGAAAATGTCGCCATCTTCTCTATATCTCCATTTTGCAGTTTTTGGCAATTTTTTGCTGTCAAAATAAAGTGCATCAGTCTCATTCATTTTGTCAGTGCGGCATCTCTTTGCCACAACTTTGCCATAATTTGTTGCTTCAAATTCTTCAAGTTTGAAACTTCTGTTGAGTTCTTGTTTTTCAACATAAATGTTTTCAAATGTCACAAAGTCATATTCTTTGCTCACAGTCACATCAAAAGGAAGTCTGACCTTTTTGCCGTTTTCCATGTTGAGTGCCAAATCTCTGATCATTTCGATATGCTTTCTTTCGATGTCTTGTTTTACGCCAATCATAGCAAGCACTTTGAAAATGATTCTGCTGTAAATTGCACTGCTTTGGCAAAAACAACTGCATGGCATTTGCACCAATTTGTCATCAATCAAAAACGAGTTGAAATCAAGGTCGTTTTTGATGTAATCATCATCTTCACAAACATCTGCTGCAAAGTTGTTGATTGCTTCGATCGCATTTGGCCACTTTTTCAAAATGTCTTTCATCACAACATTGCGCAAATAGTTTCTTGTGTATGCAATGTCTGCGTTGCTAGAATCTTCGACATATTCGATGTTGTTGATTGCAGCATATTCTTCAATTTCGTTTTTAGAAACAGGAAGCATCGGTCTAATGTAAATTTTGTCACGCACTGGTTCCATTCCACGAGCGCCAGAAACTCCACAACCTCTAAAAAGGTGCATCAAAATTGTTTCTGCTTGATCGCTTTGATGATGAGCAAGTGCAACCTTGTCGACAATGTCTTTTCTCACCAAAGTTTCAAACACCCCATATCTGCCTTCACGAGCAGCAGTTTCGATGCTGAGTTTTTTGTCTTTTGCAAGCTTTGGTGCATCAATTGTAAACTTGTAAACTCTCACACCCAATTCTCGACATTTTTGCAAAACAAAATATGCCTCGTCATCACTCTCTTCTCTGATGCCATGATTGATGTGGATTGCCACAACTTCGATGTCCAATTTTTCTTTATGTTCGTTCAAAAAATGCAGCAAAGTCATTGAGTCGATGCCACCACTGACACCAACGCCGATCACTTCTCCTGCATTTATCAATTTGTGTTTTTTAATGAAATCTAAAATCTTTTCCATTTGTCCCTCAAAAATCTGTTTAATTATATATCAAAAGGCAGCAAAATTCAATATTTTTTAACAAAAAAACTAGATTTTTAACGATTTTTTGCAATTTTAGAAATCCAAAATTTTTACAACAACAACCGTCATATCATCAACAGCATAACCATTGTTTTGCGAAAGTGCACTCTCAATCAACAGGTCTGCAAACTCTTGTGGATTTTTGGTTTTTATTGCTTTGATTGCTTCTTGCAGTTGTTCGTCAGTTTCAAAACTGTCGCACACCCCATCTGAAAGCAAAATTACAAAATCTTTGCTGCTCGCCACTTGCTTGTTTGTAAGCGGCGAAATCTCTTCGATTATCCCCAATGGCAATGATCCTGTTTGGATTTTTTTGCATTCGTTTTCATTCAAAATGTAAGAGCAAGGTGATGCCATCTTGACAAAATCCAACATTCCACTTCTCTGATCAAGCACACACAAATCCAGCGCACTGAAAATTTCTTCTTTGTGCAAATTGAGCAGTTTGTTGACTGTCGACAAAATGATTTCGTTGTCAAACCCTGCTTTATAAAAATTTTCAACCAAACTGATGGCAAGTTCGCTCACACTCTCGGCTTTGTCTCCGCTTCCCATTCCGTCACTTATGGCAAACAAAATTTTGTCCCCATCAAGTTTGACAATGCTGTATGTGTCGCCACTTACATTTGATCCACTTTTCGTCTTTTGACTGATTGCAAAAAGGCAGTCAAATTTTGGTGCTGTTTTGATGTTGACAATTGTGTAACCTGGTCTCGAACACTCAAACATGTCACAAACTTGCATCTTGCAGTTGCACACTTTTGAAACCACATCAACAATGCGAGGTTTTGTGCAATCTTCATTTCGCACCACAACAGAGACCTCTTGCGTCCAAACATCTTTTTCATAGACAATCGCATCTATGCAAATGATGTTGTAATAAGTCAACTCGTCCAAAATTTTGTTTTCAAGTGCTGTGTCAAAAGAAATGTTTGTCTCGACTTCTTTGGCAAGCTTGCCCATAATTTTTGAAACCCCTTGCAGTTGGTCTGCAACAATCAGTTTGCTGGTGTCAACATCTTTGACCATGCCGATATATTTTTTATATTGCGCTGTGAGAGTGTTGACGCTTCCCAAAATGCCATTTGTCTGCTTGCAACGAGAAGTCAAAAAACTTGGCATATCCAAAACTGTCGCCTTGCCTTTTTCGTATGCCACAGTCACAAGTTGGTCAAACACTTGATCGGTTTTGTCTGCAAATGTGCGAAGGCAATGACTGCGTTCTGGGCAATACGAACAAATCTTGTCGCAAATTTCTTGTTTTAACACAACTTTTGCATCTTCAAAAGTCATACCTCTTTTTATCATGTTGCGATAAATCATGTTCATATCATTAAAAATTTCTGACAAATTGCCAAGTCGTTTATACAAGATTTCACGATTTCGATTTACAACATTTTTCATCGCCAACCTATCTTTTGACAAGTTGAAAATCACAGCAAAATTGTCATAAACTTTTTTAGGCAAAATTATAAAAATTGCACAAGCAATCACCAGTGGCAACACTTCGACAACAGAAAATGTCGCATACAGTTTGAAATAAAACCCAATCACCACCTCGACACAAGCAAGTGCCACAACCATAAAAATGCGAAACCTTTTCTTAAACAACAAAACAGTCACAGCCCAAATGACAAATGGTGCAACAAAGATAGGGTTGTTTGTCGCAATCAACGATCCAATCCCAGCAGTCGAAGCGACCAGCAGTGTGAGAAATGGCGAAGCACAATATGCAAACACAAGCAAAACAAACCCTACAAACAACTTCAAAAAACTGAAAGTTGCAATGTTTGTGATTGCAAGCCCACTGCACAAAACGGCAATGATGCAAAACAGCGAAACTGTTTCAAAATTTGTAAGTTTGTTTGTAAATCCTCTTATGATGATTGCTTCAAACAATCCGATGCAAACAAACATAAACAGCACAGACAACAACAGCGAAATTGCACAAACAAGTGGCGAAACTCCACCCAAAATGTCAAACACCAAGTTTGCTGTTTGGCCCACTAGTGCATACAAAGCAAACTCCCACTTGCGCATATTTTTCTTGCACAACACATGCACAAAATAAGGAAACAAAATCGCAAAAGATTGCACCAACAAACAGATTGAAAATTCCAGCGTTGCACTGTGCGCAACACCTGCCAATATGTATGTAGGCACAACAACCCAAACTTTTTGATTTGCCCAAACAAGCGCATACATCATTCCGATTGCAAACGGAAAGATAATGCAATTGACACTAGCGTTAAACAACACATAAAAAACCACAAAAAAACATACGATTTTGCCGATTGTTTGCATAATTTTGCTTGAATTTATTTTCATACCAAACCTCTGATGCAATTGTAATTTCAACAACAAAAAAAACGACAGAAAAATTTTGTCGCTTTTTGTCTTGAATTATCTTTTTTTGTGGAAGGTTTACAAACTGTCAAAATATCGCAAAATTCCACAGAAAATCGCATAGCACATTTGATGTTGATAAGTTTTGTCTTGCAACAAAAATTCTTCTTTTTCGTTTGACAAAAAACCACATTCGATCAAAATGCTTGGCTTGTCGACACAGTTTAAAATGTAATAATCTTCCATTTTTGCCTTCGAATTTCGCACCTGCATTGTCTCAAAAAAAACCTCTTGCACAGAGTTTGCCAACTTTTCTCCCTGCACACTCCCTTTTGCATAAAAAACATTTGCCCCACAAACAGATTTGTCAGCAAAACTGTTCATATGAATGCTCACAACCAAATCAGCTTTGCTTTTTTCTATAATCTCTTTTCTCTTTTCCATTTCACTGCGTTTTTTGTTTGAAGCAAGTGGCGAATAAAGCCCTGACAAATCACTTCTTGTCAAAACAACCTTCCAGCCATACTCCTGACACACCTTTTGCAGAGTTTTTGCAAATGTCAGGTTTAGTTCGTTTTCAGTTATGCCGGTTTTGGCTCCCACTGCACCACCATCAACCCCACCATGTCCAGCATCAACAACAATGGTAAATTTAGGTTTTGGCGATGTTGTGCTTTTTGCCCCAACAACCCCTGCAACAACACCAAACACGACAGCACAAATCAAAATATAAACAAGCACTTTTTTCTTAAACACAACAAACAAATTTTTCATACAATAACTATATGATTTTTCTTGTGTGAATTATGTGCCAACAATATTTTCAAGCAAAAATATCTAAATATTTTTCAAAATGTAAAAAAATATGCAAAAATCGCTTGAAATGTTTGTTTTTTTCTGCTAGAATGGCTGAGCCAAAAACAAAAAAAGGAGGATTTGGATTATGGTAAAAATAACTTGGTTTGATGGGGAAGTCCCTCAAAACCTCAAGACTAGACAGGTTTATGGTTTGGTCTTTTCTGCCGATGGCAGAATACTTTTGAAAGTCGAAAACAAAAAGGACAAAAAAGTGTTTTCGTTTGGTGGTGGCACACCTGAAACATTTGATGCCGACAGAGTGGCAACACTTCGCAGAGAAATGGTTGAAGAGCTCAACACAACTTTGCAAGACGAAATTGTGATGGTTGGTTACCAACAAATCGAAGGCGATGGCGACAGACCAACTTATGCCCAAGTGAGAATGACAGCTTTGATTGACACAATCGGCCCTGTGCAACCTGACCCAGACAACGGCGAAACTTATGAAAGAATGCTCACTTCGCCTGAAAGAGCAAAAAAATTGGTTGGTTGGGGCGAAGTTGCAGACAAACAAATCGACGCTGCATTCAAACTCGCAAAACAACACTTCAACTTCAAAACAATTTCAACAGTCGAAGAATATGTCTAATGTGCAAAAAAATAAAACACCCTTTGTTGGGTGTTTTTTATTGCTTGACTTTTTGTGTGCAAAGGTGGTTTAATTTCTATATGAAAAAATTGCTTGCAATCTTTCTTTTTATGTTTGCTGTTTTGAGTGTGGTTATGCCGATTTCTTCGACATATGCTCTTTCTGATCAACAATATTGCGTCGTGGCAAACAGAGCAGTTTTATACGAACTGCCATCGTTTGCTTCAGAAAAGCTTGCAACAATCCCACTCAATGCAAAGGTTGAGATTATGTTTGATGGTTCAACCGAAAAAACATACACTGATGGAGACTTCACTTTCTACAAAGTTTTGCAATACAACAATGGCGAAAGTTTGCTTGATGGTTATGTGCTTGCTGACTTGGTTGTAAAACAAAAACACACAATCGAAACAATCCCAAACTTCAATGCAAAAACAAACACAGCTTGCTCGGTATATTTTGCAAATGGCGAAACTTTTGAAGAACACGCCGAAATAACCTTGCCAAAAAAACACAAACTTTTCCTTTACGAAGGTTTTGACAAAAAGAAAGATTTTATTGCCGTTTGTTTTGTTTATGAAAATGATGTGATTTATGGCTTTTTGCCAAAACAATGCATCAGTCCAAACGGAGTAAACCCAATCATCATCACCTGCATCACACTTGTGATTGCTCTGCTTGGCATCATCTTTGCTTGGTTGTTTATGAAAAACAAAAAAGCAAAAAAATCAAAAATCAACATCGTAAAAAAATGACACCATTTGTTGAATAAAGCTCTTTTTTGCAATACACTTAAAGCAAAAAGGAGTTTTTTTATGAATATAGATTTTGATATGCTTGAAAATTTGGAAAAAATGCAAGGTGCTGTCACCAGTGACAATCAGGGCAGCGAAGACAACACCACTCCACCACCATCGCAACCTGCTTCTGGCACTGATTGTTTTCTTGATGGCTGGACAACAATCTACGACAAAGACAGCCCAGACACAGCAATAAATCTCGGCTTTACATCTGGGATCCCTGGAAGCACTGGAAACTTGACCAACCTGCCTGACTTGTTGCCATATCGCATGATGAGAATCAAATGGTATGCATCTGACTCTTCAAAATATTTTTATCTCGACATCACAGACAAGTCTGACAACCACCATCGTTTGCAAATGTGCAACACAACAGGGTTGACATTTTTCACCGTAAGCATCGCAATTGCTACCCGAAACGAAAAATCTATTATGAATGTCGGCTCTTGCACCAGAATTGTTATGTCAACCAGCAAATATCCAACCACAACAACTTACACAAACACATCTGTTTGCTATATCCAAAAAATTGATGTCAAATAGCTTTTGTAAAAATGCTTTACAACAAAAAACACGGAAATCCGTGTTTTTTTATTGCTCATAAATTGTTGTGCGACTTCTCAAAAAATCAATTATTGCCTTTCCATAATCAACACCGGCTTTTGCATAACAAGCACAATGTCCTGCTTCTTCGACAACAAACTTTGCTCGCAGATTTGTGGGCGTAGCTTCATACAAAATGTCACTGTTTTGTGGTGGAACAAAATTGTCTTGCTTGCCATGAACAAACAAAACAGGGATTTTTGATTTTTTCAATTGACCTGTTGCATCAACCAACTCGATGTTGAAGTTGTGCACTCGTTTGAGATAACTATACAAATGCCCCTTAAACAACTTCAGCATTTTTGCTTTTGACAAAACATCTTCGATTTGTTTTTTGCCAAATGCAAATGCCGAATCTGAAATTGCACCGACAACATTGTCTGGCAACTCTTCTCCTGTGGCACAACAAACTGCTGTTGCTCCCATCGAAAGTCCAAACAAAACAATTTTGTTTTCGGGATTTTTTGCAACAAGCACTTGGCACCACTTTGCTATGTCAAGTCTGTCATTCCAGCCAAACCCAACACATTCGCCCCCACTTTCGCCATGCGCACGATTCTCGGTCACAAACACATTAAATTTTTTTTGAATAAAAAACTTGCAATATGGTTGCATCTCTTTGTAATTTGCCCCATATCCGTGCACAACAAGGGCAGTTTTGTTTGAATTGTTGTCAAAATAATGCCCAACCAAATTTAACCCATCAACGCTTTTTGTTGTCATCTTTTGAAAATCAACTTTATCCCACCAACACAAATCAATGCCAAAATCTTTGAGTTGCTGTTGAAGGTTTTTCTTTTCAACTCTTTTCTTCAAAGACTTTCTTCCAAACGAAACCTTGAAAAGCAATTTGCCCACGACCAAATAATAAGCCATGCCCAAAATCGCAAGCAAAACAACTGCCAAAACTGTCCACGCAAAAACTTTCATGTCGGCCTCAATCTACCACAGTTTTTACGGGTTCGCCTGTCGAGGCATCTTGATAGGTCAACCAATAACCAAATCTGCTGTCACTTTCTTTGTCAAGTGGCAACCAAATCGGAAAACCTGTCAACTCTTCTGGTGGATTTTCTTCATAAATAGCAGGCACGCCATAGCAGACATACTTGACCTGTCCCATGCCATCATACAACAAACCAAACACATAAAAATCGCCATCATCTTCGTAGTCGACTTTCACCCATTTGCTGTCAGGCATCAACCTTTGCAAGTTTGTCTCTGTTGGAAACTTTTCAAACAACTTGTCAATTTGAGGTTTCAATCTTTGAAAAAATTCGATTTCGCCCTCTTGCTTGTCTTCAATTTTCGGCACAGCTGATTCTTCGGACTGCGTGGTCGTTTTTTCTTGATTATGCTCTAAAAAATATTTCTTGTAAACACAATTTTCGCAGTCGCATCTGTCGCACTCTTTGTCAATTTGTTTTTCGATTTCTTTCTGCTCTTCTTCATCAAACTCTACCAAATGTTGGTCGAGCACTTTGGTTGTGTTTTGCAAAGAGTTGTCCCTTGAAATCTCTGCCACAATGTTTCCATAAATATTGTCTTTGTTTCCATCACTAGTGCCAAACAAAATTGGTGTTGCAATCGCATTTTGAAAGTTTACAACGGCACACGAAAATTTGCTTGGAAATTGATTTAAGTCAATAAAAAATTCATAAAGCATAAATGACTTGTAAGTCAAACCTGCTTTATAAACTTTTTTGTCAATATAAAAGCCAAGCGAAGAAATGCCTTCAAGTTCTCTGTCAAAATTATACAATCTGACAAGACCTTTCAGTCCACTTTCTACTTCTTCGATTGTCAAAACTGCTTTTTTGTTTGATTTTTCTGCAACATCACTAAGCACAATGCTTTTTCTCTTCAACATATTCACTCCTACAATATCTTATTATAGGATATGCCCCGTCTTGCAGAAATTTTTTTGTTGTCGTTTTCTGTCGTAAAAAATCTATTTTTGTGCTTTCAATTTTGATTCTGCAAATCTTGCAAGATTTTTCACTGTAAATCCAGCCTTTGCAAGCACATCATCACCAAGACCACTCTTTTGATAAGCATCAATGCCAAAAACTTCACAATTCTTGTCAAAAACTTTATACCACTTTGTGTCGTTGCTTGCTTCAATCACAAGCACCAATTTTGCATCTTTGCTGACAACTTTGTTTTTGTAAGCTGTTGGTTGCTTTTCAAAAACTTCGATTGATGGCATCGAAACAACATTGACTTCATATTTTTTTGAAAGCTCTTTTTCGAGTTTGCAAGCAAGTGCAACTTCGCTTCCTGTCGCAACCAAAATAATGTCAGGTTTTGCAGAATTGTTTTCAAGCAAATAGCCACCTTGCAAAGCTCCGTGATAAGATGTGTTTTCCACCTTTTCGATATCTTGTTTTGAAAGCAAAAATGTCACAGGCAAATAGTCCTTGACTGCAACTGTGTATCCTGCAACCAACTCTTTGTAGTCACATGGTCTAAACACAATGTTGTCAATAATGCTTCGCAACTGCGAAAGTTGTTCGATCGGTTGGTGTGCCGGACCGTTTTGCCCAACTGCGATTGAATCGTGTGTCAAGAAATTGAGCACCGGCAACTTCATCATGCTTCTCAAACGATATGCAGGATATGCATAGTTTGAAAATGCCAAAAATCCTGATTCAAATGTGATAAAGTCGTCATACAATGCAATGCCATTGCAGACAGCACTCATTGCGTGTTCTCTTATGCCGAAGTGAATGTTTTTGCCTCGTCTATAACCTGCAGAAAAGTTTCCTGCGTTGTCAACATAAGTTTCTGTCAAAGGTGCAACATCGGCAGTGCCACCAATAAGTTGTGGGCATTGATAAGCCAACTCGCTCAAAGCATAATGGTTGATATGTTTTGTGCTGCTGCCAGCATATTTTGCAGTGTTGCGCAAAATTCTTTCAAAGTTGATTTTTTTGCGATCGAAAAACGCCAGAAAGCTCTTGTAAAGTTGTGGGTGTGTGCTTGAATACATAGCCAAGTTTTGATTCCACTTTTCGTGGTTAAGTTTGCCTCTTCTGGTGCTGGCCATGCAAAGTTCTCTCACATCGCTTGGGATATAAAAACTTTCTTTGACTTTAAGCTCTTTCTTAAAGCCTGCCAACTCTTGTGGCGACAAAATGGCATTATGCACAGCAGAAGTGCCTTCTTGTTGTGTGCCTGCACCAATTGTTGTGTGGAAAATGATAATTGTTGGCTTTTTGCTCTTTTTTGCTTTTGCAATTGCTCTTGTGCAACTTGCATAAGAATTGCCTTTTTTGACTTTGATAACATTCCAACCCATAGAGTAAAATTTGAATGCCAAATTTTCTCTGTTTGACAAGTTTAGAGGTCCGTCAATTGTCACATCATTTTTGTCATAAAGCACAATAAGTTTGTTGAGTTTGAGCGCCCCTGCCAAACTTGCCGCTTCCAAAGCAACACCTTCCATCAAGTCGCCGTCACCTGCAAAGCAATAAGTATAGTTGTTGATTATGTCAAAGCCAACAGTGTTGAAACGCTCTTCCATGATTGATTCGGCAATCGCCATGCCGACAGCATTTGCTACACCTTGGCCTAAAGGTCCTGTCGAAACTTCGACACCTTCTGTCACGCCATATTCTGGGTGCCCTGGGGTTTTTGACCCATATTGTCTAAATTCTTTCAAATCTTGCAAACTTACATCAAATCCAAACATAGAAAGCAATGTGTAATAAAGTGGACTCGCATGACCAGCAGACAAAACCAATCTGTCTCTGTTTAAGAAATCAGTGTCAGAAACATCAAAGTTGTAGTGATCTTTAAACAACGCAAAAAGAATGGAAGATGCACCAAGCGTAACTCCCAAATGTCCAGATTTTGCGTTTGTGATTGTTTCTGCAGAAATTGCCTTTAAGTAGTTTTGTGTCTTTTGAACGATATTCATATTATTCTCCCAATTGCGTCTAAAACTTTGTCGCAAACGAAATTTATGTCGGTTTTTCTCACTTCAACACAAATTGTGCAAAGTTGTTTAAGGGTGTTTGTATGCTCTTGAAAGCAAATCACATTTGCAACTTGTGCATTTTTTGAAACAAACTCTTTGCCAAGTTTGACAAACACAATCAAACTGTGTTTTTTGAAAATGTCAAAATTGTGGATAAGTGAATCATAATCAATCGAAACAACCACATTTTCAAACGAAGCGATATGCTTGAACGCTCGCTTTTCGCATTTGTCTAAATATTCTTTTGTGGAAATTTCTTTCAGTCTGTCTTTGTCAATAAGCTCATATTCTACCAATTCTTTGGCATCACAAAACATCATGTGTAAATTTTGCGAAAGCATCTTGCCCAAATCTTGAGAAAAGCCGTCGCAAAGCGAAACAATGACTATTTTGTTGAAAACTTGCTCATTCATACCTTTATTTTAGCATAAAGTTGTTTTATTGTAAAAAGTTTTTTTATGCAATAAAAAAATAAAATGTCAAAAACACTTTATTTTTTTGCAAAAATCGAAAACTTTTCTTGGTTTTTCTTTGAATTTAACTCAACAAACATGCAAACCAGCAAAAAAATTGCTACGGTCAAAAACTCAATTTCAAAATGATAAGACAATGATTTTATGTAAAAACTGCCATTTTGTTGCACTGCAACAGCAATCATTCCATCTGTTTTTGTGTTGAAAAGTTTGTTTACTCCTGCATCTTTCAATCTGTTTGAAACATCTTCATGTGGATAACTCTTGCTTTGTGCACTTACAAATGCATAAGTTGGAGAAATTGCTTGCAAAAATTCTGCCGAAGTGCTGGTGTTTGAACCGTGATGTGCAACAAGCAAGAAATCAACTTTCAAAGTTTCGCCTTTGCTAGACAAACCTTCAAGCAATTCAGCTTCTCTATTTTTGGTTGCATCACCAGTAAACAAAAATGTCTTTTCTGCATAAGTGATTGAAATAAATGGACTGTAGTCATTTGTCTGGCTATACTCGTCAAGATCTGGTGCATAAAAACAAATCTCTGTCAGATCATCAATGATGATTGTGTGGTTTTTGACAAATTGCACTGTGCAATCAGGCTCTTGCAAAACAGCATTTATTGTCCTTTCATAAACAAGCGTGTCCACCCTGTTGTATGCAAACAAACTTTCTTCGTTTTTGGCAAGTTGTTTTGGCCTATACACATTGTCAACTTGATATTTTTCAAGCAGTGCCACAGCGCCACCGATGTGATCTTCGTCGCTGTGCGACAACACCAAATATTTGATTGTAGAAATTTTGTTTTTGGTCAATATGTAATCAACAGCCGAAACAAAATCATCTTTGCTTTCACTGCTGCCTGCATCAACAACCATTGCTGTTTTGTTTGGCAAAATCACCAAACTTGCATTTGCCTGCCCAACATCAAGATAATACACTTGCATAGGTTGTGACCAAATTTTGCCAAATCCATTTGCATAAAACTGAATGTTTGCTTGATTTGCAAGCACAAACAAAAAGAAAACAACAAAAACAAGGGCAACAAACACATTTGCTATTGTCCTTCTGCTTGGAAAATGGTTTTCTTTTTGCAATTTTGTCATCTTAAATAAACTCTATCTCTTCTTTGTCAATTTGTTTGATTTTTTTCTTTTTAGCTTTGCCCTCAAACAATTTTATGATTTGTGGCATAGCATCAATGGCATTTTTATAACCTTCTTCAACCATTTCGTCAAGGCCTTCAAGTTGAGTTGGCTTGAAACGGCGATTGTCTGTGCCAATCATCACATCTGCACATTCGTATCCCTTGACTGCATTGCTTTTCATAAGCACTCTGATTGTGCAGCCAAGCACATCTAAAACCTTTTTGCTGTCAGTGCCATAAGTGCGTGTGCTGTTGCAATCGACAGCAACAACATAGTCGCAATCGAAATATCTAGGAATATTTGCCGGAATAGTGTTTTGAAGTCCACCATCTGCCAAAAGTTTGTCTCCAAACTCAACTGGGTGAAAAAAGCCAGGCACACAACAACTTCCAGCAACTGCTTTTGCAAGATTTCCATGACTTATGCACACTTGGTTTGTGCTTTTAAGATCAACTGCAATTGCCGAAAATGGTGTTTTGAGATCTTCGATGTTTATATCACCAAAAGCATCAATCAACAGTTTTTGAATCCCATCAGTTTTTGAAGTCATAAACGCAATTTTGCTGGTGCGAATATCTTTCACTTTCACACTTTTTGCAAGATTGTAAATCTCACCAGAAGACATGCCAGAAGCATAGGCAGCACCCATAATACTTCCAACACTTGTCCCACACACATAGTCAAATTTGATGCCATATTGCTCAAATGCCTTCATCACGCCAATGTGAGACATTCCTCTCGCTGCACCACCACCAAAAGCAATCCCTACTTTTGGTTTTCTTTTGATAAAGCTAAAAATGTTTTTCATAAGATGATTATATCAAACAAAAACAAAAAATAAAAATATTTTTTTGTGATAGCCAATTGCGAATATCCGTTTGCTTTTGAAAGTATAATGTTGTATGAAAAAGTTTTCGATATTGAGTTTGTTGATTTTTGTCCTCGGATTTGGACTTTGTCTCTCATGCAGTTGGTTTTTCTCTTCTGCAATCCTGTCTGCAAATTTTTCTACCACTGCAAGCAAAGCTTCTTTTGAAAAACAAACACTTTATGCAATCTGCACAAACAAATCCCACGATCCTACCCAACTTGATGATGCAAAAGCAACTTTGCAAAGCCAAGGTGGCGCAGGCTTTGTTTTTGAAAAAGATGGACAATTTTTGCTTTTGGCAAGTTTATATCAAAATCAATCAGATGCCGAGAAAGTGAAAACCAATCTTGTTGCAAGTGGAACAAATTGTTCGGTCGAAAAACTTACGATTTCTGCAAAAAGCATTTCTGGAAACTTCACAAATCAGCAAAAAGACATCTTGTCGCAGTGTCTAAAAATAAACCTGCAAACCTTTAAAGATTTGTATGATGTCGCAATAAGTTTGGACACCAAAGTTTTTGACAAACCTTCGGCAAAACTAGAGTGCAACAACATCTTTGCAAAGCTGATTTCTGTCAAAACAAACTTTGAAACTTTTTTTGAAAAAGACCTTTCAAAAACATCTTTCAAAGAGATAAAATCTGCACTTGAAAGGACAGAAAGTTGTTTAAGCAAACTGATTGGCGAAAACTTTGAAAACGCAGGACAAACATTTTCTTCATTAATTAAATTGACATATTTCAAAATATTATTTTAATAATTAAAAACAAATTAAAAAATATTA
>JAZRRN010000051.1:0-7361 GCA_045650745.1 Candidatus Caccovivens sp.
TTGAGTTTTAGCTGCACCTGCAATTGATTCAAATTTAGAAACATATTCTTGTTTACTTGCAATATCTAAACCTTCTTTAGCTTTCTTTTCTTTTGCAATTCTTGCAGCTTTTTCTAATTCTGTTTCTTCTTTTTCTTCTACTGTTTCAACTACTTCTTCTACAACTTTTTCTTCTTTAGCTGCTAATGTATCTTCAACTTCAACAACTTCTTCGATTTCTTCTGTTGATTCTTCAACAGGTTGTTCTTCAACAACTTCTTCGCTTGATGTGATGAGAAGTGTTTCGCCAGATTCTTGAGCAGGTTCTTCGGCAGGAATTTCTTCAACTACTTCTGTTTCAACAACTTTTTCAGGTCTGTTTTGTTTTGCTTTTCTAGCAGCCATAATGATTGCTGCGATTGCAAGTGCGATAAGCAAATAACCAACTGCTGCACCAAGTGACACATAAAGTGAAAGGGCAACGGCTTGTTCGCACACATTCATAATAAGGTATGTCCAGCAGAACACTGTGATCACTGGGAATACCATTGTTGCCAACACTGCAACCAATGTTTTTGATGTTTTGTGTGTTGCAAAATAGATGATTGATGCAAATGTAATTACTGAAAAAACGATTGCAAGGACGAATGCTGCGCATCCTTCTGTTGAAAGGTTGTCAAAATTCATAATTTACCTCCAAAATATGTCCTAATTTTATCATAATAAACAGGGGTTGTCAATACGGATTTTTAAGAAATTGACGATTTTTTGTTAAAATTGCTAAATAAATTGCAAAATATTTAAGAAACAAGTATAATAGAAATGAATATGAGTAAAAAGGTTAAAATTATACTTAGTGCAGTGTGTTTGGCGGCAGTAGCAATGATTGCAAGTTTTTGCTTTATCTTTTTGGGCAATACAATCATTGATGATGTGCCACAGTTGGTTTCTGTGCAAAAAATTGGAGAAGAATATTTCTTGCTTACAGACTATAAACCTCAATATTTGTATGAATATAAACTCGAGCAAAAACTTGATGGCGAATATGTGCTTCTTAAAAAGATTAACACCGATCAAAACATGATAAATCTCTCAGAACAAGAGCTCACTTGGGCTCCTGGGGTGCAATATCGTTTTTCCGTGTGCTTTGCGACAGAAAACGGCGCTGGCAACAGTGACTATTCTACTCCGTTGGAATGGGCTCCAACTTGGAAACTTGATGATATAGATTATTCAAAAGTTCAACTTGATTTGCAAAATCTTCATTTGTCTTGGAGTGAAGTTGAAAATGCCGATTCTTATGTGCTTGTGATTGTTGACGGTGCAGGCAAAAACAAGATGGAAGTTGTGGAAACAAACACTTTCAATATGGCTTCGTATGCAACTGGCAGATATAGAGTGTTTTTGAGTGCATATTCAACCACAGGATTTTTTGAGCTTTCAGATGCAGGTGTAGGCAAAGAAATTGTTTTGGAAAAACAAAACCATATTGTTTCGACTGATATGAAAGAATCTGGCGAACTTGAAGTTGTTTGCTCGTTGGAGGTTTCTGCATTTGAAATTTATGAAGATGGCGTGCTTAAAATGACAGTTGATGCTGGAAGAGCAGAAGATAGATCAGGCAGCAAAGTTTACACAATCACAAATGCTCAAATCGTGTTTAAGACATTGGATTTTGAAAACAAAACTGTGACAATCAAATCTTTGGACAATGGACACATTTTGGCAAGCAGTCCTGCCGAAATCGAACTTTGATTTGTGTATAATAAAAGGACAAGGGAAACCTTGTTCTTTTTTGTTTTGATATAAATTTTTCTTTTTGGTTATACTAGCAAAAAGGTGGCTGGTATGAATGTTGAAAAATTGATTGAAGATATTTCTCAAACCCTGAATGAGTCGATTGATGTGGCAAGCAGGGTTATTGAAAAGAAAGATGGAAAAATCGGTATGATTTTTTTGAAAAGTATGACCGACAATTTGTTGTTTTCGAAGGGTGTGTTTGAGCCTTTGATGAGATTGAATTTGGTAGAGTTTGAAAAGGTAAAGCAATGCATCGAACCAAATGATGTTTCGTTGGTTGGAAAAGATGAAATTGTTGAAAAAATAATCAATGGTGCAGTGATTGTTTTTACTTCAAAAAGCAAACAATTTTTGGCTGTTGATTTGCTTAAATTTGCCACAAGAGTTCCGTCAGAACCACCAACTTCGCCTGTGCTTATGGGGCCGAGAGAAGGGTTTGTTGAAGACTTGAAAACAAACTTGACACTGCTTAGAAGAAGATTTAGAAGTGAGAGTTTGGTCTTTGAGCAGATAAGTGTTGGAAAGGTGACAAAAACACAAGTGGTGCTTGCTTATCTTGATGGAATTGCAGACAAAAATATTGTCAAAAAAATCCAAAAAAAGTTGGCTAAAGCAGATGTTGATGGGGTGGTGGACTCGTATTATCTTGTCAATTTTTTGTCGGACAGACCTAGGTCGATTTTGAAGCAGGTTGGTTGCAGCGAAAAGCCAGATATTGTGTCTGCAAAAATGCTTGAAGGCAGGGTTGCAGTGATTGTTGACAATTCGCCAATTGTGCTGACTGTGCCATTTGTTTTTTTTGAAGATGTGCAAAACAGCAATGATTATTATACCAACTATGCGTTTTCGACTTTTATGCGAGTGATAAGAGTTTTGGCAATTGTTATGGCTGTGCTTGGCCCTGGGGTTTATATAGCATTGCAACTTTTTCATTACAACATTTTGCCTATCAAATATTTGATCACGATTGCAGATTCGACACAGCAAATCCCATTTACTCCGTTTATTGAAATTTTGTTTATTTCGCTTTTGTTTCAAATTTTGTATGAGGTGAGTTTGAGGTTGCCAAGTTATCTTGGCATGGCAACTTCTATTGTTGGTGCTTTGATTTTGGGAGATACGGGGGTTAAGGCCGGACTTATTTCGCCACCGTCAGTCATTGTTGTTGCGATTGCAAAAATTGCACTTTACACAATCCCAGAACAAGCAGCACAAATCACAATTGCTCAATTTGTCTTTTTGATGCTTGGAGCTTCGCTTGGGCTTTTGGGTGTGGTTGGTGGTGCAATTTATATGATAACTTATGCAAATTCGATTGAAAATTTTGGTGTGCCATATCTTGCACCATTTTCGCCATTTGTGTTGTCGGACAACAAAGACGCTCTTTTGAAAGTGCCACTTGCAAACATGAACAAACGACCGCTTTCGCTCAACAATAAAAACATTTATAGGTGTGGCGATGACAAGGAATAATTCTGTTTCGGCTTGGCAAGTTGGGATTTTGATGTTTGTGTTGCTTTTGGCAAACAAAATTTTGATGTTGCCATCGTTGTTGTATGAAGATGCAAAGTTGGAAGTTTGGATCGTGCTTTTGGTGTTGTTTGCTTTTGAAATGGGCTTGATTGTTTTGTTTTGGCGATTGAAACTGAAATATCCAAACCAAACATTTGTGTCCCTTATGCAGGCATTTTTTGGAAAATGGGTGACAAAAATTTTTTTTGTTTTTGTCATGTTGTTTTGTCTTGGCAAAGCGTTGTTGCTTTACAATGTGACATACATTTTTTTTAAGAGTGTGATATACAAAGAAGCAAACAACTTGCTCTATTTGATTGCATTTTTGCCGGTGGTGATCCATTTGGCTGTTTCGGGTTTGCGAGTTGTTGGCAGAACAATGCAGATGTTTTTTCCTGCACTTGTTGTCACGATTTTGTTTTGTGTTGGAGTGGGGCTTTTGGGTGCAGGTGCAACGCCTTTGGCATTTCAATCGACGGGACTTGCTTTGACTAGGTCGGTTTTTAGGCATATTTCTGCTTTTGGTGACAGTATCTTTTTGTTTTTGATTATGGACAAAGCAAAAATTGAAAAAGGAAAGTGGAAAGTCGTGTTTTTGTTTTCAGCATTTGCCTTGCTTTTGGTTGGGGTGATTTGCATGGTGTTTGTGTTTTCGTATAGTTATACTTCGTTTATGCACCCTTTTGCTTTGTTTGAAATTATGAGTTATGTCAAAGAGTATGGTGGGCTTGGCAGAATTGACATTGTGGCCATTGTGCTTATCATAGCATTGACATATTTTCAACTTGCTTTATATTTGCATATGTTTGTTTTGTCATTTGACAATGTTTTTGTCGGGCTTCGTGTTTTTTATCCGGTGGCAACATTTGTGTTTTCGTTTGTTGCGCTTGTGACTTTTGTCATTTTGAATGTCAGTAAAACAATCCTGTTTGGCGAAAATGTGTTGCCATATTTTGCAGTGCTTCCGTTTGCTGTTTTGCCTGTGATTGTGCTCGTGCTGCTGTATGGCAAGCACACCAAGGAGGGCGAATCATGACAAGTTTTTTGAAAAGTCTTGCAAAGGTGCCTATGTTTTGGGTGTTTGTGGTGATATGTTTGCTTTATGGTATCAGTGCTTTGGGTATGCCTGCAGAGATTGACAGATATGCCATTGTGACGGCAGTGGGGATTGATATGTTGCCGGAAGAAGATCAATATGAAATTTCGCTGCTGACTTTTATCCCTATTGCAGAGCAAGGATTTGCAGAGACATATAAGGTGGTGTCATCAAAAGGAAGAAGTATTTCGGAGGCCATAGATTTTGCAGGGTTGCACCTTGGCAGAGAAATTGGTTTATCGCATGTCAAGACAGTTGTGCTGAACAAAGAGATTTTGAATGAAAATCTGTCGAAGATTTTGGATTATCTTTCACGAAGTGAGCATTTGGTGTCTAGCACAAAGTTGGTGGCTACTGATGCCAGTGCAAAAGAGTTTTTGCAAGCAGCACAAAGTTTGGATAGTGGAAGCGCAATCAAAATCAGCGAACTAATAAACTTTAATGACGAATATATCTATGCGACTGACTCTTCGTTTGAAAGCTTTTTTAAGGGTTACTTTGGACCGACAAGAGTGAGTGTTATGCCATTTTTGACGCTGGAAAGTTCTAAGGGCGAAGGTTTGACTGCTGTGGGTGATCAAGGTGGGCAAAATTCTGGTGGACAAACTTCGCAAAGCAAGGAGATTGTAAACAACGGATATGCAATCATATTCAAAGATGGAAAGCAAAAGGTTATGGTTGATGGGATTGATATGAAAAAACTCAACCTTGTGCATGGAAATTTTAATATTGGAACAATCGTTTTGAAAAACTATAGCAACGATCATTTTGACAACGCTACACTTACTTTTGAAATCGTTGAGAAGGTTATGAGATATAGGGTGGATTATCAAAACGGGATTCCTGTGGTGGGGCTTAGCAGTCGTTTGGTTGTGTCGCTGTCGGAAGCGGAAAATCAAGAGGGTATGATTGCCAAAAACATTGAGTTTGATTCGGTTGACAAAAATATGATTGAGGCAATCAAACAAAAAGTCAAAAACCTTATGGGTGAGGCAATTGTTGTTATGCGAGACAATCAGGTTGATGTCTGTGATTTTTTTACCCTTCTTCACAATCACGACAAGAGCGAATTTGAGCACTTTTTGTCAATGCTTGATGATCAAGATGACTATCTCAACAAAATTGTTTTTAAGGTGAGTGTTGATGTGTTTATAAAATAGGTTGGACATTCCGTTTTTTTGGAAATGTTTAGACATATTTTTTGTTAAAGAGTGCTTGTTTTGTTGTTTTATTTTTTTCTTTATGATAAAATATGTCCGTATATTATGAACTGAGACCTTTGTATAATATATAGAATATTGGTCAATTAAGGAGAATGTATGAACAATCAAAAACAAAAGGGTTTTAAGCCAAGTTATGCGATCGTTGCATTGGTGATTGCGTTGTTGGTTGCATTGTTGTTTGTTGATTTTGGAAACAACGGTGCCAAGATTATCGACAACAACATTGTGAGCGAACTTGTCAATACTGGCTATGACATTGATGATGATGGAACTATTGAAGAAAACGAACATGCATCATACATTTATTTCAAAAATGGCAAAGGTTATATCTTGCTTGTTGGATCAGAATATGATGTAACTCAATTGCCTTCATATTCAGATTTGCATTTTGAATATGTTTCGCTTTCAGAAGAATGGATTCAAGAGTTGCAAGCACTTTGTCAAGAAAAGGGTGTTGGTTGGAGAACTGTTGCAGCTGGCACAAGCTTCTGGGATGTGTTGATGCCAATTTTGTATGTGTGCTTCACATTGTTTATCTTCTTTATGCTTTACAAAATGCTCGCTGGATCAAACAAAGGCGCAATGAACTTTGGAAAGACAAAAGTAAAAACTTACTCTTTGTCAAAAGTTAGATTTGCAGACATTGCTGGCATGGATGAAGAAAAGGCAGAACTTCAAGAAATTGTTGAATTTTTGAAAAATCCAAAGAAATTTACTGATCTCGGAGCAAGAATCCCAAAAGGTGTTTTGCTTGTTGGTCAACCAGGAACTGGAAAAACATTGCTTGCAAGAGCAGTTGCCGGAGAAAGCAAAGTGCCATTTATTTCAATAAGTGGATCTGACTTTGTTGAAATGTTTGTTGGTGTTGGTGCATCGAGAGTTAGAGATTTGTTTGAACAAGCAAAGAAAAACAAACCTTGCATCGTGTTTATCGATGAAATTGATGCTGTTGGTCGTCAAAGAGGTGCTGGACTTGGTGGTGGAAATGATGAAAGAGAACAAACCCTCAACCAACTTCTTGTTGAAATGGACGGTTTTGAACCAAATGAAGGCATCATTGTTTTGGCTGCAACAAACAGAAGCGATGTTTTGGACCCAGCGTTGATGAGACCAGGTCGTTTTGACAGACAAATTTATGTTCACATTCCAGATGTTAAGGGAAGAGAAGGCATTTTGAAAATCCACGCAAGAAACAAACCTCTTGATGAAGCAATTGATTTTAATGTGCTTGCAAGAATTACAACTGGATTTACTGGTGCAGACATCGAAAATATGCTCAACGAAGCGGCAATCCTTGCTGCAAGAGCAAACAGACCAAAAATCATTATGGAAGATATCACAGAAGGTATCAACAAAGTGATTATGGGACCTCAAAAGAAAAGTAGGGTTGTTACTGAAAAAGAAAAGAAACTCACTGCTTATCACGAAGCAGGTCACGCAATTGTTGCAAAGAGTTTGAAACATTGCGAAGATGTTCAAGAAGTTTCAATTATCCCTCGTGGAAATGCAGGTGGCTATACAATGAGTCGTCCTGAAAATGATGATATGACAATGTCTATTGGCAAGGCAAATGACACAATTGCAATGAGCATGGGTGGAAGAATTGCCGAAGAAATCATCTTTAAAGATATTACAACAGGTGCATCAAGTGATATAAGTCAAGCAACAAAGATTGCAAGAAATATGATTTATCATTATGGTATGAGCAAAAACTTAGGATTTTTAAGCCTTGATTCTGACGGACAGGTATT
>JAZRRN010000052.1:0-1211 GCA_045650745.1 Candidatus Caccovivens sp.
CAGCCTCCGATTTGTTATATTGTTTGAATGATAAAATCCATCTGATTCAAGAAATTATCTTGTTCCAGAAGATACATTGCATTGATGGTAGAGACAACCATGTCCACCTTGCCTGTGCTTTTTTTCTTTGACACATAGAGATTTTTATTTGTGTCATAAGTGCATCTGGCATTTTGAAAATTGATCTCATACATTGAATTTTCAGTATAAGCAAAAGCACCATTCAGGATGCATTCTTTCAGCCTCTTTGTCGGAGGATGAAGCACAGAGCTGTGCTGTCTGATCTCAACACATACATGACCAGCTCTCTCAAGCTTCTGAGCTGTGCTCAAGGCATTCCATCTGTCATAGCCTATTGCCTGAATCTTGACACCAAGCTTCTCCTCAAGGCTCAAGATGAAATCTTCCACCACAGCATAGTCAATGACAGAATCTCCACAAGCAATGACCTTGCCTGTCTTCAGGAGCTCCTGATAATTGACATGCTCAGTGCTCATCTTCTCTTGGATTCTTCCTTCTGGTATAAAGGCATATGAATCAGCAAGGATGTGATTGTTATCATCCACAGCCAAGATGCTCACAGATGTATTATCATTGGATTCTGAGAGATCAAGCCCAACATACACAATCCGGTCTTTCCAATCTATCTCAGAGACCTTGCATGCTTGAAGCTTTGACACATCAATATATGTCTCTGTGCCAGCTCCGGTGTAAATGATGTTGCAATGTTTGGTTACAAAGTTTTCTCTGGCACTCTCCACAGCTATTGCATAGGCTCTCTTTTTCAGAAGGTCTTGCCATATTTCCTCCGATTCAAGAGCAACAGGATTTGCTTGCTGGAGGATGAGGTCATCATTCATCCAATTCTTTGGATTATCAGGCTCATATAACAAGGAGAATCTGGTCTCATCCTTTATAAGACCATCAAGCACCTTCTTGGAATAGTCAACCTCATCCTCAAAAGGATTGTTCAATGTTGGATATTTTGTGGAGATGATGAATCCCAGCTTATTGAGGATATTCAGCTGACCTGACCTCATGGCTTCAATTGCATATGAATTTGGGAGAGCTCCAACCTCATCAGCACAGAAGACATTCGGCAATTTTCCATCCATCCTTGATGTTGAATAAGCCAGAGGCTCATATTTGATCTCTGTTGTATTACAAAAGATATAATCTCGGAGGATTTTGAATCTTTGCTTGCCTTTGAA
>JAZRRN010000053.1:0-1060 GCA_045650745.1 Candidatus Caccovivens sp.
CATTCAATGCAAAGTTTACTCCAAATGATGCTGATTTTGATCCATATATCAAATACAAACTTCGAAGCAATGAAGTCATGGAATATTTGATTTTGATTGGTCTTGATGGATTGAAAAAAGTTCTGAAAAACAAATCATTCACTATTTCATCAAAAGTCAAAGAAGAACTTCAAGCATTTGATGAAGCAAACAATCCAATCATGATGTTTGTTTCTGAATGCGAAGATGACATCGTGAACAATACAACAAATGAAGTTTATTTGGCATATTCAACTTTCTGTCGTGATGCAGGATTGAACACACTTGGAAAAATAGAATTTTCAAGGCAACTATGCAAAAAATTTGGTTTTGAATCTGTCCGAAAAAGAATTGATGGAAAACAAGTCAGAATCTTCATCAAAGACAAGTCAAAACAATCTGTGACAGATTAAAAGAAAAAGACACTTCTGTGACAGATATATCATCATCATCTGTCACAGTTTTTTGTTAAGAAATACAAATGATTGCAATATTTTGTGACAGATGTGACAGATTGTTTCAATTCATTTATATATTACAAATTTTCATTAAAAAAATTTGTTGTTTTTACAAAATATATATAGTAATAAAAAAATGAATTATCTGTCACACTAAAAAGGAAGGTGACAAAAATGATTATTTTGAAAATATTGTTCATATTTGTGAATTTGATTATGTTGTTTTCATATAACTTTGAACAAAAACATGACCAAAAAACTGTGTTGTGTTGGTTAATAGTCGAAATCACAATATTGATTGGGGTGGTTTTATGATTAAAGAAGAACTGAATGAATTGTATTGGTTGAATCGTGAAATTGCAGATTTGCAACGAAGACTTGAAGAACTTGAAAGCAACACACCTGTTGGAAGTTCGAATCTGTCAGGTCTTCCACCTTCTTCCACCAAATCAAATCCAATTGAAGTGTATGTTGAAAAAGTTGAATCATTGAAAAAAAGAATTGCTGAAAACATGGCACTTGCTATTCAGGAAAAACAAAAAATTGAAGATTTCATTTCAACTGTTGCTGATCCTGGAATGCGA
>JAZRRN010000054.1:0-1032 GCA_045650745.1 Candidatus Caccovivens sp.
TGTTGTGGAATAGTCACCTGTTGTTTCAACTATTCTCCCTGTGCTTGCATTCAAGAATGTATGGTCTGTAATTGTAGCTGTGTATTCAATCTCATTTCCAATAGTTAATGATTTTAATTTTATATTTGATGAATTGACCTGACCTCTGACAGCATCTCCAGCTGATGAATAATTTGAGCCATAGGCACTCAATCGAATGTCAACAAGCTCAGCATCAGCTGTTGTTGAGCCATCAGGCAATGCAATGATGTTGTCAATTCTTGCTGTCTGTGTTGCAATGTCAGATGTGAGGCTTGCAATAGGTGTTGCAACAGCACTGTTTGCAATAGGATTTCCAGATGTTGTGTCAAGATTTGTGTCAACTGTTGGAATCTGAGCCTCAACAGCATCAATGTCATCTTCAATCTCAGATTTAAGGACATCAAGAGCATCCTTGACAGCTGAATTTGCAATTGGATTGTCTGAGCTGGGATTCAATTCTGTGTCAACATCAGGAATGTCTCTCTTGAGCTCATCAATGGCATTCTGGACATCAACAGCATCCATTCCTGAGATTATATTGCTAAAAGCAATGTCCTCAGCTGTGAGACCATCAATGGCATTCTTGATTGCTCTGTTCTCAACAGCATTTGTGGATGTGCTTGAGAGAACAGTGTCAATTGTGACATCCTCCAAAGCATCAACCCTTTCATCAAGGTCATCAATGGCTGATTTCAAAACCTTATTTTGAACAGCATTTGTTGATTGACCATCCAGATGGTCATCAAAAGCACTCAATGTGCCATTTGTGACCTCAAATGTGCCTCCCATCTCTCCATTGTCAAGATATATTGTGTATGTGTCTGTCAATCCAACTGTTGATGTCTTTTCAATTGATGCAATGGATGAGCCATTCTCACCTTTAAGCATTATTGTCTTGAAAATGATGTCATCTGTGCCAGCATTGTTGACAATAACTGAAAATGCAATGTCATTCATGATTCTTTGACCTCCCATTCAATTGACAGCTTGCCTTTCATCAAGGTCAAAATG
>JAZRRN010000055.1:0-10696 GCA_045650745.1 Candidatus Caccovivens sp.
GAAAACATTAAGAAAAAATTTCAAGATGCAAAACTTCCATTGGTTGATGAAGTTGAACAACTTGACAAAGATGTAAGAGCACTCAAACTTGAAGGAGACAACCTCAGAGCAAGCAGAAACACATTGTCTGCACAAATCGGCGCTCTTATGAAAGAAAAGAAAATTGAAGAAGCAAATGCGATCAAAGAACAAGTTCGCACAAACAACGATCGCATCGCCCAAATCGAAAAAGATGTTGCAGAGATTGAAGATCGCATCAAAACAATTATGATGACAATCCCAAACATCATTGACGACACTGTGCCTCTTGGCAAAGATGATGGCGAAAATGTCGAACTTCAAAAATTTGGCGACCCTGTTGTGCCAGAATACGAAATCCCATATCACGCTGACATTTTGGACAAATTTTGTGCACTTGACAAAGACAGTTCTGGACGCACAAGTGGAAACGGTTTCTACTTCCTTATGGGAGATGGCGCCCGCCTTGTAAGTGCTATGCTCAGTTACGCTCGTGACTTTATGATTGAAAAAGGCTTTACTTACTGCATTCCTCCATTCATGATCAGAGGTGATGTTGTAAACGGAGTTATGAGTTTTGCCGAAATGGACGCAATGATGTATAAAATCGAAGGCGAAGACCTTTACCTTATCGGCACTAGCGAACACTCAATGATCGGCAAGTTTAAAGGACAAATCATTGGCGAACAACAACTTCCAATCACAATGACATCTTACAGCCCATGTTTCAGAAAAGAAGTTGGCGCTCACGGAATTGAAGAAAGAGGAATTTATAGAGTTCACCAATTTGAAAAACAAGAAATGGTTGTGCTTTGCAAACCAGAAGACAGCATGGCTTGGTATGAAAAAATGTGGAATTACACAGTAGAACTTTTCAGAAGCCTTGACATTCCTGTAAGAACTTTGGAATGCTGCTCTGGAGATTTGGCAGACCTCAAAGTAAAGAGCTGCGACATCGAAGCATGGAGCCCAAGACAACAAAAATATTTTGAAGTTGGATCATGCTCAACACTTGGCGATGCACAAGCAAGAAGACTTGGAATTCGTGCAAAAGGCGAAAAAGGCACCTACTATCTCCACACACTCAACAACACAGTTTTGGCATCTACAAGAGCATTGATTGCACTTTTGGAAAACAACTTGCAAGAAGACGGAAGCGTGCTTGTGCCAAAACCACTTCAAATGTATATGGGTGGAAAAACAGTGATAAAACCTATCACAAAATAGCAAAAACAACAAAAAATGACCGATTTTTGGTCATTTTTTTTGTTGTCTATATTCAATTTTTAATTTTAGAAAAATGCAATTTTGCAGATTTTTTGTCAAATTTCTTCTGGTTGATCTTCTGGGTTTTCTTCAACATTTTCAGGATTGTTTGCAACAATCATGCTGTAAATATCTGTTTCTTCTCTTGGCAAATAATCTGTAAGAGTAAGATTGTCAACTGCGATATGGCAGTGAGCAAGCAATGCCATAGAAAGTGCAACCTTGTCATCTGGGTTGTGCTCTTCGCCATTGAAGTTTACATACACCCCATCTTCATTTTTGATCACAAAACGGACTTTGCCTTCTGCATCAAGAAGTTGTCCTTGCTCGTCCACTTCAGAGTCAAACAACTGCGCTTCAACAGCAAACATTTTTTGAAATTTTTGCTTCAAAGCAAAGTCAATGTTTTTGACAACAAACTTTCTGCCTTGCAAGGTTTGCAATGTCATTTGCACATATCCTTTGCCCGTAAAACTGTCAAAATAATCTTCAAAAGTGATCTTTTCAAACTTGGCAAGTTGTGCAGAAATGTCTCTGTTGTTTGCAATCATAGCACTGCAAAACTTTGAAAGTGATTGTTGTTTTGTTTTCAAAAAATCGCCTACTTTGATGTTTTCGTTGAAAATTTGCATATTTTCAACAACGATAACATCTTCAAATATCAAACTATCAACAATGTCCAAAACCCTCAAATCTCTATCGCAAATCAAATATTGTTGATCAAATTCGATGCCAAACAACTCTTCTCTTTCCACAATGTGCACAACATATTTGTTTGGAAAAACTGTTTCTATGTTGACAACTTTTATGTATGCAAATCGCTCATCTTGTGCTGCAAAATTTTCGATGTTTTTTTCATATTTCTCTTTGCCTGCAAACAAAACACTTTCGCCCTTGTCAAACTGTCCAGCAGCGACAATTTCTTCTTGCGAAAGGTTTGTCAGATTTATCGTTGTCGAGTCAAACTTAACCACCACTTTTGACAATCCAAACAAGGTCCAAAAAAGAATAAGCATCAATGCGATGCAACCAAACACAACAGAAAGAGAAATGATCAGTTTTTTCTTTTTAGTCAATTTCAATCCTTTTTATTTGAGCCCCCAAAAGATTGTATTTTTCTTCCATGCTTTTGTATCCCCTGTCAATAAGTTCGACATTTTCGACGGTCGTATACCCTTCTGCCTTCATGCCAGCAAGCACAAGTGCTGCACCTGCTCGCAAGTCGCCTGCTTGCACATCTGCACCATAAAGTGTTTCCACACCATCAACAACAATGCTTTGATAATGTGTTGTGATTTTGGCGCCCATTTTGCACAATTCGCCAACATGCGAAAACCTGTTTTCAAACAAAGTTTCTTGCAATATGCAAGTGCCTTCGCTTACTGCCTGCAACACTGTCATTGGTGCTTGCAAATCAGTCGGAAAAAACGGATATGGCAAGGTTTTTATTTTTGCAACAGAAGAAAGTCTTTTGTCT
The DNA here is from genome assembly GCA_045650745.1 of Candidatus Caccovivens sp. Classification (GTDB taxonomy): domain Bacteria; phylum Bacillota; class Clostridia; order Christensenellales; family UBA1242; genus Caccovivens. The sequence continues at coordinate 2,762 of JAZRRN010000055.1, forward strand.
GCTTTCAACCTTATTCTATCACTATAAGTTTCAATTTGGCAAGCAGTTTGCTTCAAAAACGACAACAAACTTTGATTGTGACAAGCATAGGCATCTTCAATCAAAACATCTCCACCACAAATTGCTGTTGCAAGCAGATAAGTCCCAGCAACAATACGATCTGGCATCACACAAAATCTTGTGCCATGCAGTTTGCCCACTCCTTCGATTTGGATTTCGTCACTGCCTGCACCCGAAACACTTGCACCCATGGCATTCAAAAACTTTTGCAAATCTTCAATTTCCGGTTCTTTGGCGACATTTTTCAAAACAGTTTTGCCCGAAAGCACACATGCACACATCATCAAACTTTCAGTGGCACCAACACTCGGAAAATCCAAAACCACCGTCCCCGATTGCATCTCTTTGCTGTTGCAATAGATATACCCATGCCTTTCGATGATTTTTGCGCCAAGTTTTCTGAAACTGTTTAAGTGAATGTCAATCGGCCTTGATCCAATGTTGCACCCACCCGGATAAGCAATCACAGCACTGTCAAACCTGCCAAGCATCGCACCAAGCACAAAGATTGATGCCCTGACCTTTTGCGACAATTCTCTTGTTATTCTGGCGTTTGAAATGTTGGTGCAATCAAGTTGCAAAACGCTTCCAAAACTTTGACACTTTATGCCAAACTCTTTCAAGATGTCTTGCATGGCGACAAGGTCGGTCAAGTCGACATAATTTTCAAGTTGGACCACCCCATCACACAAAACACACGCAGCCAAGATGGGCAAAAACGCATTTTTCGAACCATCAACTTTCACTTTGCCAAACAGTGGCGTTTGCCCATTTATCAAAAATTTTTTCTTCATAGGTTTTTTATATGAAAACAATACACAAAATGTTGCAACAAAAAAAGAGCAAGAAGTTTCTCGCTCTTTTTGTTTTTTGTTTCATTTTTTTCAGTTTGCTTTTTATGCAACTGGTGCCACATAATCTGCTCCACCTGAAGCTGAAGTAAATACAAATGCACCCTTCACTGTGTCATAGAAACCAACTTTGTTGTCTGCCTTTCTTTGTGCAGGAACAAGATTCATAACAAGTGTGTCACCTTCATAAATTGCAATCGAATAGATGTTTGTTGCAATATATGTATTGTTGGTTGTTGCAGATGATGTAAACAACATCACTTTTTGTGCATTTACCTTTTGAGTGGCAGTAACATTCAATCCAGTAACCAAAGCACCACCATTGATTGCAAACTCGCCATTTCCAATTGTGATTGTGTTTTTGCCTTCTTGCCAATTTACAGTGCCTGTTTGATATCTTGTTCCACCGATATCCAAAACATAAGCACCACCTGCTTGAATACAGAAGCCAAAAGCTTTGGTTGATCCACCAGCATTTACTACCCAACCATTTCCAAGAGAATTATCTGATGGTTTGTCCATTGTGATAACAACTTTTGTGTTTGCTTTGAGAGTAATGCCTGTGTCAATGTATTGAGCACCTGTGCCTGTAACATAATCCAATTGTGCGTAAGGCAATTCGTTTACTGTGATTTCGAAAGTTGTTGTATAAGTTTGGTCGCCAACTTCATAAGTCGCAGTGACTGTCTTTGTGCCAGATGTTGTAAGATCTGGTGAAGAAAGTGTATAGTTTGTGATTGTTTCAGCTGCACCGATGTTGTAATTTACCTTGATCACCAAGCCCTCTGGATCAAAAGTTGAGTTGAGATCATAAGCAGTTTTTGTTGGCATTGTTGCCACTGAAATAGATGTAACTTGCTTTTCAACATTTTCAACTGTGATGTTGAATGTTGTTGTTTTTGTAACTTCGCCAATTGTGCAAGTAACTTCAATTGTTTTTTGTCCAGCAGTTGACATGTCTGGTGCAGACAATTGATATTCTGTGCTGTTAAGCACTTTTGTTGTGCCACCTTCAAATGTTGCTGTGACAGCCAATCCTGTTGGGTCAAAAACTTGACCAAGAGCATAAGTGGTTGTTGTTGGGTGTGTTGTCACTTGAATGTCAGACAAAGTTTTTGCAACGGCAGCTTGACCTTCTGCAAAGTTTGTTGCATTTGCTGAGAAACGCCAAGTTTGTGAAACAGTGTCATAGAAGCCTATCTTTTGACCGTCATCTGGTTGTTGTGCAGGGATCAAATGCATAACAAGTGTGTCGCCTTCGTAGATTGAAATTTCATAAATTGTTGCTGGCAAATAATCTGTCGCAGATGTTGTTGGCGAATTGAAGAAATACAGGTTGCTTGTTGATGCCGATGGAGGTGCTGTTACAGACAAACCATCAACCAATGCACCTCCATTGATTGTGAAAACGCCGTTTCCAATTTCAACAACATTTTCGCCATCTTGCCAATTTACAGTGCCTGTTTGATATCTTGTTCCACCGATATCCAAAACATATGCACCATTTTGCTTAATGCAGAAGCCATAATTTCTACTTAATCCACTAGAAGCCGAACTAAACAACCATCTGCCTGCTGAATTTACAACAGCATCATCAGGTTTTTCCATTCTTACAACAACTCTAGTGTTTTCTTTTGTCTTGTAACCTGTGTCAAGATATTGAGTTCCGTTTGCTTCGATTGAATCAAGTGCAACATATTCCAAAAGTTCTTCTGAAACTGTGATTTCAAATGTTGCTGTTTTTGTTGTGCCACCTTCAAGATATGTCACTGTGATTGTCTTTGTGCCTGTTGTTGTCATATCTGGGGCAGAAACGCTGTATTCTGTGCTTGTAAGTGTTTTTTGAGCGCCGACATTGTATCTTGCCACAACAACCAATCCTGCTGGATTGAATGTTTCGTTAAGCACATATGCTCTCTTTGTTGGTTGAGCAGTGATTTCAATTGATTGCAACACTTTTTCAACTTCTGTAACAGTGATTTCAAATGTCGCTGTCTTGCCTTGATATGAAACAACGATTTCTTTTGTTCCGGTTGTTGACATATCTGGAGAAGAAACTGTGTAGCCAGTTGTGATTGTTTGATAAGATCCATTGTTGTATTTTGCTTTGATTGTCAAACCAGTTTTGTCAAATGTGTCACCTACATTATATGCAGTTACATTTGGCAAAGCAGTGATTGTGATTTCTTCCAACTTCTTGAATGAAAGTTCTGGTTCTTGAGAATGAATGATTGTATAGTTGAGACAGTCTTTGCCTTGTGACCAAGATCCCATCAAACCTTCTGTTGGGTGCATTTCGCCAGAAGAGTAAAGCATAACCATATTGCCATACCAATCATGCAAAGCATAATAAACAATACCAAATTTGCTTTCTTTGTATACTATTTCTTGGAATGTTTGTTTGATTGTTCCGTCTTCATCTTCATAAGAAACAATCTTTCCGATGTGAATGTTGCATCTCCAGTTTCTGATTGTTGAATAGTCAGTTGACAATGGAGAAGAATATGCCAAATACAAGTCGCCTTGATAGTTGAACAAATATGGTCTTGTGTCAGATGTTGTCAAAGCAAGGTTGCTCTTTGTCCAAGTGATTCCGTCTTCAGAATACATCAAGTTTTGATGTGTCGCTGTTGTTGGAGTTGTTGCTCCATTTCTTGAGAACACCCAGAACTTGCCATCGTGATGAGCAAGCATAGCTTCGTAGTTTGTTGTTTGTCTGATCACAGATTGAAGTGTCCATGTTGCACCGTCTGCTGATTTCAAGAACAACACATTTGTTGTGCCTGCACCACCAACAGCTGTTGTGTAGAAATAACCATCAACTTCAATCATCTTTGTTGTTGTTTGAAGTTCGCCAAATGACTTTCCACCAATTGATGCAATATATTGGTTTACAGTTGTTTTGCTAAATTCGACAGCATCTGAGTTGTCGTTTGTCTTAAACATAACTTCTTTCAAAGCACCAACTGCATTTGTTGATTTGTTTACATCTTTGTAATAATATTTCCAAGTTTGTTTGTTTACAGCAAAAACTCTGACTGTTGTAGAGTTTAAGTCGATAATGTTGCATTCAAGCAATGCTTGACCACCAAAATCTGTGCTTCTGTTGAAAACTTCAATCCATTCAACATTTGTTGGTTGCAAGATGTTGAATTTTGCAATCTTAACCAAACTTGTTGCTTCGCCAAGTGCTGTGTTGCTTGCAAGATAACAAGCATAAGCAATGCCCTTGTCTTCGTCAACAGCAAGTTCGACAGCGTTTGAAGCCATTTCTGTCAAACCATCACTGATCATATAGTGTTCGCCAATCGCCTTCTTTGCAGCTTCATCTTCTTCGCTCGAACTCTTGATGTTTGCAATCTTTGTCCAACCTTCTGCTTTCTTTTCATAAATGTCATAAGTCACAGTGTCAAGATAATAGTCGCCAACATTTCCTTCTGTTGTTGGAGCAACTGCACCGTGATGCCATTTTGCACCACTTTCGCCTGTTGCTTTAACGCCTGTTGATTCGCCATTTACTGTCCAATAACCTTCTTCATTGACTGCAAATGTTGGGGTTTGTGCAGGACGACCATAATTTTCCATAACAACAACCCATTCTGTTTCTGTCTTTTGATAGAGAATGTAGTCATCTGTGTCGATGAAAAAGTCACCTACTTTTGCATTTGCAAATTCTGTGTAACTTGTGCCTGCTTTCCAAGTTGTGCCATCTTTTCCGTTTGCACCTTGTTTGCCACAAGCAGCAAGTGTCACACCACTTGCAAGGATTGTTGCACCAATGATTGCCCCGGCAATACCTTTTCTAAACACATTGAAAGGTACTTTCTTTTTTGATTTATCTTTTGCCATTTTGTTCTCCTTTTTTCGTTTGAGTTTAGTATAACTCCGAAATGCAATAATACTCATTTTGAGTATCCCCCCCCCCCGAAACAAAATGTCAAACAAATAAAGACACTTTGTTGAGTTAAACAAAAAAAAGACAGAGCGTTTTGCTCTGCCTTTTGTTTTTGATTGTTTCGTTTTTGATTGTTATGCAATCGTAAAATAGTCAGCCAATGTTTGTGAAGCAACCGTGTCTGCATCAAATTCTGACATGTCTGATTTTGCCATTGTGATGCCATACCAACCTGTTGTTGTAACAACAAAGGACTCTTCTGCCCACGCACTCATAATCAACATTCTATCTGTGTCAGACAATTCTGTCACGGTTGATCCTTTTTGTGTATACAAGAAAAATTTGTAATTTTCAGCATCTGTCAATGACAATGTTTGTCCTGCTTTCAAATAAACATTGTATGTTGATGACAATCTCTTTTCTGGAGTTGTTGATGGATAATATGGAGAAGTTCTTTCAACAGCAATTTCATTAAGTTCTCTCACTTCGCTTTCGTCAATTGCAAAATAGTCAGCCAATGTTTGTGAAGCAACTGTGTCTGCATCAAATTCTGACATGTCTGATTTTGCCATTGTGATGCCATACCAACCTGTTGTTTCAACAACATAATCGCCTGTTGCCCATGTGGTCATCACTGCATATCTGCCTTCCTCTGAAACTTCTGTAGGTGTTGCATTGTCTTGTGCATATAAGAAAAATTTGTAATTTGCAGCATCTTTCAAGCACAAAGTTTGTCCTGCTTCCAAATAAACATTGTATGTTGATGACAATCTCTTTTCTGGGGTTGTTGATGGGAAGTATGGGGAAGTTCTGTCAACAGCAATTTCGCCCAATGCTTTTGCTGTGTTGTCTTCTCCTTCACCACCTTCTTCGTTGTCACCTTCGTCATCATCTCCAACTTCATCAATCGCAAAATAATCTGCCAATGTTTGTGATGCTGTTGTTGCAGCATCAAATTCTGTCAAATCTGTTTTTGCCATTGTGATGCCATACCAGCCTGTTGTTTCAACAACATAGTCACCTGTTGCCCATGTGTCCATCACTGCAAATCTACCTTCGTCCGAAACTTGTGTAGGTGTTGCATTGTTTTGTGCATACAAGAAATATTTGAAAGTTTCAGCATCTTTCAATATCAATGTTTGTCCTGCTTCCAAGTAAACATTGTATGTTGATGACAATCTTTTTGTTGATTCTGTTGATGGGAAATATGGAGATTCGATCTCAACCGAAATTGCATTCAAACCTTTAATTTCATCTTGGATTGTGAAATAGTCAGCCAATGTTTGTGATGCAACTGTGTCTGCATCAAAATTTGACATATCTACCTTTGCCATTGTGATGCCATACCAGCCTGTTGTTTCAACAACATAGTCACCTGTTGCCCAAGTTGTCATAACTTCATATCTTCCTGGCTCAGTCACTTCTGTCACGATTGCACTTTTTTGTGTATATAAGAAAAACTTGTAGTTTTCAGAATCCTTCAATGACAATGTTTGTCCTTTTTTCAAATAAACATTGTATACTGATGACAATCTTGCTTCTGGAGTTGTCGATGGGAAATATGGTGAGACTCTGTCAACAGCGATTTCACTCAATTCTTTTACTCTGTTTTCAAACACTCCCTCGCCACCAACAGCATACATATCCAAATATGTTCTCATAATGTTTGCAATATATTTGTGTCCTTCTGTGTTTGGGTGCAAGCCATCTGGGATATACTTTTCTCTTACAGCTTCAAGAGATGGATTGAGCCCACTCATGTTAAACAAATCTATCACTGGCACAGAATATCTTTCGCAAACTTCTTTGATTGCATCTACATAATCCTTCAATTCATGACCAGCTTGATTTTTTTCGTAGTCATAGTTGAGATTGTGTTGTCCATAACGGTGAAGTGGTGTAACAAAAACAATTCTTGAAGATGTGTATTTTGCTTGCAATGCAGGGATAACCACATTCAAAGCCCCGTAGAAAGAAACATCGGTTGTGTCATTGATTGTGCCGAGTGGTGTGTTGAAGCCATAGTCATTTGTGCCCATAAAGATTTGGATCAAATCTGCTTCTGGGATAGTGTCGTATCTGGCAGTAAGTGGATTGAAACTTGTTCCATTTGAGTTTGTCACACTGATGCATGACTTGCCAATTCCCATGCCAATCACTTGAGCAAGCTCCATTTCATCTTCCAACACTTCCCAATATTTGTCTCCATCACACTTTGATCCAAATGTAATGCTGTCGCCTACAAACACTGCAGTCTTTCCCTTCCAAGGGCTGATCTTTTGGTCAATAGTGACATCTCTGTCTCCAGAAAGTTCGCCTATCTTTGTCCAATTTCCATATTTTTTTGTGTAAATATAATTTGTGGCAATATCCAAATATGTGTCGCCATTTTTGCCTATTGCAGCCGATGGAACACCTTCGCCTGTAAGCCAAGACAAACCATCTGCACCTTGGTCACCTTCTTCACCCTTGATGTTTGAAATGCGTGTCCAACCTGATGCAAGTTTGATGTAAATGTCGCAATCATCTGTGTCAAAGAAGAAATCTCCAACAACGCCTTGTGCTGCATCACATTGTGTACCAGAATACCAAGTCGAACCATTTGTTCCTGCTGGACCTTGTGGACCAGTTTCGCCTTGTTCACCCTCTGGACCTTGTGGACCTTCTGGGCCTTGTTCGCCCTCTGGACCTTGTGGACCTTCTGGACCTTGTGTGCCAGTGCCATCTTCGCCATGAAGGTTTGAAATCACAGCCCAGCCACCTTCGCCTCTAAACCAAACATTTCCCAAGTCAGTTTCAAAATAATAGTCTCCAACAACACCGAGTGTGCTTGTTGGATCTTCTGTGCCATGATACCATGTTGATCCGTTGATTCCGTTTGCACCTGGATCTCCCTTTTCTCCGGCCGAACCACAGCCTGCAAGCATGCCTACTGATCCTGCAAACATTGCTACGCCAAGTGCAGCTCCGATAATGCCTTTTCTAAAAACATTGAAAGGCACTTTCTTTTTGTTTTTGTCTTTTGCCATTTTTGTCTCCTTTTTCCTTCTTGATTTAGTATGTCAAACAAAATCAATAATACTCATTCTGAGTATACCCCCCCCCGAAAGAAAAAGTCAAACAAATAAA
>JAZRRN010000056.1:0-4988 GCA_045650745.1 Candidatus Caccovivens sp.
CCCGAAACAAAAAGTCAAACAAATAAGGACACTTTGTTGAGTTAAACAAAAAAAGACAGAGCGTTTTGCCCTGCCTTTTGTTTTTGATTGTCAATAGAAAAACATTGTGCTGACACCAGCAATCACGCCGCCTCCAGCAATCAAGCCATAACCAAACCCTGCTGCACTTGTGCTTGTGGCCAAAACTATGCCACCAACCAAGATTGCAACACCCAAAAACATGCAACCAATTGCAATAAGCAATCTCTTTTTAGGTTTCTTTTCTTTTTTGTCCATATTCCCCTCCAAAATCAGTGTCAACAAATGTGCAAATTTGCACACTTATCCACATTTTTGTCCATATACAAATCCAAAAGTTGATTTATATTGTCCAAGCAATGCTCTCTTTTGTCATCAAATTTGATGATATTTTTGAAATGTCTTACATTGACAACAAGTTCAAGCAAAATCACTTCTCTTTCTTCGATCGGTTTGCCATAACCTGCAACCATTGCATCATAAATCGTTCTGTCAAAGAAATACATATGCACAAATTCGATTTCCGGAATATAATATTCCATATTTCCAAAATCAATAATGCCAGACAATTTGTTGTCATCGCCAATCATAATGTTGCCTTCGTTTAAATCGCCATGTGTTGTGCAAAATGCTTTGTTTTGCATAAGTTTTTGATAAGTAGGTTTCAACTTTGCAAGTTTTTCGAGTGTTGTTGGCTCAACATAATCTTTGATCAATCCCAAACTGCGATCATATTTTGCCAAGTTGATGGAAATTTCTTCCTCTTTGTCACCCTGTGCTTGGATTGCGTGCATTTCTCGCAAAAATCTCGCCAAAGTTGTGCCAATTTCTTTCTTGTCTGCTTCCGAAAGGTCTGCAAGTTTTTTGCGCAACTCGGTGCCCGAAATACACTCTTCCACCATTGCCCCAAACGGAAATTCTTGACATGGCTCTACCAATTGATAAATCTTTGGATAGTTGACAGCAGTGATTTTGCCATCTGTTTTTTTCATTTTTTCAAAAAGGGCTTTGTAGGTGCTAAACGAATCTTCTCTCTTTCCAACGACAATCACTTTGCCATCTTCAAGCAAATAAGCATCGCCTGCCGAGCCTACCCCCAATTTTTTTCCAAGTTTCAATTCCATAATTCCTCCCATATGCATAATAACACAAAACAAAAAAAATGTATACATCTAGCATACATTTTTGTTGTTTTTTTCTTTTATTGTCTGCTTTGCATAAAAAGTTGCAATGCTTTTTGATGATATGGCAATGGCAAAAGTGCTTCCACTTCTTCCAAAGCAACTTCTTCAACAATGTGACCTTCTTCGGTAGGTTGGCAAATTTTGTTTCCAACTTCAACAATATAGAAGTTTGCAAGTGATTCGAGTGGCCATTTGCCTGCAGCCAACCAAAAACAGTCGATTGTGACAAATGGTTTGATGTCCAACAATTCAAAGCCAGACTCTTCAACAAACTCTCTTCTCAAACATTGTTCGTGAGTTTCGCCTTCGTCAACTCCGCCTCCAACAAAAGAGTGTTGCCCTTTCTTTTTGACAAGCAACATCTTGCCATCTTTCAAGCAAATGCCAAAGCAAGTTTCACGAAAATCGTATTTCTTGCCTTCCAATTTTTCTCCAATAACAATTTTTTCCATAATATCCTCCGGTGGACATTATAGCACAAAAAAAGCAAAAGTAAAGACAATTTGTGTCTACTTCTGCTCTTTGTTTAAATTTGTGTTTGTTTTTTATGCTTGTGGTCCAACAATTGAAACATATGTTGAAGCTTCAATGCTGTCTTGGTCAAAATCAAACTCTGCTGTCAATTCACTGTGTGCAAAAGCGATGCCATACCAGCCGTCTGCTTGGATAACATAATCTACAGTTGTCCAAACTTGCAAACATTCTCCAGTCGCAACAGTTTCGCTAGTTTGTTTGAAAACACCAAATTGATAGTTTTCGTCTGCCAATGAAATCACTGAGCCAGCCTTCAAATAAACATTTTTGTTCATGCTTGCTCTTGTTGTGCTTGAAGCAAAATTTGCATCAAATTTGTTTCCTGTTTCAAGAGTAAAACCTTGCAAAGAAACTTCTGCAATTACAACCGGTGTGATGATCACATAGTCATAAACATTTTGGCTGTCTACACTAAAATCAAACGCTGTTGCTTTGTCATCATGTGCAACCGCAATGCCATACCAGCCATCTGCTTGAACCACATAATCTGCTGCTGTCCATGCTTGCAAAGTTGCTCCTCCAACAACAACACTTTCACTTGTTTGTTGAAAAACACCATACAAATAATTGCTGTCTTTCAACGAAATTTTTGTGCCTGCTGTCAAATAAATGTTTTTTGTTGCACTTGCTCTTGTGTTGTCATTTGCATTGCCTGAAAAATATTTGTTTCCCAATTGCAAAGCAATAGCACCTTCTGGCAATTGCACATCGTCATCATCTTCACCTTCGCCTGGTGTTGGATCTGTTGGGGTTTCACCTTCTTCTCCAGTTGGTGGTGTTGGTTCTGTAAACACAAAATAATCTTCAACCTTGTCTGCATCCACAGAGAAATCAAAATTAGCGTCATTAGACTTCTTAATTGCAAGACCATACCAACCATCTTGTGTAATTGTGTAATTCTCTATTTTCCAGCCCCCATTTAAAGTGCTTGAAGCCCCTGTAATTTCTTGAGAGGTTTGTTTATATATACCATAAGCATATGATGAAGTATCAATCAATGAAACCACTGTACCAGTTGTCAAATAAACATTTTTTGATATAGATGCTCTATTGGCAGATGAGGCGTATTGTGCAACATATTTATTTCCTATAGTAAAAACCACTTGGGTGTCGTCATCATCTTCACCTTCGCCTGGTGTTGGATCTGTTGGTGTTTCGCCACCTGCATCAGGACCTGGTGTTGTTTGTTCTGTAAACACGAAATAGTCTTCAACCTTGCCCGCATCCACAGTGAAATCAAAATTAGCATCACTCTTCTTTGCAAGGGTAAGTCCATACCAACCCTCTGTTTCGATTGTGATTGGTGCATTTACCCAATTGCTGCTCTCGAGGCGTCCTGCTTTTGAAGTTTCTGAAGTTGTTGAATACAATCCATAAAGATAATTTTCGCTGTCAACCAACGAAACAACTATGCCTTGTGTCAAATAAACATTCTTTTCTGCAGTTGCTCTGTTTTGTGCATTTTGAAACTCTTGTGCTGCAAACTTGTTTCCAATAAGAAACTCTACTTCTGTTGTTTGTCCATCATCATCTTCACCTTCGCCTGGTGTTGGATCTGTTGGTGTTTCACCTTCTTCAGTTGGTGGTGTGATGATCACATAGTCATAAACATTTTGGCTGTCTGTGCTAAAGTTGAACACTGTTGCTTTGTCGTCATGTGCAACAGCAATGCCATACCAGCCATCTGCTTTAATAACATAATCTGCAGCTGTCCATGCTTGCAAAGTTTCGCCGTAAGCAACAGTTTCGCTAGATTGTTGAAAAACACCATACAAATAATTGCTGTCTTTCAACGAAATTTTTGTGTCTTTTTTAAGATAAATGTTTTTTGTTGTGCTTGCTCTTGTGTTGTCAGTTGCATTTCCAGAAAAATATTTGTTTCCCAATTGCAAAGCAATGGCGCCTTCTGGCAATTGTGTGTCGTCATCGTCTTCACCTTCGCCTGTGCCAGGTGTTGGTGGTGTAACTGCAACATCATTGTCTGGAGTTGCTGTTGCATACAACTTCAACCAATAATTCATAATGTTTGCAATAAGTTGATGTCCAGCAGCATTTGGATGCAAACCATCTGGCATATAAAGGCTTTTCACGCTTGACAATGATGGGTTGAGCCCACTGTTGTTGAACAAGTCAATCACAGGGATTGAATATCTTTCGCAAACTTCTTTCATTGCATCAACATAATCATTCAATGTGTGTCCAGCGCCATTTTCCAAATAATCATAAGTCAAATTTGTTGCACCATACCTATGCAATGGTGTAACGACAACAATTCTAGATGATGTATATTTTTGTTGCAATGCTGGAAGGATCACATTTAAAGCACCATAGAAAGAAACATCTGTTGTGTCATTGATAGTGCCAATAGGTGTGTTGTGTCCATAGTCGTTTGTGCCCATAAAGATTTGGATCAAATCTGCTTGAGGAATGTTTTGATATCTGTTGATAAGTGGACTGTTGCCGTTGCCATAATTGCTCTTTGTGCTAAAACAAGATCCAGGAACGCCCATAGCTGTAACTTGAGAGAATCCCAATGATTCTTCAAGCAATTCCCAATATTTTTTGCCATTGCAACCACTTCCATAAGTGATGCTGTCGCCAACAAACACAGCTGTTTTGCCCAACCATGGTCTTTGATCGTTGATTGTGATGTCTCTGTCGCCAGACAATTCGCCAATCTTTGTCCAAGTGCCACCAGTTTTGGTGTAAATGTAATTTGTCACAATGTCCAAATATGTGTCGCCGTTTTTTCCAACCGAAGCTGTTGGTGCTGCTGATCCTGTAAGCCAAGATGCTCCATCTTTGCCATCTTTGCCATCTTCGCCAGGGTCACCAGGGTCGCCTTCTGGACCTTTGATATTTGAGATTGGTGTCCAGCCTGATGCAAGTTTTACATAAATGCTTCCATCATCTATATCAAAAAAGAAATCACCTGTCACACCTTGTGCTGGGTCGTATTGAGAGCCAGAATACCAAGTTGAGCCGTTTGTTCCTGCTGGTCCTTGTTCTCCTTGTGGACCTTGTGGGCCTTCTTTTCCACAACCTGCAAGGCCTACGCCACCTGCAAGGATTGTTGCGCCAAGCAATGCCCCTACAAAACCTTTCTTAAACACATTGAAAGGCACTTTCTTTTTGTTTTTGTCTTTTGCCATTTTTGTCTCCTTTTTCCTTCTTGATTTAGTATGTCAAACAAAATCAATAATACTCATTCTGAGTATACCCCCCCCCGAAAGAAAAAGTCAAACAAATAAA
>JAZRRN010000057.1:0-1927 GCA_045650745.1 Candidatus Caccovivens sp.
GAATCTGACATCACTCTTGAGGCAACATTGAATTATACATCCAAACAAGGTTGCAATCTTTATTGTGGCAACACAAGCAACACAGGCATTGCATATTTTTACAATGTCACTGTTCATGGATATTTGGTCAAGGAAAACAGCCAAGCCATTGCTGAGATTGATGAGGATGAGACAACACCAACACCAGCAACATAAAAAAGAGAGCCTGTGAGGGCTCTTTTTTATAGCTCCAGAATCTCAGCTCATATGCATTGATAGATTATTTGGTGAACTATTAAACGAACAATACAACAAAAGGAGGACAGGAGCTGAGGATTCTGGATTGTATTATATATGACAATATTTTGTCCATTTATGAATAAAATCCAGAAATGGTGAAATAATATAAATGACAAAAGACAATTCAAATTTACCTCTCTGATAAATTGTTGTTGTTGACATAGTATGTTTCTTTTTTATGTGATTCTTATTTGTATAATTCTACCAAATTGAAAAGAGCCTGAGCATCAAGGCTCTTTTTTAATGTTCACAATGCTCCAAACATTCAATCTGTCAAATCCAGTGATTTGACAAAATAACATTCTATGCTTTCCGAATGTTACATTTTTATGACATGGCATTATTCGCTTGAATTCATCTCCTTATTGGTATAGTATATACATAACCAAATACAAGGAGGACATCAAAATGAAAACCTATAAATGCGAATTTAAGACATTTTCATCAGATGGAAAGCTGTCATTTTCAGATAATGAACACATCTTTAGAACAAGAGACATTGAAAAATATGTTGAGAAAACAAAAGCAAGATATGCAAACCACAAGATGAGAGCTGAATTTTTAAATATAACAGAGGTCATTTGAGAGAGGCATTCAGCCTCTCTCAATTACACCAAAGGAGGACATCACCATGACACAGAAAATCAAAATCAACTTTTGCCTTGATGCTTTGAGAGCACAGAGAGCTCAGCTGGCAAGAATTCAGCTCAAGGAATACCAGACCAGAGGCAACACACAGAGATGTCAGGAGCTCTGGACACAGATTGAAAAGCTGGATGAGGAGATTGCAAAGAGGGAATCAGAAGGATGAGAGCAATCTCATCCTTTTTTATTGTTCACTATGTCACAGACAATCATTTTGTCAAATTGACTTATTTACTCATATTTGACAACATCATTGTTCATGGCTGTCTGAATATTACAAAATTGTTAAATTAAAATTATTCGCTTGATATTTTAACATCATAGGTATAATATATAGAAAACCAATCAAGGAGGACATCACCATGACACAGACAACATTCAATTATGCTGAGGAAATCAGAACACAGAGAGATTTTCATGGCAAACCTACACAGACATACACCATCAATGGCAAGACAATCAAGACAAATTTTGGTGCTTATGATTACCCCTATTGGAATGGCAATGGCATCCCTGAGAAATACACTCACAAAGAGAGATGTGGACACAGGTCATCAAATGAGGTCATGAATCAGCTTATTGAGGCTGGTTACAATGAAATTAGAATTGTTGTTCTCGCATCAGGTCAGATAAGAGGTTATTGTGAAATGTATTTCTGGGCTTGCAAGACAGAAAAGAAAACACAGAGCAAGGCTGAGACAGCTCTTGAGACAGAGGCTCAGAATCAGCCTGAGGCACAGACAATCAATCCTGAAAAGAATTATCATGTTGTTGAGGTAAACAAGAGCACATCTGAAAAGAGAGATTGTGGCACATGGTCAGGTCATGGCATGAGCAAGGATTTCAAAGCTGGATTCAATGGCTTTTTCAAAGAGGATGAGACATTCATCTATTACGCAACAGAGATTGAGCCTGAAACAGCTCCTGAGACAGAGACAAAGGAAAGCATCAAGGACATTGCAAGGATGTACCACATTGAGGAATGCTATGACAAGGAAGCTGA
>JAZRRN010000058.1:0-2454 GCA_045650745.1 Candidatus Caccovivens sp.
ATTGATTTGTGTGTAAGATTCGAACGAACAAAGGTTCGAGTCTTTTTATTTAATCACAAAATCAGATGAGAATCAGATGAGTTGTTGCAATAGTTGTGAGCATTATTGTGTGAATGTTCACGCCAGCTGGACTATATGTCTTCACGATTCCGTTTCTCATTTGATGTATGTGATGAAAAAAAGTTCGAAAATTTTATTTCAATTTTTTCTTCAAGCAAGATGACGAATAAAAACTATTTCAAATGTTTTCGCTTGTTTCTTGAAACTTGAAAGAAGCTTGATGATTCGATGAAGTGAAAATATTATGAATCATTGCTTGAATATTGACTTGATTGAATCAAGCCCACTGATCCAATCATCGACGCGTTGTTGACTTCTGCGATGTATTCGATTGACAAATCAGATGAAGAACTGAAAAGAAAATCTGAATCAATGCAATGAAATCAAAACGCAGTCAAGAGCTTTGAAAAGCTATCAAAACAGAAAAAAACAGACAAAAACAAAAACAAACAGAACGAAACAGAGAAAAACATATGAAGAAATGAAGTATATGAAGAATATGAAGATAATATAAACAATAATAAAATCATCATAAATGATGATTCAGAATCAAAAGATTCTGTTCAGTATTGAAATGAAGAAGTGAATAAATGTCTGACGAGAATCAAATCATATAATTGATGACTATTAGATTGAACAGTCAAAAACAATCGCAGATATGCAAAACTTCTGATTGATAAACTGAACAAACTTGAATCGATTCAAGCTTGAAAATACACACGAGAAGAAACGCTTGACATCATTCTTCAAGTGATTTCGAAAAACAAATACCACGTTTCGAAAATTACATCAGCAGAATCGATTTATCGCAATCTTGCAGTTCTTATGCAGACGTGCAAGAATGACATTTGAAAAGCACAATCGAATCAAATCGTTTTACCTACAATTTAATCAAGAGAATGAATCAAATCAAAGTTTATAAAGAAATGACTTATGTCGAATGCTACGATTGAGCGATATTCGAAACGCCAGCACCATTTGAACAAGTTATGCAATTACGAAAAACAGCTGATTTGTATGTTCAGATTTGAGACACAGCAATCGCAAAATGAAACATCAAAACAGTATCGAAGAAGAAACTTTCAGATGTTGAACAAATAATCTATTCACAAGACAGATTCGTTCGCGAACAATTACAGAAAGAGATTGATGATAGAATCAAAAATTGATTTCGTGTGAATGTTGAGATTGTGCAAAATTTACTTCAAAAATATTTGTAAAAATGCCGATTGAATGAATTACCGAACGAGAAACACAGCCATTGTTCAAAATCTTTCTTCGCAGAATATGATTCAAGAACTTTGACGAATACATTGAACTGTTTTGAGACAATATCGAAAAGAGAAAAGAAACAGTTCGCCGATTTCAAAAAACATACCCACTTTTTACCATTAAAAAACAAGAGAAATGAAAAACATCTTAAAAAAACTTGCAGAAGCGAAAAAATGGATCGCTTCACAAAAAATGACAAAAGAATGAAAAAACACTTTTTCAAACTATTCATATTTCACGCCAGAACAAGTTTGTTCAATCGTTGAGAAAGCGTGTGAAGAATTCTGACTATTCACAAAATTTGATTTGATTCGTGATGAATTGTGAATCGAATGACAATTGACAGTGTTTGATATTGATACAGAAGAAACAATGCAATTCATTTGAGCAACTGCAATTCCTGAAATCAAAGCAACCAATGTTGCACAACAAATTTGATGATGTATGACGTTCACCGAACGCTATTTGAAACAAACAGCATTCTGAATTTCTGACAATTCACTTGATTTCGATACGACTGAAAACACAGAAAAAAGAGTGAAAGAAGAACAAAAGAAATCTGAAACTAAAAAAGAAACGAAACGATTCAACAAAGAACAACTTGAAGCACTTTCAAAAAATACAGATTATTTGAAAAAATTTGATACGTCAGACGCATTGTTGACTGACATTCAGAAACTTTGATATTCAATCAGCAAAGATATGAAACTGAAAATTGCTGATATTCGAGCAAAAGTTGAATAATTTTTTATCATTTAATAAATCAACAAAAATGCAACAAGAGAAAAAAAGAATCAGAAGTGTTTGAAAATATCACTTCGAAAATGTCAGAATCTGTGTTGAGACAGATGTGATATATACGAGATGTCGTATTTGTAAAGAATACAAACCAAGCAACTTGAAATATTTCAGAAAAGATTCTGATCCAAACGCACAAAGATTGATTCAACCATTATGTCTTGAGTGTGCAAGACAAATGGAAAAAGCGAAAAGATATAAAAAAGTTGAAGCAGAAAAGCCAATTACAAACGTTGAACAGAAAGAATTGTTTGATTGAAAAGTCTTCACGAAAAAAGAATCAGAATCAAACGACACGCTTGAATCAAAAATCAACAAAATCTT
>JAZRRN010000059.1:0-2043 GCA_045650745.1 Candidatus Caccovivens sp.
ATCAACCCGAACAGCATTCTGAATGAGATTTCTTTTTCAGCAAGCTTGAATTGATGACAATGAGAATTGAATATTCAAACAGATTATACTTTTGCTGATACATCATATAAATGATGAGAATATGTGAAAGTTCGGTTGTATGATGAAGCACACGTTGACTGAAAACAGATATATTTCTGATTTATATCAAGAATCGAAAGAAAAGCAGAAGAATCAAGAGAATACACAGCATTCACTTGTTTGTGAGTTTGAAGTCTTTTGAAAGCGATCCAATATACAAATTGAAGCTATTCACAGACTTGTTCAAATATGATGAAAACAATCAGAACATTCTTCAACACATATTATGCAAACATCATCACAGAATGAACAATCGCAACAGATTCAACAACACAGAATCGAACACGAAATTACAACGATTGTTTTTCTTGTTTTGAAACAATTGCTGACGCTATTTGATATAAGCGAATTGTCGATTGAGAATGACATCTTGATTTCTTTTTGCCAAGTTGAAGAACAAAACACATTGTCCATTTGTGAGAAGAAGTTTCATCAATTACAGTTCAAAACAGTATTGAAGAACTTGTGAATGAATATCGTCTTGCAAGAAACTGATGAACTATTCAAACTTATACTGACGCAACATCAATTTCAGAATTTTGAAGAAAGATGAAATATGAAAGCAATACAAGTTTGAACAGTGCAACAACGCAGAATGAATATTGAAATTCATATATTGCACAATACAAAAACCCACTTCAAACAATTCAGATTGTTTTGAATAGTGAATATGCTTATGAAGACATCAAACCGTGAGATTTGATTTCAATATTGAACACTGATTTGACAACACTGACTGATTTGACAATCAGCAAAATTCAATACAAAACAGATATTGCAACAATCACAATCAATTACAAAGACACTTTGCGAAAAGTGATTGAATAGATTTATTTCATAAACATTCGAAAAAATGGCGTTCGTGAATTACAAAACAGAAAACAATGTATATTCATATTTATCGATTGCATTGAGTTCTGGTGCAACAACACTTCAAGTCAATGATTGAGATATATTTCCAGTGAATTGACCGT
Organism: Candidatus Caccovivens sp.; assembly: GCA_045650745.1. Classification (GTDB taxonomy): domain Bacteria; phylum Bacillota; class Clostridia; order Christensenellales; family UBA1242; genus Caccovivens. The sequence continues at coordinate 1,095 of JAZRRN010000059.1, forward strand.
TCATTCTGACACTTGAACATTATGATGACGATTGAAATTGTGTGAAAAGAGAAATCGTGAAATGCACAGAAAGAGATGATAATGTTTTGACGATTGTGAGAAGTTTTGAACAGTGCGTCGCTGATGATACAGCAAACCCAAAAACATTGCAACAATCACCATTCAATTTTGTTGCGTGAGATTCTGTTTCATTGACGTTGACTTCTGAATTGATTACAGATATTCAAAACGAAATCACAAGACAGCTTGACAATCTGAACACAGCAGAAGCTTGTATTGTCGCGACTGATTGCAGAATTTCCGATATTGAAGATTTTATCAATAATTTGTAATAGATAATGGCTACAAATGATAATAATTTCACAACGATTTGTCCGTTAGCATATACAGACATTGAAGTTCATTATTGCAAATGATGATGATTTATCACGTGCCGACAATGAGTTGATAATCTTTGAAATTCTTTGCAATGATGAAGTGTTAGACTTTACAATGATGATCCAACAAATGTTGAAGCACCATTGCTTTGATGATACGAATTCGACCACCGAGAATTCACAGATAGCAACTGATGTCGTCAATGTGTTTCTGACAACCCAATTTCTTTACTTACTTGTAGAACTGAATAATGACAACATATTGCTTGAACCCAAATGCAACACGGCTTGCAGTGTATAATCTGAACACTTGAACAATGCCGACAAACAACGTTGTTTTTTCGCATATAACAGCAAATTTGTCGAGTAGTGCAACAAGTATCGCAATCACAAGTTGAGAATGAGCATTGTTTGCACAGTGAATGGTCGCAACAATCGAACAATTGAATTCTGAATGAAAAGCAACTGCAAGAGAAGTTGTTTTGATTTCTTGAATTTCAACAGATACACTGACAATCACAAGATGATATGAAAAATGTGTGATGAATGATACAGCAACGCCAAAGGTTCTT
>JAZRRN010000060.1:0-25685 GCA_045650745.1 Candidatus Caccovivens sp.
CTTCTATTATTGTTTTGAAAACATACACTGTTAAGATGCAAAGGATTGTTCCTACTGCAATTATTATTGCCCCAATATCGGAATTGTGAATCAGACAATATGCTATTGCTGTAATAGCAATTATTGCGATAATAACAGAAATCAACATGATTTGTATCTTTTTATTGTTTGGGTTCATTGCTAAATTTCCTTTTTTGTGAGTTTAATGATTGGGTAGGTTATTGCCAATCAATTGGGGTTTTGTTGTGTTTTGTGAGGAAGTCGTTTGTTTTTGAGAAGTGTTTGCAACCAAAAAATCCACGATAAGACGAAAGTGGGCTTGGGTGAGGCGCTTTAAGCACAAGGTGTTGTTTTGCAATTTGTGGTGCAAAACTTTGTGCATTTGATCCCCACAAAATAAACACCATTGGATCTTCTCTTTGTGAAAGGAGCTTGATGACTTCGTTTGTGAAAGTTTCCCAACCCTTGCCACGGTGCGAGTTTGCTTGTGCTCTACGGACTGTCAAGCTTGTGTTGAGAAGCAAAACTCCTTGTTTTGCCCAACGAAGAAGGTTTCCGGTGTGAGTTTGACATTTTATGCCAAGGTCAGATTCGATCTCTTTGTAGATGTTTACAAGAGAAGGTGGCACGACAATGCCATCTTGCACAGAAAAAGCAAGGCCATGTGCTTGGTTTGGCTCGTGATAAGGGTCTTGGCCAATGATAACAACTTTTACATCTTCGTATTTTACGGTGTTGAGTGCGTTGAAAATGTTGTTCATTTCTGGATAGATGTCAAAATTTGCATATTCGTCTTCCAAAAATGCTTGAAGTTGTTTGAAGTATGGTTTTTCAAATTCGTTTTTTAATAATGTTGACCAATTTTTTGTTATGCGTATCATAATTTTATTATAAAGTATAATTTGTCAAAATGCAAATGTTGAGTGCAAGAAAATGCTTAAAACTTTTTAAGTTAATTTTGTCATTTGTTTGACTTTTTTTTCGCTTTTTTGTTAAACTGAAAGCGTAACTTTTAACAAGGGGAATTATTATGGATATTTTTGAAAAAACTCGTGGCGAACATATTTACACCACAGCAAAAGAACAAGGTGTTTATCCTTACTTCCATGCTTTGACAAGTGGTCAAGACACTGAAGTTGTGATGGAAGGTAGAAACACAATTATGATTGGCTCAAACAACTATCTTGGTTTGACTTCTGACCCAAGAGTTATTGAAGCTGGTGTTGAAGCTTTGAAAAAATATGGCTCTGGAAACAGTGGCTCTAGATTTTTGAACGGAACTTTGGATATTCACAAAAAGTTGGAAGAAGAATTGGCTGCTTTCTTGTGCAAAGAAGCTGTTATGACTTTCAGCACAGGTTTTCAAAGCAATCTTGGCATCATCAGCGCTATCGCTGGTATGCATGATGTGATCATGTGTGACAAAGAAAACCATGCATCAATTTATGATGCTTGCCGTTTGTCTTATGGCGAAATGATCAGATACAAACACAGTGACATGGAAGATCTTGAAAAGAAACTTCAAGCAGTGCCTTCAAACAAAGGTATCTTGATTGTTACTGATGGCGTTTTCAGCATGAGTGGCGAAATCTGCAAGTTGCCAGAAATCGTTGCTTTGGCAAAGAAATATGGCGCTCGCATCATGGTTGACGATGCTCACGGCTTGGGCGTTTTGGGTGCTCACGGAAGAGGAACTGCAGAACACTTTGGTTTGGAAGATGAAGTTGACATTTATATGGGAACTTTCTCTAAATCATTGGCAAGTTTGGGTGGTTATATGGCAGCTTCTAGAGAAGTTGTTGATTATGTTATGCATACATCAAGACCATACATCTTCTCAGCAAGCATCACTCCAGCATCAGTTGCTTGTGCTCGTGAAAGCTTGAGAATTTTGGCTAGCGAACCAGAAAGAGTTCAAAACCTTCTTGACATTTCAAAATATATGAGAGATGGATTGAAGAAGTTGGGTGTTAAGCTCATTGACAGCACAACACCAATTATCCCTATCTATGTTTATGAAGACGAAAAAGCATTTATCGCTTGCAAGTTGTTGCTTGAAAGAGGTGTTTATGTAAACCCTGTTATCTCTCCAGCAACTCCAAAGGGTATGGCGCTTCTTAGAACTTCTTACACTGCAACTCACACTAAAGAACAAATGGACAGAGCTATGGCAGCGATCAAAGAAGTTTTGGATATCTTGGGCGTAGAGTAAGATTTGACAATAAGAAAAGACACAGAAAAAATCTGTGTCTTTTTTGTTTGGGAAATCAAAAGCTGCATGATGACAAAAAAAGACATACAAAAGTATGCCTTTTTGTATGCTTTTTATATATTATTTGCTTGCTTTAGCGTCATTCAACAATTTTGAATAGTGAGCTTTCTTTCTGTTTGCGCAGTTTGCATGAATAACATTTTCTCTTGCAGCACTGTCAAGTTTTGCAGAGAGAACTTTGAATGTTTCTTCAGCTATTGCAGCATCAGCAGCAAGTTCGTTTTTAAATTTCTTTTCGTATGTCTTGATTTCTGATTTAACTGAGTTGTTTTCTACTCTTCTTTCTCTTTCAATCAAAACTCTTTTCTTTGCTGATTTAATGTTTGCCATGTCTTTCTCCTTCAAAAATTTCTAAAGTATTATAGCATACACAATCGCAAAAATCAACTTATTTTTTAATATTTTTTGGTTATATTTGCACGAGCATTGTGGCTTTTGCCTTATGTTTGGGGTTTTGTGGTGTTTTTTGAATGCTGTGAGCATCATCTTGCACAACTTGAAAGCAAAGACCATATATAAACTTGTATGAAAAAAGTTTTGTTGATTGACAGTGGAAGTGGTGGGCTTAATGTGCTGCACAATTGCATAAAGAGGGTGAAAGGTTGTGATTTTTTGCTTTTTTGCGACAATAAAAATCTGCCTTATGGAAACAAAAACAAGAAAGATCTTTGTGAAATGACAGCAAACAATTTGAGGGTGATAAAGTCGTTTTATGATTTTGATGTGGTTGTGTTTGCCTGTTGCACCTTGACTGCTTGTTGTTTGAAAGAGTGTGAAAAAATGTTTCCTTATGTTGAGTTTGTAGGGGCTGTGCCTCCAATCAAAAAATCAGTTGAAAAATATGGGCAAGAAAAGGTAGTGGTTTTGGCGACAGAAAACACTATAAAATATAGTGAAGAGTTGGCAAAATATGCAAATGTAAAAAAAATTGCAATGCCACATTTGGCAGAGCAGATTGATTGCAATTTGAATTGTTTTGAAAAGGTGGGAGATTGCTTTTCAAGCGTAGACTTGCAAATTGAAGATTGTGCACTTGTGCTTGGGTGCACGCATTACAACGCAGTCAAAGATTTGATTGCAGAAAAGTTTTGCCCTATAGAAATTTTTGATGTCTGTGAAGAGGTGATAAAAGCCTTAAAAATGGAAGGAGGGACTTGTTTGCAAAATGGGCAAATCCAAATCATGACAAGCAAAAATGATGGCTTTTTGGCCAAATTATGGCAAAGGTTGAAAGAAAAACAAGAAGACGGATAATCTTCTTGTTTCTTTTGTTTTGTTTAAACCTATTTTGCGGCTTTTTCAATGACTGATTGTCTCAATTTTTGATATTCTTCATCACTGATTGTGCCATTTTCTTTCATTGCTGTAAGTTTTTCAAGTTGTGCTTGCAAGTCATCTGTTGCAGCAGGTGCAGTGGCTGGTTGTGCTGCTGGTTGTGCAGGTGCAACTCTTTTGTTTTCGAGACACAAGTCAACAATTGCCAAAATGCTTGCTGCGAGAACACAAACCAAAACAATGACTACAATTGCGATAAAAGCATCATTGAGAATAAGTGCAACGATTGGGAAAATCAAAAATGCACCAACCGAGCTAGACATTGCAACAAGTGAGATGAACAACAACAACACTGTGATAAAGTTGAACACAATTGCAGTTACGGCAGTTGCTTTCTTTTTCTTATACTTTTCTGGTGAAGCTTTGAAAGTTGAAATTGATGCTGCATTTAAAGCGAGAGTTACACCGAAAATGGCAGTGATCAAAAGAATGAATATAATAGAAAAATTAAAACCGTCTGCCCATGTAAAAATTTTTATTGTGCCAATCAAATAGAGAAGCACATAGATTGCCATAGAGATGGTCGAAAGCAAATATGCTGTCAGCGCCAATGGTCTTTTCATAAAATCCTCCTTTTTTATAATTGTTATGCTGATTTTATGTTAGCACTTTAAATTTTTTATGTCAAACGGAAATGGCTGTTTGGTGATAAAAAAAGAAGGAGATTCCTTCTTTTTTTAGTTGTCAAACAACTTTGAATTTAAGAAAACAGGTTCGCATGTTATATTGATGCCAAGTTTTTTGAGAGTTTGTTCTTCTGCTTTATACAAAATGTATGTGCAGTGTGCTTCGCATCCATCAAGTTTTTTGATTTGAGCGATTGCTTTTTTAGCTTTATCATTTTTGTTTGCAGAAATTGACAATGCAACCAAAACATCATCAACCGTAAGCACACTTTGTTGTGATTTGAGCACATTTACTCTGTAGTCGATGATTGGGAGCAAGATGTCATCTGAAATTACATCAAAATCATCATCCATGCCAGCGAGAGTGCGAAGTGCATTGAGCACAACTGCAGCACTTGCAGAAACAACATTTTTTGTCTTTCCTGTCACAACTTCGCCATTTGGAAGTTTGAGTGCGATTGCTGGATAGTTTGAAGTTTTTGAAGTTTCTCTTGCAATGTCGATAACAGGCAAAATCTTCTTTGTTACTTTTGCTTCGTGAATGAGATCTTTGTTGCGTTGAAGTGTTTCAAAAGAGATTCTGCCTCTTTTGTAGTCACATTCTGCTTTGTAGCATCTACGCATAATTTCTTTCTTTGCTGCTGTTTGAGCTGCTTTTTCATCAACAATTGCTTGGCTGATGATGTTTACTCCCATTTCAGTAGGTGATTTGTAGATTTCTTTGCCTGTGATCTTGGTGAGAATGTTTTGCAAAATTGGAAATGCTTCGACATCTCTGTTGTAGTTTACGCAGAGTTTGCCATAAGCGTTGAAGTGGAATGGGTCAATTTGATTGATGTCTTGCAAGTCAGCTGTTGCTGCTTCGTATGCAATGTTGATTGGGTGCTTCAAAGGCAAATCCCAAACAGGGAATGTTTCAAATTTTGCATATCCGGCTTTTACACCATTTTTATATTCGTGATAAAGTTGGCTAAGGCAGGTTGCAAGTTTGCCACTTGATGGGCCAGGTGCTGTGACAACAACCAAAGGTCTGGTTGTTTCGATAAATGGGTTTGCGCCATATCCATCGTCAGAAACGATTGTGTCAAGGTCATTTGGATAACCTTTTGTGTAACTGTGGAAATAAACCTTTTCGCCCCTTTGCTCGAGATGTTTTGCAAATTTTTGAGCTGTTGGTTGACCTTTGTAAAGGGTTACAACAAAAGATGATATGTAAAGGCCCAAATCTCTCATATTGTCAACGAGTCTCAAAACTTCGTCGCCATAACTGAGGCCAAGGTCAGCACGGATTTTGTTTTTTTCGATGTCGTTTGCGCTGATGCAGAAGATGATTTCTGCCTTGTCTTTCATTTTTTGCAACAATTTGATCTTGATGTTTGGATCGAATCCTGGCAAAACTCTTGCTGCGTGCAAGTCATCAAAAAGTTTGCCACCAAATTCGAGGTAGAGTTTGTTGTGAAATTTTTTGATTTTTTTGTTGAGACTTTCGCTTTGAAGTTTGAGATATTTTTCGTTGTCAAAGCTTGTCTTGATTTTTGTTTGTTTTGTTTTCTTTTCGTTTGTCATAAAAATCTCCTACCAGAATATTGTAACTTGTTTTTAAATTATTTCATAACAAATTTGCAAAGTTTTTTGCAAAACTTTTTTCATAACTAAACTTGCGATATTATGCCAATGAATTTTTTTGTTTAAACAAAGACATATTATCTTTATGACATGGTTGCAGAGTTTGTGGTTTTTGTTTGGTGTGTTTTTGATTGTGATTTTGCTGATGCCAATTTTTATTGAAGTGAGGCTTTCGTATAATCCACTTGAAAATCGTGGGGTGATTGCACTGTTTTTGTTTGGAAAAAAAGTGGTGTATTATTTTGTGGTGTTTAAGGGCAAGTCGATTGAGTTTAGAAACGAAAGTCAAACGATGAGAAAAGAGATTGCTTTTTCTGGTCCTGAAATGGAAGTTTTGAAAGAGTTGGGCAGAGAAATAAAAGAAAAGATAAGAGTGAAAAAATGTTTTGTTTTTTACAACATTGGGCTTGGAGATGCAGCAACGAGTGCTTATGTTTGTGGACTTGTCAATCAGGTAATAAACTGGTTTTTTGTTGTGCTTAAAAACCAAAAACCAACTGCGACACTGGGGTTGTTTGATACAGTTTCTTACAACATTGTGCAGTGCGAAATTGCATCAAAAATGCAAGTTTCAATTTCTTTGTTTGATGTTGCATATTCTTATTTACATTCGGTTATCATAACAAAGAGAGCAAAAAGATTATACCAAGAATAGGGCATGTGGTTGCATATTACACTATATATAGTGTGTTATGCAACAATTGGAGGAAAGATGAGAACTTATACAAATTCGACAACAATCAACGAATTGATTTCAAATGCGATGGACAAACTTAAAACAATTGTGGATTCAAGCACCATTGTTGGAGAAAGCATCAAAACAGAAGATGGTGCGACAATTGTGCCGATTTCGAAGGTCACTGTTGGCTTTGTTGTCGGTGGTGGAGAATATGCAGATTTGTCTTCAAGAAGAGTGGCAAATCATTTTCCAATGAGTGGTGGAAGCAGTGGTGGAATGAGTGTTTCGCCGGTCGGTTTTTTGATCATTCAAGCAGATGGTGCTGTTGATTTTGTCAATGTTGAAAACAAAACTTTGTATCAAACAATTGTCAATTTGGTCAATTCGATTTTGCGAAAAATTGATGATGACAAACCAAAGCAAAAGGAAGAGAAAAATGAAAACTAAACACATTGTTTTGTTGTGTTTGATTTTTGTTGTTTCTGTTTTTGCTTGTCAATTTTGGATTGTTCCACTCAAAGCAAAAGCACAGCTAACTTCTTCTGCAAAGGCGGCAGTAGTGATGGAATCTTCAAGCAAAAGGTTGTTGTTTGCAAAAAACGAAAATCAAAAATTGCCAATGGCCAGCACAACCAAAATTATGACTGCAATAACAGTGCTTGAAAATTGCAAAAACCTTGATGAAAAATTTGAGGTATCAAAAAAGGCAATAGGTGTGCCAGGGACTTCGCTTTATTTGAAAGAAGGGGATTGTTATTCGACAAGAGATTTGCTTTATGCTTTGATGTTGATTTCTGGCAATGATGCATCGGTGGCTTTGGCTGAAAGGGTTGCAGGTTCGACAAGCGAATTTGTGACTTTGATGAACAATCTTGCTCAAAAGATTGGAGCAACAAGCACTCATTTTGCAAATCCTCATGGGCTTGACGCAGATGGGCATTACACAACTGCAAGTGATTTGGCATTGATAACTTTTTATGCCCTCGAAAACGAGACATTTAGGGAGATTGTATCGACCAAAAATCACAAAATTTCAAATGGAAACGGTCAAAACCGTTATTTGAAAAACAAAAACAAGTTGCTTTTTTCGCTTGATGGTTGCATTGGGGTAAAAACAGGTTTTACTGATGATGCTGGCAGATGTCTGGTTTCGGCAATTGAAAGAGATGGGTTGAGGCTTGTTTGTGTGGTGCTCAATTGTGGGCCGATGTTTCCTGAAAGTGGTCAACTTTTGAATGAGTGTTCTCAAACCTTTGAAATGTGCGAGCTTTGTGACTTGTATGAGATTGACGATCAAATTGAAGTGATTGACGGTCGAACAGAAACTGTTGCCATTGGCACAAAAGGCAAATTTTGTTATCCTTTGACACAAAAAGAGAAAGAAAACTTGCGATTTGTTTACAAATATCCAAAATCAATCACTGCACCACTCGACAAAGGTGCCGAAATCGGAAATGTTGAAATATTTTTGGGCAATAACTTGCTATTTTCTGAAAAAATCTATACAATAGAAACAGCAAAAACAAAGTCTGTTTTGCAGAGAGTTAAAGATTTTTTCACAAATTGGTAAATTTTGAAAATCCTCTTGTGCAAAAAGACAGCATGAGAGGTTTTTTTATGAGATTAAACAAATTTTTAAGCAGTTGTGGCTTGGCTTCAAGAAGAAAATGCGAAGACATCATCAAAGCAGGCAGAGTGTCAATCAATGGCAAAGTTGTTGACAATTTGGCGACAGATGTTGATGAGAAAAAAGACAAGGTGACAGTTGATGGCAATTTGCTTGCGCTTCCAAACCAATGTGTTTATTTGAAGATGAACAAGCCAAAAGGTTACGCTTGCACTGCAAGTGATGAAAGGGGCAGAAAAACCATTTTTGATTTGGTTCAAAGTGATGTGCGACTTTTCAATGTAGGCAGACTTGACTACGAAACAGAAGGTCTTATCTTTTTGACAAATGATGGCGAATTTGCAAATTTGGTTACACATCCAAAATATCACTTTGAAAAGGAATATGTCGCAACAATTGAAGGCGACATTAAGGAAAGCGAACTTGCCGTTTTGAGAAAGGGTGTTGTGGTTGATGGTGTGAGAATGCCAACTGCAAAGGTTAGGTATTTGGGTTTTGATGGCACTTTTGCAAAGGTGTCTGTTGTGATTGATGAAGGTCAAAATCACCAAGTTAGAAGAATGTTTGATGCTATTGGCAAAACAATCAAACTCCTCAAGCGTGTGAGAATTGGAGGAGTTCAGTTGGGTGGACTTTATCGTGGAAAGACAAAACCTATGACACAAGAAGAAATTGATTTCTTCAAAGGTGCAAAATAATGAGCAAAGTTGCAGTCGTTGGTGGTGGTGCTGCCGGACTTATGGTGGCTGGTTTTTTGTCGCAACAACACAATGTCGTTGTCTTTGACAAAAACGAAAAGGTTGGCAAAAAGTTGAATATTACCGGCAAAGGCAGATGCAACATCACAAATCTTTGCTTGGTGGAAGATTTTTTGAAAAATGTTGTGCGCGGTGACAAGTTTTTGAAAACAGCTCTTTACAACTTTGACAGTTATGCCTGTGTTGATTTTTTTGAGAAGCTTGGGCTTGCAACAAAGGTTGAAAGGGGAGATAGAGTGTTTCCACAAAGCGACAAAGCTGGCGATGTGGTGGCAGTGCTTAGAGATGTGCATTGCAAAGATGTTGATTTTTGTCTAAACACAAAAGTTTTGGCAATAAACAAAAATGAAAATGGGTTTGTTGTTGTCACTGACAAAGGCAAACAAACTTTTGACAAAGTGATCATTGCAACAGGTGGTGCAAGTTATAAAGGCACAGGAAGTGATGGCGATGGATATAAATTTGCAAAGATTTTTGGGCATACTGTCGAAGAAATCAAACCTGCCCTCTGCCCACTTGTGATTGATGACTGGTTTGTGAAATCGTTGCAAGGGGTTTCGCTTAAAAATGTGCAACTCAATGTTGAATATGACGGCAAAAAGCATGGCGAATTTGGTGAAATGCTTTTTACAGACAAAGGGATTTCTGGGCCGATTGTGCTTACTGTGTCAAGTTTGATAAACAGAGCAAATGATGTGAAAATGACTTTGGATTTTAAACCAGCACTTTCGCAAGAGCAACTTGATGCAAGATTGTTGAGAGATTTTGAAAGCAACAAAAACAAAGAACTTAAAAATGTTTTGAAATTGTTGTTGCCAAAAGCAGTTGCTGACATTTTTGCAAAGGCGATTGGACTTGATGAAAACAAAAAAATAAACAACATCACAAAAGCAGAGCGAAACACAATTTTGCAAGGACTTAAAAAATTTCCACTCAAATTTGCAGGGTTTTATGACATTGATGCTGCAATTGTGACAAGTGGTGGAGTTTCGACAAAAGAAATCAATCCAAAAACTTTTGAGAGTAAACTTGTTGAAGGGTTGTATTTTTTGGGCGAGCTTGTTGATGTTGATGGATTTACGGGTGGTTTCAATTTGCAAATTGCTTGGGCGATGGCTTGCAGTTGTGCAAAAAATTTTGGTTAGGAGAAGAGAAAGATGTTTTTATGGATATGTAGAATTTTGTGCTTTATACCTTTGAATATTATGCACCCTACATTTATTAAGGGCAGAAAAAATATGCCAGAAGGCAAAGCAGTTGTTTGTTGCAACCATGTTTCAAACTGGGATATGGTGTTGTATTATCTCAACACAAGCAGAAGAATGAAGATTATGGCAAAAAAACAAATGTTTAAAAACAAACTCGTTGGGGCTGTAATCAAAAATTGGGGAGCGTTTCCGGTTGATAGAGAAGGAAACGACATTTCTGCAATCAAAAACAGCATCAAGTTTTTGAAAGAAGGCAAAAAGTTGTTTATTTTTCCAGAAGGCACACGATTGAAAGACAAGACAAAAGTGCTTGGCGAACTTAAAAGTGGTGTTGCGATGATTGCAATCAAAACAAAAACCCCTATTGTGCCAATTTGGATTGAAAAAAGACCTAGATTGTTTAGAAAAAGTGTTTACCACACAGGAAAACCTTTTGAACTTGATGAGTTTTATGACAAAAAACTTGATGAAGAAACTTTGCTTAAAGCAACAGAGGTTGTGCGTGAAAAAATGTTGGAACTTAGAGAGCAAAGTTTGGCAAACAAAAAGTCGAAAAAGCAAGGAAAGAAAGTCTGATTTATTTGACTTTTTTTCTTTTTTTTGATAATCTTTTTGTTAAGTAGAAAAGCGATTTCCGCTTTTGAAAACAAATTAAAAGGATATAGTTATGGCAGAAAAATTTAGTATGGAAATGATCGACAAAACTTTTGCATCATACAAAAAAGGACAGTCTTTTGATGGTGTGGTTGTGTTGAGAAGAGAAGATGGTGTAATCTTCAATATTGGGGGCAAAAACGATGCATTTATCCCTGCAAGCGACTTTGAAGATTATTCAAAAGTAAAAATTGGCGACAGATTTGCTGTTGTCATTACAAACAAAAAAAATGAAGAAGGTTTGATTGAAGTGTCAAAATCTTTGGCAGATGCACTTCACCTCGCAAACCAAAATGCACAAACTCTTAGATTGGGAAGCAAATTTTCGTTTGTTGCATCTTCTGTTGGTGACGGACTTGTGTCAAAAATGGGTGATTACACAATCATCGTGCCATTTGATCAAGTGTCAGAAGGTTATGTGAAAAACTTTAAGGCTTTGGTTGGAAAACAATTTGAAGCAGTTGTCACAGAAATCGACAAAGAAAACAAAAACATCGTTGCAAGTGTCAAGTTGCTTCAAGAGCAAACAAGAGTTGCTGTTGAAAAAAATTTTTGGAACATCATTTTTATCAACAAAATTGTCAAAGGCAAGGTTGAAAGAATTATGCCTTATGGCGCTTTTGTAAGCGTTGAAGGTTTTGATTGCTTCTTGCACATTTCAAACATCTCTTACGACAAACTTGAAAAAGTTGAAGATGTGTTGAAAGTTGGTCAAGAATGTCAATTTAAGGTAATCAAAGTTGACAGAGAAAACAAGAAGGTCGAACTTTCGCTTAAAGCACTTTTGGAAGATCCAAAAACAACAAGAATCAAAGAGCTTTCTGTTGGTGCTGTTTATCAAGCAGAAGTCATCAAATTGTTGCAATTTGGTGCAATAGTAAAGGTTGAAAATGGAACAACAGGACTTTTGCATATTTCAAACTGCACAGAAAACAAAACAAAAAAGATTTACGAACTTGTCAAAGTTGGTGATCGTGTGGCTGTTGAGCTTTTGTCAAAAGATGAAGAAACTCAAAAGGTTTCTTTCAAGCTTGAAACATTGAAGGATTGAGAGAGATTTTTCTCTCTTTATGCTGGTGTGGCTCAGCTGGTAGAGCAATGCATTCGTAATGCGTAGGCCGTGGGTTCAAATCCCATCACCAGCTCCAAAAATTTGATTTGCTGTTTTGTAAAAGGGGATTGGTATGAAGTTTAGCGAATATTGGAATCAAGTGCATCAAAGAAGGGCAGATATTATGCCGATTTGTGACGATTGGCTTGAAGATTTTGAAGATGTTTTGGCAAACTGCAAAACGAAGGTTTTGGATTTGGGTTGTGGGACAGGAAATGATACTTTGTTTTTGACACGAAATGGATTTGAGGTGATTGCCTGTGACTATTCGCAGGTGGCACTTGACAACATAAACAAACATTTTGAAAATGTTGAAACAAAATTGGTGGACATTGCTCAAACTTTGCCATTTGCGGACAATTCGTTTGACATTGTGATTGCTGATTTGAGTTTGCATTATTTTGACACAGAAACAACAAAATCTGTTATGAGAGAAATCAAAAGAATTTTGACGCCAAACGGCAGTTTGCTTGCAAGAGTAAACTCGACAGAAGATGTCAATTTTGGCGCTGGACAAGGCGAACTTATCGAAGAAAATTATTATTTTGTCAATGGTTACAACAAAAGATTTTTTACCCTTGATGACGCAAGAATGTTTTTCTCAATCATTGGTGATGCCGAAGTGCAATTGGGCGATATGTATAGATATGGCAAGCCAAAGCAACTTATTGTGATCAAGGCGACAAAAAAATAAAAGTGCTAAATGTTTAGCACTTTTTTTGTTTTATTGTGCAAGATAATCTTCAACCCATTGTGGTTGAGAAATTGGGTGGTTGCTTTTTGAAACTGTCAACGAACTGGTAGTTTTGAAGTATGCTACATTTTCGCCAGGGTCGACTGCTACGCCATTTTGCGCTGCAAAGTCAAGAGAGATGATTTCTTGATTTTTGTCAAAACTGATGGTAAGCAAAAACTGTTCTAAATCTCTCACTTCTTTCGGGAAGTCGTTTGCATATCCAAGTTGTTCTTGCCACCAAACCTCATACTCTTCGTCAGTCATAGAGTCGAGAGTTATCAATCTGCTGTAACCTTTCAAATCCAAACTTAAGATCAAGTTGAATCCTGTTGAAGTTGAAACTCTTTTTACGGTGTCATCATAAGCAATTTCAAATGCCTTGTCAGTAAACAAGGCGTTGAGGATTTGGATATACATTCCACCGAGCGTTTCCGAATAACCCAATGCTTGGTTTGGTTGGATTGTTGCAGTTGAAATTTCGTCATTGGTGCTGATAAAAACTGTTTGGCAATCTGCAGAATACTCTTTGGTTGTTTCGCTGTAAGAATTTTGAGTAGAATACATTTCCATAAGGTATTTTTGAAATAATCCATTTGAATATTCGTAATATCCTTGCATGGTTTGGGTTGCGTATGTTGTATCTTCAGGAAAAGTTTTTGTTCCTGATGACGCTGAAATTTCGACACTTCCCAATTTTTCAAGAATATCACGATTGCCTGTTTGATTTTGTGATGCACTTGTTGCTTGTGCTTGTTGGATTGCAAGGGCATTTACAATGATTGTTTTTGCTTCTGCCAAAGAAATTGTGTTGTTGTTTGATTTGCAACCGATAAGACAAAGCGAACTTACGATCAAAATCAAAGCAACTGATAAAATTGATTTTAATTTTTTCATACCCACCTCAGTTTTTTGTTTTCAAAATTATTGTAAAAAATTTGTTGGGGCAAAGTCAAATGATTGCTGTGATTTTTGGAGTTGAGCAATTTTTGTTTGTTTTTGTCGAATGGATTTGATAAAATGATAGAGATTGGAGGGTATAATGAAAATCACATATATTACAGGAAACAAAGATAAGGTTGCAGTGGCGAAATTGTTTTTAGAGCCATTGGGTTTTGAAATCGACAACAAGAAAATTGATTGTCCAGAAATTCAGGCTGATGATTTTGAATCTATTGCAAAGTTTTCTTCAAAATATGCAAGCGACTTGCTTGGCTGTGCAACACTTAAAAATGATTCGGGATTGGTTGTGCCTGCGTTGAAGGGGTTTCCAGGACCTTACACACATTATGCAGAGGACACAATAGGCGAAGATGGACTTCTTAAATTGATGGAAGGTGTTGAGGACAGAGAAGCATATTATGTCGAATGTTTGTGTTACACCGAGCCGGGCAAAGAACCTGTTTGTTTTTCGACAAAAACTTATGGCTCGATTGCGCTTGAAAAAAGTGGAGAGTATGGTTGGTCGTGGGATTTTGTGTTTATCCCAAAAGGCAAAGACAAGCCGATGGCGTGTTATCCAGATGATGAGAGATATGCTATGTGGGGCAGAGATGCATATATGCAACTTGCCCAATATTTAAAAAATTTGAAATAAATGGTGAGAAAAATGGAAGATAAAATTTGTTTGATTTCGATAATGAGCTTTTATGCCAGACAGATTTTTGCTGGCACAAAAAAGTTTGAATTTAGAAAATCTGCAATCAAAGAACAAGACCTTGGCAAAACTTTTTATGTTTATTCTGCAAAAGATGACAAGGCAATTGTTGGAAGCTTTGTTGTTGAAAAAGTCCACAAAGGCAATCTTGCAGAGATTTTGAAGATCACGGGGTATGACAAGCGAAGTGACAGGGGCGAGATTGAAAGTTATTTTTCAAGCAGCAAAGACTGTTATGCTTTGCAACTTGGCAAAGTGAAAAAATTTGAAAAACCTTTGACTTTGAAACAAATGCGAGAGGCAGAACCAAAAGTTCAGTTGCCACAATATTGGGCTTATGTGTCAGAAAAGTCGAATTTGTTTGATTTGATAAAAAAACTTAAATAAAAAGTCGATTTTTCCCAAAAAGAATTTACAGATTTTTTTGGGAGTGCTATAATGAAGTTATGGAAAAAGAAGTAAAGTATAAAAATCTGAAGGACAATTTTGCCATAGCACTGATTTTTTATGTGTTTTCAGTGCTTTTTACTATTTTGATGGGCTGTGTCACATTGAGACAATTTCCAACAATGATGTGGTTGAGTGTTTTGATTGTGCATGTGTTGGCATTTGTCATTTTTCTTGTGCCTACAAAAACTGCAAGAGCAATCGTGTGTTGTGCACTCTTGTTGTTGCAAGTGGTTATCGCAATTGTAAACGATGTTTTGTATAGAGTTACCGGAGAAATTTTTACTATCCAAAAATTGAAATTGGCGAGTGAAGCGACAGGTGCTTTTGACAAATCGCTTATCAACCCTTGGACAATCGTTTTGTTTTTGTCGTTGTATGCTTTGGCTGTTTTTTGCGTGTTCTTTTCAAGAAAGTTTACAAAGAAAAACGAGTTTAGAGCAACAAGAAGACAATTTGGTGCAATCATTGTTTGTGCGCTTATGTTGTGCTGCACAATCGGCACAGGTTATATCTCATTTGACAAGGTTTCAAAAGATTTGTATTACACACAATTTCCTACAACTTTGAGTTATCAAAAGTATGGATATTACGGTTTTTACATAGCAAACATTCTTTCAGTTATGGGAGGAGAAAACAATGAGATGTCAGAAGCAGAAAAGGAAGAAGCATTGCAATATTTCACTGCTGGCAAAACTGACACAACAAACGAATATACAGGCATCAGTCAAGACAACAATGTGATTATGATTTTGGCTGAAAGTTTGGACTGGGTGGCAATTGACGAATATTTTACTCCTCACTTGTATAAGTTGGTTTATGAAGATGGCTTGCAATTTGCAAATTATCACTCAGAAAACAAAACAAATATGTCTGAAGGTTTTTCGTTGATGGGCACTTACAGCAGAGATATGATGCTTGCTACACATGACAACGACAAACTTGCAAACATTTATGGACAATTTTCTTTGGCGAATATGCTTAAAGAAGTTGACCCTGACATTCAAACAAATTATTTGCACGGAATGAGAGGGGATTATTACAAAAGATCTACAACATTTGACAATCTTGGTTTTGACAATTTGTATTTTGCTGATGACCAAGAACAAGAAATTAAGCAATACGAAAAAGCAAACGGAATTGAATATAACTGGACTTCTGCAAACTTTTATGATTTTGTAAGAGACAGCAGTTTTATTGGTTACAACATCGAAAATATGATCCCTGATACAGGAAGATTTATTTCGGCTTATGCAACTCTTTCAACTCACGGAACTTATCAAGCAAGAGGAAGCAACGAAAAGAATTATCAATTCCTTACCAGCGAACAAAATGCAACTCAACTTCAAGCAGTGCTTCAAGATTTGAGAGATCAAGGTTACAAACCAGACAATGTGCTTAACAAATTTTTGTATTACAAAGCTGCTGTTATGGATTTGGATCAAACTGTGGGTTTGATTTTTGACAGATTGCAAGAAACAAACAATTTGGACAAAACAACTTTGGTGATTTATTCTGACCATAATGCTTATTATGACTATGTGAGTTATTTGATCAGGGACATTGCCGTTGCTGATGCAAGAGCTTGCAATGTCAAAGCATACAAGATGCCTTGCGTGATTTATGATCAAAAGCTTACTGCAAAGTTTAAGGGTGAGGCTACATATACGGGTGGTGCTGTTTGTGACACATTTGTAAGTGTTGCTGACATCTACCCAACAATCTGCAATATTCTTGGATTTAGTTACAACACTCAATTCTGTTATGGACAAGATATGTTTGAAGAAGGCGACAAACTCTTTATCGCTTTGAAAGATCACAGATATATTTTCAACGACAAATATTATTTCTATGACAACAAGATTTATGCTGTTGAAGGAAAAATCGATAGAGACAACTTGACTGCCGAAGAAGAAGTGTTTTTGCAAATGGTGTATGATGCATTGGCAAAACTTGACATGCAAGAAAAACTTTGGAAAGACTTGGACACATTTGAATATGTTTTGCAAGAATTGAAATAATTTGAAAAACCATCATTTTGTTGATGGTTTTTTTTGTAAAATGACGAAATTGTTTATCGAAAAGATTGCTGGTGTGATATACTAAACAAAATGCCTATAAAAGGAAGAAACAAATGAAGAAGAAAATTATTTTTAGTGATATTGACGGGACAATAAGACCAAGTCATGATGTTATAAGGCCGGTGGTTGCAGATGCAATCAGAAAGATTATTGACAAAAACAAATATGAGTTTGTGCTTGTTACAGGCAGAAGCAGACCTGAAACTGAAAGATTTGCGTCAGTTTTTGGTGGTTGCAGATACATAATTGATGCCAACGGTGGCGAACTTTTTGACACAATCGAAAGAAAGGTTTTGTATGCTTGCCCAATCCCTCAAAAAGCAGTTGAGAGAATGGAAGAGTTGGCAAAACAATACAACCTTAGGCTTGTTATGAATGTTGCTGCTGATTATGCTTTGGCTTCAAGAGTAAAACACAAAGATGGCAGAGAAAAACCTTATGAAAGTATCGAAAAAGCATGCCAAGAGCACTTGGTTGTTGGTGGTTTTTTGACAGAAGTCCCTGCCGAATTGTTTGACAAAATCAGACAAGAAATCTATGAAACAGAAGGCTTGATTGTGGCAAATCAAGGGCCGGAAGATGACAAGTTTTTTGTTGATTTTGGCTCGATTTATTCAAACAAAGGGGTGGCGATGAAAAGACTTTTGCAGCACCTTGGAAGTGACTATAAAACAGCAGTCGCAATCGGCAACGAAAAGAATGATATTGCAATGTTTTCTGCTGTTGGCACAAGCATTGCTGTTGCAAATGCGCCACAAGGCATTCAAGATATGGTTGATGTTGTGATTGACAGTGCAGAAAACGATGGTGTGGCAAAATATCTCAACAGTTTGAAATAAGAGGGGATTATGAAGTTTTTTGATGATAAGCACAAAGAAGTGCATTGGTATAACAGAAACTGGTTTTTCGCAACAACAATTTTGATTGTTGTGATAAACATTGTTTTGTATGCAACACTTGGCCCAATTTGGCAGAGAGATAGGTTGTATGACAACACTGCAGTTTGGGAAGATTTTAGCATTAAAAATACCCTGTCTATTTTTTGTGCAGCATTTGCACATTTAAGTTGGCAGCATGTTTTGTTAAACATGGTGAGTTTTGTTGTTTTAGGATTTTATCTTGAAAGAAGATATGGTAGTTTGTGTTTGTTTGTTTTGATTTTTGTGTTTGCTTTTACAGCTCCAGCGATGGCGAGTCATGTTAGGGGCAATATCAATCACTGTGGTTTTTCAGGGGTAATTTTTGCCCTGTATGCTTTCTTCTTTGTGGATTTTGTGGTCTTTTTGGTATCACTTAAAAAACAAAAAAATCTTACCACTTTGATAATTGGCATTTGTGTTGCAGTTTATAGTTATATCTCTATGTCAATTAAAACCATTGATGGAAAAATGAAATTCTTTGGTTGGCCTTACGACTTGGTGCACAATATGGCTCACTATACAGGTTTTTTGGCCGGTTTGTTGGTTGCTTTGCTGTTTTTTGTTTGCACCAAATTTCAACTTAAAAAGAAAGACGAATAATTTGCCTTTTCTTTTTGACAAAGATTGAAGAAAATATTAAAATGAGAAAGAGAGTTTTATGGAAGTTTTTTGCACAATATATTATATTTGTAGCTACATTCAAACAATCCCACAGGTGTTTAAGTTGTTGAAAACAAAATCTAGCAATGATTATAGCTTGTGGCAAGTTGCTTTGGGGTTTGTAGGGTTGCTGTGTTGGTCGCTTTACATTTACACTTCAAAACAAGCATTGATTGTTTATATTGGCACATCGGTTGATTTGGCTTTGACAATCTTTGTTGATGTGTTGATTTTGATGTTCTACAAATTTGACAAAACAAAAAAGTGGCTGTTCTTCAAAAAGAAAAATAGTGACTCTCACAAAACTGAATCTAAAAATATCGAAAAGGTAGAGGAAGAAAAAGAAAATGAAGCTTAATAAAAAAGATTTGGAACTTATTGAACTTGCAAAAGATGTAGTTAGACAAAACAGTGATTTGTATGACAACAAAGGTATGCATGTTGGTTGTGTTGTCTTGGCTAAATCTGGAAAGGTTTACAAGGGCATCAACATCAAAACATCGCACTCAATTTGTGCAGAACAAGTCGCTTTGGGACAGGCGCTTGCTTGTGGCGAAAGAGAATTTCAAACCGTGGTTTCTGTGAAATATAACCCAGATGGCGAAACATTTAGAGTGGTTTCTCCTTGTGGTTTGTGCAGATATATGTTTGACAAAATGGGGCTTGGCAATGTTGACATTGTTGTTGAAGATATTGAGCATGATGCAGTGCTTAAAGTAAAGGCAGAAAAATTGTTGCCTTATCCATACAAGAGATACAAGGGAGATTGGTAAAATCTCTTTTGTTTTTGGGAGGAAAAATGAGTGTTTTGACATTGCTGGTTGGCATTCCTGGAAGCGGAAAATCAACATTTGTGGCGTCCAACAAAAAAGAAAACCAAGTTGTGCTGTCAAGTGATGCAATAAGAAAAGAGTTGCTCTCGGGCGAAGAGGATCAATCAAACAACAAGTTGATTTTTGCCACTTTGTATGCAAGAGCAAGAGAGTTTTTGTTGCAAGGAAAAGATGTTGTCCTTGATGCGACAAACATATCGGTTTTTGAGAGAAAGAGAGTGCTTTCAAATTTTGTTGATTTGCATTTGAAAAGGGTTGCAGTGGTGTTTGAAACCCCAGTTGAGGTGTGCGTTGAAAGAGATGCCAAAAGAGATCGAACTGTTGGCAGAGATGTTATCGAAAAATATGTTAAAAGATATCAAAAACCATCAAAACGAGAAGGGTTTGATGAGATTGTGTTTGTGAAACAATAGTTTTTGATTTTGAAAAAAATAAAACCAAGGCTAGATTCCTTGGTTTTTTTTGTTTTATTTTTTTGTTGTCTTTTTTGCAGCAGCACTTTTTGTTGCTTTCTTTGCAGTTGTTGCTTTTTTTGCAACAGGTTTTGTTGTTGTTGCTGTTGTAGGTTTTTTTGCAGCAACTTTTTCAGTTTCAACCTTTTTTGTTGAAGTTGTTTTCTTTGCTGCTGGTTTTGCAGTTGTCTTTTTTGCAGGAGTTTTTGCAGCAGTTTCAACCTTTTTTGCTTCTGCTTTTGGGGCAGCAGCCTTTTTAGGTGTAGTTGTTGTTTTTGTAGTTGCAGGTTTTGCTTCTGCTTTTGTTGCAGGTTTCTTTGCAGGTGCGGCAACTTTCTTTTCTTCTTTCTTTGTTGCTTTTGCAGGTGCAGTTTTTGCAACTTTTTTTGCAGCAGGTTTTTTGGCAGGTTGTTTGTTTATTTCTGCCAAAACTTTTTGTTGATATTCGTTTTCTCTTTGTTGACTTTCTTCAAACATTTTTGCATCAAATTTGATGTTGTCCATTGCTCTCAATTTGTCAAAAATCATTTTTTGGAATTTGTGTCTTTTTACATCTTGAACAACTTTGAAATGTCCCTTGCGATCGAAGTGGCCAACAGTTCTGCCAACATTTACTTCGATGTCAACATCAATGAATGCATTTTTTGTTTTGTAAAGGTTTTTGTTTGTGAGATAGTAGATTGCAGAAAGGTCACAAGTTGAAAGGATTTTTTCTGGATAGTCAGGTTCCCAATAAGTTTCAAATGTCAAAGCCATAAATTTGCCGACATCGTTTACTTTGCTGATTGCTGCAACTTGTGCTTCATCAAAATATGCAACATCTCTGCCGATGCGTGAAGGACACATAACAACAGGGATTTTGCTGTTTACGGTTTCTTTGAATGCAGGCGCATCAGTGCGAATGTTGAATGAGTGGTGATTTGGGTTTGTGCGAATGCCTGACAAAGATCCACCCATCATGATAACATTTTTGATGAGATTTTTGCTGTCTGGATATTTTCTGAGCAACATTGCAAGGTTTGTGTGTGAGCCGAGTTCCAAAATAGTAACTTCGTGTGGATATTTTTTGAGCACTTCATACATTGCATCTGCGCAATCTGCTTTGATTGGTTTGTGCTTTGTTTCGTATGGAGGCCAAAAACCACCCAAACCTTCTGCTCCGTGCATGTGATAAGCATGCTCAGTGTTTGTGCCGAGTCTTTCGTCATATCCTTCGACTACAGGAATGTCTTTGTTGAACAAATCCAACAAAAAGCAAGCGTTTCTTGTGGCTTTTTCCATGTGAATATTGCCTGCGTTTGTTGTGATAAGTTTTATGTCAAATTGTGGATCATGCATAGCAAAAATGAGCGCTGTGGCATCATCTACGCCAGGATCTGTGTCAATGATAACTTTGTATTTTTTCTTCATAATAATTCCTTTTTTTGTTTTGTTTTACTCAACACAAATAGTATATACTTTTTCAATTCAAAAAGTAAAGCAAAAAAACACTTGTAGAAAAATAATTTTTTTATTAAAAAATTGCCACAAAATTTGATATTTTGTTAAAAAACGGGTGTTTTCTCTTGTATTTTGTGTTTTATTGTGATAATATATCTATATGAAGACAAAAACTATTTCAATATTAAAAATTATTTTTACAGTATTGTTTGGTGCTGCAGTGACCGGAGCATTTATCTGGGTCAACATCAAAGGTGAGTTTGCAAACAGACCTTGGTTGACTTATGGTTGCATCGCACTATCTTTCTTGTTGGCGCTAATCTTTGTAGGTCGTTCGCTAAAAAGACTGTTCCTAGTTTTGGGACTTGCTTGTCATGTTGCGGCTGCTTACTTTTTGATTTTTGATCCTTTCATGGCAAACAGCCAACTTATCGGAATTTGTATTTTGTGTGGTGCTCAACTTTGCTTCCTTCTTTATACACTCTTCTTGTCAGAAGGCATTGGTGCAAGAGTTGTAAACATCGCCATTAGAGTTGCGTTGTGTTTGGTTGCTTGCTTGATTTTGCCTAAGTATATTGTAGGACTTACAACAATCGACATCATCTTCCTTGCATATTTGATCAATGCTGTTGTTTCTTTGATTTGGGTTGGTATCCATATCATGACAGAATGGTTGACATTTATCGCAATGGTGATTTTGGTGTTTGCTCTCGTTTGGGGTGGTTTGGGACTCTACGGTGGCTGGTTTGTTCACCTTGGAATCAAAAACTTTATGGTACTTCTCAATTACAACATTGCGTTCTACCTTTATATCCCAGCATTGTTGATTCTTGCAATTTCTTCAGTTTGGGCAAAACCAACAAAGAAGGCATAACAAAATGATAAAAGAAATCAGCCATTTGGCTGATTTTTTTGTTTGTAAAAACAGGTGTTATGATTGCACATTTCTTGACTTTTTTGTCAAAATTTTGATAGAATAACACCGTAGAGTTATAGGAGATAATTATTATGGATTTTGTAAATATTGAAAAAAAATGGAATGAAAAATGGGAGAAAGATAATCTCTATAAATTTGATCCAACAAGATTGGATAAAAAATATTATTTGCTTGAGATGTTTTCTTATCCAAGTGGGGCAAACTTGCATCTTGGACACTGGTGGAACTTTGGATTGTCTGACAGTTTTGGCAGATTTAAAAGATTGAAAGGTTTTAATGTTTTTCAACCTATGGGTTTTGATGCGTTTGGCCTTCCTGCAGAAAACTATGCACTCAAAACAGGAATCCACCCAGAAGACAGCACAAGACACAACATCGAAGTTATGGAAAGACAACTCAGAGAAATGGGTGCTACTTTCAACTGGGATTATGAACTCGTGACTTGCAATCCTGACTATTACAAGTGGACACAATGGCTTTTTGTGCAACTTTACAAAAAGGGATTGGCTTATCAAAAAGAAGCGCCAGTAAACTTCTGTCCAAAATGCAACACTATCATCGCAAACGAACAAGTTGTAAACGGTCTTTGCGAAAGATGTGACACAGAAGTTCAACACAAAAATATGAGACAATGGTTCTTCAAAATCACAGATTATGCTGACGAATTGCTTTCAGGTCTTGACAAACTTGACTGGCCAGAAAAGACAAAAGCTTTGCAAAAAAACTGGATTGGCAAGAGCGTGGGTGCCGAAGTTGATTTCTATACAGAAGACGGTTTGAAGTTGACAGTGTTTACTTCTCGTGCTGACACTTTGTATGGAGTTTCTTTCTTAGTTATTGCACCAGAAAACAAGTTGACTGAAAAACTTATCAAACCTGAACAAGAAAAGGTTGTAAGAGAATATATCGAAAACGCAGCAAAGAAAGATGAAATTGAAAGAACAAGCACAACAACACCAAAGACAGGCGTGTTTACAGGAAGTTATGTTATCAACCCATTGACAGGCGAAAAAGTGCCTGTGTTTGTGGCTGATTATGTCATTGCTTCTTATGCAACAGGTATTGTTATGGGTGTTGCTGCTCACGACGAAAGAGACTTTGATTTTGCTAAAAAATACAACTTGCAAATTAAGAGAGTTGTAAATGATGCAAATGGAAACGAAGTTGAATTGCCATTTACTGATTATGGCAAACTTTGCAACAGCGAAGAATTTGATGGTATGACAAGCGCACAAGCCAAAGAAAAGATTGTTGAAAAATTGATTGCTCTTGGCAAAGGCAGATTTAAGACAAACTACAGATTGAGAGATTGGTCTGTTGCTAGACAAAGATATTGGGGCTGTCCAATCCCTATGATTCACTGTCCAAAGTGTGGAACTGTGCCAGTGCCTGAAAAGGATTTGCCGGTTGTGCTTCCTCATGCGACAGACTATAAGCCAGATGGCGAAGGCCCACTTGGCAAGTGTGAAGAATTTATCAACACAACTTGTCCAGTTTGTGGTGGCAAAGCAAGAAGAGAGGCTGACACAATGGACACATTTGTTGACTCTTCATTCTATATGCTTCGTTATCCAGAAGCTCAACACAACGACAACGAAATTTTCTCTCGTGATTATATCAACAAGATTGGACCAGTTGATTGTTATGTTGGTGGTGTAGAACACGCAACAGGACACTTGCTTTATTCTAGATTTATCTCAAAATTCTTGAGAGATATAGGTATGCTTGACTTTGACGAACCTTTCCAAAGATTGATCCATCAAGGTATGATTTTGGGCAATGATGGCCGCAAAATGAGCAAAAGAAATGGTGCTAAAAACGCAGATGATTATGTAAAAGAATTTGGCAGCGATGCTCTTAGACTTCATATGATGTTTTCTCTTAAATACATCGAAGGTGGCCCATGGTCAGATGACGGTGTAAAACATATGAAATCATTTATGGAAAGAGTTGAAAGAATTTGCTTGAAGTGGGCGACACTTGAAGGCGATGCTGCACCAGAAACAAAAGCAGAAAAAGATTTGGAATTTGTTTTGAACAAAACAATCAAAGATTATGAAGAAAGTTTTGAAACATTTTCATTCAATGTTGCTGTTGCAAGACTTATGGAACTTGTCAATGCAATGTATAAGTATGACACAGTTGAAAACAAAAACATTGCTCTTTGCAAGAAAACACTTAAAGATTTGGTGATTTTGTTTGCTCCAGCTGCACCACACTTTGCAGAAGAATTGTGGCAACAAATTGGTGAAGAATATTCTGTTCACAACCAATCATATCCAGCTTGTGACGAAAGCAAAATTGTTTTGGATACAATTGAAATTGCAGTGCAAGTAAACAGCAAGATTGTTTCAAGAACAAACATTGCGACATCTTGGACAAACGAACAAGTTTTGGAAAATGTTAAGGCAGATGAAAAGGTTGCTGCTTTGATTGCTGGCAAGACAATTGTGAAAGAAATTGTTGTTCCTGGCAGAATTGTAAACTTGATTGTTAGATAATCGGGCGTTTAGCAATTGAAAATTTGAATATGACAACAAAAAAGGAAGTCGATTGACTTCCTTTTTTTTGTCGTTTATTATTCTTCGTCGTTGTTTTCTGTTTCAGCAGCAGCCAATTTTTCAGCTTTTGCTTGAGCTTTCTTTTCAGCTTTTGCGTCCATAATGTTTTTGTGAACGATGTCGATCATATTTTTAGAAACTTCAATTGATCCTTCGTTGTCGATTGCGATAACAACTGGTTTTTCTTTGATCTTAACTGATTTTTCTTGTGCTGTGTAGTTTTTGAGTTCTGAACTTCCAGCCAAGTAAGTGCCTACCAACACCTTTCTGATAAACTTGAATTGAACAACTTTCATTCTTCCAATGCTTACAGTCAAGTGGGTTTTTGCTTCTTTTGTTTTTGTTTTTGGTTTTTCTTGTGCGTATGTCAAAATTTCTGAGAAGTATGCAAGATATTCTTCATCAAGTTTTGAAAGTTGACTTGCAAATGTTTCTTTTGGTGTGTTTGCAAATACAACGCCTTTTGGTGAATCTTCGTCGTCTTCGTCATCATCTTCGTCATCTTCTGACAATTCTTCAATTTCAGATGTTTCTTCGATTTCTTCTGTTGTTTCTTCGATAGGTTGTTCTTCAACTGTTTCTTCAACTGTTTCTTCAACAGCTTCTTCGATTATTTCTTCAACTTCTTCAATTTTTTCTTCTTCTTTTTTATCATTTAAACCGAAATAGTCTTCAATATTGAAATCTTCTTCAGTTTCTTCTTGTTCTTCTTCAATTTCTAATGGTTCAGCATCGACTTCTGTTTCTGTTGATGCTTCATCTGAAAGTTCTTCTAAATCTTCGAATGAAAAGTCATTTAGTAAAGCTTCTTCTAATAATTCATCATCAATGTTTACAGATTCTGTTTGAGTATTTGAATCAGGTGTAATTATAGATGAATATAAACCATCTAATCCAGAATCTAATGTATCTGAAGTAGGAGATAGAAGTGTTTCATCAATTACTGGTGTTGTTATTGTTGCAACTGGTTCAACTGTAACATCCATATTATTAAGATTGAATTCTGTTCCAATTGCATTTTCAAAGTTTTGTACAATATCACTAACACTTGGTTCTTTTACTTCAACA
>JAZRRN010000061.1:0-2543 GCA_045650745.1 Candidatus Caccovivens sp.
CCTCCGACTTGAATTGATTTTGTTTGATATAGATTTTTTAGAAAATTTGTGCTTTTGAGAAACTGAACAAAGAAAAAGATGAAGAAAAGATTGAAAGAAATCAAAGATAAAAAAGCAGACAAAAAGAAGCTTTTGAATTACAATGAACGGTGCAGTATAAACAGCTATGTTTGACGAATATTGAGTTGCAATCATTACAGATTATTTCAAAAATACATTTCGCCATTGATACCAAGTCTTGATAGATATTACTTTTTTGTTTTATCAAATCGCAACGAAAAGAAATTAAAGAAATATCACGACAAATTGTTGCGTAAAATATAATCACATAAAGACTTGAATAATTTTGAAATATTTTGTGCATTCATCTTGTGAGATTATAATACAATCACAGATTTATCTTATAAAAAACAAGATGACTGACAAACAAGAGAAGAAACAATCAACAAAAGAACAATCGTTGATTGAACAAAAACTACTTGTCATCAAGATTGATTGATGACTTTGAAGAAACATCGCAATGACTTGAATCATTTCAGAAGTTGCGAAAAAAAGAAAAGTGAAAGTGATTGCTTCACGACCACTTGCTTTCTGGTGAAACCCATACATTGAAAGTGTTCATTGACTGTGAGACAGAAGACTGTTTCAAGATGTGATTCGTTGAAATGATTATGTTGAAATTGAGCCTTATACAAACCCAAAATTCTTCAATGATTGAGAAAATCGATTGAAGATTGTATGAGAACAATTCTGATTCAACGAAATCATATACCCTAAACTCTTTCTTGCAGAACGAGAAAAGAAAGCATACAAGCTTGATTGAAATGCAGTTCTGTTTCAACCGTTTTGAAGCACAATGGATCTGAATTGAAGCGACAAATCATATCGTTCAATTCCAGTCGAACAAGCACAATATATGGCTGAACAACTAATGAAAAAATGATATACAGTTTACACTTGCGAAAGCGAAAAACAGCCAGAATTGAGATGAGTGAACACATTGAGAAAAATCACTGATTTGAGATACATCGTTTGACTGTGTTCAAAATATAAAGTGATTTGATGTGATTCTTGTCTTCATCACGCAAGTGTTTGATTCTGAATGAAGCCGACAGTGTTGCGAGCGTGAACAGATTCAAAAAGATTCTGATACGATGAACTTGAAAATAATTTCAGAGAATTCGAGATGAAAGCATATACACCGATGAGATTGCCGATGAATGATTTCGACTTTGATAATTCAAATCAATGAACGAATGATTTCACAATCGAATTCATAGACAAAATTCTTGAAAAATTTTAGTTCGTAATTATATCAAAATGCGATTGAAACTGATTCTTATGATTGCTTGTTGAATTATATTTCTTGTCAGCTTTTTCAAATTCGACGTTGCATTGTTCAAGTTCTTGATAGTTGTGAGCTTGCTTGCGATTGTTTTTATTTGAGTTTTTATGTAAACAAATGACAGAAACACAATGAGCATTGTTCTGAATATTCTGATGACTGACAGTTGCTTGAATATTGGAATATTTTTCAATCAGTCAAGAATGATTGATTGTGATGACGGTGATGTTGCTTCTTGATTTGATTTTTTGATTGTTGAGTGCAAAATCAAGATGACAGCAGATAGAAAGCAAAAGATTGTCTGAATGATTGGTGAAAAAAACAGTTCGTCGGTTGTTGCCTTTCATCGTTGCACTATGATTGAAACGAACTTGAATGCCGTGAATTGAAGCACTGATTACAGCAATCGTTTGAATGATTGTTTTCAGTGAATTATATTCAATAATCTGACACATATATTCAATCAATTACAAAGAAGAACTGCCAGAAGTTGACGCATTCAAGATGTTGTTGAACAGTCTTGTGAAAATTATCAAAAATTTGATAAACAAAAAGAATGATGAAATAGAACCAAAAGATGAAAAAAAAGATGACTTTACATCATAATGTAAAGAACAAATGAAGAAAACAAAAACGTATATATTGAAGCGAATCACAGCAATTGTGCTTTCTTTGATTATACGATTTTTATTTCATTGAAAAGTATGATAGATTATATCATTTATAAGTTCACGAGTTGGTGGAATAGAAAGAAAATCAAGAGAATCATTTTATCATATAAAAGAAAGATGAATGTGAAAACTTGAAAACAACTATTCAATTCACCACATACTGCCAAAAAGTCAGCATTGAAGTAGTGAATCAATCAATCTTGAACTATTGAGAAATACGACACATCGTGCAATTCATACACTGTTTCAGAATCAGATGATTGCTGAACAACTTATCACAACAGTCTGATTGTCAGAAAAAGCATTGCGTGAAGATGTGCGTGAACGATTACTTGAAACACTGACATCAAGAAACATTCTTGATCCATACGAACGATATAAAAAAGACGCTATTTTATAAACGATAATTCATAAAATGTCAAACAACATAATTGACGCACAAGTCTCAAAGTTGATTGAAGAAAACAAAGAAATGACTGAAAGAATCAATCAACTTGAAAAGACTGTGCAACAAAATCAGAAAAATG
>JAZRRN010000062.1:0-39634 GCA_045650745.1 Candidatus Caccovivens sp.
AAGAAAAAAAATAAAATATATCAACTTTTCAAAAAATCTAACAAACAAAATAAGAAAGCCGTTTCAAACTTTCGATTTAATTATAAAAAAACAAACCCCATATTGTCAAACAAAAAAGGAGATTATTTTGAAAAAACCTAGACCATCTCACACCATTTTGTCGCAAAGTGCACTTGCAATTTTGATTGCCTATTTTCTTGTCTGCATGATTTTGCAACCTGCCAAATATATCACTCAATCACTCAACGGCATAAGTGCTTGGGCCTTCAATGTTTTGCCAAGCGTGCTGCCATTTATGTTTTTTACAAAAATCTTGTCAAATATCAGCACCATCGAAAAAGCAACGCTTCCCTTTTCGCCAGTCACAACCAAACTCTTCAAATCCCCTGCAATCTCTGCCTATACATTTTTGATGGCAATTTTGTCCGGCTATCCTGTAGGTTCTCGCATGATTGCCGACCTTTATTTGCAAGGCAAAATAACCAAGCAAGATGCCTTCAAAATGTCGTCTTTCTGCTCAACATCTGGCCCAATGTTTATCATCGGTGCTGTTGGGATTGGCATGTTTTGCAGTGCAAAAATAGGTTATATTTTGTTTGCAAGTCACATTGTTGGAGCGATCGCAAATGGTATATGTTGGCGAAATTTAAAAACAAAAAATGATGTCGCCGACACCACTTCTTTGCCCTCTCAAACAGACAAGCCTACACTTTCTGACATAGTGACAAACTCAACGCTTTCAATACTTTCAGTTGGCTGTTTGATTGCCATTTTCTTTATAATAATCGAAACTTTTTCGCCATTGTTTTCTCTTTTCTGCCCACCAATAAAAGGCCTTTTTGAAGGCATAATCGAAATCACAAAAGGCAGTTTATCTTTATCTTCTTTGCCAAACAAAACTCTTTCAACAATCCTTTGCAGTTTTGTGATAAGTTTTGGCGGCATCTCGACAATTTTGCAAGCAATCACAATGCTTGGCAAAGTCAAAATGCCCACAAAGCTGTTTGTGCTTCAAAAGCTCACACACGCCATATTATCGTGCATTGCGACCGTTTTACTAGTGTTGATTTTTCATTTGTAAGACAAAAAAAGAGGACTTTTTTAGTCCACGATTTTTGCAATTTCTTCTCTTGCCAAGGCATCACAACGGTTGTTGAACACATTGTCGCTGTGACCTTTAACTTTGACAAATTCCACTTCCAAAGGTTGCATAGCAGCAAGAAGTCTTTGCCACATTTCTTTGTTGAGCACTTCACTGCCACCACTAGAACGCCAGTTGTTGCGTTTCCAATTTGCAATCCAACCTTGATTGAAAGCGTTGACAACATAAGCACTGTCACTGAAAACCTTGACCTTTTGACCAGCTTTGATTGCTTCAAGTCCTTGAATGACTGCCATAAGTTCCATACGGTTGTTTGTTGTGATATCCTCGCCACCAGACAAGATTTTTTCTCTGCCTTCAAATGTCAAAATTGCAGCCCAACCACCTGCACCTGGATTGCCAGAACAAGCACCGTCAGTATACAAAACAACAGTGTCAGCAGGCACTTCAAAATGTGGCTGTGCCTTTTCTTCTGCAAGCTTCAACTCTTTGCAAACTTCTGCCAAATCTGCGCCACAATTTTCAAGTTCTGGAAACACCTTTTGTCCATCATTTTTTTTGCGTGGCAAGATGTGAAAATGCACATGCTTTACAGATTGATTTGCAGCTTCGCCATTGTTGTTGAAGATGTGAAAGCCATCAAACCCACAATTTTTGACATAGTGATTTCCCACTTTTTTGCAAGTGTCAATCACCCTGCCAAGTGTTGTGCTGTCGCAAGTCATAACACTTTCGTTATGCTTTTTTGGCACAACCAAAGTGTGTCCATACAAATCGTTTGAAATATCCAAAAATGCCAAGCAGAAGTCGTCTTCGTAAATCTTATGACAAGGCACTTCCCCTGCAATTATTTTGCAAAAAATACAATCACTCATAAATTTCTCCTATCAAGTTTTATTATACAGCAAAACAAAAAAAAGGCAAAACGATTTGCCTTTTTTTCAAGATAATCAATATTCCAAATGACAAGTCACAGCCAACGAATTTGGTCCAATGTGTGTTGCAACAGAAAGTGACAATGGGTCGAGATAAGCAATCTTTATGCTAGGGATTGCAGCTCTGATTTCTTCTGCAAACACCTTTGCATTTTCTTCGTTGCAAGTGTGTGCCACAGCAAGTTTAATCTTGCCTTCTGCAACTCTTGATGAGAAGCGTGTTTCAAGGTCTTTTTTGATTGCTTCAAGCATCTTTGCCTTTGCATCTTTGATATTTCTGACCTTTGTGAAAGTTTCAAGCTTGCCACCTTGAATTTGCAAAACAGGCTTGATGCCAAGCACTGTGCCGATTGCAGCAGCTGCTGGCGAAATTCTTCCACCTTGCTTAAGATATTTCAAAGTGTCAACCATGATGTAAATTGAAGATTCTGCCGCAGTTTCTTCCAAATACTTCTTGATTTCTTTTGCATCGTTTCCATCTTTTGCCATGTTGATTGCATCAATAACTGATTGTTTGAGTGTAACTGAAATTCTTCTGTTGTCAACCACTTGCACTCTACCTTCAAATTGTTGAGCAAAATTTGCAGCAGTTTCACAGCTGTTGCTAAGCCCACTTGACATTGGGATATGCACGACTTCGTCATATTCTTTAAGCAACCCTTCCCACATTTCAACAACATCATTTATGTTTGGTTGTGAAGTTGTGATTTTGGTTGTCTTTTGGATTTCATAAAATTTGTCTTGTGTCAAATTGATGTTTTCATAATAAATTTCACCATCAATGATAAATGGCATTGGCACAACAAAACAACCAAGCTCTTCTGCTTGTTCTGGTGTTATGCCTGCGTTGCTATCTGTTACAACTGCTATTTTTTTCATAAGTTCCCTCGCAATTCAAATATTATCATACAATTCGTTTTTCTGTCAAAGATTTTAAGATTTTTTCATAAATTCAACAATTCCGCTCAAAATGTCGATTATTTTTTTGAGATATTCAGCAAATTTTTTGTTGTTGATATACTTGCTGTTGATTTCAAGCTGAATTGTCCAAATGTTGCAATCTTCTGCCACATTTCCAGCCACTGTTTTGCTTCCACCAGCAAAAGGATTGTCAACTGAAATGCCAAAGCCAGACTCTTTAAATCTGTCTTGCATAATATCAAACAATTTTTCGTCATTTTGGATATTTCTGCCCCAGTTTACGCCAAAGTTGACATCAATCCTTCTCTTTGCTGCCAAACTGTGAAAATCAATCAAAAATTTGATTTCATTTTCTTTGATATATCTTTTGAGCGCTTCTTTGTATGGCGAAACCACATCAAAGTTGGCGTCATCACCCTTGTTTGATGTTTTTGCAAACAAATGCACACCGGTTTTCTTTTGCACTTGCAAAGCCAAAGCAAGCGAGCCAGGTTCGCCATATTTCTTTTTGCCAAGTCTAAGTTGTTCCACCCCGTGAGGTGCGGACAAAATCACTTGTCCTTCCCCTTTGACAACGACAAAATCTTTTTTCTTGTTCTTTTTCAAAAAGGCTTGTCTTTCTTTTTTAACCTTTTTGCAAAGTGTAGCCAACTCTTTGTTGTTTGCACTCATATCATTCTCTCCTTAAAACAACCCTTCAATATGGCCGCTTCCATCAACAGTCATATTCAAATAGTTTGATTTTTTGCCAAGTCCTGGCATCAAAAGCATATTTCCAGCAATTGCCACAATCATCTGTGCACCACTTCTAAGTTCGATATCAGTGATTTCAAACTCAAATCCTTTTGGTGCGCCAAGCAAATCTTTGTCTGCCGAAAAAGAAAACTGTGTCTTTGCTATATTAACAAAAAATTTGTCAAATCCAAACTTTTTTGCAAGTTTTATTTTTTCTTCTGCCTTTTCGCTGTATACAACCTTTTTTGCTCCATACACTTTGCAGGCAATGTTTTTGATTTTGTCTTTTATGCTTTCACTCAAATCATAAGCATATTGCATCTGTTTTGGGCATGCTGAAATTGTTTTGACAATCTTTGCAAGATCAACACAACCATCTCCACCTTTGGCAAATGCTTCACACACAGCAGTTTCAACATTTTGTCCTTTGCACAAATCAAGCAAAGCCGCAACATCTTCTTCGCTGTCGTCAGCGTGTTTGTTTATTGCCACAACCACATTGCAATTATAAACTTCTCTCAAGTTTTCTATATGCTTTGCCACATTTTCAAAACCTTTGACAAGATTTCCATTTCCGTGTTCTTTTGTCACCTTTACAACAACTACAAGCACTACGGCATCTGGAGTTTTGTCAATCAATCTTGTTTTGATATCCAAAAACTTTTCGCCACCCAAGTCACTTCCAAATCCTGCTTCTGTCACACAAAAATCAGCATGGGCAAGAGCATAATTTGTCGCCACAACACTGTTGCAACCATGTGCAATGTTTGCAAATGGTCCAAGATGCACAAGCGCTGGGTTGCCTTCGAGTGTTTGCACAAGGTTTGGTTTTATTGCCTCTTTGAGAAGCAGTGTCATCGACTCTTCTGCTTTGAAATCTTTTGCATAAAGTGGATTGCCTTTCTTATCCAAACAAACCAAAATGTTTGCCAATCTGTTTTTCAAATCATCAAGATCCTTGCTCATGCAAAGGATTGCCATAACTTCACTTGCTGCAGTGATGTCAAAGCCTGTATCTATTGTTTCGCTTCCTATCTTGTAAGAAATCCTTCTCAAACTTCTTTCGTTTATGTCCAAGCATCTTTTGAAGAAAATTTTGTTTGTGTCAACTTCAAGTTGATTGCCCTGAAAAATATGATTGTCAACAATTGAAGCAAGCAAATTGTTTGCCTGCGCTACAGCATGAAAATCTCCCGTAAAATGCAAGTTAATTTCATCGCTTGGTGCAATGCTCGCCTTTCCACCACCTGTTGCCCCACCTTTAATCCCAAACACAGGGCCCATTGAAGGTTCTCTAAGCGCAAGCATAGTTTTGCAACCAATCTTGTTGAGTGCATCAGCAAGACCAATTGAGATTGTTGTTTTGCCAATGCCTGTTTTGTTTGAAGTCATCGCAGAAACAAGAACAAGTTTGCCTTTCTTGTCCTTCTTTTCATTTTCCACCTTGGCCATATAGTCGCCATAAGTTTGCAAATTTTTGATCTTCCACTTCTTGGCCACTTTCTCAATTTTTTTAAGTTGCATTTTCACCTGCCGATATTTTGCATTATAACATCTGCCCTGTGTTTTAGCAAAGAAAAATCGCCCTTTTTTAGGACGATTTTATTTTATATAAACTTTTTATACTTGTCAGCGACTTTTTGAGCCCTAGTATAAAATTCTGTAAAAATTTTGTTGTCATTTACTTCTTTTGAATAAATCTGTGCTTGCAAAACAGCATCAAGCCTGTCAATGTCGTCAACAAACTTTGCTTCTGGCGTTTCACACGCTTCATATTCAACCCAAAGATCCAAAATTTCAGGCATTTCATTTTCAGTTGCCAATCTTGCAATGCACTGTTTTTCCAACTCGTATTTCTCTTGCTTTGTGATGTTGTCATAAGGTGTAAAATCACCCACATCAATCTCACCAAGTTCGTGATAAGCAATCATCTTCAAAACCTTTTCTTGATTAAGCGCAAGCTTTTCTTTGTTCATAATTTCCAACGCAAGAATGGTCATTGAAAAAGTATGTTCGGCATCACTTTCAACTCTGCCCGACTTTCTGTCATGAGCGTTTTTCATAAGCCACCCTTTTCGCTCCAAGTTTTTAAGTTTGTAAATTTCTTCGTATAACTGTGTCATAAATTCTTCCCTTCGTATTGATAATAACACCCAACAAGCAAAAAATCAAATCAAATTAACTTTTTTTATCAAATCTCAATTGCATTTTTGTTGTGCATGTGTTACACTATCAGCAGTCCGCAGAGATGTCCGAGTGGTTTAAGGTGCAGCCCTGGAAAGGCTGTGTGCAAGAAATTGCACCAAGAGTTCGAATCTCTTTCTCTGCGCCAATTTCATTTTGAAAGGAGGATAAAAATGAAAGACAAACAAAACATCTACGACAACGCAAATTTTTTTGCAGAATATTCTGCAATGCGAAGTCAACAAATCAACGCAAATGAGTTGATTGAAATCCCAACAATCAAGCGATTGCTCCCTGACCTTGCCGGCAAAACAGTGCTTGACCTTGGTTGTGGAGCAGGAGGAATGTCAAAGTATTTTGCCGAATGTGGTGCAAAAGAAGTTGTGGGCATTGACATTTCAGAAAACATGATCGAGTGTGCCCGCAAAGAAACAACCCAAGACAACATAACTTACGAAGTTATGGCAATGGAAGACATCACTTCCATCAACAAACAATTTGACATTGTTTTCAGTTCGCTGGCATTTCACTATGTAGCCGACTTCAACAAACTTTGTCAAGACATTTCGACTTTGCTTAAACCGGGTGGAGTATTGCTCTTCTCGCAAGAACACCCAAACATAACAGCACCTATCCGTAGCGAAAATGTGCAAAAGCATTACGAATTTGATGGCAAAACATATTGGGTAATTTCAGATTACAACAATGTTGGCCCAAGAAACATACTTTGGAACAACGAATATGTTTTGAAGTTCCATCGCAACTTTGAAACAATCATCAACAGCCTTATTGACAACAATTTCGACCTTTTGAAAATTGAAGAGTCAAAAGCAGAAGAATGGGCAATCGCACTGCAACCAAAATATGCAAACCAAATCCACAGACCTTACTTCTTGTTTGTAAAGGCAAAAAAGAGATAACAAGCCACTAAAAAACAATAAAAAAACTACCAAACCGGTAGTTTTTTTGTTTTGCTAAACACAAATCATCAAATTTGTTCGAGAGCGAAAAACACACCATCAAAATGATATGTTGGCATATACATAATCCTCAAATAGAATTTGCCATCTATAAATCTAACTTGCAAGCCGTCCATGTCTGTTTCATGTTCGGCATCATGATACAATTCAACAATTTGCAAATCTTCTGATTGAGCATAATAGCAAGTTTCAGTGCTGCTGCCATTTACATACTCAAAAGAACCATCTTCATAGAATGTCAAAGAAATCTCTTTTACAATGTCTGCCATTTGAGCTGCAAACTTTGCAATCATTTCCTTATCGCCGGAAGATTCCATATTCTCCCAAATATGTTGTTTGTCTGCTTCTGTTGCATCTGCGCCCCAAACAACAGTGCATTCTTCCGTGCCTTTGAAAGTCACGCCTTCAACTGAATAAGGTTTTTTTGCGCCACATGCTGCAAGCAAAACGCCCGAAAAAAGCACAACAAATGCACAAGCGATTGCTCCCAAAACTTTTGAAAATTTTTTCATATCTCCTCCTTTTTCAAATTTTCCACTTTTATTATACCTACATTGCTAAAAAATGTCTATTTATTTTTCTAAATTGAAAAAAAGTTGAGCATCTCTGCCCAACCTTATTTTTCTTAAAACTTTTTATCAATTATGCCACCGCCATAGCAAGTGCCATCTTCTGCATACAAAACAACAAATTGACCTTCTGTGATTGCTCTTTGCTTTTCTGCAAAATCAACCTTGATGTGTGTGTCATCAAGCACTGTAACATGCACCTTTTGATCTGGTTGTCTGTATCTAAACTTTGCATAACAATCAAACTCTTTTTCTGCTGGCACTTCTGGGATCCAGTTGAAAGTGTCGGCATAAAGTCCATTTGAGAAAAGCTCTTCACATTCGCCTTGACTTACATACAAAATGTTGTTTTGCAAATCCTTTTTCAAAACAAACCATCTTCCACCGTTGCCATCTTGTTTGCCACCAATGTTGAGTCCTCTTCTTTGACCAATTGTGTAATACATAAGTCCTTCGTGCTTTCCAACAACATTTCCTTCAAGTGTGCAGATGTTTCCTGCCTTTGCTGGGAGATATTGTTTCAAAAACTTTCTAAAGTTTCTTTCGCCAATAAAACAAATCCCTGTCGAATCTTTCTTTTCAGCAGTGCTAAGCCCCAACTCTTTTGCAATTTCTCTTACCTTTGTCTTTGGAATGTCAGCCAAAGGGAACAAAACAGAAGAAATTTGGTCTTGATTGAGCTGGTTTAAAAAGTAAGATTGATCTTTTGTCAAATCATCTGCTTTTGCCAAATATGTTTTTCCGTCTTTCTTATAAGTTTTTGCATAGTGACCTGTCGCAATCATATCAGCACCAAGTTGGCGCGCTTTTTGCAAAAATGGACCAAACTTGATTTCTCTGTTGCACAAAACATCAGGGTTTGGAGTTCTGCCTGCTTTGTATTCGTCAAGAAAATACTGAAAAACTCTGTCATAATATTCTTTTGCATAGTTTACAGAAAAATAAGGTATGCCTATTTTTGTGCAAACTCTCTTAACATCTTCATAATCTTCTTCGGCTGTGCATTGTCCATCAGACTCTTCCCAGTTGATCATAAAAAGCCCAACAACATCATGACCTTGTTGTTTAAGCAAATATGCCGCAACGCTGGAATCTACACCACCCGAAATCCCTACAACAACTCTCATTCTTCTTCCTTTTTGTCTTCTTGAATTTCGTTCTTTTTTGATTTGGTTGTCTTTTTCTTTTTTGAGTTTTCTTCAACCACTTTTTCTGTCTCTTTTGCCTCTTGCACGGCAGGTTTATCAGTTTCTTCAACCTCTGGTTGAGGATCAATTTGTTCGGTTTTTTCTTCTTTGTTTTCTTCAACAACAATTTCTTCTGCAAGTGAGTTTTCTTGCTGTTTTTCGGCCTTCTTTTTGCCCTTTTTCTTTGCTTTTGTTTCTTTTTTGTCTGCTATCACAACTTCTGCTGTTTCGTTTGTTGTTTTTGCAGTGGCATTTCTGTCATATTCCACTTTTTTGTCTATTACTTCTTGTTCTGGAATTTCAACAATCACTGGCACTTTATACTTTTTGAAGGCAACATACACCAAACTTACCATCCATGCCAAACCGGCAATACCAATCGGCAAATAAAGCAAATATGTTTCACTTTTTTGTGACCATTCTGCATTGAAAACAACAGCAAAGATGAGATACACAAACGATGCACTCATCAAGCCGCCTTTGATATATTTTCCGGTGTAATAATAATGCCCACCACAAATGCCCGTAAAAAATGTCATAAGAAGCACTTTCCACCAAGTCAAATCGCTTGGATATTGATTTGTGTAAATGATAAAGTCTGTGTCAAATTTTCTCAACTTTTTCTTTGCCGCTTTGTTTGAAGTGTATTGAAGGCGAGCAAAAACAAGTCCACATTCTTCGCACTCTTTTTGCGCCATAAGGCATTTGTTTCCACATCTTGGACACTTTTTGTGTGTCTTTGGTTTTCTTATTTTCATATCAGTTATTGTAAAATAAAAAGTCGCTTGGTGTCAAGCAACTTCTTTCAACTTTTCGTTTACCTTGTTGAAATAAACAAACGCAGGTTTGTCTTGTGGCAAACAATGCAAAACATATTCAAAATTTTCTTTGGCAACAGCATACTTTTTGCAGTTGTAAGCCCTAACCCCAGCCTCAAACTTTTGTTTAATCTTTTTCAGTTTGTCTTTTTTTGACTTTGAATAGCAATCCAAACTCTCAAACAAAGCGATTTTTTTGTCATCTGTTGTCAAATCACCCACATAACGATGGTTGAAATCATATTTTTGAGGCAACTGATTGAGAACATTTTGCGAAACTGTCAATTTTGCACCCAAATAAACATTTGTTTCCTGCATATTCTTCAAAACAGAAACATCATCAGAAACGATGGCTGGAATATGCTTGTCATCTTCGCCAACAAGACCAAAATCAACCGTTTGCCAATTTATGACCACCCTGGCATCAAGTGGAAGCAAGTTTTTTTGATTTTTGTTTTTGACTTCAACTGCTCTTAAAATGGCATGAGCACACTCAATTGCCTGTTCTGCCCTGCCAAAAACTGCCAAAATCGAATCCCCCATCTGCTTGTCAACAAATCCATCATACCTCTTCACCAAAGGCAAAACCACCTTCAAATAAGAGTTGATATAAGCAAAATTTTCTTCCAAACTCAACACTTGTGACGAATTTATCTTCAAATCACAACACATTATGGCAACTTTTTTTGAAACCTTGTTGCCAAACTCCAACTCTGCAATGCTGTTTTGATCAAACAACTTCAAAAATTGTTTTGAAAATGCTTTTTGCGATTGCAAATTGGTTTTTCTGATCATTTTTTCTTTATCTTTGATGTTGTAGTTGATTTTGTTGAGCGAACTTTCAATGTCCCTAAACTGTTTTCCACCACCCAACCTAAAATCCTCGCTTCTGGTCCTGCCATCACCAAGCTTTTTTGTTATTTTTGCGACTCTGCCCAATGGCCTACAACTCACCCTTATCACCAAAAACAGCATTGTAAAATAAATCAGAGTGGCAAGCCCAATCCAAAGATAAACCTTTGCAAAGTTTTGCTGTTGCGAAATTTTGAGTGTTTGCCTGAGTGCTTGTGCTGTTTCGCCTTCCAAATTTTGCACCGAAATCACCCCACAAACAAAAGTGCTGTAAATCAGTGTAAGTGGTATTGCCGAAAAAAATATCGCATTTGCCAACCCTTGACTTTTTACAAACTTAAAAAACAAAATTGCACACAAAATCACCGAAGCAATTTGGCAAGCCAGCCCAACCCAGCCCAACGCCGATGGAGCAAAAGCAAAGCCACTTCCGTTTGCCGAAATTGTCGCAAAAACATATCTGCTTAAAAAGACGCTTGGCACCAACAAAACAATTGCAAGCACCAACAAAATTTTGGTTGAAGTTTTCATATCAATAGCATGAAACAAAAACTGATTTGTATGCACATTTGAAAAACAAAATGTTGTAATAAAATTTCACTTCCTGCACAACCTAGATGCAAGGAGAGAAAAATGGAACCACAAACACAAATCACACTTTATTTAAACGCAATTTATCAAAACACAAAAACAGCAGTTCAATCAATTGAAGACATCATCACAAAAGTCGAAAACAAAGATTTGATCTGCGAACTTGCAAAGGAGCAAGACGAATATTCTTGTCTTGCGACAGAATGTGAAAATTTTGCTCGCTCGCAACAAATTGAAGGTCTCAAAGACAACAATTGGATCGAGAAAGCAAAACTCTGGACAAGCATCAATCTTGGCACTATGATGGACAAAAGCACACGCAATATTGCAGAGATGATGTTGCTTGGCACATTTATGGGTGTTGTCACTTGCATAAAGGATCGCCACGACCACAAAAATGTGTCAAAAGACCTTGATGAAATTCTTGAAAAATTGCTTAATTTTGAAAGAGATAATATCGACAAATTATTGCCATATTTAGAAAAATAAAAAAAACAATTTAAAATAATAAATAAATATAAAAAAATACAATAAAAATGGTTTTTTATTCATTTTTATTGTTTTTTTTGTTTTATTGCACCAAAATCGCCACACTTCCCTATTTTACGAACATATAAAAATATTAAATATTCAAAAAAATGTATTTTTAATCATTTTTATTGTTGTTTTATTATTTCTTGCATTTCTGTTTCAAGAGAAAAATATTTCAGCATATTTATTACCATTTTTTCTGAAATATTAAACATTTTTCCATTGTCTAAAACAATCACAAAAACACAGGTTTTTTTGTGCTGCATTCTATCAACCAATTCTGCAAGTTTTGTCTCTTTGTCAATCACACAAAAATCAAGTTTTTCAAACCGTTTTTGCTTCTTGCACAAGATGTTTATCTTATGATATTGGCTCTCTTTTTTCAAATCAAGCACCCCACCCAAAAGCAAGACAAACACGGCAAGCAAGGTTGGGTTGAAAGATGAAAATATGCTTGCAACAAACAAAACAAAAAACAAACTTGACAGCAAAACATTGACAATGATCGTCAGTTTTTTTGCAAACTTTTCACTTACAAATTTTTGTGATAAATTGCAAAAAATTCTCGCCCCATCAAGTGGATATGCAGGCAACAAATTAAACAAACACAGCACCACACTCCCCTCAACAAAACTTTGTGAAACAAAATAAAAACTAGGAAAAATCCACCACACTCCAACCACAAAAAGTGCAGTCACAAAATTGATGGCAGGTCCTGCAAAAGCAATCAAAAGCTCGTCATTTTGCACAAATCTTTGTCCTTTGCAATTCAATTCTACCCCATATGGCGAAAGGGCAAATTTGCCAACATTATAACCCAACTTTTTAGCCACAAAAAAATGTCCCATTTCGTGCAAAAAAACAGCCAATATCAAATTGACTGCTTGCAAAAAACCAAAACTTGCCCAAACCCACAACCAAACCAAAGCCCCAACCGGATTTATTGCCATTTTTTTTGTCACAACCCTTCTCCTAAAACACAAATTGCCACAGCAATCACTGCACACAATGCAAAAACCGTCAACCAAAAAGCTGGTTTAGGTTTGTGCTTTCTTTCAATCTGGCAGAAGTTTGTGCCATACGACTTTAAAACTGTCTTGTCTGTCTGTTTGTCCATAAAATATGTTATGAGTTTTGCAGCACATTTAGACAACAAAAAAAGAAGCTAAACGCTTCTTTTCTTTATTTGTTTTTGTTTTTATCAACACCTTTTTCTCTCAATTCTCTTTCAAATTGTTCGTGTTCAGCTTTCATAGCTTCCATTCTTTCTCTTTGTTTTGGTGTCAATGGATCAAAAACTTTACAGAAGAAATCAACTCCCTTTGGAGAGTAGTGCATTGTGATTGTTGCAATCATTTCTGCGTTGAGAACAGATTTGTCAATGCTGTTGAAAACTTCAACTGCCTTGTCCATTCCACCATTTTCCAAAGCGTCCATAAGTTCGATAACTGTAATGATTTGCAAAGCACCATTTGCATAGCCACCATAAATTTTGTTTGTTACGATTGATTGCCAACCTTCTTCCAATTGTGGGTATGTAAATTTCTTTCCTTCTTCGATAAGCATTGGTTTCAAAGCTTCAAGTTGCTCATCAGATGGAGCATTGTTGCTTCTTACATAATCATACAAATCTTCTTTAATTTCTTCAAATGTCATATCTGCGTAATTCATTTTTGTTTATTCCTCCTAAACGACCTTATTATAACACACTGTGCCTGTTTTGTCAATGGCAACTTTTTTCAAAGGCAACCATTTTCTCCCAAAAATCACACAAAATTGTCTCAAAAATCAACATTTTTTCAACAATTCTTGCAAAATTTGTTATTCTGCACTCACAGTTTCGATCCCTTCTTCCCCTCTCAAATGTTCTGGAATTTCTTCTTCATCAGGGATTTTAAACTCGTTATACAAGCTGTCGCTTTGTTGCTGTTCGCCAACTTCAATAACTTTGATTCTTTCAAGCAAACCTTCATAATCAGGAAGTTGTGCCAAATCTTGCAAGTTGAATCTCTTCAAAAATGTTTCTGTTGTTGCAAAAAGCAATGGCTTGCCGACTGCATCTTTTCTCCCAACAACTTCAATCATGTTTTGATCAAGCAAAATTTGCACTGCATAGTCGCAATTTACTCTTCTGATGTCTTCAATATCAATTTTTGTGATTGGTTGTTTGTAGGCAATGATTGCCAAAGTTTCAAGTGCAGCTCTTGTCAACGATTTTTCTCTGATTGGATTGAGTACTTCGCTGATATAGTCTGCATAAGCAGGATTTGATGCAAGTTGAACCTTGTTTTTGAATGTGATGATGTGAATTCCGTTGTCACCTGCATAGGTTTCTTGCAATTCTTGAATTGCTTTTTCCAATTCTTTTTCTGTTATGTTGAGTTTTTCTTGGATAAATGACTTTTCAATGCCTTCACCAGCAACAAAAAGAATGCCCAAAACAACTTCTTTAAGTGTTTTTTTGTTTTCTATATTCATTTTACACCTCATTTGCAGTGATAACAATGTTTCCAAATGTTCCACTTTGAATAACTTTCACTGTTTGCAATTTCAACAATTCCAAAAGTGCCAAAAATGTGTTGATCAATTCGCTTTTTGTCATTTCGTCGTCAAAAAGTTCCTCAAATTCAAATCTCTTGCGTTCTTTTGCAAAGTTTCTGATTGAAATAATCTTCTCTGCCACAGTGAAACGGTCTTTAACAATCTTCTTTGGTTGGTCGCTTTGCACTGCTTTTTTAAGTTCTTCTTTTGCAAGAAGTTTTGCAAATGCGTCCAAAAGTTGGTCAAGCACCATATCTTTCATGATCACCTTAACCTTTTCGGTCTCTTTGCCTGGTGCTCTATACAATTTGTTGACATCTTCGATTTCTTTCAACTTTTTGCCGGTTTCTTTGAAAAGCTCATATTCTTTCAATCTCTTCAACAAGATCACTTCGTCATCTTCTTCATCTGGCTCTGCTTCTTGCTCGACAGGCAAAATCTTTTTTGATTTGATTTCGATAAGTGTGGCAGCAACTGTGATAAATTCGCTCGCCTTGTCCATATCAACATTTTTGATGTCTTGCATATATTCGAGATATTGCTCGGTGATGTCTGCAAGTTTGACTGTCGCAATATCCAATTTTGCATCTTTGATAAGGTGCAACAACAAATCAAGTGGACCTTCAAAATTGTCCAACTTAAATCTATAAGCGTCAGAAGACAAAAGCATATCGTTGCTTTGTTCTGCGTTT
This sequence comes from Candidatus Caccovivens sp., assembly GCA_045650745.1. Lineage (GTDB taxonomy): Bacteria > Bacillota > Clostridia > Christensenellales > UBA1242 > Caccovivens. The sequence continues at coordinate 14,639 of JAZRRN010000062.1, forward strand.
TCTACTTTTGTTTCCAACTCTTCCATATTTTCTCCTTGCAATAGTCAAACAAATTATAACAAAAAACATCATTTCAACGCAACTAAAAACCCCACTTGGGCAACAAAAAAAGATGCTTGGGCATCTTTTTGATTGTCTATTTTACCATTTTTGCAGCAGGATCAACAATTGCAGGTCTTTTTGCTTCGATTTCTTTCATTCTGAGGATATGTTTTCTCAATCTTGATTGTTTTTCAAAAAATGTTTCAATGTCATGTTTTTCCAACTCTTCCATAACTGCAAGGTAGCCAGCTTTTTGAGGTCTTCCTTCATCAATTTCTTGTTGTTTTCTTTGTTGGTTTACTTCAGAATGTTTCTTCAAAACATAAGATTGCACTTGTGGATTTCCCCAGAAAACAACTTTCTTCATTTTCTTCATAGATCCTACAATCGAATTTGATTTTACAACTTCGTCAAGCACATGTTCTACTGTCAAACTGTCTGCAAGATTGCCATGAAAAGTATAAAGTCTTTCACCTGTTTTGCTAAACACAATCACATCTTCTTGACCACATGTGTGTCCGATGAAATATGCTCCAAATTTTGGTTCAAGTTCTACATGTTCAAACTCTTCCAAAAGTTCTGCTCCTGTGTCTTTGTCAATCACTTTAATCACACCGTTTTTTACTTCTACAAACTCAATCATCTTTCTCTCTCCTAAACGCTGTCATTATAACACTCGCCAAAAAAAATAGTCAATAGGCAAATTGAAAATTTTTGCAAAAAAGAGCAGTTTTTTTCTGCTCTTTTTCCACTTTTTACCATTTTTGCAAAATCTTGTCCATTGTTTCAAACCAAGACAATGCTTTGACATCATTTTTGACAACAACTGCGATTGTTTTGATGATGTTTCCATCTTTCAAAATTGTCACGCTTCCAACTCTTTGTCCAGCCTTCATTGGTGCTTTAACACTTGGCGAAAGTTGAATGTCCACTTGATAATTTGAGTTGTCGCCTTTCTTGACTACGGCAGAAAAACTTTCTTGCGCACACACATCAACAACTTCTTCTTTTCCCTTTGCCACTTTGACTTGTGCAAGAGAGGAAGTGCTGTCAACCAACTTCTTGCTTTCATAATTTGCAAACCCATAATTGAACATTGTTGCATTTTCGTTGAATCGTGTTTTGCTGTTTGGTGCACCCACAACAACAGAAATAAGCCTCATGTCATTTCTCTTTGCAGAAGCACTCAAACAACAACCTGCTTCATTTGTCGAACCTGTTTTGCCACCATCACAACCTTCATAATATCTTATCAGTCGGTTTGTGTTGACAAGTTCGGTTTCACGACCCGTTGGGTGAAGCAAAGTGTCAATCCAAATTGTGCTGTAATTGTGATACAAGTCGTGTTTCAACACTTCTCTAAGTAAAATTGCACTGTCATAGGCACACGAATATTGCTCTGGTGCTGGAAGCCCTGTGCAGTTTGAATAATGCGTGTCGTTCATGCCAAGTTCTTTTGCCTTTTTGTTCATACGGTTTACAAATGCCTTTTCATTTCCATTGAAATATTCTGCAAGTGCCACCGATGCATCGTTTGCCGAAGCCATGACCACTGACTTGAAAAGTTGCTCAAAGGTATAATCTTGATATGGATCCAAAAACACCTGACTGCCACCCATGCTTGATGCATTTTCGGTTGTTGTGATTTTGGTGTCCAAAGCAACATTTCCAGCATCAAACTCTTCAAGCGAAATCAAAATTGTCATCATCTTGACCATGCTCGCCACCGGCAAATGTTCTTTTTCTGCCTTGGCAAACAAAACATCTCCACTTTCAAACTCCATAAGCAATGCACTTTTGCTTTCAAGAGACAACTCACTCTCTGCTTTTGCAACATTTGCACTCAATGCACTGCCAGAAAACAACAGCATAAGCGCAAAAACAAAAGCAACACTTCTTGTCCAAAAATTGTTCATAAAAAACTCCTTTGCAATAGTTTTCTGCAAAAGAGATTGTTTTATGCACCAAATTATATCACCAAAATAACTTTTCCATTCAGCACAATCAAAAACACAGTTTCCAGCAAATTGAGCACCAACAGCACAAGCAAAACGCCAACAGCAAGCACGCTTCTGTTGCAGTCACCCCTGCCATACCTTCTGCAATCGCGATTGCACTTTGAAAGCACCACAAAAAACACCACCAACACAAAAAGCGACAACAGTTGCAACGGCAACACCACAACCACAGCAGTAATTATGCCACCAATGCCATAAAAGATCAAAATAAGTGTAAAGTTGAGTCCAAACAAATATCCTCTATACACAAACAGCACTTCTGCCAACGGAAAAAGAAATTTTGACAGTGAAAGCACCACCAGAAGCAAAACATTGATCAAAAGTGACAAACTTCTCGACACAAAAGCACCCGAAGACGCCACAAAACCGTTGTAAAACCCACTCAAATCAATTTCTTGAAGTTGTCCAAGCGAATTGTTGTTGTTTGATTTTATTGCCACAAAAACGCCCGTAAAAATCGCCACAAACACAAGCACAAAAGTCAAAACAAACTTCTTTTTGTTTGTCTTTAATGTTTCGCTGCACGAAAATCTCAATCCTTCAAAAAAGTTTTTTGTTCTGTATGATTTTGTCATAGATTATGTTTATTTGTTGAGCATAAAAAAAAGAACACACTCTGTGTGTCCTTATTTATCTAAAAAGTCTTTTGAAAGCTTCAAAATCTCTTCAAATGCCTTTTCTCTGTCTTCAACTTCAACAAAGTTGACATTGTCCATTCCTCTCAAAAAGGTAAGTTGTCTTTTGGCATAATTTCTGCAATGTTGCTTCAAAATTTCAATCATTCTATCATAATCATATTCGCCTTGCAAATATCCCACAACCTCTTTGTAACCAATCCCTCTCATTGATTGATTTTCCAAAGTAAGCCCTCTTTTAAGCAAACCTTCCACTTCTGCAATCAATCCATTTTCAATCATAATGTCAGTTCGTCTGTTTATGTCAAAATAAAGCTTTTCTCTATCCCTTTTAAGTGCAATAACCAACGGATTGAGATCTACTTCACTTTTGGTCTTTTCGCCGTCAGAAAGGGCAATTTCAAGCGCTCTGACAAGTCTGACTGTGTTTGCCTTGTCAGTTTTTTCTGCCATTTCAGGATTTTTGTCTTTAAGCATTTCAAACAAAAAGTCGTTGCCTTTTTCTTTGGCAAGATTTTCAAGATGGTCTCTCAATTCTTCATCTTTCGCAGCACCCCCAAAGTTGTAACCTTCTGTAAGTGCTCTCACATAAAGTCCCGTGCCACCAACAACGATTGGCACTTTTCCTTTTGCAGTGATTTCGTCAATTTTTTGTCTAGTGTATTGCACATAATCAAACACAGAAAACTCTTCTTCTGGCTCTAAAATGTCGATTGCATAATGCACAACACCTTGCATTTCTTCTTGTGTAACTTTTGCCGAACCAACATCAAGACCTTTGTAAATTTGCACCGAATCGGAAGAGATTATCTCTCCATCAATTTCTTTTGCAAGTTTGACACTGAAAAATGTTTTGCCCACTGCTGTTGGCCCCAAAATAAAGATTACTTTTTTCATTACAAAGTCCTTTTGAACATTTTTTCAAGCTCTTTTTTTGTCATCTTCACCACAATTGGTCTGCCGTGTGGGCAAAGAGCAACCCCACCCTTCATTTCTTCAATCAAATAGCAAATTTCTTCTTTTGAAACACTGTCCCCTGCTCTGATTGCATGCTTGCAAGCAGTTTGACAAAGTTTTTCGTTGATTATTTGACTTGCTTTGATTTGATTGATGCCATCGCCTGACAAAATTTCTTCAACAAATTTGTCAAGTTTGATGTTTGAAAGCACAAATGGCACACTTGAAATCTCAAAGTTGTTTTCGTTTTGAGAAATTTCAAAACCGATAGCCTTCAAATTTTCTGTTTGAGCTTCAAACAAAATTTTGTCTTGTGCAGAAAGCGTGAAACTGTATGGCACAAGCATATCTTGTTTTGAAACATTGTTTTCTTCAACCTCTTTTCTGAGTTTGTCATAAAGTTGTCTTTCGTGCATTGCGTGTTGGTCAACAACATAAATGCTGTCTTCAAACTCTGTGATGATGTATGTCTTAAACACAACACCAACAATCTTGATTTCTTCAACTTTTGCAGTCAAAAATTTTTCTTCAACAAAAGTTGGCTCAATTTTTTGCTCAGGTTTTTCTTCAGCATTTACAAGATCTTTTTTTACAGAAAGTTCTACTTCGTGCAAAATCCCTTCGCCAGAGTTGTCAAAAAAGATGTTTCCACCTTTGCGATTGCGACCAATTTCGTCACTTTTAACACTCGAAAATTGTGGCATATTGATGATTTCAATGCCGTTTTTTTGATATTCTTTTGGCGAAATAACCCTTTCTTTGATTATCTCGTCGTCAACAGTGATGCTGTAACTTGCCCCTTCTGTTGATGCCATCTTGTCCAAACTGCTCTTTTCAAAAGAGTTGAAGTTTGTCATTTGAGGATCTTTGTCATTTTTGATGTTAAATTTTGACCATTCTTGCTCTTCCTGTGCAGTAAATTCAAAATTTGCAACAAGATTTGTTGAAAGAAGTGCTTTTTCAACTGCTCTCCTTATGATGCCAAAAATCTTTGAAGAATTGTCAAATTTGACTTCCTTTTTGTTTGGGTGCACATTGACATCAACACGATCAAAAGGTATGTCAAGTTTGACAACATAAATAGGAAATCTGCCTTTCATCAAAAGTGGCTCATATGCCCCTTGAATGCATGCCGAAACCATATAATTTTCTACATAACGATTGTTTACAAACAATGTTTGATAAGTTCTGTTTGGCCTTGAATATTTTGGCGAAACGACATAACCAGAAATTTTGATGCCATCTTCTTCATATTCAAGTTTAAGAAGATTGTCAAAAACTTCTCTGCCATAAATCAAATAAATCACTTCATCAAGTTTGCCCGAAGAATGATTGTAAATGCTTTTGCCATCTACAACATATTCAAAATCAATCTCTGGTCTTGAAAGCATAAACTTTTCGATCAAATGAGTGATTTCACCTTCTTCTGTCTTTGGTTTTTTCAAAAACTTGGCACGAGCTGGTGTGTTGTAAAACAAATTTTGTGTTGTGAGAGTTGTTCCGTCAAGTCTTGCAACTTCGACAACCTTTGAAATTTCGCCACCGTTTGCTTCGATGCGATAACCTGTTTCGGCACTCTTTGTTTTTGTGCTCAAACTCACCATACAAACAGATGCAATGCTGGCCAAAGCCTCGCCACGAAACCCAAGTGTTGCAATTGCATCAAGGTCATCAATGTCTGCAATCTTGCTTGTTGCGTGTGGCATAAAAGCAAGTGGAAGATCTTCTTTTGAAATCCCACAACCATTGTCAGAAACAACAATTTTTTTGATGCCACCTTCTTCGATTTCAACTTTGATTTTTGTTGCTCCAGCATCCATGCTGTTTTCAACAAGTTCCTTCACAATCGAAGCTGGTCTTTCAACAACTTCACCTGCTGCAATACGGTTGTATATGCGAGGTGCAAGCACATTTATTGCCATAATTTTCTCCTAGTTTATTTTTCGTCTTTCGCTCTTGAAATCAAATCGTTGAGCACTTCAAATGTTTCCATTGGTGACATACGATTAATATCCAAATCTCTCAAAATTGAAAGCACTTGACTTCCAAGTTTGTTGTTTTTTTCTTGTTTAGTGCGTTCTTCGTCTTCGCCAAAAATGTTCATATCAAGTTTTTGGTTGACTTTTTCCAAACTCAAACTGATTTCTTTTGCTCTTTCAATAACCTTGTCTGGCACACCAGCAAGTTGAGCAACTTCGATACCAAAACTTCTGTTTGCATGTCCTCTTACAATCTTTCTCAAAAAGACAATGCTGTCATTGATTTCTTTGACTGTGATTTTGTAGTTTTTAACCCCACCAATCACCCCTTCGAGTTCGGAAAGCTCGTGATAGTGTGTCGCAAACAATGTTTTGCAGTTGAGATTTTTTGAAATATATTCCACAACAGCCCAAGCAATTGAAAGCCCATCAAAAGTTGAAGTTCCTCTTCCAATTTCGTCAAGCACAACCAAACTCTTGTCTGTTGCATTTGCCAAAATGTTTGCAACTTCGCTCATTTCGACCATAAAAGTGCTTTGTCCAAAAGCCAAGTCATCACTTGCACCAACACGAGTGAAAATACGGTCAGTGATAGCGATTTCTGCACTCTTTGCAGGCACAAAACTGCCAATGTGCGCCAAGAATGTGATGATTGCGACTTGTCTCATATAAGTGCTCTTTCCGGCCATATTTGGACCTGTGATAATCATCATCTTGTTGTCTTCGCAATCGAGCATTGTGTCGTTTGTGATAAACGATCCTTCTTTTGCAAATCTTTCAACAACAGGGTGTCTGCCTTCATCAATTTCAATCTTCTTGATGTTTTTGCCGATTGTTGGTTTGCAGAAGTTGTATTTTACTGCCACTTGAGCAAGCGAAAGCAAAGCATCAAGTTCGGAAATCGCCTTTGCAACATCTGCAAATGAAGAAAGATAGTTTGCAAGATATTCAATCAACATTTTGTAGAGTTTTTCTTCCAACTTGATTGCATTTTCTTGCGAGTTGAAGATTTTGTCTTCAATCTTTTGCAACTCTTCTGTGGTGTATCTTTCTGAGTTTGCAATTGTTTGTTTTCTTATATAACGAAGTGGCACAAGGTTTGTTTGCCCCTTGCTTACTTCAATGTAATATCCAAACACGCTGTTTGAATGTATTTTAAGGTTTTTGATGCCGGTTTGTTCTCTTTCAAACTCTTCCAACTTTTCGCATTCGAGTTTTGCAATTTGTCTTGCATGACGAAGTTGGTCAAGTTCTTCATTAAAACCTTCTTTAATGTAGCCGCCCTCCTTAATAAGCGCAGGTGGATTTTCGATGATTGCATTTTCAAGAAGCGAAACAATTTCACCAAAATCAACCAAATTTTCTGCAGTAGACACAAGTTTTTTCGCCTTTGTGTTTGCAATCAAACCTCTTATTTCTGGAAGTTGTGCCAAAGAAGTTTTAAGCATAATCAAATCTTTTGGCAAGATGTTGCCATAAGCAATTTTGCCTGAAATTCTTTCGATATCTTTGATGTTTGACAAACTTTCTGACAATCTATCTCTCAAGATAAGGTTTTTTGAAAGTTCTTCAACAGCATCAAGTCTTTCGTTGATTTGAGTGGCACTTTGCAATGGTTGATCAAACATTGATCTAAACTTTCTTGCACCCATGCTTGTTTTTGTCATGTCCATAAGCCACAAAAGCGAACCATATTTTTTTCTTTCACGGATTGACTCCACAAGTTCGAGATTTCGTCTTGTGTTCATGTCAATAACCATAAATTGGTTGTTTTTTACTTTTGTGATCTTGCTGATGTTTTTAAGCGATCTCTTTTGGGTTTCTTGCAAATATTCCAAAAGTCCACCGATTGCAGGTATGTCAAGTTTGTTTGATTTAAGTTCAAACACATTGACTGCATTTTCACCAAATTGTTTTTCAATGTTTGCAATCGCCTTTGCTGTGTCATAGGCATAATCAAAATATTCTTCAAATCTTGGATAAACACCAAAACGAAGCATTGGCAAATCGTTGTAAAACAATTTTGCCTTTGCATTTCCAATAACTTGCGATGGCATAACTCTGTTGAGAAGATCAGCAAAGTTGCTTTCAAGTCCACCGTCCAAATGGCAAAGATTGAGTTCTCCTGTTGTGATGTCGCAATAAACAACACTCAATTTGTCATCGTTCAAAAACATTGACATAATGTAGTTGTTTTTTCTCTCTTCAAGCATCGAGTCATCAACCACTGTGCCTGCTGTGACAACCCTTACAACATCTCTTTCAACGATTTTGACACCCTTTTTAGGTTCGGTCAACTGTTCGCAAACAGCCACTTTATAACCAAGTGAAACAAGTTTTGCAATGTATCCTTCTGCAGCATGATAAGGCACACCACACATTGGCGCTTTTTCATCAAGCCCACATGCTTTGCCGGTCAAAGTCAATTCCAAAACTCTTGAAATTTCGATGGCATCATCATAAAAAAGCTCATAGAAGTCACCAAGGCGATAAAACAAAATACAATCGTTGTATTTCTCTTTCATTTGCAAATAATGTTTCATCATGTTTGATGGTTCTTTAACTGCAGAAGCCATTATTTTTTACCTTCCTGTTGTTGAATTTGTTTTTCAAGAGCAAGCAACGCATTGACTCTTCTTTGTTTGATTTCTTGTGGCACTTGTCCGTCCATTTTGCTTGCCACAGTGCCCTCTCTTGGCGAATACATAAACGCAAAAATGCTGTCATATTTGACAGTGTCAACCAAACTCATTGTGTCTTCAAACTCTTCTTCTGTTTCGGTTGGGAAGCCCACAATAAAGTCAGATGTAATTCTGCAATTTGGGATTTTTTCTCTGATTTTGTTGATTATGCCAAGATATTTTTCTCTTGTGTATTTTCTGTTCATAAGGTGCAAGATACGGTCATTTCCACTTTGTGCTGGCAAGTGAATATCTTTCAAAATCTTGTCTTCTCTTGCAATCACATCAATCACATCATCAGTCAAATCTTTTGGGTGTGATGTCATAAACCAAACCTTGAAATCCCCTTCGATTTGGCAGATTTCTTGCAAAAGTTGTGCAAAAGAAACGGCAGGCGTCAAATCCTTGCCATAAGAGTTTACATTTTGTCCAAGCAAAGTGATTTTTTTGTATTTGCCTTCTGCGACAACTTCTCTTATTTCGTTTAAGATGTTTTCTTTTTGACGGCTTTTTTCTCTTCCTCTCACATAAGGCACAATGCAATAAGTGCAAAAGTTGTTGCAACCTTGCATAATGTTTACCCAAGCGTTTTCACCACTTGTGCGCTTGTAAGGGATTGATTCGTCAATGTCACCTTCTTGCAAAATTTCAAGTTGTCTGCGACCTGCTTTGACTGCATTTACATAATGCTCAAAGTTTGGCAAATTGAAAGTGCCAATCACAATGTCGACAAACGGAAAAGTCCTGAGCATATATTCGGCAGTTTGTTGTTTTTGAGTCATGCAACCACACACAGCAACGATAAGGTCTTTTCTTTGTTTTTTAAGTTTTTTAAGTGCTCCAACATTGCCAAAAACCCTGTCTTCTGCCCCTTCACGGATAGCACAGGTGTTGAAAATAATAAGATCGGCTTCTTCTCTCTTTTCGGCGAGATCATAGCCCATCTTTTCGCAAATTGCAGCCAATTTTTCTGATTCGTGCACATTCATTTGGCACCCATAAGTAACGATATAATATTTCATAGTGCAATTATACAAAAAATAAAGCAATTTAGCAAGTCAATAAATGAATTTTTGTCAAAATACGACACATAATAGCAGAGTGAAGAAATTTGTCAAAATTTGTCTTATAAGCATCGGTTTGAGCATAACTTTTGCCCTTTGTTTTTGTGCGACTTATTTGACACTCAACTATCTTTCATATTCGCACATACCTCTCAATGCCGATGCACTTGATTCAAACAACTTGCAAGTAGAAATTTTTGATTTTGCAAACAAAAAAATCAAACAACCGACACAACTAAACGCCACTCACTGCGACCTGTCGCAACTGCAAGCACACACAATCAATGCATTTGTTTCGATTGAAGACAAAAAGTTTTTTGAGCACAATGGCATAAACGCAAAACGCATCGCCAAAGCTGCCATAAACAACCTCAAAAGCAAAAGTTTCAAAGAGGGCGCATCAACCATAAGCCAACAACTCATCAAAAACACTCATCTTTCAAACGAAAAAACAATCAAGCGAAAACTCAAAGAAATCGCCCTTACACGCAAACTCGAAAAAAAATATTCTAAAGATCAGATTTTGCAGAGTTATCTCAATGTGATTTATTTTGGAAACAACTGCTATGGCCTTGAAGAGGCAGCAAACTATTATTTCAACAAACCAGCAAAAGAGTTGGACTTAAACGAAAGTTGCACCCTTGCCGGCATCATCAAATCCCCAAGCAAATATTGTCCTGTGCAAAACTATCAAAACTGCTTAAAGCGAAGAAATTTGATTTTGAGCGAAATGGAAAAAGATGGCAAAATCTCTATCGAACAAAAAATCTCAACACAAAACAAACCAATTTCGCTTTGCATAACCCCACGAGAAAATGCCACAAACACTTATGCTCAAGCAAGTGTTGACGAAGCAGCAAAAATCCTTGACATTCCTGCAAAGCAACTTGCCATAAACGGCTACAAAATCCACACTTACTGCAACAGCGAAAAACAAGCTCAACTTTCACAAGCATTGGAAGCAAATGTCGTTGACAACATCGACAATTGTGGCATTGTGATAAACAACTCTTCTCACGGCATTGTCGCATATGGAGGCAACAGCAAATTCAAGCTTTCAAACATCAAAAGACAACCTGCTTCGTGCATCAAACCTGTGCTTGTCTATGCCCCTGCACTCAACGAAAACATTATCTCGCCAAGCACCCAAATCTTGGACGAGCCCCTCACCATCGGCAACTACAGTCCAAGCAATGTAAACAAAAAATTTGCTGGCTATATTTCAGTGACAGATGCAGTCAAAAATTCGGTAAACATACCAGCAATCAAAGTGCTAAGCTACATCACATTGGACACAGGCAAGCAGTATGCTCAAAACATGGGCATTTCATTTGCCGAAACCGATGACAGTTATGCGATTGCACTTGGTGGAATGACCTACGGCACAACCTTAAAGGATTTGACTTCTGCCTACACAACTTTTGCAAATGGTGGAAATTTTGCCCCTGCAACCTTTGTGCAATACATAACCGACAAAAACGACCAGCTAATCTACATTCACAAACCGGTCGAGCAAATGGCTTTGAGGCAAGATGCTGCCTATCTTATGACACACATTTTGAAAGAAGCTGCCAAAACAGGCACAGCAAAAAAACTTGCAGACCTTGACAATGTCGAGATTGCCTCAAAAACAGGCACAACCGGCGACAAAAAAGGCAACACCGACGCTTACAACATTTCTTACACCCCAGAAGAAACAATCGGAGTTTGGTTTGGAAATCTCGACAACACCCCAAGCAAAATTGCTGGTGGCAATCAACCAACTTCGGTGGCAAAAGAATATCTCAAATCTCAAACCTACACAAAGACCGAATTTGAAGTCCCTTCTTCCATCACGACAGCAAAAATCGACAGTTTGGAAAAAGAAACAAACCACACTCTCAAACTTGCCAGCAAATATACACCTGAAAGATATGCCGAAATTGCCGTTTTTTCAAGATTTAATATGCCAAGCGAAATCTCACCCAACTTTTCACAAATCCCCCAAATAAACGCCAATTGCAAGGTCGAAAACGGACAAATAGTGCTAAACCTCACTACGCAAAAGCACATTTCTTATCAAATCTTCAAAAACAACATTCCTTATCAAACAATACAAGGCAAAAACGAGAAGCTTTGCCTGCGCCTAAACTTCCCCGAACAACAATGCCAACTCAAAATCTTGGCAAACTACGCAAATGACACATCAAAAGATTTGACAGGCGAAAAAATTTTCAACTTGTCGCAAACAACAAAAAATCCAAAAACCAAAGACAAATGGTATATCTAGCCCCTATTGACATTTTTTGTGGTTGTGGTATAATGTGGCCGATTGATAAGGAGGATTTATGACACCAATCACAACACTTACATTTCCAAAAATTGATTTGCCAACAAAATTTGAAACTGTTTCTTACAAAAAAGCAAGAATCATGACCTTGCAAAGAGAAATTTCTTTGCTCAGCCGTCACGAACTTTCTCAAAAAATCGCAACAGGCGCAGCAGTTTGTCTCAACCCAGAAAGCAAAGGCCACAGGGTTTATGCTTATATCGACCAAGAAAACCTCTGCCCACTTGCAAAGGTGCAATTCTACGATGAAAAAGGCGATGTAATGTTTACATACCCTTGGAATGGCAAATGCGAACAATCTGGCGAAAATTTTAGATTTATCACAGACAACCACAGCGCACTTTGTGGATATGACGAAGCATCACTTATTCACAACCTTCAAGTTACAGCCACAGAAAAAGGCAGAGTGATCATCAAGGCAAAAGAATATGGTGGTTGCAGCCCAATCATGCCAAGAGATTTCTACACATTTGCAATCTATGACAAAACAGGCAAAGAAGAAAGAATTTGGGGAGCAGTAAATTGGACTGGTTACACAGGCACAAAACCTGGCGAAAAAGGTCAATGCATCAACGATGACTATTGCAACAGTTGGATGGAAGCAATCGCAACAGATGGCGACAAATTGATCGACCACGCCCTCGAAAACTCATATGTAATCTAAAAAACAAAAAGGACTGCATTTTTTTAATACAGTCCTTTTTTATTTGCTGCCCCGACAAAATATCTCATTTTGTTGCTAAAAAATCGCTTGTGTGATAATATGTAAATATGGAGGTAAAATTTATGCAAAACAACATTTTTGTTGCACAATCAAAAAACACAGCAGGCAAAACACTTTTTTATATGTTTGAATTTGCCGCACTTGTAGTTGCACTTTTCGAATTTATTTTGGGCATCTACTCAGCAGCAGTTGGTGGAAACTTTATGTCGTTTATTTCATATTTGACACAAGCAATCATCTACAGTTTGATTTTGTTTGGCATTGGCAAACTTCTTGACTTGCACTGTGCAAAAGCAGACAGATGTGCAAAAAAAGCTGAAGAAACAGACGCACCAAAAACTGATGCTGAATAATCTTCAAATCACAACAAAAAAAACACACCTAAAATGGTGTGTTTTTTGTTTTTATAAATCAATCTTCCAAATCAGTTTCGAGAAGATTGTCATTTGCAGACATCATTTCTCTAACTTTTGATTCGAGTTCGTTTATAACATCTGGATTTTTTTCAAGATAAATTTTTGTGTTTTCTTTTCCTTGTCCGATCTTTTCGTCATTGTAAGAGAACCAAGCCCCTGACTTTTTGACAAGACCAAGTTGCAAAGCCATATCCAAAATGCAACCTGATTGAGAAACACCTTGACCATACATAATGTCAAATTCTGCAACCTTGAATGGTGGAGCAAGTTTGTTTTTTACAACCTTAACTTTAGTTCTGTTTCCGACAATGTTTGCCCCATCTTTGATTGTGTCTGTTTTTCTTACATCAAGACGCACACTTGCATAAAATTTAAGTGCCTTTCCACCTGTTGTTGTTTCTGGATTTCCAAACATAACCCCAATTTTTTCACGAAGTTGGTTGATGAAGATAACTGCTGTGCCACTTTTGCTTGAAACTGATGTCATCTTTCTAAGCGCTTGGCTCATCATTCTTGCTTGCAAACCAACATGGTTGTCACCCATTTCTCCATCGATTTCTGCCTTTGGAGTGAGTGCTGCAACAGAGTCCACAACAACGATATCAAATGCTCCTGAGCGAATCAATGTTTCGCAGATGTTGAGAGCTTGTTCGCCGTTGTCAGGTTGAGAAACATACAATGATTTGATGTCAACACCGAGTTTCTCAGCATAAATTGGATCAAGTGCGTGTTCTGCATCAATAAATGCTGCACGACCACCTGCTTTTTGTGCTTCAGCAACCATATGAAGCGAAACTGTTGTCTTACCAGAAGATTCTGGTCCATAGATTTCGATGATTCTTCCACGAGGAATACCACCGATCCCAAGAGCCATGTCAAGTGTCAAACAGCCTGTTGGAATGACATCAACTTTTTGATAAGCTGTGTCGCCCAATTTCATAATGGCACCTTTGCCGAAATCCTTTTCAATTTTGAGAAGAGCCTGTTCGAGAGCTTCTTCTCTTGCATCTTTTTTTTCTGCCATAAAAATTTAACCCCTGTAAATTTAGATTGCTTATTTTGTTTCTTCTTTTGGTTCATCTTTGAAAACTTGTCTGTTTCCAACGATATACTTAACACCAGAAATGATTGTCAAAATCACTGTGATTGCCAAGAATACATATCCAACGATTCCCAAAACTGTGTTTGCTGTGCCTGCAATCGCATAGTAGAATTCTTCAACGATGAAAGCATAAACAAAGTAGTAGATAAGTGTGATAAATTGGAATACAGCCTTAACTTTGCCATACATATCAGCAGCAAGAACAAGTTTTTTTGTTGCAGCGATTTGACGGAAAGCACTTACAACAAATTCTCTAGCCAAAATGATAACAACGGCAACAATGCCAACCCAACTTGGTCCAAGGATTGGTTGTGCTGGATTTACGCCACCGTTTGCTGTGATTGGACAAGCGATTGCCACAATAAGTCCTGCCATAACCAAAACTTTGTCTGCAATTGGATCCAAAAATTTGCCCATGTTTGTCACAAGGCCACGCTTTCTAGCGATGTTTCCATCCAAAAAGTCTGTGAAGCATGCAACTGCAAACAAGAATGCTGCAATCAACTTTCCGTATGGGATAAAATCTGCAAGAAAGAAGAATACAAACAATGGAATCAAGCAGATTCTACACAATGTGATTTTATTTGGAAGATTCATAATACACCCCTTTATAATTTTCTCCATCAAAGCCAACAAATTGGACATCAACAAATTTGCCGGTTTCAATATTTATATTATCTTCAATTTCAACAGCAAAGTCAACTGTTGGAGATAAAAATTCTGAATGACCTACATAAATTCCTTTATTTTCATCAAAATAGTCAATCAGCACTCTAAAGACCTTGCCCATATTTTCTTTTGCCTTCTCAAAAACAATGCTTGCTTGAAGTTTTTTGATCTTCTTAAATCTGCGTTGTTTTGTCCAATTTGACAATTGTTTTTTCATATAAAAACTTGGCGTGTTTTCTTCACGATAGAATGGGAAGAATCCAGCATAATCAAATTTTGTTTCTTTGCAAAAATCACAAAGTTTTTTGAAATCCTCTTTCGTTTCTCCTGGATAACCCACAATAAAGGTTGTCCTGATTGCAATTTGAGGATATTCTGTTTTTATTTTTTCGACCAACTCTCTTGTTTTTTCTTCGTTGAGTCGTCTTCTCATGCTTGCCAAAATTTTTCTGTCAATATGTTGCAAAGGCATGTCCAAATATTTGCACATCTTTGGCTCTTTGACAATATAGTCAAGAAGCTCTTTGCTTGTCTTTTCTGGATAGGCATAATGCAATCTTATCCATTCGATCCCATCAATTTTTGCCAACTTTTTGCAAAGATCAATCAAGCAGTTTTGCCCGTCCCAATCTTCGCCATATCTTGTGACATCTTGCGCAACAAGAACAAGCTCTCTTATGCCGTTTTCGGCGAGATATTTTGCTTCGTCAACAACAAGTTTCATATCATAACTTTGATATCTGCCCTTAATTCGAGGGATAGTGCAATAAGAGCACACATTGTTGCACCCTTCTGCAATTTTCAAATATGCAAACGAGCCTCTGTTTGTGAAAATTCGGCCATCATTTTTCTTTTTTGCTTGCTTGTGTTTTGCCTGATAAAGTTGTGCAACAATTTCGCAAACATTTTCATTGTCTTCAACAGTCAAAATTGCATCAACTTCTGGGATTTCTTTTTCCAAATCTTTTTTGTATCTTTGTGCCAAGCAACCACTGACAATCACCTTTTCAATCACACCACTCGCTTTGAGATGGCACATTTCAAAAATGTTGTCAATCGCCTCTTGCCTTGCAGGTTGAATAAACGCACAAGTGTTTACAATCACAATGTCCGCTTCCTGAGGCTCAGCAACAATCTCAAGCCCCATGCCTTTCAACCTAAAAAGCATCTTTTCAAGGTCAACTCTGTTTTTGTCACACCCCAGCGAAATTGCCGACACCTTTTTATCTTTAAGTTTTTCGTCCATATTTTTCCTTTAATATCAATAATCCGAGCCAAACAATTGTTCAAACTCTTCCATAGTAAGAAATACTTTTCTTCCTTTTGCACCATCAGCAGCAGAAATATATCCAGCCACTTCCATTTGATCAAGCATTGTTGCAGCTCTTGGGTAACCAACCCCAAACTTTCTTCTGATCATTGTTGCAGATGCTGTGTTTGTTTCAATGCACATCTTCAAAACTTGTGGCAACAATTCGTCCATCTTGTTTTCTGCCCTGTCATCATTTTTGCTAAACTTGTTTGGATTTGTTATCTTCTCTTGGATTGACTTGTCAAAGATAGGTTTGTTGTTGTCCCTTACATAATCAACAATGTTGCTGATTTCATTTGTAGAAAGGAAGCAACCTTGCACTCTGGCAGGATCTTTCGCTCCGATTGGGAAGTAGAGCATATCCCCTCTTCCAAGCAACTTTTCAGCGCCCACTCTGTCAATGACAATCAAAGAGTTCATAGTGTTTACCACCGAGAATGAAATTCTTGATGGAATGTTTGACTTGATAAGTCCGGTAACAACTTCTTTTGAAGGTCTTTGTGTGGCCAAAATCAAGTGAATGCCTGCTGCACGAGCCTTTTGAGCAAGTCTAACAATGTTGTCTTCAACATCATGTCTTGCTGTCATCATAAGGTCTGCAAGCTCATCAATGATGATAACCAAAAATGGCATTTTTCTTACCTTGCCATCAAGCACATCTTGAGTTGTGTTGTATTCGTCAATATTTCTTACTCTTGCATGAGTGAGCATATCATATCTTCTTTCCATTTCTTCAACAGCCCAACCAAGTGCATTTGCTGCTTGTTGAGGGTCGTTGATGATTTTTGGCATAATCAAATGTGGCAATGCTTCATAAATTGCAAACTCAACTCTCTTAGGGTCAATAAGCATAATTTTTACATCTTCTGGCGATGCTTTGTAGATAATGCTCATAATGATTGCATTGAGGCACACACTCTTTCCTGAGTTTGTTGCACCTGCAACCAAAAGGTGAGTAAGTTTTTGCATATTGCAGCAAACTGTTTCGCCAGTAAGATCTTTTCCAATCGCAAAAGTAAGTGGAGACCTCGCTTCCATAAATTGTCTAGTGTTTAAAATATCTCTAAGCGAAACCGTTGCAATTGATTTGTTTGGGATTTCAATGCCTACACAGCTCTTTCCTGGCACCGGCGCTTCAATTCTGATTGCTCCTTCTGCTGCAAGAGCATAAGCAATGTCATCAACACGGTTTTTAATCTTGCTTACAGGCACACCTTGTGGCATTTCAAGTTCGTATCTAGTTACTGCTGGTCCAACAATAACATTTTGCACTTTTGCTGGCACACCAAATTGTTCGAGAGCATTTTCCAAAAGCACTCTCTTTTCAGCCACATCGTCTGCAAGTGTAGACAAATCAACACTTTGAGTTGTGATAAGATCAAGTGATGGTCTTTGATAGTTGTATGGCTCAATCACTTCCTCTTCTTCAGGTGTGATTGGTTGTTGTTCTCTTGCAAGCACACCATTTCGTGCATCAAGAGTTTCTCTCTGTCTGTTAAACTCGCCTCTTGCATCTTTGTCTTCTTGAGTTATGCTGCTTGTGCGTTCGAGCACGCTGTCGTTGAAACTCTTTCTCGCTCTATCAAGATCAACATTGTTGTCTCTACTTCCAAAATCTCTGCGATCAAAATCTCTTCTTCCAAGAGCACCTGTGTTGTCTCTGTCTGGCAAAGAGTTGATAACATTCATTTCTGGATTGTTTTGAGCAAACATTTCTGGATTTTCTGCTTTTTCTGCTTCAATCACTTCTTTCAAGATGCTGTCTGCTTCTTCAACCAACTCTTCGGTGTCAACCTCTTCAAGCGAAAACTGTTGTGCAGTCTCTGGCTCGCTATATTCAGTTGGTGCTTGTTGTGTCGATCCAACCTGAGGTTTTGGTTGATTGATTCTGTCTGCTTTGTAAATGTCCAAAACTTCTTTGATTTCTTGTCTTTGCTCTTGAGTTGGTTGTGGTTGTGGATCATACGAAACCGTTTGCCCTCTCATCTCTTGCACATTTTGATTTACCGTCTCAATTTCTGGAGCACCTTTTCCTCTCAAATCCTTGAAATATTCATCAAGGTCGATTGTTGGTGGTGTCAAGATAAGTTCTTTCAAAGTTTTTGGAGTTTCAGGTTCTTGTGGTGTTGCTTGACTCACTGTTGGGTTTGGCAACTCTTCATCATAACCATAAGCTTTGTTGCGTTTTTTATCCAAACCTAAAATTTGTTTTGCAGTCAAAGGTTTTTGTGGTTGATCTTGCTGTTTCAAGTTTCCATCAAGCACAACATTGACCTCTTCTGTCGGTTGCAACTGTTTTGGCTGTTCGTCTTCAGGTTGTGTCTTTGGTCCGTTTTTATCTTTGATTTGCACAGTGACTGACTCTTGTTCTTGTTTGTTTTGTCTCATGCGATTTAAGCTGTCAATCAAAATTGCTCCTGAAATCACAAGCCCCAACGCAAAGATAATGTAAGCCCCCACAAGATTTGTCATATACAAGAAGATTGTTGTGAGAGTGCCGATAAAAAAGCCACCTGCTGTCCACTTGTCAGAATAGTTTTTGCCCCAATACTTCCAAAAACTGCCTGTTTTGTTGCCCACAATGGCAAGTTGCAAAATGCACAAAAGCAGGATTATCGAAATGATCAAACTGATGGTGTATTTTTTTGACATCACATATCTTCTGTGATTGAGAAGTGCCAAACCAACAACAAAGAAGATTATGCAAAGAGGAAATCCAAAGACTCCAAAAAGTCCCAAGAAAAATGTTTGCAACGGTTTGATAATCCCTGTCAAAAACAAAAAGATAAGCGATCCAGCCCCAATAAGAGAAAATCCAACAATTTTTCTCACATTTGGATTTGAATCTTTCTGCTTTTTCGAATTAAGTTTGTAGATTGCCATCAAAACCCCCTACCATCATTTTTGCCACAAAGCGTGACAAAACAGGACATAGTCCTGCTATTATTACTCAGTATAACACTTAAATTATATTAAACCAAACGGATTTTGCAAAATTTCTGTCAATTTTGTTGCAAATTTTGACTTATTGAACAAAGTTCAAATCCATCTTGTTGCAATTTGACAACAATCCTTTCAAGTGCGTTTTTGGTCGCCTCGGTTGGATGCATCAAAACAAAATCGCCTCCCTTGCAGTTTTTGATTGCTCGCCTGTAAATCACTTCGCTGTCTTTGTCTCGCCAATCTATCGTGTCTCTGCCTTCTGTCCACATGATGGTCTTGTAGCCCAAACTCTCTGCCACATCAATTGTCGTTTGATTGTAAGATCCACTTGGTGGTGCAAACAAAGACATATCAATCCCCAAAATTGACTTTACAACATTGTGTGTGTTTTCAATCTCTTGCAAATTGTTTTCTGTCGACAATTTTTTGTGTTCTTTGTGATTGTAGCCATGATTTGCGATTTCATGCCCTGCTTGATAAATTTTTTTGAGCATTTCACTCTCTTTTACTGCCCAAACTCCACCAACAAAAAAAGTGGTTTTTATGTTGTATTTTTCAAAAATTTCAAGCATAGGTTCGATATACTCTGTCCCCCAATAAACATTGACCATAAGTGTCACCTTGTTTGATGTTCGATCTCCACCAAAAAACACTCCTTGACTTGCACTTGTCATCTTGACAAACTGCACCCCAAAAAAGGCACATGCAGACACCGAAATCAGCATCAAAGCAATCACAAAATTGACTGCAAAATTTCTTAAACTAAACGAAACAATTTTTATCTTTTTCATATCACCAATATATGTCAAAAGATTTTCATTCTTGCCAAAAATGCAACAAAAAAGCACACCTTAAGTGTGCTCTTTTTTAGTCATCATCTTCTTCAAATTCTTCTTCATCTTCATCATATTCGATGTCATCTGCGTCAAGATCTTCTTTTGGTGCAGCAGATCCAGCGAGATATTCGTAATAATCGTAGATTATCACATTTAAATCTGACACCAAGTGTCTTGTGTTTTTAAATTTTTTAGACACATAATTAAGCCCAATAACAAGGCCATTTATCACCATCAAATCTCTCTTTTGACACGCTTGAATAATAGAATTTACCACAAATTCCAAATCATCAAGAGCGTCTGTGCGCTTCTTTTCAAACTTCAAAATTGCCAAGATTTGATTGCTTGTTTTCACAATTTCTTCCAACAATTCATCAAGGTGTGGAAATTGTGCTTCTTCGGCATTTTTTTCTTCTTGTTTTTTGAGATATTTTTCTGCTTCGATTTGCTTTTTAATGTCCTCTACAGTGATGTCTGTGTCAAGCTCAAATGTCTTGCAAATGATGTCTCTGTAAGGTTTGATAATCTTTTCCAAAAAGCATTGCATTGGGGTCAATTTTTTGTCTTGGAAATATGTTTCCAAAAATTGATTTGCATTGATTTGATCGTTGATAATTCCGTTGAAAATCATTGCAGAAAGAGCCAATCTTTTTGTGTCATTTGTAGGGATTGAAACTGTCGCAACACCTGTCTTTTTGTCAACTGAAAACGCCTTTTCAAATTCGATTTCATCTTCAAAATCTTCCAAAGCGTCAGCAAGCAAATCAATGATGTCTTCGCTGTTTGTCATCACCGACAAAAACTTATCCAATCTCTTGTTGAGGTCAAGAAACTTGCCTGTCAACATATCGTTGCAAGCTACAACAAACTTTTCTACATCTAAAATGTTTTTAGTTTCCATCAAAACCCCCTCGGCGTGTTACTTGTTTATTTTAGCATATAATCAAAAAAAAACAAATAAATTTGCAAACAAGTTGAAAAAAATTGATTTTTTTGGTGCGAAGTGCTATTATGCATAGGTAAACCACAAAAACGGAGTAAAAATGAACTATGATGCAATGACCAACAAGCTGGTTATTCTGTGGATTATGGAAAAAATGGAAATGCCACTCACAGAAAATTCAATCATCGAAATTTGTTCGGTCAAAAACAATTGGATAAACTATATGGATTGTCTTGATTTGCTGTATCAACTTTCTGAAGCAAAACTGATCTACAAAACAGCTTGCAAAGAAGGAGAAATGAGATACAACCTTTCAGTAGAAGGCAGAGATTGCTTGTCATACTTCTACAAGAGAGTGCCAAAAGATCTTTTGGACGAAATTGCAGAATACAGCAAGGCCAATCGTCTTTCAATCAAGCAATCACAAGAATATTATGCAAACTACACAGATGCCGAAGATGGATCTTATTTGGTGACAATGCGCATCTACGAAACTATGGTTATCGAGCCTTTGTTTGAAATCAAAATCAAAGCGCCTACCAGACAATCTGCCGAAGAGGCCTGCAAAAAGTGGAAGCAAAAAGCACCAAACATTTACGAACATATTTTTGAAAACCTTATCAGCATAGATTAAAACCCACGCAAAATTGTGTAGGTTTTATTTTTTTCAAAATGACAAAAAGTGAAGAAAAAAGCCCTTTACATTTTCAACTTACTTTGATATAATAGTTATATGGAAAATAATAGTGTTTTGGTTGTTAAAAATTTGTCTGTTTTGATTAAAGAGCGTTTTTTGGTTAAAAACGCATCTTTCACTGTCGACAAAGGCCAATGCGTTGGTCTTATTGGCGAAGATCAATCAGGCAAAACCAGTTTGATCAAAGCTATTGCAGGAGCATTGCCAATCACAGATGGAAGTGTTGTGCTTGATGGCGAAAATGTCTGTCCAGGTTCGCCTGCACTCAAACACATCAGCATCTGTCTTGACCCTCCTGTTTTTTTCAAGTTTCAAACAGTTTTCAACAACATGCAATTTCTTTCAGGTCTGAGCAACAACAACGACAAAGAAAAGATAATCAAAGTGCTCAACAAATTCAACCTTGCACACAAAATCAAAGACAAAGTCAAAACACTTTCATTCTACGAAAAAAAATTGATGGCACTTGCCTTGGCATTTTTGACAGAACCAAAGCTTTTGCTTTTGGACGAACCTTTTAAAGGTCTTCCAGAAGAAAAAATTGAAGAAATCAAAACGCACATCAGAGAAATTCAAGCAAACGGCACAGCAATCATCATTTCAACACGCAGTCTTGAAAAATTGCAAGATGTGACCAACTTGTTTATGTTTATGGAAAAGAGAGCAATCACAAAGATTCTCACTTACACACAATGCGAAACATTAAGCGACAAAACCTATGCATTTGTTGCTGTCAAATATCCACACTATTGCGGCAAAGCAATTATGGACGAATTTCAACTCAAAGTAAAACTTTTGGACAACAAAGTTCTTTTTGAAGCAGATGAAGACACAACAGCAGAAATTGTAAGATATTTCTCTAAAAACCACATAGCAGTTTATAAGGCAGGATATTTGTCAAAACAATCCGAAAAGATTTTTGGCAACCTTGCTCCTTATTATAAGGAGGAAGACCAATCATGAAAAAGACCTTCAAAATTGCAAACTATGACTTCAAAAGACTTATGTTCAACCCAATCACCTTGATTGGTATGGTTGTAATTTTTGCAATCACTTTTGTTGCAGGATTGATTGTTCAACCAAAAAACACACCTGTTTACAGTGCAACAACTTATGGCGTTTCTGCTACACAAATTTTCAACGAATTTGCAAATGGCGCTGCCAACAAAGCAGACACAAAACGCAACCTTCTCAAACTTCTTGACCAAGCAGAAGAATATCTCGAGATTCAAGATGATGTTTATTGTTTGGAATATGACAACCTTGTGGGCCTCAACACAAACCTGAAAAACTTGAAGGTTCAGGTCGACAAATATGCAGCAGGGCTTGGCTACACAATCACAGTAAACCAAATCAAAGCAACAACAAACTCACTCGACAAGTTTGTTGAAGAATATTCGGCATTGCCAGAATTTTCAACAAAGTTGATTTTCACAAAATCGCAATTCCAAAAACTCCAAACTTATGCCCACATTCTCAGCACAGCAGCAAATTCAAGTTCGGTTTTGGAAACAGTTTTGGCAAATCTCGATGCTCAATCAGACACATTTGACGATTTTGAGCACCTAACAACCCAACTCACCCGTTGGACAATTGACTCAAAAAGCGTTGTTTTGTTTCGACAAAAATACATAGCAAGAGCGACAGCAAAAACAAACAAAATCTATGAAGAGATGGAAACTCTTGCCTCTGCAGCTTCACACGAAACAGATTCAAAAAAGGCATCGCAAAATGTGTCAAAAATGAAAAGTTTGATCACAAACTACAAATTTACTTGCGAAAATGCAAAAAAAGCAGTTGAAGCCGAACTTCACCTTTTGCTTAAAAAGCACGCATCAAACTATTCAAAACTTTACAACTACACAAACTTCTATACTGAAGATTTGAAGATGGAACTTGCAACAATCAACTATCACCTCGAGCAAGATGACATTTACTTCAAACAACACCAAACAGCACTCAACTTCAACCAAGCATCATACAAGACAACAGCATTTGACTACACAACCTTTGTGCTTGGCATTGTAGGATTGCTTACTTGTGCTTTTGCAATCTTTGCAGCATACAAATTGTTTGGCAGAGACAGAAGAACCGGAAAAATGGACCTTTTGTTTGCACAAAACGCAACATTCTCTCAAGTTTTCTGGGGCAAATTTTTGGCAATCTTGTATTCTATCTTCTTCTGCTTGGGCTCGTTTGCAGTGGCAAGTTTGCTTTGGGGAATGATAAGATATGGATTTGTTGCACAACCAATTTTGCTCGTGTTCAACACAACAAAGGCCTACACGATATCGCCTATTGTTATGCTTCTTGTCAAATTGATCAGCATGGCACTTCAAGCAACTTTCTGGGCAGTGCTCACAATCTTCTTGATGAACATTTCTAGAAAGTTTGAATTGATGTTTGGCATCGCAGTTGGTTTGTTTGTTTTTGCAACACTTGGAAATCACTTCTTAAACACACAATTGTGGTATTGCCTGTTTCCATTTATTCACACAGACATCACCCCATTCTTGGGTGGAGCAACAATGAAAACAGGTTTCCTTGCATCTTCGCTTTACACACACGGAAACTTCTTCATTTCGCTTATTTACTGCGTTGTCGTGATTGTGTTGTTGTTTGCATTCACAAAACAATTGTTCAAGAAAAACTAATCAAAACAAAAAAGATGCTCAAAACGAGCATCTTTTTCTTTTAGTCAATTTTCAATAGCATCAGCGTTTGTAATATTTGCTTGGCAAAGTATATTTATAATGTCTGTCCAACAATCTTGCAAGTGCCAATTTTTGCAAGTATTTCAACTCTGCATAAGGTTTGTCAAACACAGCTTCCCATTTCAACTTTTCACCTGTGTTTTTGGCAACAATTTCTGGTTTGATTTCAGCAAAAATCTCAAAAACGCTCAACGAGAGATCTTCAAGCGACTTTTTATATTCAGTCGCAATCATTTCCAAGTCTTCACCTGCTTTACGACTTTTGTTTTTCCTTGAGTTCCAAAGTTTAAATGCCTCATATTTAGGCAAAAGTTCAGGAAATTTGTCAAAGTCAAAAGCATAAACAGGTTTTGCAGGTTTTTCTTCAACATTTTCAGGTTGAGTTTCCTTTGGTTGAGATTGTTGTTCTTCCTCTGCCTTTTTTGCTTCGTGTTGTTCTTTAAGCCCACTCAATTCGTAAGAACTCATACCCACAACAAAATATATAATCATTGCAGCAATCGAAGACAACAACCCGATGATAGGCACTGCAACAGTGACAGAAAAGTAAACAAGGTATCTAATCATCAATAAGAAGAAAAGTCCACATTCAATAAAACAAAGATACATTCTTCTTTTGTAGTATTTAGGTGTTTTTACAACATCTAAAACACTTCTGCCTTTTCTCACATAACCAGTGTTGTAATATTCATCTCCAAAGAAGTGTCCAATATTCCAATTTATGCCCAAACCAAAAGTTGGCAACAGCATAATCCACAGCAAACTAAGACCTGGAATTTCTTGCGAAATATCAACCCACAAAAACACTCCGGCCACGCCAACAATAAACAATATAATAAAGACATACAAAGCCCCAATAAGAAAACTTCCAAATTTGTTGGTCATATTTGTATATTTCATAATCTTCTCCTTGCTTTTTTAGTATAACACACTCT